>JBLFWX010000022.1:0-65503 GCA_047611805.1 Gammaproteobacteria bacterium
ATTTCCACTACTTGTGCTTTTTGCACTCGCGTTGACTTTCGGCCCACTTGCCGTCCATGCCAGCGCCGCCACCGCAAATCTCTTCGTCGACGTCGATGGCGATGAAATCGATGATTTCTTTCAGCTTAATCAAGTGTTCGGTGGTCCCGGTACAGCTTCAATTGTGGGATCCGATGATCAGGGTATTTTCGGCAGCATTGTGGGTGAGTTCTTTGATGTTAATTTCAGCTACGACACATCCGCCGACGTAGCGAGTGGCGAAATCAAAGTTAAGACCACATTCGACAACAACTCGGGACAGGGTTTAAGCACTCCAACAGAAGCTTTTGGGGTCTTTTCCTCGCAAGGTGTTTTGCAGGACACATTGCGATTCACTTCCGAATCCGGAGCGCCGTACGAAGTCGTGTTTAATCTCGATGTCACAGGCTCGCTTAATAACAGCGCAGGCACCGCAGGAAACATCAGTGCGTTTCTGCGTGCGACCGGCTTCCCGTCGAATCAAGTCGCGTTCACCGCGAATGGGAATCATGCAACTACGCTGAGTGTGACCGCGTCGTTGGCAGGAGCGAGCGCATCAGTGGATTTGTTCACCTCATTGAGTATGGTTTATTTTGGCGTTGATGATGCTGCGCGAATAGACGTAGATTTCTCCAACACAGCCGCGCTTTCGGTTGACTTACCCGAAGGCGTGGTCCTGTCTGGATCAGACAATGGTTTGCTGGGTGCTCCCACCGTGGTCCCTGTGCCGGCAGGGTTCGTGCTGTTCTTCAGCGGTATGGTGGGGCTCGGCTTAAGCGCATTCCGCAGTACGGCATCGCAACGGGCAACGGATACTGCCGGACTCGAAAGATAAGAAGCCAATAGTAAGAAACCAATAGGGTCAGACTCGGTCGGTAGGCCCCGGATGTTCAGCGTGCACAGTGAAAGGGACGGGCTTATTCGCTAGATTGACTGTCTAACTAAATAGGTCTGTCCCAATTGATTTTAATGGACGAAGAATCAACGAACTTTGCGCGCAACCGCCCCCAGGCGTTGCGCAATGGAAGCGACCGCAAACGTGCTTCCCGTCCTACGCACTGCCAAAAGACTATAGGCAATTCTTAGACGCTTGCAGTTGCAAGGAATTCTCGCCAGCATAATTGCCATCTGCACCGGTGTTATCAGCAACGACTGGCTCTCGCGCTTCTGTTCGGTAGCAAAAAGCCGACGTGCGAAGGCACACTCGGTCTTCAAGACAGCTTAAACGGAACTGTGCGGATCGCCGTTTTCGAGCGACAATAGGCTAACTGTCCCTGATTGCATTATCGGGTACTTGTCAATTTGCGATCGCCAACCCAATAAGGAACGCATAAATGGCTTATGACTTGCTGATCAAAAACGGATTGGTCGTTGACGGGACCGGAGCGCCTGGAGCGCGGGCCGATATCGCCGTTAGCGCGGGAAAAATTTCCGCCATCGGTAAACTATCCGGTCCGGCGAGAAAGACAATCGACGCGAGCGACTGCGTGGTGAGCCCGGGGTTTATCGATCCACATACTCACTATGACGCGCAAATCTGTTGGGACGGCGCCGTCACGCCGTCGCCGTGGCATGGCGTCACAAGCGTGATCATGGGTAACTGTGGTGTTGGCATCGCGCCGTGTTTGCCGGCGGCGCGCAATGTTGCGATGCATGATTTGGTTAACGTCGAATCGATACCTTTCGATGTGCTGAATAAGGGTATTACTTGGGACTGGGAAACCTTCCCCGAATACCTCGACGCCGCGGCGCGACGTAAACCTTCTGTGAATCTCGGATTCATGGCACCACTGACTCCGTTCAGACACTATGTGATGGGCGACGAATCAATTGAGCGCGCCGCGACGGCCGACGAAACGATTCAAATCGCACGGTTGTTGGGAGAAGCCGTCGACGCAGGGGCGCTTGGGTTCTCAAGCACCATTTTGAATCAACACTTAGGCTTCAATGGACGGCCGCTTGCGTGCCGCAACGCGAGCCGTGCGGAACTCAAAGCGTATTCGAACATGCTTAAGAACCGCGGTAAGGGTGCCATCGAAATCGCGTTGACCCGACAGATTTCCGTTCTCGACGAAGAGCAAGTTTCGCTGCTCGATTTCTTACTTGATGAGAGCGGGCGGCCGGTGACATTCATTGCGATGTTCGATCGCGAAGATTTACCTGAAGCAGTACGCACAACTATGGCTCGCATTGCGCCAATGATCGCGAAAGGCGCACGACCACAGACCTCGCCACTGCCGTTAACTCGCGAGATCAGTATGCGTAGTCCGTTCTCGTTCGCGTCTTTTCCGTCGTGGCAAAGAGTATTCGCGGACAAGTCGAAAGAAGCGCAACGCGCGGTCTATGCCGATCGCGCGTTTCGCGATCAATTTCGCGAAGAATTGAAACAACCTCTCGCTGCGGGAAGTTGGGATCGAATCACCCTGCATGAATGTCAGTCCCCCGAGCTGAAGAATTTTGAAGGGCAGACCGTCGCGGAAATCGCCGCTGCCCAGGGTAAGGATGGTGTAGATGCGTTTTTGGACATCACGCTGGCCGACGATCTAGATCTTGAATTCACCATGACAGCCTACAATCGGCGGGTCGACCGCATGACGGAGTTACTGAGCGATCGGTCGGTTCTCATCGGCCTCGGTGATGGCGGCGCGCATGTCGATATGTTGTGTGACTGTGGTTATCCAACATATTTCCTCGGAACATGGGTTCGCGAACGCGGAATTATGTCGCTCGAAGAAGGTGTACGACGGTTAACGTCGGATCCCGCAGATTTCTACGGAATCACCGATCGCGGGCGCTTGCGCGAAGGGCTCGCGGCCGACATCACAATATTCGATCCGAGTACCATTGGTTCGAGCAACCGCGGCGAAAAGCGCTTCGATTTACCGGGCGGCGGAAAACGCATGGTCATGCCGTCAAGAGGTGTGGAGCACACCATCGTTAATGGTGAGGTGATTTACGCCGAAGGTAGTTTGCAGACGAGTGGCGCCGGCACCGTACTAAGATCCTAGTCGGCCGAACGGGCACGGGCGTGGCATCTCCAGTTAGCCGCTTTGCGACCGTGACAACGTAAGTTCTTCGTGGGATTAACTATGGCATCAGACGATAATTCCGGCACCGTTCATAGTGAAGTCTGGCGGGTGGTTGAATTGTTAGCAACCACGCCTGCTGGACCAGCTAATGCGCACCGTTTGGACGAACTGGCAAAAGCTTTCGAAAAGCTTCGCGTCGGCGACGACGCTGTGCGTGCGGAGGCAGAATCAGAAATTTGGACGATCTGGTCGGACCATCCAGAATCGGCGGCGAAGCTCGAGATGCAACATGCGACGCAAGTGTTTGGCAAAGGTAACGTTAAGACTGCTATTGCGGAATTCGACAGCTTGATAGACCACTATCCGCTTTGGGCTGAAGCCTGGAATAAGCGCGCGACAGCGCAGTTCCTCCTCGGTAACGATTCCGCCAGCATTCGAGATATTTACCAAACCCTAGTACTCGAGCCACGCCATTTCGGGGCACTCAGCGGATTCGCGCAGATTTGTATGCGCAACGATGCGCAAGATGCGGCGCAGGCAGCGTTGCGTCGCGTACTCATCGTCTATCCCTCGGCGACCGGGGTTGCGAATGCTGTTGCGAGCTTGGCCAACGATTCGCCAAACACTTTGCATTAACGAAGCTGCGATCTGTCGCGAACGCGATTTACTCGCGTAAAACTGCGAGCGTGAGGCGCGAGACACAACACAGACGATCTTTGTGATCGCGAATCTCAACTTGCCACGCGAAAAAGGATCCCGTGGCAACGCGTTGACGAGATTCCTTGTCACGTCGTTGTAGACACGCCGCGTCACCAGTTGAGCGCGAATGAAGTAAGAACGGTACGTTGCACGGGTCGACTGAGTCCAATTATGCTTATCGTGCTTATGGTCAAATCGGTCGCAGTTCCGTGGTTTTTCGGACTACGTACCGAAACGGAAATGATCGAAATAAGCGGTTGAGCGTCGACTTAATTTAACGATATGACGAGTTAGCGATGTAGATCTCAAATTCATTTAGGGGTAACGCTTTGCTAAATAAGAAACCTTGAAAAATTGAGCAGCCGTATTCACGAAGAAAATTGAATTGTGTCTGGGTTTCAACGCCTTCGGCGACAATATCGAGCCCCAGATTTTCGCCTAGCGCTATGATCGTTCTGGCAATGGCCTCCGCTTTTTTGTCATTGCCAATATCTGCAACAAACGCCTGATCTATCTTGATTTGGTCGAGCGGCAATCTCCGCAAGTACGATAACGACGAATAGCCGCTGCCGAAATCATCCAGCGATATGCGGAATCCCAAATCTCGAAGGCGTCGCATCTTTGCGACGGTTTCATCGAAATTCTCAACGACCGCGCGTTCGGTCAATTCGAGCACGATAGTGTCAGGAGACACGCTGTGTCGCTGACAATGTGCTCTCAGTTTTTCCACAAAGTCGCCCTCGCGAAATTGCAAGTAGCTCACATTAACCGCCAGATAAGTCGGCTTGCTTAGGGCGCCCACGTCGCGCCACGCGCTCAGCTGCTTACAAGCACATTCTATAACCCATGCCCCAATGTCTCGGATTAATCCACATTCTTCGGCGATCGGAATGAATTCCAGTGGCGCAATGTATCCACGCGCTGGGTGTCGCCAGCGGATGAGTCCTTCCGCTGCGAAACCGTCGACTCCCGCAAGGACCTGAGGTTGATAGTACAGTTCGAATTGCCCCGCACTCAGGGCCAGTTGCAAATCTTGCTGCATTTCGAGTTTAGCGTTTGCCCGCCGCGCCATATCCGGGCGGTAGAACCGAAAGGTATTTCGGCCTTCAGTTTTACCTTGGTACATAGCGGTATCGGCGAAGCGCAAGTAATCGGACGGGTCATCCAAGTCTTGGGGATACATCGATATACCAATTGTTGCCGTGATACGAATTTCACGCCCTTGTATCATGAACGGCCGCCTAAGCTCATCGGCGATGCGGGCTGCAACCCCATTGATGAACTTGTTTGCAGTGCTCTGTCCAAGAACGTCTTGCGGGCCGGCGTCCGCTATCAATAAGACGAATTCGTCGCCGCCAAGACGGCTCACCACATCTTCTTGCCGGATCAGCTTCTGTAATCGGGTTGCGGCTTCAGTGAGCAGCTCGTCGCCGGCGGCGTGACCCATAGAGTCATTGATGGTTTTAAAATGATCGAGATCTAAAAATAGCAGAGCGCCCTCGGTTCCGCGTCGTCGTGCAACGGCGACGGCAGCGTCAATTCGACTAATTAAATAACGACGATTGGGTAGGCCGGTTAAAGCGTCGTGAAAGGCAAGTCGCTCTACTTCCTCTTCGGCCAGGATTCTGGGTGAGATATCGAGCATCGATGCAACATGGTGGGTCGTGTTTCCTTGTTCATCTACAACGACAGTTATATTTAACCACATGGGTATTTCGACCCCGTCCTTGCGTCGCCGCCACACCTCCCCTGACCAGCGCTTTTGTTGCGCTAATCTTAAGGCCATATCTTCGTAGTAGGCAGCGTCGTGGCGGCTCGAACGCAGGAAGTTCAGATCATTCCCGATTACGTCCTTGGATGTGTATTGCAGAACTTCGGTAAACGCCTCATTTACTTGTAGAACGCGAGCTTGCGGATCGGTAATTATCATTGGGCCGTGTGATTCAAATGCGGATGCGGCGATCCGTAATTGTTCTTCGACTCTTTTTTGTGCTGATATGTCGATGTTCGAACCGATTATATAAATGGCAGCGCCATGCGCATCGCGCTCGGCGACCCGCGCCCGCGTTAGTGCCCAAAAGTAGTCGCCGTTTTTCTTACGGATGCGAAATTCAATTTCTGCTTCATTTTGATCACCATGTGCGAGTGATTCAAGATATTCGGCAACATTGGCTCTATCAGCACAATGCACAATGCCGCGCTCGTAACATGCAGCCATACTGCCGACCTCTCCCAGATTGTAGCCAGTCATGGCCAACCAATTCTCTAGAGGTAAGAGTCGATCCCCGTCTGGTTGCCACTGCCATAGCCCTTGTCGCGATGTCGCAACGGCTACTTGCAAATTTTCTTGTGCGCGTTTGAGGTCAGTGACGTCAAGAATTAAGGTGTCCCAGATAATGCTGCCATCTTTTCTTCGTTCGGGACGGCCGATTCCATGCAGTGACTTTATGCCGCCATGGGTAGGCGTAATCCGCCATTGATGATCGAATAGGTTTAAGTCTCGAGCAGAATCTTCCAGTTTTTGGCGCACGTCCGGCATGTCGTCAATCAGCACCAGTGACCAAATCGAATCTACGGCAGCGAGTGCGCGTTCCTTCGATATGCCCCATAACTCCGCGGCCGCGTCGCTGATATATAGAAAATCATCTGAACCATCTGCTTTAATCCGATAGCGGAGGACTGCGCCCGGGATGTTGTCGATAATATTACGGAAGAAATTGTCGGGTATAGCGCCCGATGGATCGACGTGAAGATCGTTCGGCGGGTCCTGATCCGAGGGGGACGTCATAAGTTGTCAACTGCTAGTGCGCTTTTGTACAGGCAAATTACGTAGGCTAAATTGCCCAATTTCAAATTGTGCCCGACGCGCTGCTTGGATAGTAAGCTTAATTAGCTCGATTTACAGCTCCAACCGCGAACACCAGCCCTGTACTTGCTAACAGCTACCTTAATACCAAAGCATTTGCGCCGAATTCGATATTCCTTGCGCGACGACTAAAACCATGAGCGTGCGATGCAGATTTATTGACGATGACGCTGGGTAGAATTCGCCGCCATATTGGCGAATTCTGCTCGTGCACAAGCGATCAAGTTGAATGTTCGGTGCACCGAACATTCAACTTTCCACTATCCGAATGTCCACACGTAGCTCGAACGACACTTTCGCCTGAGGTCAATCGGAGCATTACATGATTCTCCTTATCGACAACCGTATTGCACCGACCGCGGTCACTTGATCGTTCCGGCAGTCGCTTGCGATTGACCAACGTCCCAAGGGCTATCGTTGGGGCTTAGGTATGAAGATCGTCGAGGTTCGATTCGGCCCCTGTGATTAGCACAAAAATTATTTGCAGTTGCCCTCCACGGAACGAAAACAGCGTGATGTTTGCAGTCACATTTCGAGTGGCTTACGCTATTCCTTGGTCGACTCACCGATGAGCGCAATTGCCTCTGCATTACAACCGTCAGAAGCAATTCACCGACTTCCTTATCGGCCAACGAAATCTTATGCCTGCGCCAAATGCGGGTTCCTGTGTTGTGATTCGATGGAGGTCTGTATGGATTTAGCAAACGAGTTAATCGGTCGTGCGCGTGAGTTGAAACCGGTATTGGCGTCCCGAGCTGCGGCAACAGAAGACAATCGAGCACCCCTCGACGAAACCATGACCGACTTGACTGACGCAGGCTTCCTACAAATTCTGACACCTAAGCGGTACGGTGGTCATGAGTTGCATATTGATACCTTGGTGTCGGTGTCGCGAATTATTTCGTCGGCATGTGCTTCAACAGGTTGGGTGAGCGCCTTTTTTATTGGACATAACTGGTTTCACTCCGTGTTTCCGCAGGAATCACAAGACGAAGTTTTTGCCGAGAATCCTTATCAACGCAGTTCAGCTCAGATTTCACCAACTGCTCAGGCTGTCAAAGTTAACGGGGGATACGAAGTGACCGGCCAGCAGTCTTGGAGTTCCGGTGCAACCCACGCGACCTACGTCTTTTTTACAGCGATTTATGCCGCCAGCGATGCAGAGCCCGAGTTACTACTATTTTGCATCCCTCGAGAGAACGTGGAATTGATCGACAATTGGTATATCGCGGGCATGCGCGGCACGGGTAGCTGCGATGTTAAGGTCGACAACGTTTTTGTTCCTGAGCATCACATGTTGCCTTTTAAGGATTTTTTGGACGGCTCGCATTTTGGGTCGAGACTTTATGATAGTCCAGTATTCCAGATGCCAGCTGCGGCAATCATTTTTTTCGAAGGGATGGCGGTGGTGTCCGGGATTTTGCGTGGCATGGTCGAGAATTTTCAGGAAATTACTGAAAGACGAATCAATACCTATACAGGCACCGGGGTTGCGGCTAAGCCGAGCTCGCAGATGCGGCTCGCGCGCGGTCGCGCGACGGCCGATGCGATTGACGACATGGTCGATTCCATTACGGCACGAACCATACAAAAGAGTGCGAGTGGCGGTCTCAGCCTGCAAGACCGCGCCGATATTCGCATGCGCTGCGGTCTGGTCAATAAAATGTGCTCTGATGCGGTCAACGATCTTATGCATGGCGCAGGCGGTAGCTCGTTTATGGATGACGTCGCCTTGCAGCGCTTCTTCCGAGATTCGAACGTTTTGCGAACGCACGCGGCGATGGACTTTGAAGCATCGAGTGAGATGTATGGTCGCGTATTGCTTGGGATGGATCCTGGTACACCGGTGCTCTAAATTGAATCGAAGTAATCTCTGATTGTGGGAAAATCAATTTCCCGCTCAGAAACCGTGGCAACCCGTTAGTCGGGGGATAGTACCTGCGGAAAAATCCGCGCTCTCTGTTGGCGTAATAGGAACGCGCGACAATCTAAGGTGTGAAGTTGCAATCTCAATGGACCGGGAATTACGTCCTCGTGGTTGGATTGAATTCGATCAATACACGGCATTCGATGGATTCACGCGGCGGTGTCAGCGCGTCTGCATCAGGCAGTCGACACGATGTGTGCGCAGTGTGCGGCGGGCACGCTTGGATAGTCGACAATCCAAGTTCTGTGGCGGTGTCGAATATCTTGAACACGAGTGCTTCGTCATGGCGCATTTGGTCGTAGAAGATCCATCGATGCCGCGACTGGTGTAGGACGTTAACGACTTCTCCGACCCTATGCGGATAGATGTACTTCGCAATTTGAAAATCCGATGGCCGGGTCGTGGCGGCGTCGAGCACCACGAGGGGGTAGTCTCGGACGGGGTAGTCTGTACGAAAATGGCGCCACACGTTAAAAATACCAAAGTGGCTGTTCGCAATTCGTTCGGCGTCTTCATCAGTTAGCGGTGGTGCCGGCAAGGTAACGCTGCCACCTTGCGCTTTGGTTTTTGCTAACAATCGAACTCGAGTTTTGGCTGAAGCGCTGCTGTTGTCGTTGTGAGCACCATTCGCGTAGCCGCCAACGTTCTCGCCGTTTGTTTCTTTTTCGCCGCGTTCACGGCGTGCGACCGATCGGATGGTATGGTCGAATACGATAGCGCGTCTCACGTTCGCCACGCCAAGTGCTTCGGTGACCAAGGCGCCTACTTGGGGATAGTACTTCGCGATTATTTCATCGGAGTTAAGCCCATCGCTTTGCAGGTCAACTTTGGGCGTAAAACTATCGGCGAAGACGAATCCGTTCTTCGTCAATGACGGAAGCGGTGCCAGCGCGCGACCATCGTGCAGGTCAATAAGCACCATTTGTGAGCGACCATTGTGCCGCTGCGTTACGCCTTGCGGAAGCTCTTTAAAACTGCCGTCGTAAGCATAAGTGGGTTTCCCGTCGAGACTTGGAAGCGCGTGATTCAGTTCAACAGTCGTCATAGTGTTTACATTCCTACATCATCTTTCGAGTTCGGCTTATCTGGAATTGGCGCAAGGTCTATCGATGCTAAATCTCAACAGTCCATCTATCGCCGTAACCACTCACGAGTGTTTCGGATTCGAAGGTCCTTAAACTTTCGTACTAACGCTGTCGCGCGTTGAAATCATTGTCCGGGAATAAAACCGCGAGAACTCGTGTGAACGCATCCTGGAGGCCGCGCAACTTGGCACGACCGCTAAGTTGCGGAGGGTTCTAGACGCCGAAGTAGTCGAAGAAGCGGATCTTCGGTTCTGTAGCTACCATGCCCGCGATGGCTTCCATGTCGCCGCGTTCAGTTCTCCAGCCAAGATACTTCTCATACGCTTCGCGGAAATCCCATTGTTCAACGACTAAGAGTTCCGTTGGGTCGTCCTGATTCTGTCCGATGTGTAAGGTCACAAAGCCTGCGAATCCGCGCGTGTCTGGCAGTATGCTTGTGAACCAATCACGGGCTTTATCGACGCAGTCAGGCTCGGTCTTGAGTTCTAGTGCGACTTGGCACGTCATCGGAGCCTCCTGTTAACTAATTGGGTTTGAGCGTTTGATTGTAGTTCAAGATTCGGCGGAGGGGGGCCGCGAAACAGGCTAATCGCCGTGATTATCTGACAGCGTGTCTGGATTCGATTTTGCCGATTGGAAGACTGAGATTTCGCGCAGCTCCGGCGCACCCTGAGCGTTATTGAAAATAACGGCTGAGCCATGGACAGATACAAGGTGCTAGGCTACCCGCTGCCCGTTGGTAGAACCCCGGGATGTTCCGCGTGTTTATAGCGTGTTTGGGCATCGCCAGGTAGTTGATCTGGGGAAATAAATATAAACCGGCGGAACTACCGTCATTGGGTAGTCGCCCCGCAACAACCAACCTGTCGATATCGACATTAATCTGGGTGAGAAACACATCCATCCTGAGACGCTCAATCGATAAAAACATCAGCGTTATAAAGACGATGAAACCCGACTCCATTTAAATCACATTACTTAACCTCAATTACTCAATAGGAGTCGGTCATGCCCGAGGTCATTCTACAAGTCTATCCGTCGCTAGGCGCCGAAGCCGAGATGCTGGCGAAGCGGCCCATCGGTCGCAATAACGATGCGTACCAGGACATGCTCCAAGGGATGATCGAGCTTTGCCAGGCGGCAGACGAACTCGGCTACTGGGGAATCACGCACGTTGAGCACCATCTCCACTCCGAAGGTATGGAGATCTCTCCGGTGCCGAAACCTGGCGAACATCTGGCGGGCCGACTCGTGAATAGTGGACTGCTGATTGCGGGTACGGTTGACGATGTGAAGCGACAAATGGAAACTCTTTTGGTCGAGTTACCGATTGATTATCTCGGGTGGCTCTTCCACTGGGGGATGATCCCTAAGGCCGAGGGTTTGCGCACGATTGAGCTATTTGCCAACGAGGTGTGTCCTGAATTCGGCATTAAATCTCATCTTGATGGTGTATAGGATTTCAACCTGCAAGGGACTCGCTATGGAAGCGCTATCGGAGAATCGACCGCGCAGGGATGCATTCGCCGATAGCTCATTTCAATTTAAGCCGTGAGAATGACGGCGATCGTTCAGAGCTGAATGTTACTGCGGGCGCCACCTAAATTGGTCCGATTGAGTTTCGCGATCCCATATGTCGAACCACATATCGCGCGAGATCGTGCGCTATGCGATCGAAATCCGCCTTTTTGCTACCCCTTTTTAACAATTCTTGATCGTGATCATGAAATCAAAGACGACCCATCTTGTTTATATTAGATATGTCTTATATTATATGTGTCAGATTACTTCCGTAGCTTATCGGTCCAATTGCGACGATAACAAAAGGAGAACCAATGGAAAACTTCACTCCGTACGCCGCCCTAATCGGCGGAATTCTGATCGGCAGCTCGGCGACTCTGCTGCTGTGGATGAACGGACAAATCGCCGGAATCAGCGGGATCTTCCGCGGCGCCATGAGCATGCGCACGCCTGATCAGCTATCGCGGATTCTTTTTCTCATCGGTCTTGTTGGTGGCGCCGGGATTTGGTGGTACGGAGTTGGACCCAATTTCGTGCCGCGAGTCGATTTTCCGATCCCCGTATTGGTCGTTGCTGGGATCCTCGTTGGTTTCGGTACAAATATTGGTAACGGATGCACGAGCGGTCATGGCGTGTGCGGCCTTGGCCGGACATCCACTCGATCGTTGGCAGCTACCGCGACATTTTTTGCGATTGCGCTCGTCACCACATTCGTGATTCGACATGTACTAGGAGGAGTGTTGTGAGCCGCCATATTGTTGCATTAGTCACTGGAGTGATTTTCGGCTTAGGTTTGGCAATCTCCCAGATGATGAATCCGGAGAAAGTATTGGGGTTTTTAGATATTGCCGGAAATTGGGATCCGAGCCTTGCGTTTGTTATGGGCGGCGGTGTGTTTGTTACGTTATTAACTTTCCGTCGTGTTTTACGTTTGCCTAAGCCGCTTCTCGGCGAGCGATTCGCGGTGCCGGATAATGACAAAATTGATAAGCAGCTGATCTCTGGTGCGGTAATTTTCGGGCTTGGTTGGGGTGCCGCAGGCTACTGCCCGGGTCCTGCAATTGCTGCCCTTGCAACAGGTTCGTTAGAACCCGTGATATTTCTCGCCGCATTTCTTGTTGGTAATTATTTCGCTGGTCGCTGGCAAGCTATCAATGACAAGCATCAATCCGCGCATCGCCCAGTCATTCGTTCGCCAACGTAAGCGACTAGGAATTAGGGTTCGGCACCGCCTGGGACGGTCAATTGTGTCAAAACGACAGCTTTTTTTTACCGGATGCGACAACCATGATCTTTTCCTGCGGTGACTAAATCATCCTTTAAAGGCCGTCTGTCAAACTACATCCCCATCCTTGAGTGGGGCCCAACCTATAACCGAGGGGCTTTCTCTAACGATCTGCTCGCGGCTGCGATCGTGACCATCATGCTGATCCCGCAATCGTTGGCCTACGCGTTGTTGGCGGGCCTTCCAGCTGAGATGGGTCTCTACGCATCGATAGTGCCAATAATTATCTACGCGATGTTTGGTACGAGTAGGACGCTTGCGGTAGGGCCGGTCGCGGTGGTCTCTCTAATGACGGCAATTGCGATAGGCCACATTGCCGAGCCAGGTAGCGCAGAATATATCCTGGCAGCTTTGACGTTGGCGTTTCTTTCCGGAGTGTTTTTGTTGCTCCTCGGCGTCCTACGACTCGGGTTCCTCGCCAACTTTCTGTCACATCCCGTCATCGCCGGCTTCATAACCGCCTCCGGAATTATCATTGCCGTGAGTCAGGTAAAGCATCTCATTGGAGTGAAAGCCACCGGCCACAACCTAATCGAATTGTTGAGCTCGATTTTCACACAGCTTGATGCGATCAATTGGCCAACTTTCGTGCTCGGGGTGTCGACTACCGGCTTCCTATTCTGGATCAGAAAGCGGTTGCAGCCGTTCCTAATCCAAGCAGGTATGAATCCCCGCGTCGCCGAAGTCTTAGCCAAGACAGGGCCTGTTGCGGCTATTACCTTGACGATCTTTATTGTCTGGTCGTTAGACCTCGTTAGTCACGGCGTCGCGGTCGTTGGTGATGTACCGCAAGGTCTTCCGTCATTAACCGTACCGTCTTTCTCGATGGAACTTTGGGCCAGTATCATTGGCTCTGCGGTGTTGATCTCTGTGATCGGATTCGTCGAGTCCGTGTCAGTGGCACAAACCCTTGGCGCGAAGAAACGTCAACGCATCGACCCGAATCAAGAATTGATCGGTCTCGGTGCAGCGAACGTAGGTGCTGCATTCACGGGTGGCTTCCCCGTGACCGGCGGCTTTTCACGATCCGTCATAAACTTCGACGCCGGAGCGGACACGCCGGCGGCTGGTGCTTACACCGCGGTTGGGCTCGCGTTCGCTGCGCTGTACCTAACGCCGCTCATTTACTTCCTGCCCAAAGCGACATTGGCCGCGACGATCATTGTTGCTGTGTTGTCACTGGTGGATTTTTCAGTTCTGAGTAAAACATGGACTTATTCGAAAGGGGATTTCGCTGCGGTCGCTGCGACTATTCTTATCACCTTGGGGTTTGGCGTCGAACTAGGCGTATGCGCTGGGGTAGTCATTTCAATTTTGATCCACTTATACAAATCTTCGCGGCCGCATATCGCAGAAGTAGGGCGAGTTGCTGGGACGGAGCACTTCAGGAACGTTCTGCGTCACGCAGTGATCACTGATGAAGATATTCTCATATTGCGAGTCGATGAAAGTCTCTATTTCGCGAACGCGCGTTATCTGGAAGATTTCATTTACAGTCAGCTTGCTGAACGACCCTTGGTGAATCACGTGATCTTAATGTGCTCGGCGATTAACGATATCGATATGAGTGCATTGGAATCGCTCGAGGCGATTAATGAGCGTCTCGGGGCGTCGGACGTAAAGTTTCATCTGAGCGAAGTGAAAGGTCCAGTCATGGATCAACTCAATCGTTCAGAGTTCCTTAGTCATTTAAGCGGCGAGATTTTCTTGAGTCAGCACAACGCGGTAATCGCGCTAAAACGCTGACGGCTTGCGCGATAACAAACTATGGAGAAGAAAGTCCGTCGACGGCTACGCTTACGACTTACGCGAGGCTTTTTTACGTCGGGGCGATCCGGTACCGCAGAAATGAGCATACAAAATTTGCATGATTTCTTGAGCCGGTGCATTCGCGAGGCAATAGAAGATTGTCTGCGAACTTCGACGGGTTGCGACGATCCCGTCTCGGCGTAGCACCGCGAGGTGTTGGGATAGCGCCGATTGGCTTAGTTCAACGAGTGATTGCAACTCCCCTACGGATTTCTCACCTTCTGCTAAGTTGCATAGGATCAGGAGTCGTGACTCATTTGACATCGACTTAAGGAACTTGGCGGCGTCTGCTGCCTTGTCTTTCAGTTTATCTACTTTCATAGCAGCACGCCGTCACGAACAACACGATTTGTCTGTATCATAAAAATGTTCTAAAGATCCGAATTTCGAAAACCAAGGCTATCCGCCGCTCGCAAACTCATGCTTAATTCATAAGGACTTGCACCGTCGGCGCCGGCAAGCAATGCTGCTTTTACGGAGCCCCAATCTTTAGCCTGGGTGATCGCCGTCTAACGGACTTCAAACGGATCATCAGTGGCGAGGTTCGGATTGTCGACCAATGCGGTATTCACCTCAAGTACCAGGCTATCCGCCCCGATCATCTTTGCGCAAACCAACTACCCAGATCGGAAATTTCCGCCGGGTTTTTAGATTGCACCGCCGCCTCGGACGTTCATCCATGGGAACGTGATCCACAATGTCCGCCCACTGCTGCTTTGACATCGCTAGTGCCGCCTCTGTGCGAACTTCGCGCAAGCCTTGCAACAAGTCTAGATTCTCCATATTTCAGTGATGATCCTCGGTCTCGTTACATTTCTGCACGATAGGCATCACTTGTCTCTAGTACCTGATGATTCTTTTCGCGCGATGCCTTCGACGCATAACAGAGGTCAGAGAGCCCAGGTCCAGACATTCTATATAATAGAGAATGAAAGATTGCATCCCTTCAGCGAATTCACTCCGCGCTCTGAGAATCCATCGCCACCAACCGGTTCGCGGATCCCCACGAGCGCGAGGCATGTCTGCCTGGATTCGCCTTATAGGTCGCGTGCCCGTCTTTCTCGGATAGCGTGCAGATCATGCGCTTGGTCGTCTAATTGCACGCCAAATGACAATGGCTTTGTTTGAGTACATTATTGGCTTCATGATTTACTGTGAAGATATCGGCGGTGCGCTATGTAACTCAAATGCGCTAGGCCATCTGACATCAATCTTTTTATCTGGAAATTGTATGGAGAAGAAAAATGGCTGACGTCGTATTGGATACGAAGGGCTTAAATTGTCCACTACCGATCTTGAAAACTAAGAAAGCGCTCAATAATGTTCCGCCCGATGGCACTTTAGAAGTGTTCTCAACCGATCCGGGTTCGGTAGCAGATTTCCAAGCGTTGTGCCGGACTACGGGTAACGACTTATTAGAGTACAGCGAGGACGACAACGTTTATCGTTTCTTAATCAAGAAAACTGCTTAGCGAATTCCTAAGGGAGACTGTGGAGCACAAAATTACGTCGTCGGTATTCGCTACCGCCGTAGAGGAATGCGAACCACCGTGTTATTGAGGCGAGACAAGTTTCGCTTCAGGGATGTGTCCTCCCAACAAGTCCGCAATCACTTCCAGGATATTCGCACTAGGGTGCACCGGGACCCACAGCATTTCGCGTGTAGTCGAAAATTCCACGAAGATGACCGCGGTAGCGAAATTCTATATCCAGTCGCGAATGTCTTGAATCATTTACTTCAATTCATACTTCGGCTTTACTGTATTCGTTGCGGGCTGGAACGCAATTAAGTAGCAATTTATCGGCAGCACTAATTCGCAATGCGATTCTGGTTAAGACGATAGCTTTCGAAATTCCCCCGCTCATCGGATGCTTATGCCGCTCGAGACGCGACAGAATCTGCCTATTCGTCCAGACACGTAATCTGAGTTCTCCGGTCTATATAGGTTTGATCTGCTGAACTGTTAAGCGGCGTAGCGGTATGTACCAAGGCGCTAGGAAGGAACGTTGGTTACAGCAATAATCCGCAGGGTCACAGGTTCGGCCGTATACATTCAGAATCCAGTTAGAGAACTAGCGTTTACTCCTGTCGGAAAGGCAATGTCGGGCGCTCCATTTAGTCTTGGGAGTAATTGAACTCTGGTTGTGAACATACTTTGATCGCACGAAAAGAAGCAAAATAGCAGGCGTCGTAAGCACGGCACAGGATCGATATATGCGACTCATGGGGTGATAATTGTCTTAGTTGACGGAAACAAGTTGGATTTTTCGCGAGTTTCGTTTGCGTCCGGATCGAATTGGGTTGGGGCCAAGCGCGCCGTAAACGCGACGATCATTCTTCGCGCACTAAACGAAACGTCGTACGTCTAGCGACCGGACAAAAACACCTGTTCGGCTCTGGCGAAACTTCGGGTCGCACGGGTGGCTAAGCAGATTGATCCTCGCGTGGTTCTACAAGCCGAACGGATAGGTATCCGGTAATCCTTCGAGCTCGTGGGTTGCGATCGGTCGGACCGCGCTACTAGTGTCGAACCAAATATATTCATCGAACTGTGCGGGTACTATCGCTTGGAAGTAATGACTTTGAAGTTCCGTATCCGGTCTGTAGATGACCCCGATCGCACGTTCCAACAACGGCTTATTGAGACCTTCGTTCGCAACACTACTGCGTAAATTCCGTAGCGGCAGTAAGAAATTTTCGATTCCTGACAGGTGACAAATTTTCTCAAAACTGCCTTCGATAGACGGGCGAACCGTTTTAATCTCAACAGGGGCACCCCAGTCGGAGGCGGCAGCGACGGTACCATGGTCGGTACCGAATCCCACTGCGTACACGTCGTGGCCATATGCTTTGCGGCACAGTTGGCCGATATTGTATTCGCCGCGAGCAGACATTTCGGTCGCTGCAGCATCACCAATATGCGAATTGTGCGCCCAAACGACGGCTTTGCTATGTGCGCCGTGGTGCTTCAATGTGGATTCTAATGTTTCAAACATATGGCTGTCGCGCAGATTCCAGGACTCTCGCGAGCCGTAATACATCGTGCGGTAGTAATGTTCCGCGTCGGCGACTAAACGGGCATTCTGTATGGCGTCGAGGTAGCGTTCGCCGTCTTGCTTGGTGTACGTCTGAACTTTCTCTAAGATTGTCCCGAGCATTCCCACCACTTCTTTTTCGCATGTCCGGTAGTGACCGGTTAACACCGCCTGGCCGTAGGAGGCGGGATCGGACTGCCAGGGTGTAAGACAGCCGTAGCGTTGCCGGGCTGACGCGGCCGTCTTTGGATCGACCGTGTCGAGATACTCGAGTATCGACCGGATCGAACTATAGAGGCTGTAAAGGTCCAGACCATAAAAAGCAGTGCGGACGTCTGGAGATCGCTCGCTGTTGTGCAAACGCAGCCAGTCGACGAATTCACGAACCTCGTGGTTGCGCCACATCCACATCGGAAAGCGGGCGAAGGCCACCCATTCGGCAGGCGGATATTCAAAATGCCGGACGAAGTGATCGATGCGCGCTACGTCCGGCCAGTCACCTTCGATTGCTACAAACGAAAAACCCTTTTCCTCAATCAAGTGTTTAGTGATACGCGCGCGCATTCGGTAGAACTCGGAAGTTCCGTGTGAGGCCTCACCAAGGAGTACGATGCGGCTATCGCCGATCCGCTGGAGTAGGGGTTCTAAATTGCACGACTCGATCGATTCAAATGGTTCGGCGTACGCACTAATCTCGGCGATTAGGTCCGTGTCGGATGGACGTTTCTTTGGTGACGCAGCCGTACGTCCGAGTGTTAACTGTTGCTCGTCGGTCCAGCCTTCGCTGCCGACAAGCGGCACGAAACGAACGTCGGCAATGTCTTCGGTCACATAATGATCCTGCGTTCGGCGCACGACGCGGACCAATTCTTGAACACGCGGATCACTACCCACCGGGATCACTAGGCGGCCACCAATTTTTAGTTGCGACTTTAACGAGTCCGGTATTGAAGGACCACCCGCAGCCACGACGATCGCGTCGTAAGGTGCGTGGTCGCGCCAGCCTTTTGTGCCATCGCCGTGGAGGACGTGCACGTTCTTATAACCGAGCTCGTCGAGGGTCGCTGCTGCCTTCGTTGCTAAAGGCGCCAGCCGCTCGACGGTGTAGACGTTTCCTGCAATTTCCGCCAGAACGGCGGCGGCGTAGCCGGATCCAGCGCCGATTTCGAGCACTTTTTCACCGCCTTTAAGTTCCAAGGCATCGATCATTAAAGCGACAATATAGGGCTGGGAAATTGTCTGGCCTTCGGCGATTGGCAACGGTGAATCTTCGTAAGCGAATTCCTGTAGTTCCTCAGGCACGAACGCTTCGCGCCGCACCATCCGCAACGCATTCAATACGTTCTCATCGTGGATCCCGCGCGCCGCCACGTGACGCTCGACCATAAACTCGCGCAACGCCTCGAACGTCTCCGCTGTTTTTTTCATAACTTGTCCGCTACTGATTCGCGTGATTTCTTTTGACCAAAGAAATGCACCGCAATCGCGTCGGGCGTTTCGTGCACTAGATTCTTCGGTATGGTTTTTTCCAACACGGATGTCAGTTCGTCGTCCAGGTGCTTGCGTAGTATCCCGAGAAATGCCGGTGGTGCAGAAAGTCGCAACCGCGTGAATTCACTGGCGGCGTGTGAAATCTTCAGTCGTTCGGTTATATGACGTGCAAATAGGTCGGCCTCTTGTTCGTGGGGTGAAACTTGTTTCGACTTGGCGTGGCTGGCGCCACCGACACGCTCGAAAGTGCGTCCTGGTCGACCGGAGCCAAGCTCGTGAGATCGAGCTCGGCTTTCCGGGTGAACTAATTCGGTGATCTCGCTAAGTTCGTGAGTTTGCGTATCCGCGTCAAAGATGCGAACCCGCGCGCTATCTGCGACGACGATCCAAGATCTAGCCATTTCTTCCTCCATTGCGTTTGAATGCGCTTCACCGTGCCACTACAACACGAGCGAGCCGGTCCCAATTTGATCCCGGTCAGGAATTCAATGATACGGAAGACGTTATCGTCGGCCCTTTATTTGAAGACGAGGAGGGGGCTTTCGAGCGTTTCTGGGAGTGTGAGATCAGTGTAGAGGAGCCTTTGATCAGGTCTCTGGGAACCACCATCACCGCAGACCTTTAAAAGCGCCCCGTTTCAACGATGCGGCTGAATTTGGGGATCCGTAGCTAATGAATAGGCAGGTTACTTCTATCAACCGCAACGTGTAATTGTTAGCCAATCTTGTGCACGTCCGCGCCCGAATCAATTATGACTAGCGGATGAACGGGTATCCCCTCGTTCCGATAACTTATGCGCTACCTGTATTGCTCTGTCGCTAGCGTTGGACTGCTAGGCGAGGACGACAACGGAAGCACCGCCGCAGGCCGGTTCCTTTGTCACTATCTGAGCGTCTTGTCGCAAGGGCGCGAAGCGCATCGAGTTCGCGGACGCGAACATCGTCCCATCGGTTTGTGGGGCGAACTCAAGCAACGCACTTGCTGTGCGTCGACGCAATATTTCAAAAGAGCTGTTGTTTTCGCCACTCGGCGTTGCGGCTCGCTCATTTGGAACAAGCAAACCGCGCTCGCCGCGCCTTGATCGGCATATTTACGGGCAACCCGCAGCGCTGAGGCCGCATTGGCGTCCAGCGGCGTTATCGCGCGCTCAGGTAGCTCGGCTACACAACGCTCGCTCTGCCTTGCTGGACCCCAATCTGACTTCAGCAGCGACTTGTCCGAAATATCAACAGGCCCTGGTATATGCATGCCGAATGTGTGCGATTCGCAGATCTCGTTTTCAATTGTGCCGCGATCACACCAGTGAGGGTCACTAGCGTCACAGAACGTTTAAAGGAGATCAATTCAATTGTCGTAACGAGCGTCGCCGATGCTCGACTTTCACGCGGCGTAAATTTAGACATCGGCGTGCACGGTTTCTTGGATAATTCGCTCAGCGTAATTTGTGCAACTGATCGCTTAATTCCAGCGGACCCAGGCCTCGGTTCGTCACGCAATTCGTGCCGATATCCGGCTAGGGCGCGAGCGTTAGCTCTACAACGAGAGGAAGATGATCGGATGCTACTTGCACGAGATTTCCGCGCGGGACCATAGTATCGCGAACCTGAAATTCCTTGCTGATATAAACATGATCAATGCGTGCAGTCGGATAACGTCCGAAGAATGTTTTGCGCGGTCGATGATTTTCGAGTTCGACTTGCGCGTCGCTTAAATGTCGATCGAGTTTTCGGCACACAGGTGATGAGGGTGTAGCGTTGAAGTCGCCGCATAAAATGCGAGCGCCGGTACAATCGGGGTGGTTCAACCAGGCCTCGCCGACGAGTGCGTCCATTTGCTGGGCCCGCTCACTTGGCAGCAGACCGAGATGAGTATTTAGCAACTGGATGTCGCGGCCGTTGAAGTCGATCGTGACCCACAGCGCGCCGCGCGGTTCGAGCTGAAATCTAGACGCGGCGCTCGGCAGTTGCTGCGCCTTGTTCAAACGCATCGGCAGTGAGGTCAGAATCGCATCGCCATATTGCTCTTCTTCCAAGTGAACGCTGGGATAAAAATGAAAATCCATTTCTAAGCTTCGCGCGATCGTGTGGGCTTGATCGACACCATTGGTACGCGTGCGACCGACATCGAGTTCTTGTAAGCAAACAACATCGACATCGTATCTAGTGATAATGCGCGCGATTCTTTCGGGTGATAACTTGCCGTCCATGCCGATACAACTGTGGACGTTGTAAGTCATCAGGCGCAACGTGCCGGAAGCGGCTCGAACGCTACGTGCGGCCGCTACATCAGCTAAGGTTTCGCGTGCCAGCAAGTGTAGCGCCGCGCCGCGTAAGCTTTCCGGACGCAAGTATGGTTGCGGGCGGCTGGGTAGTACGGTGTCTTGCGGGAGGAGCGCGAAGGCGCTGGTTTCCTCGCTTCCTGGACCGGCGTGCGAGCCGTTTTCGAATGGATACGTGCTCGGCATACCGTCGTAGCGCCAACCACAAAACACGAAATCCCCAGCATCCCTGTGCTGACAAAGCGCTATAAGGTCGGTGCAAGCTTCAATCAGGAACGGGTGCTCGGGGCCGAGCACCTCATCGGCGTCTTTGGGAAGGCTAAAAGTACCCCGGGCTGTCCATGCGGTGATTGTGTTGTCAGCAAGTTTGCGTAACACTATCGCGAGATTCGCATCCGCGACGAGCCGTTGCGCGATGCACGCGAAATCAGTTTCGCCGACTGCGCTTGAATAATAAATGAAACCGACCGGACCCATCGCCACGACTCGCAGTGGGTTTGGATCTTGTTCGCCCGCTTCTTTGTCATCGTCGTTGCTTCCAGCCGCTAACCGTTCTCCGAATGTGTTATCAGTTTTAGCTTTCTCTTCATTGTTAGTCGTTCTAGGAAATAATTGCTTAGTCCTTTTCCCTCCACCGAGTAGACGCACGCGTTGCGTTTGAATGCTTTTGATTTCATCCGTATGGGTGCGCTGTTCGGCGTGTTCGAACGATTGGAAGACGGCCGTGATTGCTTCCGCCACCGGTATGCCAAACGTATTCTCGTAGGATTCGGTGTGCTCTTGTCCATGATCGGAATAGATCCATACGTCGTACTCGCGTCGGGCCGCGCAGTTGGCCGCCCGCACTATACGTCCTATTGCATCGTCGATCCCTTTTAAGGCCCAATGCGCGAAGCGCGATTGTGGGCCGCGACGATGCGCTTGCTCATCGTAGCCTAGTAAATTTAAATGAATGATCGGTAGCCCACGAGTGATATCAATTTTCGCGCCGATGGTGACGAGTTCGCGCAAGAGTATGCAGATGGCGACTCGGGCCGCAACAAATTTTAATTCGTGTCTGAGGTGATGGCCAAGGACGACACCACGGATGCTGTCGATGCCGGCGAGTACGAACTCAAGTAGCAAAAGCGCAGCGATACGGAGCGCGCTGTAGCCGTGTGTGAACAAAAGAAACGTCAGTACGAACGGATTCGCCGCGCGCAACACTGGACCCCAACCTAGCGAAGCAGGGCAGAAGTGAGATTCTGCTGCACCGCCGGTAAAAATGTCGCAATAAACACTGCCCCCTTTCATCAAGGGCGAGCCAAGCTGCGCGAGATCCTGTTCGACAGACGCGGCGCTCGCGGGTTCGTACATTATGCGCACTTCACGGGATGCTCGGTCCAGAAAGCTAAACGCGGGGACTGCAGTTTTAACGCCATAGAATAGTTCGGCTTGGACTGCAGGCGTGCTGGACGGCAAGCCGCTATAGAGGTGATGGACACGATAATGTTCGTTCTCGATCAGGTTTTTCAGTAACGGTAAATTGCCGTTCTCGAGAGCGCGAGTGAACTGCTTATGAGATAGGCCGTCGATTTGGATCATGATCAGGCCCGGGGTCACGGGAGAGTCGATCGAACCTGGCAGTCGCAGCAAGCGCATAGCCCATTCGCTGCGGCTTAACCAGCGCCTTACTTTCCTAAAGCGTGCTTCGATGCGCGCGATCATCGTAGTTAGGTTCCCGCTGTATCGCCGCCAAGAGCCGCGCCCGCCGCGCCCGCCATGCCAACAAGAATATCGAACTCTGCTTCAATCAGCCGACGTAATTGTGCCAACTGCGTAAAGTCCGCATCGCGTTCCAGGTGATTTTGGAGACATAGTGACTCGTAAATTGACAATGCGCGTGATGCCACGATCGGCATTGAAAACTGCGCGGCAGTCCGTCGCGCCGCAGCGTTGAGTTCCACTATCGAGCGTCCTTCAAGTGCCGCAACCCAATCCAGTGCATCAATGAAATCCTCGAGCGATTCGCTCGCTAGTAAACGACCATTGAGACGGTCTTCTACGACTTCTCGAACACCCGGGGCGTCGATGGCAACAACCGGCACGCCTGCAGCCATAGCTTCCGTTAATACCATGCCTTGGGTTTCGCTGCCGGAGGCGAAAGCGAACACATCCATCGCCTGATACGCGCTTGCTAGCAACGGCTGATTAAGCGATCCCGAGAAGTGCAGGCGCCCGCCTACGCCTTTTTCGCCGAATATGTTTATTATTTCCTTTCGTAGAGGTCCGTCACCGACAACAAGAAAGTGTGCGTTCGATTGGCGTGAGAGGAACTCGCTGATTGCAGTGGCCAAAAACGTGAGATTCTTTTCCGGCGCTAACCGCCCGACATGGCCAACTAAGAAAGCGTCAACTGGAATGTCCATCGCTGCTTTAAATCCGCTACCGCTGCCTTCGGCGAAAGAAGACAAGTTGACCCCGGTGGGCAGTTCCGTGATCGGCTGTGTAACGCCGCGCTTTCTCAAGATTTTGATCAGGCTTGCGCTCGGCGCGAACACGTGGTCCGACATATTCGCATACCTAACCGTGAGCTCGATGACAAAGCGCTGCATGGCCGGTGAATCGCCCGGCACATAGTGGGTATAGCGTTCGTACATGGTGTGATTCGTATAGACAAGCGGTAAGTCATTTTTGTGCGCCACCCGCAGCGCCGCCATGCCGAGTAGAAAAGGATGATGAGAATGCACGAGGTCGGCATTGAATCGCTCGACCGCCGCAGATAGTGTTGCGGGCATTTGTAGAGCGACTGAGAAGTCGCTGCCGTTGAATCGTTGGATCGCCGGTACCCGGATAACGTCCTCTTCGTGGACGGGCAATCCTTCGAACTCCGGTGCCACGATGAGTACGCGATGGCCTTGATCCTGATAAGCACATTTGAACGCCTCGACTGATCGGGCGACACCACCAACGTGCGGCAAATACGTGTTCGTCATCATGAGGATATTCATTTTGGAGTATTTGAGTGCAGCACTACGGATTCGACACCGCGCGCTGCCAATACGGTTTGCCAGCCAGGCACACGGACTGCAATCTCGGGCGCACTGGCTACCCATTCGCCCTGCCAGCTAACGCGTAGCGCGTTGTCACGGCGCTCAATTTCTATCGTAACTGAACCGAACGGTGTAGGTGCCGGTCCGAAGCGGATCGGCTTATCAGGAACTAGCCAGCGCGCCGCGACGCCAGAGGCGAGAATCAGTCGGTTTTCTTCTTCGCGAACGAAGCAATTGCGCAGCATCAAAATCCATTCTGCAGCGGCCCACGCGTGTTGACCATCGCCCATACACCCGCCTAGCGTTTGTGGATGAGACGCTTCAGGCCATTGACCCGTCGACGATGCGAGGTTGGCGACCACATCAATAAGTTCGAGGTAACGCGGGTCGCCCGCACGAAGCAGCGCCTGGGCAAGATGCAGCGTGAGATAAGCATTCAGGCCGGAATGGATCATGTCTTGAAAGAACGCACCTTTGACGAGGCAGTGTTCGAGCAAATATTCAGCGGTGTCGAGAATGCGCAGATCGCTAGCTGGGTACAACCGCAGCGGATAGCTGGCGACTAGCGATCCAATAACACCTGCATCAAGTCGACGATACGGAGAAGCCGGGATTGCAGGACGCCCGATCCGTGTATGGGCGTGCTTGAGCTTGTCATTGATGCACTGAAAAAAACTATCGGCTTCGTGTTCAAACGTGCTGCCGTCGTCCACGTCACCGGTCAAGGCGTACATCGCGCTCGCGGCCTTGAGTCCGGCGACGCCCCAGAAATCATCCCAGAAATAGAAATCATTGGGGCCGAGGTGTTCGGCGCTAAATCCTGCTGGGAGTAAACCTGAATGCAGTTCATCGCCGCCGGCAACTGTGCGTTTATTCACTATCCAGTGGGCTGCCTTGCGGATCGGATCGTGCCATTCGGGTTTTGGTACGCATTGGGTGAGCTGACAATATCGCCACATGATCCACAGCGCTTCACCGTTCGAATCCCATTCACCATCTTGGGAATGAAAATAACCTGAGCTTGTTTGGCGCGCGAAAAATCGATCTAAGGCGCGTTCTGCGCGCGCAGGAAAACCTGCGCACAATAGTGCGTGAATCATGAACGCGGCGTCGCGAAACCAGAATCGCTTATAAGTGTAGGGTCCCGGATAGACGTCGTCGGGAGAATGCAGCAACAAGGTGTGCAAAGCGGTGTCATAGAGAAATTTCACTTTCTGATCGGGTAGCTCTAAGCGGCAATGTTGTTCCATTGCATTGCGCCAGCCTGCCGTAGCGGCTAACGGCTTCGGAACCGGTGAGCGCGGCGAACGTGCCAGCGGGATCTCAATTTCGACCGTACGGCTCATGTCTGGCTCCAGATCAAATAGCGCTGCTGCGGTTACCATGCCGGCGGCGCAGTGCCCCTGGGTCTGCGGTTGTAAGTCGTGCAAATGAATATGCACATCCCCATGCCGATAATCCGAAACATAATGAGCATCAATCGGTCTATCGAAGCGTAGGCGTTTTTCGCCGTTGACTAGCCATTCGCGACGTTCGTCGTCTAGGCGAACGTCATGAATGAAACTGATCCCTTCAGGGTTGTAAGGCCGTAAAGCAACAACTAAATGTCCAGGGCCGTTGGCCGTTGCCTGTATCGTTAATCGACATGCAGGCGTGTCCTCGTCAAGGATAACGGTTGCCCGTTGCTGGAGTGACATGCCAGGTGCCGATGTCCGTGTCCGGATCGTGAACCCGCCTTCGAACTCGAGCGTTTGCTCGCAATCTTCAGTGCGCGATGGAATTAATGCAGGACCGTCGGTTTTCACGACCCAAGCATCTATGGACCAGCCGTCGTAGAAAGGCGTGAGCAGACCACGCGGATCGACGATAGGTAATTCATCGAAATCCGGGACACCAATAGCAGTCCAATTACGATGGGTTAAATTTATATGTGTAATTGAAAAAGCTCTTGGTACGAAGGATGCGTCTGTAGGGTCGAATTGCCGTTCTATCCAATACGGCCATATCCAATCCAGATTGTGCTGTACGACGCGACTGTTAATGAGCCCACGGGCATGCATGACGGCACCTGCACGCAAGAGTTCGATCGGTTCAGCAACTTCAGACGGTTGAAGAAAACTTTGCATTCGCGCCTGTAGTGCAATTGGATCAAGAAAACCATGCGCTCGCGCAACGTGTTTAACGACGAAACGCCACGGCAGCCACTTCAACCACATTGCGATCTGCTCATATGAAATTCGAGATTTTCTATCATTTTTATTCCACAGGAATGTAGCGCCGCAGCGCCGTACGCGAACGTTGAATGATGAACGCAATTGAACCCATCATTGCGATCGCACCGAACCCGTAGCTTACCCAGTGCCATGGTGTCAGAACGCGATAGGCACTGTTTAGCTTCGCAATGTCCGCGGTTAGCGAACCCAAATAGACTAGGAAAACTGTGTTTGGAATAATGCCAATTAGAGTGCCAATCAGATAATGTCCGAACGAAAAATTTGTAACACCGAAGAAATAGTTAGATAACTTGAACGGGAAAAACGGAACCAAGCGAGTGAGCATGACAATTTTCCAAGCATCCGCGGTAAACTCATCGCTGATAGCGCGAAGCTTAGGATGGCTCTTAAGGTAGGCGGTTGCGCGCTCGCTGAATAAATATCGAGCGCTGAGAAATGCGATCGAACCGCCAACGGTCGTGGCGAGTAAGATTAGCGAGGTACCGAGGTATAGTCCGAAGAGAAAGCCCGCGCCCATCGTGAGAACGATGCCAGGAAGTAGTAAGACCACGACAATAACGTCGAGGATCACGAATATGCTCGGTGCCCACGGGCCAAGAGAGTGCAGCCATGAAAAAAGCTCGCCGATAGCTTCCTGTGTATCGAAATGAAGCAGTATGAAAATTAACGTTCCTACACACACGGCTAACAACAATAATCGACGTAAGATCAGGAGCTTGCTACTGCGTGACCCGTTGGGAAGGGATTGTCTAGGCATTATTGAGCGGTTTGCATTTGGCAGCGCTGCTTTGAATTTGTTTAGCAATCACCGCTTAGCGCGATCGGCTCGTTGCGCGTTTATGAATGTGTCGGGCTGAGATGTCGCAGCACCAGGTGGGATGAATGGGAAACTTGTCCGAACGTTAGGTTTGCGATCGACCATCCCGACTGGTTCGGCTGCTAAGGGCGATTCGTCCGACGCGGCGCTCGGTACTACAATTTGCGTGATTCGATCCATATTTTTCTCCTGATAAAGAATTGACAATCGTGCATCCGGGCGCTGATTTCAAATTCTCCAAAGGCCCCCTCAATTGCCGACTGGCGATGCCTTTGCGGCGGGTTGACCGGAATAAAACTTCCGGCATTCGTTTTCGCGACCGCGGACGACCCGTTGGCCGAGCAAATCCCCGCGCGTCTCCGTGACCACCGTATGTTGGCCTTCACGATGGTCGTTCTCGTAGCAGTAGATCACGACCCAGTCGGAGGTTCGTTTAATTTTATGAGCGAGTGCGGTGTTGGAATACATGACCGTGAAATGCCAAGGCTCGTGCGTGGCATGCATGATCGATAGCCACGGTTGCGCTTGTGGGTTGAAGCGCCTGGGCGCAATCAAAGGTAGCTCCTTTGCGGTCGCCTTGCGTCGATACTCGCAGTCCAAATCAAGTAATACGTGCACAGGGATCGTGGTTGCGGACTCTTCGAAATGCTGCCGGCGGCGACCCAACATAGCGTCTAGCGCTGGTGCTATTGCGGCGAGGCGGCGTTCACTGATGCCGTCAACTTGTTTGAGCCGACCGTCGAATGCCGCCTGCTCTAATCCCTCCAAAGTATCGATGTTTAGTTCGTCATGAATTCGATGTGCCAAGATTGGACCGATCCCGGGTACCACTTGAAATAATCGATCCGGTTCGAGTGTTCCGCGAAGTCTTTCTAGCTGAGCCCACCGCCCGGTGGAAATGATCTCACGGATCGCCGCAGCGATGCCGCGGCCGATAGTCGGAATGCTAATGAGGCCATCGATACCTTCGCTGCCGAGAACGGAGCCAATGTCAGTTGGGTAGCCACCTACCGTATCGGCTGCCCGGGCGTATGCCGTGATACGAAATGGACTGGCGTCCTGCCCCGCCAAGATATCAGCCATCTCCCGCAACATGACGGATATTTGATGGTTGCGATTCTTACTCATGGCGAACTCTCTCGCAATGTTTGATCATCGTATTGATCCTGCTCCAGATCGGGAAACCTGGAGATGATCTAAGTCATAAGATCTCAAATTATTTCCCGTAGGCTAGGTACGCACTTTACCGATCGGTAATCGATGCGCTTTGCTTACGAAACATCTAACTAGCATTATTTGCATGCGATGTTTACGCGGCATAAGGAGAAGGCGACGTGAGAGTTTTAGCCGGCGACGTGGGTGGTTCCAAAACCCTAATCCAGGTGGCGGATTATGCGGACAATCGCTGGCATGTGATTGCCAACGCGCGTTACGATAACCGGGACTATTCCAGTTTCGGCGCGCTCCTGGAAAAATTTTGCGCTTCCGAATCCAAGTCGTGTAGCACTATAGCCGCTGTCGGTCTGGCGCTTGCCGGACCGGTTAACGATGACAAGGTGCAACTCACGAATCTACCTTGGTTGATTGATATTGAGTTGTTACAGCGGCGATTTGCTACCCAGCAAGTACGCCTAATCAATGACATGCAAGGTGCGGGATACGGGATCGCGTCGATCGAACGTTCAGATCTTTTGGTGCTCAATGCCGGCGAGCCCGTGACGCACGGCGTGTGCGGACTAATTGGTGCTGGTACTGGGCTCGGCGAAGCCTTGATGGTGTGGCATGACGGTCGTTACGAGGTACACGCCGGTGAAGGCGGACATGTCGATTTCGCACCAAGGGACGAATTCGAGCTCGATCTTTTGGTCTATTTACGTGCGAAGCTCGAGCGGGTGAGTTATGAGCATCTATTGTGCGGCGCCGGATTAGTGCGCATTTTCGAGTTTATGATCGAACACAGTGGTGGCCTTGTCTCTCCAGGGTTGATGGGCGATTTAAGTCATCAAGATGCGGCTGCCGTGATCTGCGAATACGCTCTAAATTCGAAAAGCGCTAAGGCTTGGTCCGCGCTGGAGCGTTTTATCCGCATCTATGGTGCGCAAGCTGGAAACTTAGCGTTAACCCTTGGCGCACGTGGCGGCATCTACGTTGTCGGCGGTATCGCGCCGAAAATTTGTGCGGCTTTTCGCACGGCCGGTTTCATGACAGCGTTTCAAGCCAATTCGACGATGTCGGAGTTCTTGGCGCGTATCCCCGTAACCGTAGTGCTAGATCCCAACGTTGCATTATTCGGGGCTAGAGCCGTCGCCCAACGGAGTTGCCTAAACTAACTAACCGTTTCTTCGTTCAATATTTTGCGCTCTTAGTGGACAATAGTAACGGGGCAAGGAGAATGTTGCGCTACCTGCGAGCTAACGCTGCCGAGTAATAACCGTGCGAATGTGGAGTGGCCGCGTGATCCGATAACGATAAGATCGATCGAATTCGCACTCGCATAGTCGCAAATAGCTTCGGCGATTTGACCCCAAACTTGTACAATTTCGACATCCGGTAAATTACCCAGCGCCTGCTTCGTCTCTTGCAGTGTCGTGAGCGCGGCCTGTTTTTCCGTAGCGGCTTTGATTTCCTCGAAATTTAACCCACTGTCAGGTAAAGCGGCTGGCCACGCGACCGGTCCCATTGTCTGCATCATTAACGCTTCCTCACTGTGTACCGACAACATCGTGACGTGCGCCGCTAATGGTAGTGCGAGAGACGCGACGAACCGCGCAGCCCGTAGCGACCCTTCGGAACCGTCGGTGGCGAGTAGAATTCTCGAAATACCATTACTCATTGCTATGACTCTCTCTGGTTTGGAGCATTAAAAAAACACCACTGTTCGATTTTGTTCGCCGACATCACGAATTCTTCATAGCGGTTTAGCATTGCCGGCTTGCGTGCTGAGACAGAAGGTGACGTTAAACGTCCCGAGGCAATCGCCCCCTCAGCGTTGCTTACGAAATAGCTCAGTCATACGCGAATACCAACTCGCGATGGCTCGGGTGTCAGGGTCGCTTCTATGAATCCCGCCATTATGACCATCAACAGAATGTTCAGTTGTACGAACCCCGGATGAGATTTTAATCGAGTAGCTCATCCCTGTGTTCTTAGGAAACTTAGCACTTCGCGCGATAGTTGGATTGACAGGGATCAATTGAACGTCCGTCGCCCGGTTTGGCAATCCGACTCGAGAAACGCAAATAGTTCCAGTTAGGCGTTCCGTTGGTTACTGAATTTCTATACTTCCCGCGACAAATCCACTTGCGCGAATTGCAATTGATCTCGATCACGACGCGCCGCCCCTGCGTCACTATCATCGGGGCAACTCATCGTCACTGAGACGAAAAATAAGTTTCCTCACGGGCTTTCGAGAAAGCACATGAGCGCATGCGATTGTATCGCTTCGTTGAGAGCGCTGGTCCTTCATTGCATTGCTCGGTAACGCCAAGATATGGGTAAAACGTGAAGACCGTTGTCCGTACGGACCGAGTCCAACGTCTGTACAACAGTGAAATGAATTTTATCTCAATTATGTTGCTGGCCTTGGCGATGTCCACGGACGCATTTGCGGTTGCTGTCGGCAAGGGCGCCGCACTCCATGAGCCCCGTTGGAGCGAGGCGCTTCGAACGGGCGTTATCTTTGGGGTAATCGAGTCCCTGACGCCAATACTTGGCTGGGCCGTTGGTTTTGCAGCCGCTCAGTACGTCACTGCGTGGGACCATTGGATCGCATTTCTTCTGCTCGGCGGATTGGGTGGGCAGATGGTCATCGCGAACCTCGACGCGCCCAATGAAAGCGAGATTGAAAAACCTAATAAGCATTCCTTTTGGTTGCTTGCCATAACGGGCTTCGCTACGAGTATTGATGCGTTGATTGTGGGCATCGGCTTGGCATTCCTCGATATCGACATCCTGCCCATCGCGGCTGCGATCGGCTTCACCACTTTCGTCATGGTGACGATGGGTGTAATGCTCGGACAAGTACTTGGAGTTGTTACGGGAAAGCGCGCCGGGACCGTCGCCGGCTTACTTCTTATCGGCATAGGTACGGCGATCTTGATTGAACACCTAACAGCGCAATGACAACGTCACTTCTCAATGTGAAGCCCATCAGGCAATTCTCGGTTACGCGACAGCTTCATGCTTCGACGTAAATTCCCGGAATTGAAACGACGGATAGGGGTCCTTTTAAACTCGGCAGCAACGGAGACCAAATAAAAGGTAGAGCACAGAGTGAAACGTCCAAAAAAGCTGGCGCCGCTTCAGGGGTTTTATATCGATCGACGGCTGGCAAGGTCAGCGGCACGCGATGTGGTCACGCGAGGTATTGAAAATCCGCAAGATTTGGTTTTGTTGTCTTTTGATTATCAGCGTTTCTTAAAGAGTTCGTTTAAACTTTATGATACTCAGTGAAACGAATAGTAAAAAAAAGCCGAACAATATTGAAAACGCTGGCAGTAGATCGCTCATATGCGTTTGCTTGATCAATAAGCCACGAATAATCTCGATAAAGTATGTAAACGGAATTGCGTAACTAATTGCTCTAACCGTGTTGGGGATAGCTTCCAACGGAAATATAAATCCTGACAATAGAATAGAAGGAACGATGATAAAAATTGCAATAAACATTGCTTGTTGCTGCGTTCTGGCAATCAATGAGATCAACAGGCCGAGAGAAATCATTACTGCAACATAGATTAATGCCAATATGAACAACAGTGCATGAGATGAAGGCATAGGTAAATCGAACAGCACCCAACCTGCTATCAGAATAAAATAAAAGTCGATCAATGAAATAACAACATAGGGCAGCAGTTTTCCGATCACGAAAGATGTTTTGCTCATCGGGGTGACAAGTAACTGCTCTAAGGTTCGTTTTTCTCTTTCACGTACCACAGAAATGCCGGTTAGTATCAGTGCGATTTGCATGATCAAAACGCCGATGACGCCGGGAAGAAAAAACCAAGTTTCTTTTTCATCTGGGTTGAATAAAACAACTGTGTCCATTACGAACGGCTCACGGGCGACGACAACATTCTCTGCATCGGGGTTTAAGAAATACATATCGTTCGTCACGTGCTCATCAGTTGCGCTATTCGAATGGTATTTCATCGCTGTGCTTAGTGCCGGCATTGTGCCATCAACATAGAGCGTGATGTGCGGTTGTTTGTTTTCGACGAGCAGCGAAGTGAAATCATCGCCGATATGCAGACCGGCCTTGGCGCGACCAGATCGAATTTCCTCGATGATTTCTTGCTGTGACGTGACTTCATATAAGTCGAAATAGCCGTCAGTCCAAAGACCCGTTTTAATCAGGCTCGGAAAAAAAGATCGATCCTCATCGTGATACGCCATCTTGACATTTTGTGGCTCGAGCTTAAGCGCAACGCCGAAAAGAATAAGTAAGAACAACGGCATCACTACTATTAGTCCGATTAGGCGCGGGTCGCGGCGCAGTTGTAGTAGCTCCTTTTTTACAATTGCTGTAATCAATGCGCTATAGACGACTCGAGTGTCAAGGCGATGAAAGTATCTTCTAAATTCGGCTCGTCGATTTCAAGCGAGCAGGGCGAGCCAATGACTGCACTAATGGTGGTTGCCAATTTTGATCGAGTGAGTTTAGGAGTGACGACCATGCGCAACTCATTACCAAACTGGTTGACTAGGATCATTCCTTCTAAATCCTGCAAAGCGTCCCGGAGTTCGGGAAGGTAAAGAATTCTAGTGGTGTACACGCTAGCTTCGCCGAGGGCTTGTTTAATTGTGTCGGGCGAGCCTGCCGCCACGATCGTCCCGTTCGATATAAAAGCCAACTGGTGACAGCGTTGGGCTTCTTCCATGTAGTGCGTTGTAACAAAAAGCGTTTTGCCTTCGGCGGCCAATGTATACAGATCATCCCACATTAGTTTGCGGGTTACCGGATCAATCCCAGCGGTAGGTTCGTCGAGAAAGATTACTTTTGGATCATGTGCTAGCGCACAGGCAAGCGCCAGTCGACGTTGGTAACCGCCTGAAAGTAAACCCGCCCGCTGATGTTTGAAGACCGTCAGATGATAGCGGTCTAGAAGAGAAGCCAAATTTAGTTCGTCAGTGACACCATACATTTGCGCATAGAATTTTAGATTCTCCCAAACGCTTAGTTCTTCATACTGGCCGAAATGCTGCGCGACATAACCTAGATCAATTTTCGCCTGCGTGATGGACATATCGTTGATTGTTACCGTACCTTCATCGCATTTGACAAGTCCACAAAGCATACGAATAACGGTTGTTTTGCCGGCCGCATTCGGACCTAGCAATCCGAATATCTGGCCATTCCCGACGTTCAAGCTCACATCGTCGACTACGTTGCGACCGTTAAATCGCTTGATTAAATGACTAGCGCTAATCATGAGAGTACAAAAATTGCTTATTAAGGAAAAAAGCCGATGTGAAGTTTCAGCATAACATCGGTGTAAAGTAGTTTTTTCGGTGAAACTTCGAGCCCCTATAGATTCTTACGTTTCGACCGCCTGCTCACTTGCAGTTAATCACGTCTTGGCAATAGTCCTCGATGCGCGAGGGGCTTGGTTTAGATACATTCAGTAGCCTTGTTGAATCGTGAGCGCGTTCGGTTTGCGAACGCCACTAACGAGAGCATTACTGGTACTTCGACCAGCACGCCGACCACCGTTGCCAATGCTGCACCGGAATTCAGTCCGAATAAACTAATCGCGACGGCAACCGCTAACTCGAAGAAATTTGACGTACCGATCAAAGCGGCCGGTGCCGCAATGTTGTGCGGTACTCTCCATAGATAGGCCCAGCCGTAGGCAATAATAAAGATCCCGTAACTTTGAAAGAGTAACGGTACGCAGATGAGCGCAATCACCAGTGGGCGTTCGACAATTGTGTGCGCCTGGAAGCCGAATAGAAGCACCACCGTAGCTAGCAATCCGACGATAGAAAACGGTTTTAGACGCGCGCTGAAGCGAGAGACTCTGCCGTTCGCGCCGTGATCACTTAGTAGGCGCCTTGTCACATAGCCAGCCACGAGCGGGACAACGACGTATAGAATGACCGACAGTATTAAGGTCTCCCATGGCACCAATACGTCAGTAATGCCAAGCAGCAACGCAGCGATCGGTGCGAATGCGAAGATCATAATGATGTCGTTGATCGACACTTGAACTAGTGTGTAATTGGGATCCCCGTCCGTGAGTTGGCTCCACACGAAAACCATCGCAGTACATGGCGCGACACCGAGCAAGATCATCCCGGCGATGTATTGTTTCGCGTCCGCGGGGCTAACGAGACCCGCAAACACATGTTCAAAAAACAATACCCCAAGGGCCGCCATAGAAAATGGCTTAATTAACCAATTCACTACCAAAGTCACGCATAAACCTTTCGGTTTTCGCCTAACGTCCTTTACTGAAGCGAAATCGATATTAACCATCATTGGGTAAATCATGACCCAGATCAGGACGGCCACAACGAGGTTAACGTTGGCGTATTCTAGCGCCGCGACAGCCTGAAATACCGAGGGTGCGGTGTACCCAAGGCAGATTCCAATTAGGATGCATGCACTCACCCAAATACTGAGAAAACGTTCGAATGATCCCATTGCCAGTTCGTCCGTCCTTATGCTTAGATAATTATCTTTACCACCGCTACGCGGTCGGCTGCCAAGACGCGTTCGCGAAAGCACGTGCAATGCTCTTTAGAGCAGTCTTTGCAAAACGGCATCGCCGCCTTTGATAAGACCCACCAAGCAATGCTGCCTGAATTGGGACCATGGTCCTAGCCCATAGATTGCTGGTAGTCGTGCATCGCCAACGAAAGATTCCCAACGATTGCCTCAACCGAGATTGGGTTAGTGAGTCTGGAAATGTAGTTCCGGAGAAGTTCGCGTACGCCCAAGCTGGATGCAACGATAGACTAGTGAGCGAAATTCGTGTGTTATTTCGAAATGCTTTTTTGCAGGACATCCACACTGTGGAATTGATGTTCCGGGCACACCGCGCGGCCAATCGTCTGTTGCACGTCAGATTACTTTCATCCATCGTCAGTAGGCCCTCGTCGATAGCCGCCAGGTTCCTCGCAGTGCCTGTGAGCTTGCGGGCATTTGTCGGAATGCTCCGCCGTTAGATCTCGGTTGTATTCGTCGCGATCAGTGTTCATTTTTCGAACCGCTTGCGTATCGAGTGCAGCTCCGATCGGCGCTGCGCACTGGCTTCGGGATAGGCCATTTTCAGCCCGTTGAAGACATCCAGGATGATTTGGGAGATGAACAACCGCGCGTTCTTTTTGTCATCGGCGGGCACGACATACCAGGGTGAGATTCCCGTGCTCGTCTTGCCGAAACACGCCTCGTACGCTTGCATGTAACGCTTCCACAGTTTCCGCTCTTCGACGTCGGCGACGCTAAGTTTCCAGTTCTTGTCCGGTTTATCGATGCGCTTGATGAAACGCTTTCGCTGCTCATCCTTCGACTCGTGAAGGAAGATCTTGATGATCCGCGTGCCATTGCGGTGCAGATGGTTCTCGAGCTCCACGATCGACCGATAGCGCTCCATCCAAATGGTCTTCTCGTCGAGCAACTCGTTAGGAAGTTCTTGTCCAGCAAGAAGTTCGGGATGTACGCGCACGATGAGCACCTCCTCGTAGTAGGAGCGATTGAAAATGCCGATTCGTCCGCGCTCCGGCAGGCGACAAGTGGTTCGCCACAGAAAGTCGTGCTGGAGCTCCTCGGCGCTCGGCTGCTGGAAGCTAAACACTTGGCAGCCCTGCGGATTGACGCCTGACATAACCTGCCGAATCGCGCCGTCTTTGCCGGCCGCGTCCATGCCCTGAAAAATGACCAGCATGGCATAGCCGTTCGATGCGTAGTGAAGCCGCTGCAGGGACGTCAGTTCGTCCACCTGTTGATCGAGAAGTTTGTGGTACTCCTTCTTCGACTTGTAAACGTGTTTCACGTGCGTCGGCCACTTCTTAAGGTCGACCCTCGTGCCCTCCGGAACACAGAAATCAGTGGGATCAATTGTCCGCGTCATGACGTGCTACTCCTGCGTGTGTTCGTGCTCTTGGGTGCGCTGCCTTTTGAGAGTGCCTCGACGCCTGAGATCACGTCGAACAACTCCTCGTCGATGCTGCTCTGTCGCAATCGGTGGAAACTGCCGTTGAGCTCTTCGAGCAAGTCGTCGATGTTCTTATCGGCGCGTTGCATCGCCGACAGGCGGCTTGCGTTCTCGCTGGCGAGTGATTCGGCGCACGCCCGGAAGAGCGAGATGAAGAGATATTCCCGGATGAGTGCGCGTAGCGTCGCGGTGTCGCCGCCGAGGACCTCAGGCAGTCTTGCCGTGGGCCAGGGAATCTCGACCAGCTGGCGATGCCAGCTTTCGTCGAGTGGCAAAATTCGCTGGGTGACGGGCGCGTAGATCGATCCCGACCCCTTCCTTGAGGTCGGGCGGTTGTAGAACAGGTGGAGCTCAGCGACTGCAATCGGGCTACGGCGCGTCTCGGTCTCAACGAGAATTTCCCCGACAAGGGGACCGATGGTCCTGACCGAATTAGGCACGGTGAAAACCTTCGTCGGCGGCACGCCCGCGTCGACCAGGCGCGCATGAACGCGCTCACCAACGGCCCAGACTTGGCTTTTGCCCGGCAGAGCTGCGAGGGTCTCCATCGCAAAATCGGCCACGACCTCATTAAACTGACCGGCGAGGCCCTGGTCTGAACCGAACACGACGGCACCGATCGTGTTGTGCGCAGGTCGTCCATTGTGCTCGCTCGATAAGAGCGCGGGCCCATCCGCCCGGAAGCATGCCCCCAGCCCCAATTCCACGGTCCGATAGTAGTCGGCAAGTGCGCGCACCGATTGTTCGTACTGCCCAATACTCGAGGCGGCCAAGGCCTTCATCGTGCGGACCACGGATTGTAGATCTCCGGCGCTGGCGAGCTTTCGGCGCAGACTCGCCGATGTGTCGCTCACGACTTCACCTTCCGTGCCGCTTCGGGTTCGGCCTTCGTGTCGGCCTGTGGCCTGGATTTGGAATCAGGCTGGGATCTTTCCTTGGCTTCGGGCTCGACTTCGGACTGGGATTCGGATGTGGACTGGAAACGGGCCAGCGCGTGGCGGGCGAGGTCGATAATCATCTTGCGATCCTCTGCCTCTAGTTTCGCGGTGGTGTCGAACCGCGCACGCACTTCGTGCGCAATGGCCGCGACCGCCTCGCGCACGGCGTGCTCGGCTTCAGGCATCTGATCGAGCGGCACCGGATCGAAGAGCTCTGTAGTCAACGCCAGCAGTACAGCGATTTGTGCAGGCACAGCAACCGGGGCGAACTCAGGTTGCTTGAGGCAAGCACGGATTCGCTGTCCATGTTCGATGGTCTTGCGCGTGTCCTCATCCAGCCGGGCGCCGAACCGGGCAAAGGTCTCGAGCTCCTCGAACTGCGCGTAGGCGAGTTTGAGGTCGCCCGCCACCGCACGGTAGGCCGCGCGCTGCGCCTTGCCGCCGACACGCGAGACGGATTTACCAACATCGACCGCCGGCAGCACCCCCAATTCGAATAACCTGGGCGAAAGATAGATTTGCCCATCGGTGATCGAAATAAGATTTGTCGGAATGTAGGCGGAGATATTCTGCGCTTCTGTCTCGATGATGGGCAACGCCGTGAGCGACCCGCCGCCGAGCTCCGCGCGAAGATGCGTCGCCCGTTCGAGCAGGCGCGAATGGATGTAGAAGATGTCGCCCGGGAACGCTTCGCGTCCGGGTGGTCGCCTGAGCAGGAGGGAAAGCTCGCGATACGCGCGGGCGTGCTGCGTGAGATCGTCATAGACGATCAGCACATCGCGGCCCGCTTCCATGAAGTGCTCAGCGATGCTAGTCGCCGCGTAAGGAGCGATGTAGGTGAGACCTGGCGGGTCGTTGCCCTCAGTGACAACCACGACGGTGTACTCCATGGCGGCCCTCTCCCGCAGGAGCGCCACAGTCTTCGCCACGGCGGAAGCTCGCTGGCCAATGGCGCAATAGACACACACAACGTCCTGCCCTCGCTGATTGAGGATGGTGTCGATCGCAATGGCAGTCTTGCCGGTCTGCCGGTCACCCAGAATGAGCTCGCGCTGGCCGCGTCCGATTGGGATGAGCGCATCGATGACCTTGATGCCGGTCTGGAGTGGCACGGTAACCGGTGCGCGGTCCATGATGGGTGCAGCAGGGCGTTCAATGGGTAAGCGCTCGCGTGCTGAGAGCGGCCGGTTACCATCGAGAGGCCGACCGAGCGGATCGATCACGCGTCCCACCAATCCGTCGCCGACGGCGACATCCATCACCCGACCCGTACGCGCGACTTCATCGCCGACGTGCAGGTGCCAGTGCTCGCCGAGCAGAACGACACCGATTTCGTCCTCATCCACGTTGAACGCGACACCGAAGATTCCACCGGGAAGCTGGATCAACTCATCAAAGCCGACGTCGGGGAGGCCGGAGACGGTGGCGATGGCAGTAGAGATCGAGGTGATCGTTCCGAGCTCACGTGGCACGAACTGCGGGGTAAAGCTTTCGCGCGCCCGGCGCATGCCTTGAAAGGTCCGATCTAGGACGCTTTGCAGACTCTCATCCGCCGTATTCATTTGCATCCCCTTCTAGGACCGGCACCGGCTCGGCCTTGATCTCGTGCTCCGCTTGGACTGGCTTGCCCACAAGTGTGGCGACGCTCTTCTCCAGCGACCCGAGGTAATCGTCGATGCTCCAAGCCACCTTCTGTCCATTCGTGGCGAGCTCGATTCCGCCGATCAGGTCTGATGCAGTTTCGAAGCGGATTTCGATCTCTGCTGAGAAGGCTTCGTTCAGCCCATTCTGTATCGCCGCGCGCTGCGGCGCTGGCAGTTCGAATGCGCTACGCACAAGCGCAGGGTCCGACGCCGTTTTCAGGGCAGCGCCCAAGCGCTCCTTCGCCTGGCTATCCATTTCTTGCAAGCGGCGCATGAACGCCTCGCTCATACACGCTTCCAAACTCGTCGTGGCCAGATCCGTCAGCGCCTTTCGCACGATGGCAAACACTTCTTCGCGCGTCTGGCGACCGATCGCTTGACTCAGGTCATGGGCGTCGCTTCTCAGCGTCTGCTGTCGTTTGGCACTCAAAATCTCGGCTGCCTCTAGCGCCTCGCCCTGGAGCCGCCGACGATCGGCTTTCGCCTCGTCGGTCGCCTGGCTCAAGAGGGTGGCGCGCTGCTGGTCGAATTCCTCGTTCTTGCGCTGGAACTCGGCGCGCTCCTTTTGGGCTTCGGCCTTTTGCGCGTCGGCGTCCGCGAGCTCCACGGCAATTCGCTTCTCGCGCGAGTCGATCGCGTGGAGGATCGGCTGATAGAGAAAACGCTTCATCAGCCACACCAGGATGACGAAGTTAAGTGCCTGCGCGCCGACGGTGAACCAATCGATGAGCACGAATCACCTGCCCCCGGCTTGCGCAATGAGGTGGTTCCAGAACGGATTGGCAAAGATGAGAATCATCGAGACCACAAAGCAGTAGATGGCCGTGGACTCAATCATCGCCAAACCCACGAACAAGGTCCGGGTAATAGTGGCGGACGCGTCAGGTTGCTGCGCCAACGCGCTCAGCGCCGTGGCGACCGCCCGACCTTCCGCTAGTGCGGGCCCCATGGTGCCGAAGCCGGTTGTGATGCCGGCGATTACAATTGATGCTACTGCGATGATCGTCATGCTATCCATACATTCTCCTTGCGTTTCTGGATCGATTGTTGAAAGCGTGTTTTCGTCATCCGGCTGATCCAAAAAGGGCTCCGACGGCTGCCGTTATCGCCATCGCTAATGCCCCCCAAAGCGTGACTCGGAGTGCGCCACGTGTTGTACTCGCGCCGCCCGCATAAGCAGCCGCTGCTCCCAATAGCGCGAGGCAGATCAGCGCAGCTCCTGCAACCAGCGGGATGAGATATCTGTCGGGAGACAACACCGCCGCAAGAAGCGGCAGGGCCGCCCCAACCGCGAACGTGCCCGCCGAGGCGATCGCCGCCTGCATTGGTCGGGCTCTCAACGAGCCGATGATGCCCAGTTCGTCGCGGGCATGGGCAACCAAGGCGCCTTTGGCCGTGAGTTGTTGGGCGACTTGTTTCGCAAGTGGAGGATTGAGCCCGCGCTCCTCGTAGATCTTCGTGAGCTCCAAAAGCTCTCCGGCGGAATCAGCTGCAAGCTCTCTTTTTTCGAGGGCGAGAGCGGCGCCCTCGGTATCGGCCTGGGAACTGACGGAAACGTACTCTCCTGCAGCCATCGACATTGCACCAGCAACCAACCCAGCTACGCCGGCGACCAGGACATCGTGGCTCGTCGCGTGTGCCGCAGCGACACCGACGACGAGACTCGCGGTTGAAACGATCCCGTCGTTGGCGCCGAGAACCGCCGCACGCAGCCAACCGATTCGGTTCGTTCGATGCGATTCACTATGGGGCATGTGTATTTTCACTTTCTGCCACGCGCTCGAGCCGCGGGACCTCGTCATCATGGGGTTTGCGCGCGCGCGTGGCGGCGGCAATGTAAACCGCGGCCAGGATGCTGAAAATGTAGGCCTGTACCATGCCGGTGAGCAGACCGAGCGTCGTCATGACGATCGGAAAGATGAAGGGCGTGATCGTGAGCAGAATTCCGATGATCATCGCGCCGCTCATCATGTTTCCGAACAGGCGGATGGCCAGGGCCAGCGTGCGGGAGATCTCGCTGATGATATTGAACGGCAGCATGATGAACGTGGGCTCGACGTAGGATTCGAGATAGCCGCCCACGCCTTGCTCCGCGATGCCGAAGAGCGGCACAGCGACAAACACGCATAACGCGAGGGCTACGGTCGTCGACAGGGATGCTGTTGGAGGCTCGTAGCCAGGGATGATGATGCACAGACTGGACGCGGCGACGAACAGAAAAAGCGTGCCCAAAAAGCTCAGGTACTTGTCCGGATGGCGCAGCCCAACCTCCTCGATCTGTTTCATGATCGAGGTGACGACGATCTCCAGAAGATTCTGCCAGCGCGAGCGCGTGAGGTCCCTGGATAGTCTGCGCGTGATGAGCTTTGAGCCGACCGCGAGCGCGAGCATGAGTCCCCACGTGAACACAATGGTGGCATTGAGCTTGATGAACCCGGATTGCCAGAAGATCAACTCGTCGGGACTAAGGCGCATGGCTGGCCCCGTGTGTTGGGCGCCGCTCGGTCTGTGCCAACGACTTGGTCAGGCGCGTTACGAGAACGCGTGCCGTGACAAATCCGAGCAAGCACAAGAGCAGCCGATCCAAATGATTTCCTGAGATAACGTAAAAGCCAGCCAGAGTAACGCTCGTGCGCAAAAGGAAGCTACCGAAAACCCACAGCGCCGGTTGCTTCGCCGAGACAGCCTGGCGAACCGTCCACCACAGGCCGCCGAAGAAGAGCGCACCGAGTAGGCCCCCTGCCATCCACGCGAGCACCAGTATCAGCGGGTTACCCATCGCTATCCCCTTGTTCGTCCCGCATGGCCCGGTCTTCCTTGGCGACCCAGTGCCACGCATTCACACAACCAAGGACAAGCCCAGCGACCAACAGGGCCAGTGTCCAGGAATGCGGGCCCGCGTGCCGCGCATCCAACCAGTGCCCCAGGCTCGCACCGAGCAGCGTCGGTATCACTACCGACCAGCCGATGAGGCCCATCATGCCCAGGCCGAACCAGACATGGCTGGGATTGCGCCGCGCCTTGAGTTTGCGGGCCGCCTTTGCGCCGACCTGCTCGGCGAAGGTCGCGCCATCCTTCGAGCTGCTGGCTGGCTTGTCATTCATGTTGGTTCATTTATGTTGAAGGCCGTCAGGCGATGCAGAAATCCGGCTTCTAATTTCGCCATGACGGAGCGCAACTCCCGCTCGCGCTCGTCCAGGGCCGTGAACTCCTGGTCGACGGAATCGCGCAATTGTTCGAGGTCCGTTCCCACCAGCGCGCGGCGCACGGAAACGAGCACGTCTGGGCCAGTTTTGACGAGCACGCCGTCGTCCACGGCGATGTAGACCTCGCCCTGCGCCTCAGTTTCGTAGATCAGGATCCCCGGTGAGAGCGCTAGCACGCAGTCGAGTCGATGTGGCAGGAGTCCGAACGAGCCCGTATGCGTCTCCGCGACGATGCGCAACACGGCAGTCTTCTCGGCGAAAATCTGAAAGGGCAGCAGGATCTTAAGATTCATGAGTAGCGGCGGTAGGTGCGCCCTCCGGTTGGGGTTTCGCCTCAGGCTGCAGATGCCGTTTGGTCGTCGCGCTAGCCGAGGGCTTTGCGTCGGCGTCGGCTTTCGCCTCAGGTTCGGCCGGTGACTCGGACTTCGCGTTCGCCTTGTCCTTTGCTTCGCCGATCGGGCCGATCATGTAGAGCGCGCTCTCCGGGTAGTCCTTGAATTCGTCAGCCAGGATCCGCGCACAGCCGTCCAGCGAATCTTCGAGACTGACGAGCTTTCCTTTGAGCCCAGTGAACTGCTCGGTCGTGAAAAAGGGTTGAGTCAGGAACCGCTCCAATCGGCGGGCACGGGCGACCACGTTGCGGTCCTCCGGCGAAAGCTGTTCGAGCCCGAGCATGGCAATGATGTCCTTGAGCTCGGCGTATTGCGCGAGCGTGCGCCGAATTTCCTGCGCCAAGGCGTAATGTCGCTCTCCAACGACACCGGTAGTGGCCATCTTCGAGCTGGATTGAAGTGGGTCGATGGCCGGAAAAAGACCCTCGCTCGCCCGCTCCCGTGAGAGCACGATCGATGCGGAGAGATGCGAGAAGGTGTGCACCGCTGCTGGGTCGGTGAAATCGTCCGCCGGCACATACACGGCTTGGATTGACGTGATGGCGCCGGTGTCAGTGTTGGCGATGCGCTCCTCCAAACCCGACAGCTCGGTACCCATCGTAGGCTGATAGCCTAACCGCGATGGCATCTGCCCCATTAGGCCGGAAACCTCCATGCCGGCCTGGATGAAGCGGAAAATGTTGTCGACAAGCAGCAGCACGTCGCGGTGCTCGTCGTCGCGGAAGTACTCAGCCATCGTCAGGGCCGCATGTCCCACCCGGAATCGGGCGCCCGGCGGCTCGTTCATCTGGCCGAAGACCATCACCATGTTGGGGAGCACGCCGGCTTCCTTCATCTCACGATAGAGTTCCTCGCCCTCGCGAGAGCGTTCACCGATCCCACAGAAAATGCTGACACCGTCGTGGTGGCCCAGCATGTTGTGGATCATCTCGGTGAGCAGCACGGTCTTGCCGACACCTGCCCCGCCGAACAGTCCCGCCTTGCCACCGCGCTCGAGCGGCACCAGCACATCGATGACCTTGATGCCGGTCTCGAAGATCTCTGACTTGGTCGAGCGTCGCGCAAGTGGTGGCGGAGCTCGATGAACAGAACGCCACTCGACGTCGGAGGGCACCGCTTCGCGGTCGATGACGTTGCCAAGCACGTCAAACATCCGCGAGCGAATCCCCTTGCCCACGGGCGCCTTAAGTGGCCCGCCAGTGTCCTCTACCGTCATGCCGCGAGCGAGACCTTGTGTGGGGGTCAATGCAATCCCGCGCACGTGGTGCGCATCGCGCTGCGCCAGAACCTCGATGACGATCTGCCGCTCTTCTCCTGTGCGCAACACGGAGTAAATTGACGGCAGACGCTTGTCGAACCGCACATCCACGACGCTGCCGCGGACAGAGACGACGGCGCCAACATTGGCAGCGGAGGGATCGTCGATCATTGCCACTTCCAGTTGCAAATTGCCGGCATGTCTTGCCCGTTCTTGTCGATGTGCCACTTGTGCTCGATCAGCTTTTCCTGGAGTGGCTTCTTCCACGCGATGCCTTTATCACACCCTTGCGGCAGCTGGTCGACGATGTCCATCGTCAGCCACGGCGGCCCCAGGTGCTTGCCGGCGATCACGAGGTTCACGGTTTGAAGATTCCGTGCCGCCCGGTCCACAGCCAGCTCTCGAGCTGGCTCGAGGGCGCTGAGGCGCCACAGCCCCGAGCCGAACGTTTCATTGGAGAGCATCGCGGCGTTGAGCATTCATTTTTTTTCGGCCTGATGTTGAGCGCCCACCGGTTTCTCGTCCATGCTCTTCTTCATGTGGCACTTCGCCATGGATTCCTTGCCCATGTGCATGTGCTGCATCATCTCCTCTTTCATCTTTGCCGTGCGCGCATGCATGGCGATCCGCTGCTCAACCATGTTGGTGAGAAGGGCGGCCATCAGGTCTGTCTTCTGGTCCTTCGGCGCGCTGTTCATCTTGGCGACCTGCTCGGTGAGTTCCGCGTCATGCGCCTTCATGTCTACCTTCATTTTCTGTTTCTGTTCCTTCATTGCCTGGCAGTGTTCCATCATTTTGCCCTCCATCATCTTCTTTCCCTGCGCAGGCTCGGCGGATTGCGCTTGGGCGGGCGACCAGATGATCAGCGCTACGGCGAGGCTGGACTGAATGAGGAGACTCGTATATGCATGGTTTTTCATGTTCTATTTCCTTTTTTGGGTTTTGGTTTGTGTTTCGCCCCCGGTTGGCAGCGCGTTGGTGAAATCGGCTTCATCGCGGTTTGCACGGATACCAGACCCGATGTTGTGCCGGAAGGGAGCGGCGTTGCGGTGGTGTGTTCTCCTCATAACTAGATTTCACCCAATCAATCCGACGCCGCTGACGTCATTATTTTGACAAGCGTGTCCTCCACCTCCTGCGCCACCCCCTTGAGCTGCGGCGTGTTGAACAGCGCCAACAGCGTAGTGGGCTTGAGCGTTGCGATAACAGTCTTACCCCCTTCCTCGTAGATGGAGATGCAGCACGGTAGCGCGGTCGAACTCGACGCCCTTGTTCGTCATGGTCTCTTCGAGGTTGTGGATCTGCATGACGCCAAAGTGATTGGCCTCAACGGCGGCCTGCAAGGCAGAGGATGCGGCGCTCACCGTTTTGTCTGTGGATAATTTGATCAGCATAATTTTCCTCTTACGGTTAGCTGTTCGTTTCATGGCAGCACCACCTGCTGAATTACTTTTTGATCCGATTGCTAATCACCACTACCACAAGACCGCCGAGGCAAAGCCAAGTAGGACGTCGCGGTCGCCGAAAAAACAGATGGCTTCACGCACACCCACTAAGTTCTGCGGCAGCGGCGACAGCGACAGTAACGGTAGTCAATACCTCATCGAGTAAATGTCCCTCTTTTGCCAAAAAGGGCCGATCAATGGCTGCGATGATTTCCTCAGCGACTGACGCGATGTCATGAATAAAGTAAATAAGGACATCCACAACGCGTCGCCTACGCCGCGAAAGGTGTGCAACACGATCGAGCTTCCCATACAAGCAGACTAATTCACGACGACTGAACAGTTCTTGACGCAAATCATGTTCTTCAAGGTTTCTACTATGGCTGCTACGCGCGATACACTCGTGCTCGACGCCACACATGTAACAACGAACTGCCGGGCACAACCCCTGCGTCGCCAATCGCTCTGCACAGTGGTCCGCATTAAATCCGTTCATCTTGACGTAGATTAGGACCGAAGCACTGATGTCGCCTGTACAATCACAAGCATGATGAAATGCACCGCAGTCGTTTCCAAAGATGTCCTTCGAGTACGGGTAGCCACGGTCAGACTTTTCTTCGTCTTGATCATTGCTATGGCGCGCAGCGTAACGTTTGCGCAGGATCTACCGCTCGGGAGCCCAAGTAACGCAGTACTCGAGGCCGAGCTCGAACGGGTAAAGGTCAGTTCCGAGCTATCCGAAATTCAAAAAGTGCAAATGCTCGAACAATTGAATCTTGCGTTGGCGCGCGGCGACGCGGCCGCTGTGCGAATCCAACGTGCGCAGCAATACGCCGAATCGTTGACCAAAGCACCTCAGGAACGAGCTGAGTTTGACGCACAACTTGCGGCGCTCGGCGATGCGGAAAAATTGTCTAATGCGCCGTTGGATGAGCTTGAAGTGAATTTGGTTCGTGAAAACGCGGACCTTGCTGCATTGAGAACGCGTAGCGTGAATATAGATTCAGATATCAAGAAAGAAAAAGCTTTCGATATCCAAACGGCGCTTTTCGAAGCACAACGCGACACGCAATTCCACAGTGCAGGGATCGCTGATTCACCAGGCACACCCAGCGCTGAACGTCTACTATCTGCAGTTACGCGCTACTGGCAAGATAGTCGTGTTCGGATGCTTGAGCAGGCTTTATTAAGCCGCGGCGTGCGATTGTCCCGCTGGGCTGCAGAACAAGCGCTGGTATTGAAGCAGATCGAGATCGCAGAGTCGCGCATCGCGCAATTGCGCACGCTAATCACAGATCACCGGATTAATGATGCGAGTCGCATCTTGGCTGCGGCCAAGTTGCGCCTCGTAAGCCTTAACGAACAACCACACACGATTCGTGAGATCGGTCTTGAACAGGTTCGATACGCAGAACAACTCGTGGCACTTGTCACGCAGCAAGAGCGTATTGATCGCGAAAAAGAAAATTTCTCACGTGAAGCGCGTGAGCTTAGGCAGAAATTCGGCGGTTTAACTGAAGACTTACAAATCGAGCGCTTGTATTCCTCGCCAGAGTTTGGCGCCGAGCTGCGAAAACAACGTGATCGACTAACTCACATCGCCACCGCACGGCGAACGCTCCGTGCCTACGAGGCGGCGCTGACGAGGGGCCGGCTCGCGCAGTTTCAAATTGACGCGCTGCGCGAGGACGATGCGCGTTTGACCTTTACCAATGTTGCCGAGCGACTCAAAAGCGATTCATCAGCTGAGCTAACTCCGGAACGGGAAGGCACGATTCGAAACTTACTCACGCACCGTGAGGAGATACTAGCCGCGTTGGCGAACGCCTACCCGAGCCACGTAGAATCGTTGACAAGAGTCGACGCGCAAAGTCGCGCTTTGGTGGCGGAGAGCAATCAGTACGCCGTACGGTTGGATCAATACTTATTGTGGATGCCGAGCGCGAGCGCTATGGGTTTGGACACCTTATCCCGGCTCGGCACGTCGTTGGTCTGGTTAGTGAATCCGGACTCTTGGGTTGGGTTGGTAGAAAATCTCTTGCAACGCGTAGCTAGATTGGCCGTTCCAACGTTTGTAATTGCCGTATTCTTGTTTTTTTTATTGACACGCCGAGCGCGACTCCTCGCGACATTGGCATCGATGAAGCGCAAGCTTGGGAAAGTGCAACAAGATAAAATGAGCCTTACGCTAGTGGCGTTGCTCATCACCTTGGTATTGGCGCTCCCGGGCGCGCTTGTCATGCGCTTGATGGGTGGGCTGTTGGCCCAACCGGCGAGTTTCTCCGGCGCGTTGGCGAATGCCCTAACCTACGGTGCATTGGTTTACTTGATTCTGGAATTCGTTTTGCAGTGCGTTCGGAAAGACGGATTGGCCGAACTTCACTTTAAATGGAACACAACGACCACTAGTGCGCTGAAGCACAACCTGCCATGGTTTATGGCGATCTTCATTCCAACCATCGTGATCAACTTGTTTGTAGAATCGCAAGGCAGTGCTGCTGTGCGAGATAGCCTAGGGCGCGTTGCATTTGTCACTGCGACGCTAGTGCTTGCGACATTTGCCCACAGAGTACTGGACCCAAAGCGCGGTATCTTGCAAGTCGGTAAGGCAGGCGCCTCAGCATTGATGCCATGGCAAATTAGGCACGTCGTTTTTCCAATATTAGTGCTACTACCATTGCTAATAGCTGGCCTTTCGATCTACGGATACCACTACACAGCCGTTCAGATCTATGCCTACATGTTTGAGACCGCGCTTGCCGTGTTGTCCGGTACGCTACTGTTCAACCTGGCTAGGCGGGCTTTTGCAATCAGAGAGCGCCAGCTGGCACTTAAGCGGATCCGTGCCAAACGCGCCGCCGCTTTAACGCAGACTGAGTCTCCCGAGACTGCGGGGGAGGGCTTACCGACGGCTCTGGACTTGCAGGAGATTGACCTTCAGACGATTAGCACTCAGACGACTGCCTTACTCAAGATGTTAGTTGGATTGGCGATAGGGTTCGCACTGTGGCACATCTGGTCAAGTTTCTTGCCTGCGTTCAAACCGTTGGCGGAGGTCCACTTGTGGGGATCACTGGAACTACTTAACGGCGTGCCCATTTCATCAGCCGTAACGCTTTGGGATTTGTTGTTGGCCATCGTGCTCGGCGTTGTCACTTTTGCTGCTGCGAAAAACATTCCAGGTCTATTGGAGGTGGCACTGCTGTCGCGCATGTCCCTGGAAACGGGAACGAGTTACGCAGTCAGAACCATTGTTCGTTACGGCATCGTGATTACGGGCACTATCATTGTGCTGCAGATACTGGGTGCGCAGTGGTCGAAACTACAATGGCTGATCGCGGCGCTGAGTGTCGGGCTCGGATTTGGTTTGCAAGAAATCGTTGCTAATTTCGTTTCTGGCATCGTTTTGCTATTTGAGCGACCGATACGCATCGGCGATACGGTGACGGTTGGCGATCGGATGGGTACGGTCAGCCGGATCCGTATCCGCGCGACGACGCTAGTGGATTGGGATCGACGCGAGATCGTGATCCCAAACAAGACGTTCATCACTGAACAACTCGTTAATTGGACACTCACCGATCCGATTACCCGTACGACGATCAGGGTCGGCGTCGCGTATGGTTCGGATGTTGCGCTTACGGGGGAAATCCTGCTCGAAATCGCAGCCGCGAATAGCCGGGTCCTAGAAGATCCCCCGCCGGCAGCGTGGTTTCTACGTTTCGGTGATAACACGCTCGATTTTGAATTACGCGTTTTCGTTACCGGGATCGGTGAGCTGATTATTGTCACACATGAAATTAATGTTGCGATTGAGAGTACGTTTCGTGAGCATGGGATTGAAATTGCTTTCCCGCAGAGAGACATTCATTTCGATCCGAAACCGATCCAAATTCAAATAATCGATCCGGCTGTCAAAGAGTAGGTAAGGGCCAACTCAATTCTGAATAACGCGACGCTTCTGGGATCCTGGTGTCGGTTCATCGCTAACTTACTCACGACAGAGACTCCGGAACTCTGCGGCTAGCGAATTCCGCCGCAAGCATTTGTGTGTCCGTTAGTGTGCCAACGCGCATGAGCGCCTAATCATAGAGTGAACCCAATACCATGACGGTTGTTGCATTACCCGCCGCCGCTCTGCGTCTGCCGTGTTTTGATTTCGACGATGTGCCAGTGGCAACAGTGTTCGAACTCGGTAGTCACGAACGCGCGCGCGAAGCGATCGACTTGGGGCTTTCGACTCCAGGACATCATTACAACATCTACGTGGCGGGACCCGATCAGGCTGGACGAATGACGACAACACGGACCTATGTCGAACAGTGGGCGAATGCGCAGCCGCCGGCGTCGGACTGGATTTACCTAGAGGATTTTGACGTGCCGGCTTCGCCGCAACCCGTGACGTTACCGGCCGCGTGGGCTGCCGATTTCAACAGGCGATTAATTCACTGATCCCGACGCTCGGTCGTGAACTCGCCGCTGTGTTTGAAAGCGAAGACTACCAGCAACAGATGCAGCAACTGCGTAGTCGTGATGAGGAAGATATTTGCACGCGGTCCGATCAGCTTGAGGCGCGCGCACGGGAAATGGGTTTGGTCCTGGCGTCCACACCGGAGGGTCCAACTATCGCCGCGCTTGATGAAGCGGGCGCCGTGGTGCCGCTGGAATCACTGTCGCCTGAATTGCGCGATCCGTTGATGGAGAACAGCGCCGCAATCCGCGATTCTAAGCGCAACTCGTTCAGTCCGTACATGCGCTGGAGAATTCAACAGCCGCTAGCGTTACCGCGGGATCGATCAATACCCTGATATCCGATTTTGCCGCTGAGGACGCGCTCGTAAACTGGTTGTCGGCCATGAAGGCGGACGTCGTCGAGAATTTTATGCTGTTCATGCGCATCTCCGAGGGCATACCCACAGCCGAAACGGCGGCCGCTATGGAACGCTATTCGGTGAATTTGCTGGTCGACCGTAGTCGCGATTCGCGACGGCCAGTTATCGTGGAACAGAATCCAATCTATGAGAATTTATTCGGCAAAATCGAGTATCGACAGCTTCCCGGTGGTGGAATCGAAACCGGTGTTGCGCTGATCCGGGGTGGCTCCCTACACCGGGCAAACGGCGGTGTACTGATTCTGCGGGCCGCCGATGTGGTGGGCCAACCCATGCTTTGGAGTTTCCTGAAAGCGGCGTTGCGCGATAGTGAAATCCGTATCGAAGAGTTCTATCGCGAGGGCAGCCCGCCACTCGCTGGTGCGCCACGGCCAGTGCCAGTGCCCCTCGATATCAAAGTCATACTGGTCGGGTCGCAAAGTCTGTACCGTGGTTTTTTTATTCACGACGCAGAATTTTCGGCCGACTTCAAAATTCACGCGCAGATTGATCCGAACGTCGATGCGACACGTGAGAACCTTTCTCGTTATGCGGCAGTGATAGCGGAGTACGCGCGCACACTAAACCGTTCGATCCGCTCTGAGGCGATGAGTCGCCTATTAAGTTTGGCGGCGCGTTGGGCGACACATCGCAAGCCACTCACATCTTCCTACGAATTGCTGTGCAACCTCATCGAGGAAGCGAGTGCTGATGATACGGGTCAGGTATCGCGTGAAGCCGTCGCCGCTGCCGTGAGTGCGCGTCGACGGCGTAACTCACAAATGGAAGATGAGGCGCAACGAGCAATCCGCAACAAACTGACGATCATACAAGTGCATGGTACGACGGTCGGGCAGGTCAACGGTCTTACCGTACAACAATTGGGCGATAACGCGTTCGGCACTCCGGCACGGATCACCGCGCGGTCTTCGGTCGGCCGCCGCGGGGTGATTAGTATCGAGCGACTCGTTGCCATGAGCGGACCGATCCAACAGAAAGGTTCCATGGTGTTGCAGGACATTCTCGCGCGACGCTTCGCCCGCACCGCGCCGATGTCGTTTGATTGCAGCGTGACGTTCGAACAATTGTATGGCGGTGTCGAAGGCGACAGCGCATCGATGGCCGAGTACCTCGCTATCATTTCCGACCTAGCTGATACTCCAATCCGGCAGGATCTCGCGATCACGGGTTCAGTTAATCAACTCGGCGAGGCGCAGGTGATCGGCGGTGTGCATCATAAAATTGAAGGGTTTTACCGTACGTGTCGTGAAAATGGTGGCCTAAGCGGAACGCAAGGAGTCGTCGTCCCTGCACAAAACCGAGATCACCTGGTGCTGCGCGACGAGGTGGCGGACGCCGTCGAAGCGGGAATGTTTCATGTTTTTACAGTGAACACTGTGGATGAAGCCGTGGCCTTGTTTACTGGAATGAATGTCGGTCTCGGCGCCAACGGCGAGGTCATCGCAGACGCGGACTCCGTTTACGGAAGGGTACTTGCAACGCTGCGCGATTTCGATGTAGCACTCGCAACGCGTCACTTGTAAGAAGTTTGTACCGTCGGAAACCACAAACCGAAAAATCGCCGAGGTGGCCGTCCTGTAGTCGATGCCAATATGCATTCGGTGATCTGCGGAATGCAGATGCAGAGAACGCGACTTCGGGTGCGCCGCGGATCGATGAGGAGTTGCTTGTGCTGGTTTACGACGTTGGTGAAATGACAGTTTCTAATTGCTTGCGGCGAAATAGAAAAGCAGCTTCGCAAAGTTGGCAGACGCTTCTCGAGAATTGACGAGAAAAACTCGCAGTCATAGATGTCTTCACGGTCCCGATGCGTTGCAGCGTATCGCCCGAATAAAACACCGGACACGGACAACGCGACAGCACAAGCTTCAATTAGCCAGGACGGGAGTTATTGAGACCACACACTGAAATCCATTTCATGGAAAGGATCGGCGGGTTAAGGGCTGCGGTACTTGGCGCGAACGACGGGATCGTATTGACCTCGAGCCTAATAATCGGCGTGGCTGCTACTGATGCGACGACCGAAAACGTATTTGTTGCAGGCATCGCTGGCTTAGCCGCGGGTACGATGTCGATGGCAGCGGGCGAATACGTCTCAGTAAGCACACAGGCTGATACGGAGAAGGCGGACTTGGATCGTGAGCGCCTTGAGCTACAAACGAATCCCGAATTGGAGCGTCGCGGGCTCGCCAGCATATACACGGAACGCGGACTAGATCCTGCGCTTGCTAAAGAAGTAGCAGAGCAACAGATGAGGCACGATCCGCAGGCAGCGCATGCCCACAAAAAAAACGGGTCCCACCGATTGTCGATATTAGTCGTAAGAAATTATACCTAAATTTCAATGACGCTCGAAAACCGTGACACTGCCGTCTTGTCCAATCAGCAGCGAATCATACGGCGTCGATTTGTTCGGGTGTTCCATACCCGGCGAACCGAACGGCATACCCGGAACGGCCAAGATCCGTTGTGGCGGTTTGATTTTCAGTAACTCATCGATATCGCTGGCCGGTACGTGCCCCTCAATAATGTATTCGTCGATCGTTGCGGTGTGACATGCTCGCATGTTGTCGGGTACCCCATACTTGCTTTTTATCTCACCCAATGCCTCAGTATCGTGTAGCGCAACGCGAAACCCATTTTTCTCTAGATGATCCGCCCATTTGCTACAGCAACCGCAGGTTACCGATTTGTAAATCGTAATAGTGCGCTCCTCGTCGGCGACTTTGCCAGCCAAATTTGTTACTTGGGGAACCTCTTTCTCGAGCAACGTATCCTTCGCGGGTTCGCCACTATCACAAGCCGCGATTAGCAGGGTACAAACCGCGAAGAGAATTATCCGAGACATATTTTTCTATTTCCGAATGTGTATTGCGCTTGACCCTGGCTCCAGAACCACGTTCGCGGTACGGTCCAACCCAGTTCCACTGAAAAAATGATTGTTAAAGGGTATTTTCCGCCCGCTAACATCACAACTCCTGTTCCACGTGACGGCATCTAAAAATCAAATCGCTACACGCCGATATAGGCGTGCGAGTGAGAGTAGCGCGTCGGACGTGGCTTACGCCACGACCTGTTACTTTTTTGTTTTCTGATGGTCGTGCCGTCGAGTACGATTTCCTTCCATCGCGTCCATCATCATTTTTATTCGGCGATGGTTTTGATTTATGTACTTTTCCATCATTCGCAATTTCATATCGTTGGAATCTGCACTACGCATTGCATTAAGTTCAGCCGAAAGCGTCGCCGTACTCTCGTGCATTGCCTTCATGTTGTCGTCGCTCATACCCATCGCACGATGTTCCATCTGATTGTCCTGATCGCCTTCTGCGATACCTGGGCCGACCGCCAGTAATGCGAGCGCTATAATGCTGTTGCGGATCAATCTATCGATTTTAAAGACTCTCTCAGACTAGGACCTGTTGATCTTTCGTACAAGTCGCTGCTGAAGCCAGATTGGGGTCCAGCAAGGCAGAGCAAGCGTTGTGTAGCCGAGCTGCATGAGCGCGCGATAACGCCGCTGGACCCCAATCTGGCCTCGGCCCTGCGGGTTGCCCGTGCAAATTCGCCACTCGGCGTTGCGGCTCGCTCATTTGGAACAACCAAACCGCGCTCGCCGCGCCTTAATGGGCATAACTCGCAAATTTGCACGGGCAACAGCGACTTGTACGAACGATCAACAGGTCCTAATGTAGTTACAAATAACCACTGCCCAACACCGCTTAAGTTCCGCGTCGCCGGTTGGCGTTTCGATTTAATGGATAGAACGTAGGTGCTGGACCTCAGTCAAGCGATTGTTCATGTTTGTTGTGAATTACGGAAAGCTTGATCGCGCACGGGTGATTGGATTCCTGCAGGAACGTCGCGGTGTTGCGGACCAGTTAGTCCCGCTCGGACGAGCAGGTAGTTGCCGTGTTCAATCGCGATCTTGGAGTTAGGCCGTGATAAAAATTGGATCTTGAATTACTCCGAGATTACGCCCGAAGTGATCGCTTGAGACCGGCGATGGTCGCTCTTCGTGCGCAATTTCCCTCAGGTTTCCTTATCTTGCCCAGAGACGCCCTAGAATTAGCAATAGGATCATGGGAACGAAGATCCATTGCAGCGTCGGCGCAAGGCCAGTACCGAGGACCGGCACAGTCCACATCGCATCAGCATATTGCCACCGATCAAAAACCTTGGTGGCCAGCCATTCAAGGACTACCGTGATGGCAAGGCCGATGACGAGAAAACCGGCAACTCGCGCCGTAGTTAATCGTATCGCCCAGTAGCGGTCCTTCGCCGCGAGTGTCACTGCCAAGTAAGCGGCTAAAGTAATTGCTACATCGCCAAACGTTGCCTGAGTGCAGATGATCACACCATCAAGATGCTGCACCCTCGCGATCTCCGCATACCAGGGCATCTGCCAAAACTCCCACACGAAATGCAGGAAAAAAGCGATCACGGCCGTGTCCAGTTCAGGGTATTTGAACAGGGCTCCTGACCCGCCATTCATAAAGCAGTGCGTCGCAACCTCAGTGCATTGGTGATCACCGAAACGGAGCTCGCACTCATCGCTAATGCCGCGAACATCGGACTCAGCAGGATCCCAAATGCCGGGTACAAGACGCCGGCTGCGATGGGCACCCCAGCCGAGTTATAGATGAACGCAAAGAAGAGGTTTTGTTTGATATTACGCATCGTGGCGCGGCTCAACCGTCGGGCGCGCGCAATCCCTCGAAGATCCCCTTTAACGAGCGTGACGCCGGCGCTTTCCATCGCGACATCTGTGCCGGTCCCCATCGCGATCCCAACGTTGGCCTTGGCCAACGCAGGCGCGTCATTAATCCCATCACCGGCCATCGCAACGATTTGTCCTTCGGACTGGCGTCGCGCGACTTCCGCTACCTTATCCTCCGGCAGCACTTCAGCGACGACTTCATCGATGCCGAGTTGACGCGCTACCGCATCGGCGGTGCGTCGGCTATCACCCGTCAACATCACGATACGGATGCCCTCGGCATGCAGTACCTCAATCGCTTCCGCGGTGCTCTCCTTGATCGGGTCGGCGACGCCGACTATCCCGGCCAACGCATTGTCGATCGTGACGTACATTACCGTTTGTCCTTCGGAACGCAGCGTATCAGCTTCGTCGACGATCGAGTCAATGGAGATTTCCAGATCATCCATCATGGCTCGATTGCCAAGCGACACCGAGCGACCGTCGACATTCCCAGTGACCCCTTTGCCAGTCACTGACTCGAAATCGGTCACAGGTGCTAGCGGCACGTTGCGCTCCTCGGCTCCGGCGACAATCGCCGCTGCCAACGGATGCTCGCTACCCTTCTCGAGACTGGCGGCCATAGTGAGTAAGGTGTTGGCTTCAACATCGGATTGCACCGCCTTCACTGTCACGAGTTTCGGCCTACCCTCAGTTAACGTTCCCGTCTTGTCGACAAGTAAGGTATCTACGTCGCGCAGGACTTCGATCGCTTCGGCGTCACGAAACAAGATCCCGATGAGGGCGCCACGCCCGGTAGCGACCATGATGGACATCGGCGTCGCGAGTCCCAGTGCACAAGGACAGGCGATGATCAAAACTGCCACTGCATTTAAAAGACCATGGGTAAATTTTGGATCCGGCCCAATCGTAGCCCACACGGCGAAGGTTAAAATTGCCGCGAGGATGACCGCGGGAACAAAGTAGCCGGACGCCGCATCAGCAAGCTTTTGAATCGGTGCACGACTGCGCTGGGCCTCGGCGACCATCGCAACGATTCGTGAAAGCAAGGTATCGGCGCCGATTTTTTCGGCCTCTATCACAAGTCCGCCTGTACCATTAACGGTCGCACCGACGACTCGGTCGCCCGCTTGTTTCTGCACGGGGATGGGCTCGCCCGTGACCATCGATTCATCGACCGAGCTCGTCCCTTCTAGCACGCGACCGTCCACTGGCACTTTTTCACCCGGCCTAACGCGCAGACGGTCTCCTAAATTAACCGCTTCTAGGGGGACATCCTCTTCGCTGCCATCAGCCTGAAGGCGTCGCGCCGACTTAGCCGCAAGGCCGAGTAACTGACGAATTGCAGCGCCCGTTGAACTCCTGGCTCGAAGTTCCAAGACCTGTCCCAATAGGATCAATGTCACGATGACACCGGCCGCCTCGAAATAAACCCCAACCTCTCCATCCATACCGCGAAAGGCCGCCGGAAAGAGGTTAGGGAAGAGTGCGGCGACGAGCGAATACACGTACGCTACGCCGACCCCTAGGGCGACCAAGGTGAACATGTTCAGATTCATCGTGCGCACGGATTGAACCCCGCGGACGTAGAACGGCCAGGCCGCCCACAGACAAATCGGGGTTGCCAGGGCCAGCTCAAAATAGATCCGTAGCTTGGCGGAGATCATCTGTGAGACTGGCGCGCCCGGCAATAGATCACCCATAGAGAGGAATATCAGCGGGACTGTGAACACTGCGGCAAACCAGAAGCGCCGCGACATGTCTTTGAGCTCGGGATTATCCTCCTCGGCCGAAGACGTAACGGTGCGTGGTTCGAGTGCCATCCCGCAGATAGGACAATTCCCCGGCGCGTCTTCGACCACTTCTAGATGCATCGGGCAAATATATTCCATAGATTGAGCGACGCTCTCAGACATTGGTTCGTTCGTTGGATGGATCAACTCATTTTGTTTCAAAGGGCCACCTCATCTTGCGCGATTCGCGACAAATTTAATGTTGCTCGAGCCATCCAAGACCTATCGGAAAATTCTCGCTGCGCGTTAGTGACTTCATGTAGGTCGTGAACGTTCATACGGCTTCGGCATCGATGGGTTCGACGACGGACTCCATCAGGTGACAGATAGAATCCCCGTTCCGCATTGCGGTGTACTTTGGGATAGTCTCTACTACTGCTTAATTCAAACATTCGAATTCCACGCAACCTTTAATTGCACATTATCCCGCGTGAATATCTACCGGTTCTCGCCTACCTATCGAAAATCTTGATTCTCGATTAGATCCAGCGTTCGTTTTGATCATTCCGCTTCGACTTGTCCCTCTAACGATACGTGTGGACACTCAACTGAAATGCAGTTCGCCAGCTTTACGCCAACGCGGGATGAAACCGGGTACGCTCTGCATGGTCTGCCGATACCGTTCACCGAATTGGATCACGGACATCTCTTCTTCGCGCGGCGCCAGTCGCATATAGATGTAAACCAGGATCGGAAACTTGATTAGAGTTGGCAACGCAGGCCATCGCAGTAAGATCGCCCACCGCAGTGCCTCGATGACATGCGCTCGATGTTCCGTCCAAAGTACGTACGACGCCGCAGATGCCATAAAAATTACAGCTAAACCTTGTGGCGAAGACCAATAATTAAGTCGAGAATTGGGATCACCCACGATTCTTACCGCTGGGTCGTCCGAGGTGGACCCTACTCACGACCTCGTGATCACGTTCAACGCTGTAATACCGAAAAGATCCTCGGGCAATCTCCTGATCCAGGTTACGAAAAGAGCCGCCGATCCTCGCAGCCCGAAGAGGGCTTGCTGCGCGTGATATCTAGCGTCAGCAGCTCTCGGAGTAGGCGAGTGAATACTCGACGAGGTTTCGCTGTCAAATCTGGAGTTACGAATTGGCGCGTTATAACTTCGCACGGTTCCCATTTCCCGGTTAGCTGTGCAGCATGAGTATCGGAATAGGAATCGACATGCGTTTGAGCATATAGTCAGTCAGGCCACCGAATACCAACTGGCGCATCCGATTTCGACTATAGGCACCCATCACCAACAGATCGCTATGTGTGGATTTGTAGTTTGCGATAATCTCTGTTGCCTGATCTTTTCCTTCAGTCGAGAAACGTTCTGATGTGACACCCCAATACTTGAGGTAGGCAGCCAGTTGCTTGGCCGTCGGGCCAACACGATTTTCAGCCCCGCACGTCACGATCGAGACCTGGTCTGCCTGACTTAACAGCGGCATCGCGGCGGTGACCGCGCGGGCAGCTTCAGTGCTTTGGTTCCAAGCGATACAAATGCGTTTGCCGATGGTGCGCTTTTCAGCTTGTGGAAGTACGAGTACTGGACGCGACGATTTCAGCAGCGAGGCGGACAAAAATAGTTGCGCCAATGCTCCCCCCTTGGGGGAAGGCCTCGAGACGACCAATAGGTCGGCGACGGGGCCCATGATGCCGATCACCTTTTGCGGCGCACCGGTCTTTTCCATCCAAACGGCACCTGGCTTTGCACGTGGATTGCGCAGCACGTCGTAACCGTAATGTTGTGCGACCTGCGTAAAGAGAGTCTTCGCCGCGATTCCCGTAGTCTCGGAATCCTTAGGCTTCCAGGCTGCCTGCCATTGCGCGTCATCGTTTGCATCCCCGAATGGTTCCAACAGTGATGGAACCGCGACTGGTGAGTGTCGGTGTAGTCGGATATGACAGCCGACGACACTGGCGCCGACTGATTTGCCTAATCTAAATGCCGTGCTCAATGCAGCCGCGCATTCGGGTCGGTCGGCAACGGGAACAAAAATGACGCGCATATCAATTACCTCCTCAAGGTCTGGTAGCTACTTCTAGCAGCTCGTCAAGCCAATTAACAATGTGCCGCTAGGCCTCCTCAATTTGATCTAACTTGAAACGGGATGTGCCAAATCGTTTCGAGTTCACTCGTCCGCACGCAACGAATTTCATTTGATGACGCATCCTTTCCTCGCCGTCCGAAAGAATGGCGTCACGACTTTCATATGAACCGCCTCGGTTGTAATGGCATCGAATTGCTGCCACGTCATCTGAAATGCTTTAAACGAACGTCGATGCAGTTCTATGACACGCCACAGTTATTCTTTTCACTTAGCCCGAACTCACAAGGGACTTAACAACAGAATATAGGTGCACTCCAGAATAACCAATGCTCTCGAACTTCGGATTACCGCACCGAAATTCGGGATCTACGTATATAAAAATATCCGGCACCATGTAGCCTGAGCTTTGCATGAAACGTTTCGTTTGTTCGGTGCTGGCCGTAAAAGCTTCGGCGTTCATTAGCCCAGTCACCCTCGAATGTGTGCTGCGACCTGATCCCATTACCTGTGTCGCACCGTAAACGTTCGCTAGTGCTAGATGAGCATCTGCTTGGTTCTACCGGGAGACAAGATCAATGCGTCAAGAAAGCGTGAGGGAGACGAACAGAAATTGGTATGACGTGCCGATCGATAGTGTATTGCACACGTTGAATACAACACCCAGCGGCCTCACGAAAGATGAGGCTCTGCAACGATTGAGCATCTATGGCCCGAATGCCCTGCCGAAGCCGGCAAAACGCAGTGCGGTGATCCGCTTTGTTCTGCATTTTCACAACATCCTCATTTACGTGCTTATTGCGTCCGCAGTTATCACGGCAACGCTAGGCCATGTTGCCGATACGCTAGTTATCCTAGCCGTGGTTATCGCCAATGCTGCGATTGGCTTCGTTCAAGAAGGCAAGGCCGAGAAGGCCATGGACGCTATAAGCCAAATGCTTGCGCTGCGCGCTTCCGTGGTACGTGACGGGGATCGCCGCTCCATAGAAGGTGACGCCTTAGTGCCTGGAGATATTGTATTGCTAGAAGCGGGAGACAAAGTACCTGCCGAGTTGCGCCTGATTCAGGCCCACGGCCTTCAGGTCCAAGAGGCGATACTCACCGGCGAATCGGTTCCGACCGACAAACACAGCCGGCCTGTTGCAACCGGGGTGCCACTTGGCGACAGGACGTGCATGGCGTTCAGCGGTACGCTGGTGACTAGTGGTCTGGGTCGCGGCGTTGTCGTGGAAACCGGGTCGAATACAGAGATTGGACGTATCAGCGGTATGCTCTCTACGGTCGAGGTCTTGACCACTCCGCTGGTCCGGCAAATGAACGTCTTTGCCCAGTGGCTCACCATTCTGATCCTGGTGCTGGCGGTGATATTGCTTGTGTTCGGCTATTTCGTCGAACATTTTGCATTCGCTGATGTGTTCATGGCGGTAGTTGGCCTGTCAGTTGCCGCGATTCCCGAAGGCTTGCCTGCTGTCCTGACGATCACGCTCGCGGTTGGCGTACAAGCGATGGCTCGACGCCACGCCATCGTTCGCCGCTTGCCGGCGATCGAAACGCTTGGCTCGGTGTCGGTGATTTGTACTGACAAAACCGGCACACTGACCAGGAACGAGATGATGGTCGCTTCCGTTGTGACTCAAGCGCATGTGTTTTCGATTGAAGGCGCGGGATACGAACCGAACGGAGCCATCATTCTCAACGATGCTGCTGTGAGGGGATCTGATCACACAAACCTCGAGGAGTTAGGACGTTCGGCCTTATTGTGCAATGACGCCTCTTTGCACGACCGCGATGGTGTGTGGACCGTCGAAGGCGACCCGATGGAGGGCGCGTTACTCGCGTTGTCCGGTAAAGTCGGCATGAACAGTCGCAAAGAACTCGCGAGCTGGACGCGCACCGACACAATCCCTTTCGACGCCCGGCACTGTTTCATGGCGACACTGAATCACGATCATGAAAATCATGCCGTCATTTCCGTCAAAGGCGCACCAGAGAAAATTCTGACGATGTGCAGCGTGCAGCGCAGCACCTCAGGCGAAACTGAACCCCTGGACAATGACTACTGGCATGAGAAAGCGAACAGCATCGCCGCCCAAGGTCAGCGTGTGTTGGCGCTTGCCGTTCGGCCAGTGGCTGCGGAACATACGGTCCTTGAATTTTCCGATGTCGAGAGCGAGATGATATTGATCGGTCTAGTCGGGTTGATCGATCCGCCGCGTCCCGACGCTATCGAGGCTGTCGCACAATGTCACGGCGCCGGAATACGCGTGAAGATGATCACGGGTGACCACAAAGGAACGGCCGCCGCCATCGGCAAGCAGATTGGCTTGCACAACGTCGATGCTGTTCTTACCGGTTCCGATGTTGATGCGATGGACGACGAGACATTGGCCAGCGCCGTTCTCGACACTGACATATTTGCCCGAACCAGCCCGGAGCATAAACTCAGACTCGTGATGGCATTGCAATCCCATGGATTAACAGTCGCCATGACCGGCGATGGCGTGAACGACGCACCCGCACTCAAACGCGCCGATGCAGGTATCGCCATGGGCATGAAGGGTAGCGAGGCGGCAAAAGAAGCGGCCGATCTGGTTCTCGCCGACGACAATTTCGCCTCGATCGCGGCGGCCGTGCGGGAAGGGCGGACGGTGTACGACAACATAAAGAAAGTTATCAGCTGGACCTTACCCACCAATGCGGGTGAAGCGATGACAATCGTCGTGGCGTTACTGTTCGGTATGACGATGCCGATCACACCTGTTCAGATATTGTGGATCAACCTCATCACTGCCAGCACGCTGGGTATTGCGCTAGCCTTTGAGCCCACCGAGTCGGACACCATGCGCCGTGCACCTCGCCCGCGAGATGAGCCGCTCCTTTCAGGATCGTTGGCGTGGCACATCGTCTTCGTCTCGGCGCTGTTCCTCGCTGGCGTTTTCGGGATGTTTACTTACGCCCTCGACCGCGGTCATTCGCTAGAGCTTGCACAAACCATTGTTTTGAATACGCTCGTAGTGATGGAAATTTTCCATCTCTTTTTTATTCGTAACATCTATGGCACATCGCTTACATGGGAGGCTGTGCGCGGGACAAAAGTGGTGTGGGCGACAGTCGCCGCCGTGGTGCTTGCTCAGTTCGCCATTACGTATTTACCGCTATTGCAGGGGATATTCTCCACTGAGACTGTGCCTCTTTTCGATGGGGTGATCATCGTCTCAGTCGGTGTCGTCTTGTTTGCGATTCTGGAAATCGAAAAACAGCTACGTCTAAGCTTTAGTCGTCGCACGGTGAAACTGGCGGCGTAGTGTCGATCGACAACTACGCTATCGTTCCGCAGGAATGGCAGCTTGATGCTGTGCGATATGAGTTTTCGGGAAGCACAGGAGCGATAGGCTCGAAGCATCTTATCTGACGTCAATCCTCCCGCTTGATTGACGAGCTTAGCTAGAAGCGAACACCGAGCGGCGCTCAGATAAATTCCGCAGCCGCTTGTGCGATCACAAGTTCCTCATTGGTTGGGACGACGAGTACCTCGATTTTAGACTCCGCAGTACTGATCAATGTCTCGTCCGCCTCGTTCGCCGCGCCATCTATGGCAGCACCTAGCCAGGCAAATCGATCCGCGATCCGTTGACGGATAAAAGCCGAGTTCTCGCCGATGCCGGCAGTGAATACGAGCGTATCGAGACCTCCGATCGTCGCAATCAATGCGCCCAATTCCCGTGTTGCGCAGTGGACGAAAAGATCGAGTGCTTCCCCGGCTGAAGGGCTGTCGCTCGCACGCAGTTCACGTATATCGTCACTCACACCAGAGACGCCTAGTAGGCCCGACTCGTTACTCAATAAGTGGCCGACTTGGGCTGCGGTCATGCCTTTGTGCTGGAGCAAATAAAGCACCACCCCTGGATCGAGATTGCCGCAGCGCTTTCCCATCATCAAGCCATCCAGTGGTGTAAATCCCATGCTAGTTCCGAGACTGCAACGATTAACCATGGCGCATAGACTCGCACCATGACCCAGATGGGCAACGACAATTCTGCCTGCTGAGCGCTCGCCAATTATCTCCGGAAGAACGTTCGCGATGTAGGAGTAGGAAAGTCCATGAAAACCATACCGTAAGATACCTTCATCGCTAAGCGCTCGTGGTAGTGCGAATATTTCTGCCACTCTTGGTTGGGTACGATGAAAGGCAGTGTCGAAACAGGCGAATTGAACAATGTCGGGCCAGCTTGCCGCGACACTACTGATCGCGGCCAAGTTATGCGGTTGATGGTTTGGTGCTAATGGAATGTAAGTTTCCAGCTCGACCATGACCTCTGGGGTGATGCGGGCCGCGTCCGTGAAGCGAGCACCGCCGTGTACTACTCGGTGTCCGGCTGCACAGATTTCAATTTCCGTAAGCTCGCGGGCGATGGTTTTCAGCAACCATCGCGTGAGCTCGTCATGGTTACCAGCCAGCGGGGGCGAGAAGGTACTTGTTAGCTTGCTAGCAAGTACCCCAGTGGCGCTGAACTCAGCTCGAATTCCAATGTTGGCGATTTGCCCGCGGCATAAGATATCGAGCGTGGCTTGCACATAGAGAGCAAATTTTACGCTCGACGAACCCGCATTAAAAACCAGGATCGCGGGCATCATAGCGCGTGATGCTGGATCCGATTCACGAACAGTTGAGCCAAAACGCACGACGTGAGTCGCGCCAAGTTATCATCGGCACGACTCGTTAACATGATAGGCACGCGCGCACCGATTACGAGGCCGGCGGCTTGCGCACCGGCGAGATAAATCAATTGCTTTGCGATCATATTCGCGGATTCAAGATCGGGCGCAACCAAGATGTCCGCGTCGCCGGCGACCGGCGAGTTAATGGTCTTCGTCGCTGCCGCCGCTTTAGACACCGCGTTATCGAATGCCAAGGGTCCGTCGACCAATCCGCCGGTAATTTGACCGCGCTCAGCCATCTTACACAGTGCAGCCGCCTCGATAGTCGAGGGCAGCTGCCGTGACACGGTCTCCACAGCAGACAAGATCGCGACTTTCGGTTGCTCTATACCGAGTGCGTGCGCTAGATCGATAGCGTTTTGTACGATATCGCGCTTGGCATTCAGATCCGGCGCAATGTTTAACGCAGCGTCAGTAATGAATAACAGCTTGGCGTAATGCGGTACGTCGAGCACGAACAAGTGGCTCATGCGTCGTTCGGTCCGCAATCCGGTGTGGCGATCGACCACCGCGGCCATCAGCTCATCCGTATGCAGTGCACCTTTCATTATCGCCGCCGCTTGTCCTCTACGGACTGATTGAACGGCTTCGGCGGCGGCCGCGTGGCTATGCGGTACGTCAATAATCGCGACATTGTCCAAGCTGAGTTTCGCCGCCTGCGCCGTCTGTTCGATTTTCGCCCGTGGTCCGATCAGTATGGGTTCGACCATGCCTTGAGTTTTTGCGTCTAGCGCTGCAGTGAGCGACAAGACGTCGCATGGGTGCACCACAGCGGTTGTGATCGGATCGAGATCGGCGCTAGCCGTGATCAATCGGCGATATTGAGCGCCGCGCTCGTGCAAATGAATTTCGGGCAAGAGCACGCGTGGCCGACGTACCTTGTCGGACGGTGCGATGACTTCCGCTTCACCCTCGATGACGATATCGCCATCTTGGTTCAGGCAAAGACAGTCGAGTTTTACCCGGTGATCGTCTGCAATTTTCTCCTTTACGGTGACTCTCACAGTCACCGTGTCGCCGAGGCCGACGGGGCGGCGAAAGTTGAGCGATTGATTGACGTATATCGTGCCGGGCCCCGGGAGCTCGGTGCCCAAAACGGCCGAGATCAGCGCGCCACCCCACATGCCGTGGGCGATGATCTCGTGAAACCGATCGGACTTTGCATACTCTTCGTCGACGTGAGCCGGGTTCACGTCACCAGACATCACGGCAAACAGTTCAATGTCCTCTGATCTTAAGGTGCGCGTGAGCTCAGCCGTGTCGCCGATGCGAATGTTGTCGTAGGTTTTGTTCTCTATGTATTGCACTGTTATCCAGCGTTCCACGATGGTGAGCCATCCTTGGCACTGCGAACCGACACTGATAGGGTGAGATCCATCGAATACGGTGTATCCCGCTAAGGAGCGCGGTGAAAACCTAGTCGATTTAAACTCATCAAGTTCGAGTTCCGTCCATTACTGCTGCACCGATCGCAGATAAATGATCATTTCCAATATCCGACCACGCAGCGCAGTTTCCGAAGCAACGCTAGATCCCTTCCACTCGCCGCCCCAAATGGGCATTTCCTTCGATCCATGCGCACCACCAACGTTAGTGCGTCCATCAATCGTCTCGAAGATGCGATTGAACGGAAATTCACCACCGGCGTTCTTCGTCAGAACCGTTAAATCAGATGGCGCGGTAGCTAATAAATTCGCAAACGGTCCTGCTCCCTTCGCGTCATCGCCATGACACACGGCGCAGTAGTCCATGTAGCGGTTCTTGCCGGCTACCTCCACGCCTTCGTCAGCCACGGCGCTTGCCGCGCCAAAGAGCGCCGAAGCTATCAAAACAACTCCCAACGCAATTGGAAGGAACGCTCGGCTGATTGGCGACATACGAGTTGAAGTTTTCATATGTGATCCCCTTGATGAGTGTAGTTAACCCCTTGCCGTAGGCTCGGCGGCGGCCTATAGCGGTAGCCTACACAGAAGGTGTTGGGGGTAATTGATACCGATCAAGAGACCGTGTTCATACGCAACAATCAGTTAAATTTAATTAGCACATGTTTGGCGCAGCTAGCCCGGCAGCGTCACGGGAGCTCTGCGACCTGTAACGAACTGCTCACGCGATAGTGGTGGCCCACCTTAGAGGTACTCAAGTTGCGTGTACAACGTCGAGC
>JBLFWX010000023.1:0-63753 GCA_047611805.1 Gammaproteobacteria bacterium
TCCCAACGCGCGTGATCTTCATATCGGGCTTCTCCTCATCCTCTGAATGGTTAACCTACACTTTCCATTCTGGCGCATAGACGCCGATTTGTTAGGGTGAGGAGGAGTCCATCCCATTGCTTACGTTGCGAAATCGGTAATCGAAGAGGCCCGTGGTGAACATCCTGTTTACGTGTTCACGTATCGCGGCAGTCCGATCACTAAGATGAACAATACGGCGTGGCAGAATGCTAGGAAGCGAAGCGGTTTTGCGATGGTACGAGTTCATGACCTCAAACATACATTCGGCCGTCGCTTACGTGCGGCCGGTGTCAGTTTTGAGGATCGCCAGGATCTGCTCGGACATAGGTCAGGTCGGATCACGACGCACTACTCGGGTGCCTAATTACGGACCTTGATAGACGCGTCGAACTCGATTTGCGGGGATAACTCCCGCAAAAGTCCCGCACTGTTTTTTTTGAAACGAAAAGCGGCAAACGAAAAGGCCGTAACCGCTTGATTTTGTTTTAAAAAATTGGCGCGCCCAGAGAGATTTCCGAAAGTTCATCGACGGATTCACGCGCGCCGATTTCGCTGATGGAGAGATGGACTCGCAAACAAAGGCTTGTTTGCTCGCCCCTTCGGGGCGACCTGCGGTCGTCCAATTTGCTTAATCGCAAATTGTCGAACTGGGAGTTCTCTTCATATCGCTGGGTGCTTCTAATATAAGAATGCCCCGCGTGCGGGGCATTCTTATATTTGGCGCGCCCAGAGAGATTCGAACTCCCGACCACCTGGTTCGAAGCCAGGTACTCTATCCAGCTGAGCTATGGGCGCTTTGATTTTTGCAGAGCGCGATAGTACCCCAATTTTTGGGCTAGGGCTTACTTTGATGTGATACCGCTAATCACGGTGCAAGTCGGTTCGCCGTATCCGAGAGAGCAGGCTGGCCGCTGAAAGCAATTTTTAACAACGCTACTTTAAGTTTCATTTGCTATTAGAAACTGAATTACGGCAATTGCTATTCGCGGCAGTCCTTCATCAGGATCGTCCGACACCGCGTCAGCTTTTTTCCTACGTCATAGATCCCCTACAAACCGGCGTAGACCGCGCTAGAAATGAGCAGGTAAACGAAATGCAGCCTCGCCTCGGTAGTTGCTCATACGGCACGCTCACTTGTGAGATAAGTGCTCCACTATCGGACGTGATCAATTGCTATTGTTCGATGTGATGTAAAGCGCATGGTGAAGCTTTCCAGACGCACGCGAGTGTTAGCGCGCAAGACTTCCGTTTTCTAAGAAGCGAAAGTGCTTGGAAGTTCTTCGAGTCGTCTCCTCGTGAGCGTCGATCATTTTGCAAAGTTTGCGCGTCGGTGATCATCACTTAATTCGATAGATATCCAACGATTTATGGTTTCGCGCTCGGTACGCTAGATTCTGATCCCGAGGTCTATGTCGTGCGTGATATCTTTACAAAGTTCAAGGTATCTGGGTTGGAATTCACTGATGATTTACCGCAGATAGACGATATGAGTACCGCGACTTTGTCGAAAGCAATAAATGGCGAACCGAGTTAAGCCCGAGCTGCACGCGCGAACGATGATCAAGATCCGCGCCTTTCAGGTCCGCGCTGTAGTGGCCGCACGCGCAATTCATGCCTCCCCGGCGTCCGATACAGTGGCTTTGGAGGGTAATTCGTAGAGCATTGTATACCCTTGATCGGCACATATATTTTTTCCTGGTTTACATATTTTCGACCATTTTGCGGTATAAGTAGCGGTCCGGAACGACTAACAGTGGGATCGAAAATCATGGCTTTAAATTTTGACAACATCATTGACGCCGACGGTCATATTCTCGAACCAGCGGATGCCTGGGAAAAATACATCGATCCTGAATTTCGCGATCGGGCGCTACGGATACGCAAACACGATGGTCGCGAAGTCGTCGAAATGGATGGCAAAATCTCACAATTCTTCGATGTCAAAATCTTAACGATGCTGGGCGCGATGGGTAAAAGCGCCGAAGAGTTAGCCACCATGCAAGACATGCCCTACCCTGGCAGCGCCCCGTTCGGCTCCATGGATCCAAAAGACCGCATGACCCAATTGGACAATGAAGGCATATCGAAAGCGATTTTATACCCGAGTCTCGGCCTAACCTGGGAATGTGAGGTCGAAGATCCTGCTTTGTCGATGGCCTATGCCAAAGCGTATAACCGCTGGATCTGCGATTTTTGTTCAGATACGAATGGACGCTTAATCGCGGCCGCACATATCTCCCTAGCCGATCCAGCAGGTGCGGCGATCGAGTTGGAACGCGCCGTCCGTGAGGGTGCCAAAGGCGCATTCTTGGCACCGTATACGCTTTCCAGGACCCCACATGCGCATCCGGATCACGATGCGTTCTGGGCGAAGGCGCAAGAACTCGACGTGCCGGTTGCGATCCATCCGATGGCAGAGCACCCTAAAATTCGTACCTATCAACGTTTCAACGGCATGAGTAAGGCCGGCTGGATGCAGAACGCCTTAGGTATGCAGGGCCCGCAACAGGCGTTCTATGGTCTATTTCAGTGGGGATTGTTCGATCGATTTCCGAATATCAAGGCGATTCTCTTGGAGTCCGGTGCCGGTTGGATCGGTGCGGCGTTAGATCGAATGGATACCACCTACGCCACCACCTTGGGTGACAATGTGCCGCTAAAAGAAAAACCGAGTGTCTACTTTAAGCGCCAATGTTGGATTTCCGGAGATCCGGACGAACGCGCGTTAGCACACGTGGTCGATTACGTCGGCAATGATCGCTTCTTCTGGGCAACGGATTACCCGCATTTCGATCACCCAAGTAACTATATGGAAGAACTAGAAGGGCTGGTTGCGCCCTTGTCAGATATCGCGCGAAACAACCTACTCGGTGATAGCGTAGCGAGCGTTTATAAATTGTAGGGGCTCGTAAGCTAGTAAAGCTTCAAATCGCCGGTGATAGCGTCAATGCGGTCGGGTTCGTCAGGACCGATCGCACAAGCCGTTAACGTCGGCACGCCGTTAAATTCCGTCCTTCCACTGTCGCGGATCAGATGAGCCTCAAGGCCACTTTCTATGGCTTTTGAATGGCAGGCTAACAACTCCTCTTCGGAATTAACTTTAAGGCAAACCTTCGCCATCCCTTGAGTGATCCAAACGAGTTCGGCCGGGCGCAAACTTAACTCGAGGTCCGTGGCTGACCCTGAAAGTTTGCGCATGCGGTTGATCAAAAACGACATGGAGGCGTGCGATCCTTGGGCGATTTCCTTACCCCGGCGCATGCTTAGATCGCGCCGGATCAATATGATTTGTTTAATGGACAGATCCTCTCAATGTATAGAACGACCGTTGCCAGTGTACCCAATATTGCGCGACCAGATGGTCGTTGTTCCTTGCCGATTATCGGTGTGCACCAGGTTAGTGAAGGTGTCCTGTATCGCGGGTCGTTAGTTCGCTTAACTCGGCAACAAGCCCTGGTATTCGAAAGTCGAAAGCGCTCTCGCCAAACAACTGCGTAAATAAAATTTCTCAGCCTGCGGTCGATCAATGAGCTTCAAAGCACCAGAATAGGGGTGAATCCGGGCCATCCTGAGCGAAATTTCCGTCGAAACTTCACCTGGACGCCTGCGCATGACGCTGCCACTCATAGTGCAGCATTAAGATCCCGGTTGCACCCGAGAACTATTGGTTCTGGTACTAATAAATTTCCGTCGAAAACGCGCCATTGAGAGAATCTGTCGACCGATTGCTAGTGCACAATCTGCAAGCGACTTTGCAACTAAAGTTTCTCAATCTGCGGCCGATCACTGAGCTTCTAAAGCGCCAGAATAGGAGCGAACCGGGGCCACTATGAGCGAAATTACCACCGAAACTTCATCCGAACGCCTCCGCATGGCGTTGCCGCTAATGGCAAAACATAAGATCCCGGTTACACCCGAGAACTATTGGGTCTGGTACCAATATATTTCCGGCGAAAACGAGCCGTTGAAAGAGTCTATCGACCGATTGCTAGCGCAGAACAAGCCCGTCGATAGCGCAGTTTCTCAAGCGCTGTTTCAACGGTACATTGAATCCGCCGACCACTCACATCTAAGAAAAGCGGAAGATTCCATTCGGAAATTGGTTGAAACCATGTCGAGCTCGCTGCAGAGCGCTGACTCGGAGGTTAGCCGCTATGAAGCCTCTTTAGACGAATGCGTGGAGGAGCTATCGGATGACATGTCTGCAGATCAGTTTAAAAACATGATCCACGCGCTCGCCGAGAGCACTAAGCGCATGCACGAAGGGAGCACGAGCCTGCATACGCATCTAGACCAAAGTCGAGAAGAAGTGAAACTGCTGAAGCAGGAGCTGCAGCGGGCGAAAATGATGGCAAAAACTGACCCGATGACGGGACTTACGAACCGTGCGGGATTCAAGGACAGCATGGATGAGCTGCGCAGCGAACAAGACGACAAATCCGCTCGCCATAGTTTAATGATCGCAGACATCGACAAGTTCAAGAATGTGAACGACTCTTACGGTCACTTATTTGGCGACAAAATAATAAAATTTGTGGCGAAAGCGCTCGACAGTTTAACCAAAGGGAAGGATATCACTGCTAGATTCGGTGGTGAAGAATTCGTCGTCGTACTGCCCGAAACCGGTATCAAAGGCGGGCGTGCAGTGTCCGAGGCGATCCGAAAAAACATCCAAATGGGTCGCATTTACAACCCGAAAACTAAAAAAGAAATCGAACGCATTACGATCTCAATCGGCGTTACGGAGTTCGACATCGGCGAGGATATCGATGCGGTCATCGAACGCGCCGACGCAGCCTTATACCGGGCGAAAGAACGTGGACGCAATCGAGTTGAAATCGCGGAGTTGCAGGCGGCCCCACGAGCGGTTAGCGCCTGATCTAGATCTTCTACGGCAGATTCAGTTTTTTGAACCGCTATTCGTCAACGGCACCTTCCGCGCCAATTCCCGTGTGGGCACGCACAATCTGTGCGTCAAACGCCTGAGCGGCCCTAGCCGCAGCCGGGCTTCTATCCAACAGCGACAATCCAATAATCGATACGACGCTTGCAGTCATCGAAAACAAGGCAGGATATTTGTAAGGGAAAATCGCCTCCGCATGCCCCAAGGTATCGACCCAAATAGTCGGCCCCAACACAATAATGACGATGGTGGTGAGCAGTCCAATAGTGCCGCCGGCGACCGCTCCGAACGTCGTCAGTCCTCGCCAATACATCGATAAGAACAAGATCGGGAAATTAACGCTGGCAGCGACGGAAAAGGCGAGGACGACCATAAACGCGACGTTCTGCGCTTCGAACGCAATACCGAGAGCCATCGCCAACACGCCGAGTACGACTGTGGCAATTCGTGACAGCCGCACAATATCTGCTTCTGACGCCTCGCCGCGGCATATAACATTAACGTATATGTCGTGCGAAATCGCCGATGCGCCGGATAGGGTTAATCCGGACACGACGGCTAGAATTGTGGCGAATGCTACGGCCGAGATAAAACCAAGAAAGATGTCACCCGCTGCGGCTTTCGCTAGGTGTATGGCGGCCATGTTGCTACCACCAATGAGCTTCCCAGTTTCTGCGTCGAAAAAATTCGGATCCCCGGCGACGAAAACGATTGCGCCGAATCCAAGAATGAAAACCAAGACATAAAAATAGCCGATGAATCCGGTTGCATATAACACCGAGCGGCGAGCTTCGCGTGCGTCAGGTACCGTGAAAAACCGCATTAAAATGTGCGGCAAACCGGCCGTACCAAATACCAGCGCCGTGCCGAGCGAAATGAGCGATATGGGGTCTGAAATCAAGCCACCAGGCGCAAGGATTGCGAGACCGTTAGCGTGTAATTCTGTCGCTTTGCGAAACAAGGATTCAATCGAAAAATCCAAATGCGCGAGTACCATGATCGCTAGAACAGTCGCACCGAATAGCAACAGGGTTGCCTTGATGATCTGCACCCAAGTGGTCGCGATCATGCCTCCGAACGTAACATAGACAATCATTAATGCGCCGACGGTTAGGACCGCGGCTTCGTATGGGACCCCAAAGAGTAGTTCGACGAGTTTTCCCGCGCCGACCATTTGCGCAATGAGATACAACACAACTGCGACTAAGGTCCCGCACGCTGATAAGAGGCGCACGGGGTTCGCATCCAAGCGGATCGCGACGGCATCCGTGAATGTGTACTTACCCAAATTTCGTAGTCGTTCGGCCAACAAGAACATGACAATCGGCCAACTCGCAATGCCGCCGATCACGTAAATCAGTCCGTCGAAACCACCGACAAAGATCAATCCGGAAACGCCCAATAGAGAAGCTGCGGACATGAAATCGCCAGCTATGGCGAGACCATTTTGAAATCCCGTGACGCTGCGACCTGCGGCGTAAAAATCTTGCGTTGTTTTCGTTCGTTTGGCCGCCCAATACGTAATACCCAGTGTCACGACGACAAAAATCAAAAACATCGAAACGGCGACGACGTTAATTGAAGAGGAAGCGCCACTGCTTGCAAACGCAAGCGGCGGCGCGGCGGCCAAGCAGCCAAGCCCCACAGTCTTCGCAGTGCCATGCCAAAACACAGACGCTAGCTTCCTAACATCCGAACCCGTGGTGGCCTTAGTCAACGTTGGAACCTGTTTCTGAACAGGCGCGCTCTGCCGCATCGATAATGGAACGGGTCGCTGGATCGAAGGTGTTGTTTGCCCGGCTAACAAAGAACGCCGTTAGCGCTATGCACAGCATAATGATTGAAAGACCGACGGGAATACCCCACGTGATAACCGTGCCCGAATGCAAGGGAACTGCCAGTGCGCTTGGCTTAAACGCGACCACGAAAATGAATGCGTAGTAACTGCCAAGCACGATCGATAGCAATGTCCAGCTAAATCGACTCCGGCGTTTGCGTAACGTATGAAATTCGGGGTTGGCAATAATGTGCCGGTATACCTGCTCCATGTCGTGCATGCTAACTACCAAAGTTTCGCGCTAGCCAGACGGGCGCCTTCAGCCAAAGACTCGAATTTCTTCCACACGACCGAGGCGGCAACCATTTCCCAGCCAGCGAAGGTGCCGAACCCACAGTCTGTTCCGGCAATGACTCGTTCCTTATCACCGACCGCATCGACCGCTTCGAGGATCCGATTGCAGATGACTTGAGGATGCTCAATGTAGTTGACCGTTGAGTCGATAACGCCGGCCAATAAAATCGAGTCGTCCGGTAGCGGATTAGCTTTGAGCGACGCGTATTCGTGTTGGTGGCGAGGATTCGCAAATTCCAAGGAAAATGCGCCAACGTTGGCGTTGCGTATCACTGGCAAAATATCTGCCATCGGAACGTCGTGATCGTGCGGGCCATCGTAATTGCCCCAGCAGACATGGAGTCGAATGCGATCTTTAGGGATATTCACACACGCTTCATTGATTGCCTCAATATGAATTGCGATCGCATCTTGAAATTGTTTCAACGTGCCGTTCTGAAACATCCCGTGCCACTCCATCGCCAAGTCCGGACAATCGAGTTGCAACAAATAGCCCCGCTCATGAATTAATTCATATTCTTGTCGAAGTTCGCGTGCCACGGCTTTTACGTATGATTCGTGTGAATCGTAATGTCCGGCGTTGCGCATCGTCGTGCACACGATGCCGGGCGAGGCCGCGGTCATAAAGGTTTCGGTGTAGGCTCCAGGGTGCGCGGCAAGTGCGGTGTCAAACATATCGCATTCGCGCCGTGCAGGTTGCAGATCTTTGTAGCGTACTTCCGCATTCGCGGCAGGCGCATCGAACACTTTCGACATCACCATACCGCGATCCGCCCAAATTTGGCCGAAGTCTGGATGATCGGCAAAATCGCGAAAAATCTCGCGCTCACTCACGCCGCCAAATCCGTCGAGACGCTGCGCAACGTAAGTTTGAAACCCGACTCTCGGCTGTTCGCCGTCGTTGATGACATCAATTCCCGCCCCAATTTCCATTGCGACGCAATTCGCGACACCACTGGCGGCAAGCTCATCGAGCCGCTTGGCATCGACAGATTCACCGGCCTCGTCCGCGATCAGTAAATCAGCGAGTTCACGTTTGCGCGGCAGGCTGCCGACATGCGTGGTTAGAATCCGGTTCTCACTTTTTTTCATCTTTCCCCCAAGCCTCGTCGATTATAATCTGCAGGTTTGCCGCAGGACTGGGAAGTCTACACCGAACACTAATCTGGCAGATAGTGAACCGACAAGTTGATCCAGCACAGCGGAGCCCTGAGCAGACTCGACCTCACCTCAAATCGTTGAAATCCGATATCTCGGTCACGGAGTCGCGAATTCCATTGCCAGCGTTGTACACGTCCGCTATTTTTAGGACGATGGATCAAAGGATCCAATCGAGATCAGGCAAAGAGTTCGACTAGAGGCTCCTTGCACATCAGATTATCGCGCAGACGTGCTGCTCGATGAAGGCAAATTAAGGATTTATTTAATGCCCTATAGAATTTCCGTAGATACCGGCGGTACTTTCACCGACGTTGTGGTGACCGACAGTGATGGACGTTTCACAGTGGGTAAGGCGCTAACTGATAAAACGCGTGCGTTCGCGAGCATCGAGGCTGGCATCGCGGTCGCGGCCGAAGAAATTGGCATCACGAGCGCGAAACTCATTAGCGAAGCGTCGATGTTTATCTACGGGACGACGCGCGCTACCAACGCCATTGTGGAACGTAAGATTGCGCGTACCGCCTTTCTAAGCACTGAAGGCTTTCCTGATATCTTATTGTTGAAAGAAGGCGGCAAGTCGGAACCACATAATCTGCAAATCGCCTATCCGGAACCCTACATCCCGCGTCGACTAACTTTTGAAGTACCGGAACGTATCAATGCCGAAGGCGATACGGAAATCGAACTCGACGAAGATCGAGTTCGCGCGTTACTCAGAGCTTTTCCGGGGAAAAATATTGAGGCCATTGCGGTGTGCTTGTTGTGGTCTATCGCGAACCCAGCGCACGAGTTACGCGTGGGTGAGTTGATCGCCGAGATACTCCCCGGAGTTCCGTTCACCTTATCGCATCAATTAAACCCGATCCTGCGCGAATATCGCCGCGCGTCGTCAACGGCTATCGATGCGTCGCTGAAACCGATGATGCAAAAATATCTTGCCGATTTGGAAATTGATTTAAAAGCCGCCGGTTTCAAAAACGACGTTTTGGTTAGCACTTCTTTCGGCGGCGTGATGCACTTACGCGATGTCGTTGAGCGACCCATCTTTCTTGTGAAGTCCGGGCCAGCTATGGCGCCAGTAGCTGGTTTAGCCTATGTACGCGCTGAAGATTTACGCGACGATGTGATCATTTGCGACGCCGGCGGCACAACATTCGACGTCAGCTTGGTCAGGGACGGGCTTGTCGAATTTTCACGCGATACTTGGCTAGGCCCGCAATGGATTGGCGATAATTTGGGGATGGCATCCGTCGCTGTTCACAGCATTGGTGCCGGTGGTGGATCAATCGCGTGGGTCGATTCCGGCGGCTTGCTTCGGGTCGGCCCGCATTCAGCCGGATCCGATCCCGGTCCTGCATGCTACGGTCGGGGCGGCGAGCTTCCCACCGTCACAGACGCGGCTGTCACCTTAGGCTACATCGATCCCGGACACTTCCTCGGTGGACGGATGAGGTTGGACGAAGCGGCCGCACGGGCTTCGATGACGAGCTTGGCGACGACCCTGGGTGAATCGATCGAACGAACGGCATTTGCGATCATGGCGGTGGCTAACGTGAACATGATCCAGGCGATTAAAGAATTAACGATCAATGAAGGGATCGACCCGAGTGAATCGACGCTCGTCGCAGGCGGCGGCGCGGGCGGTCTCAACATCGTGCCGATTGCGGCCGAGCTAGGCTGCAAAACAGTGCTCGTGCCGCGCACCGCTGGTGCGCTCAGCGCTTCCGGAATGCAATTCTCCGACATCATCACTGAAACTGGCGCTAGCGCATTGACTCAATCGGAGAATTTCGATTTCGAAAATGTTAATGCGGCGCTAGCGCGGATCGATGCGAATTTAGACGAGTTTGCCGAGCGCTTGCGCGCACGCGGTTTCGAACACATTCACAAACGCTACTTCGTCGAAGCGCGATATCGCTTTCAAGTTTGGGAGCTCGAGATCCCGGTCGTGAAGAGTCGCTTCGACACGGAGGAAGATGTCGCAGAACTCGTCGCCGAATTCCATCGAGTACACGAGCGGGTATTCGCGATTAAGGATCCGGAACAAGCGGTTGAATGCCTTAACTGGCGCGGTCGGCTAATTGCCGATGTTGACGCACCTAACCTTGAACCAGCGCGTCGGCCGCAAGCACAAACTGCCGAAGCGCAACGCCGTCGCGGCGCTTATTTTGCCAAAGGCATTGTTGATACGCCAATTTATATTGGCGAACAGCTCGCCGTTGGCACGGTAATTGAGGGTCCCGCCATTATTGAAGAACCCACTTCTACGCTAGTGGTATATCCGGGGTCCGTCGCCCGAGTTAGCGCTGGCGGCCGCTATATACTGACCCCACCTGAGGAGGCCGAGTTATGAGTAAACAAAACGACGAGCTATCTAAACCGACGTTAGACCCAATTCTGATGGCCGTTCTCGCGAACCGTCTCGATACCATCGTGCGTGAAATGTCGAACACGCTGTTACGCACTGCGCGCTCGGCAGTCCTCGCGGTCGTGCGCGATTTCTCGTGCTCGATTGTCACCGGCGACAACAGAATGTTGTGTCCGGGTGAAGGCTTACCCGTCCATATTTTCGGGAGCAGTTTGCAATCCCAGGCAATGTGCGATCTTCACGATGACCTAACACCCGGTGACGCGTTCTTGCACAACGATCCGTATTTAGGTAATACGCATCCCGCCGACCACATGATCATGGTGCCGGTAATCATCGATGGTGAGCATTTGTTTACAACGTGCGCAAAAGCGCACCAGGCGGATTGCGGTAACTCCATCCCAAGTACTTATCACGCGTACGCACGCGACGTTTATGAAGAAGGCTCGTTGATCTTTCCCTGTGTTCGAATTCAGAAAGATTATCGCGACGTCGACGATATTATTCGCATGTGTCGACGCCGCATTCGCGTTCCAGAGCAATGGTATGGCGACTATCTAGCGACCGTAGGCGCTGCGCGGATCGGCGAGCGACGCCTGGGAGAATTAGTAAAGCGCTACGGCATGGAGACTATCCGGCAATTTATCACCGAATGGTTTTCGTATTCCGAGCGTCGCATGGCGGAAGCTATTAAGACCTTGCCTGCCGGCACTTTGAAAAACGTCGGTCGCTACGATCCCTTCCCGCCAGTGTTACCTGACGGACTTGAATTGCGCGTTGATGTGTCGATCGATCCCGTTGCCGGACGCATTGAAGTCGATTTAACCCACAACGAGGACAATAAACCATTTGGACTTAATCAATCTGTCGCCTGCGCAACGAGTAACGCAATGGCAGGTGTCTTCAATTGTCTCGATCACGACATTCCGCACAACGCGGGCAGTTTTTCGCGCGTGACCGTGAAACTGCGTGACGGGTGTATTACGGGCACGCCAACGTTTCCGCACAGCTGCTCTATGGCGACCACCAATATCGCCGATCGGATCGTCAACATCACGCAAGCGGCCTTCGCCGCTATTGGTGAAGGGCATGGTCTCGCCGAAGGTGCTATCGGTATGGGCGCAGGCGCAGGCGTTATCTCGGGACACGACTGGCGACGCGACGGCCCGTACATCAATCAAGAGTGGGTGATTGCCAATGGGGGACCCGGCACCCCAACTACGGATGGCTGGCTGAACTACGGTCTACCGGTTGCTGGCGGGCTGATGTACCGCGGTAGCGTTGAGGTGGATGAATCAAAATATCCGTTGTTGTTTAAATCGATCAGAGTGATTGCTGGTGGCGGTGGCGCGGGTCGTTTCCGCGGTTCTCCGGGGGCCGAAGTTATTTACGGGCCGCGCAAAGATCCCATGACGATTGTCATTTCGTGTGATGGGCAGGTGAATCCACCTCAAGGTGTACGGGGGGGGCACGCGGGCCCAGCCGCATCTACGTTTAAAATAAATGCGGCGGGCGATGAAGAAAAACTGCCTGGCGTTGTTGAGTGTCAATTGCAGCCGGGCGAATGGGTGCGTGGCGTTGATTGTGGAGGCGGCGGCTATGGCCCACCGCTCGAACGCGATCCACAAAGAGTACTTCACGATGTGCGCGAGCGCTGGGAGACCCTGGAGCGCGCGAACGACGTCTATGGCGTCATGTTTTCGGGCACGCAAGAAGATGATTCCTTAGCCGTTGATGTCGATCGAACAGCGACGCGCAGAGCCGAGCTGGCGTGATAAACGGGATTCACCCGTCGGCTTGAGTTCGATAATTACAAATTACTGGGCAGCCAAAACATCGCAACCGATGTAACGGCAAATACTGCAGTGCCAACCAGAAACGTGTAACCGACTACATCGCCGAACCGCAAGCGTGTGACGGCGAGGATCGGGATCGCGAAAAACGGTTGAATCAGATTCGTGAGCGAGTCGCCGTACGCGTATGCCAAGGTGATCGTAACAACCGATACGTCCAGCGTTTCTCCAGCTGGGATAAGAAACGGCGCTTCGATCATCCATTTCGATCCGGCCGACGGTACGAATAAGTTCATGAAACCAGAATAAACATAGACCACAAACGGATACGTTTCGGTCGTCGCAAGATCCGAAAACATACCGCCGAGCCATTTGCCGAGGTTCGTGAATTGCAAGAGCCCGAATATTCCCGCGTAAAACGGGAATTGCACGATGATGCCCCACGCCGAATCAACTCCCGCGCGGCACGCTCGCAAGAACGACAGCGGCCGACCGTGTAACACGAGTGCAAGTACTAAGAACGAAATGTTGTACGCATTAATCGTCCAACTCGTGCCGAAGCCATTGTGCGCGATTGAATGGCCCAGCGGATAGATCAGTAACAACACCGCCAGCCACACCCAACCGCGAAAATGATCGATGTGTTGGGCTGGTGTAGTGGGAAGCGGGTCGACATCGGGCGGCGTCGGCATAATCGCTTCAATCTGCTCGGCGCTTAAGGTGCGCACATTCTTGCGCGGATGAAGCATGCACACGGCAGCAAGAGCAACAGCGCCGATCACGGAGATTATGATCAGATTGTAGGGATTAAACAGTGTCTCGGTGACCGGATAAATTCGATCGACCACGGGCGCCATGTCAGTTGGATTGAGTAGCGGGTTATTTGGCGTTGCCAAAATCAGTGGAGCGGAACCCGAAAGACCACCGTGCCAAACAGTGCCAATACCGATATAAAGCGCAGCTATGAGAACCCGGACATCGGTGTTCGGATTCCGTTTGAGTAGGAAAGGCGCGAATAACGCGCACGAAATAAGACAAACTGCCCAATTCAGATAGCCTGTGATTAAAGAAAAGATTCCGGCGACCAAGAGCGCTTGCACGGGCTTGTTAGGATCCGGCAAGGACGCTAGCCAGTCGAACATCCGATAGACGGGCCGCGAAGCAACAACCGCGTGCGCTGCTACCATCGCGATCGTAAATTGCATCGCTAAGGTCAACAGTTTCCAATTCCCCTGCCCCCAGGCCAGGATGGTTTCTTCAACACCCGCGCCGGCGCCAAAAATGCACAGCAAAATCGCCAGTGCCGTTAGCATCATGCAGATCACCCAGGAATCCGGCACCCAACGTTCGGTGAATTGCGTAAGGTTTTCACCTAAATCTCGAAAAATGTTTAACAAAGTTTGAGCCCCTGCGTCGCGGTTTTTGATTTTAGCTTAGCTATAAGCGACCGATACAGTCCATTTAAAGGCATATATAAGCCGCCAAAGGTGCAATTGATGGCACTAGATGCGCCTAATACGCTCCGATCGGATGTGGTAGTAATGCTACTTTTATGTGTCACGGACTGTGTCAGCGGATGATATGATTGGACCAATAGGTTCGCTATCAGATTGAACTATAACGAATTCAGGAACGTTTCGGCAGTAGGAGTAATACATGAAGACCTGGATTGGTAAATTTACAACGGCACTGATCATTGGGGCAGCATCGCACCTCGCGATTGCCTCTGAAATACTAAACCCTTATTCAAGCAATTTGGTTGATGTATCGGTAAACAGCTCGCAGAGCGCAGTTGGTATAGCGATAGGTAAAGATCTGTCCCGGTGGGCTGGTTAGCGATGGTGGCTCGTTACTAAGTCAAGATCTGAGCGACCGGTGCACGGAGTTGGTAGCTCCGACTTCATTTTCGGAGACTGCGCTATCGGCCGACGAAATAAGCGATGTCCAATCAGGATTACAAGGCATGGCGCCGGAAGAAGATGCTGTAATTGCCTCCTCGCAAGTCGACGCGAGCAGCGCGCAGGTTGAGGCCACTGGTAATCGATTCGCAGCAATCCATGCAGGTGGTGCTGGTGTCGTCCAAACGAACAACGGTTTCAATTGGTCCACCGGGGCCGCAGGAGACGGCAATAGTCCATGGGGATTTTTTATTGATGGCTTGTATGTCAACACAGAGCGCGACGCTACCTCGAAAGAATCTGGTTTCGAGGCGGATGATTGGGGCGTTACGGGCGGAATAGATTACGCGTTTTTCGACAAATTCATTTTTGGTCTGGCATTTGGATACAAAAATTCTGAGGCCGACATTGATGCGAACGGTGGCGAATTCGAGACCGGCTCAACGAGTTACTTTGCTTATTGGTCTTTTCTACCCAACGAACATTGGTACGTCGACGCGATGGCCGGCTACACCGACAATGACCACGACCAAGAGCGAAATATCTCGTACTCCGTTGCCGCTGTAGGCGCTGCTGGCGCGACGACAGTCTCTAAGACGGCGCTCGCGGATACGGACAGTGACGAAATTTCAGTTAGCGTGGCGGCCGGATACAATTACTTTCTGAACAACTGGGTGTTAAGCCCATATGCCCGAGTTGAATATGCCGACATCGGGATTCATGGCTTTACAGAAAGCATGGCGCAAACTGCAGCGGCCGGCAGCGGTTTGGCGCTTCAGATTGACGATCAAGACTTCGAATCCTTGACATTGAGCGGGGGTTTTGCGGCATCCACCCAATGGGGCCAGAGTTATTTCCCACGGGTGACCGTCGAGTACGTTCACGAATTTAAAAACGACAACCAGCCGATTAACGCTCGATTTGTAGACGACACATCCCGCACCACCTTTAGCCTGTTAACCGACTCTCCAGACCGCAACTATTTTAATATAGGGGCAGCGATGACGGCTGTCATCAACGATACGTCCACCGGCTTTGTTCGGTACCAGGGTTTGTTTGGATACCGGGATCTTGACGTTCACGCGTTCGAAGTCGGCGTCCGTTTAAGCGTCTAAGGCGACTGCCCGACCAAGCGTTCAATTTGTGAAATGTTGTTGGCCCAACTCTGGGGCCAACAACAACGGTGTCCAAACCCTTCGATAATTTCAACCTTGGCATTTTCTTGTCGCAATATCGTACGATCCGCGAGGTACGCCGGGACGTTGTCGTCGTCACTACCGAAAAAATGAAACTGCTCAATACGCGGCGGTAATGGCGCCTGATCGGCCGGGTTCAACGAACCCTCCAACGGTGAATAACCGTGATGCTCGAGCCACGCGCGCGTATCAAGATTCGCTGCGATCGTAACGACCGCATCCACGCGATCTAGGCCAGGCGCGGCAAGCATTGCGAGCGTACCGCCGCCGCTATACCCAATCAGAACGATTTTCGAGCTGGGGAACCGTCGAATAATTGGATTCATAGTCGCCAGAAGCTGGTCGACCACTTCCTTTGAATAACGCGCCGTGGTCCATTGTTCAGACGAGCATTCATTGCTCCGGCCGTAATAGCATGGCCTGCCAACTAGCACGCTCGTCGACGTATCGGCGCGAATCAAATCCAGAATCAAACGATTTCTAGAAGTCGGATCCTGCGAGATCCGCCCGCGTCCAAGAGAGGGAGTACCGTCACCATCTATGTAGAAATGGATCGGCCGTCCATTGGCCAGTTGTCCATTTTGGTACAGCACTAATCCACCAGCCATTTGGCGCTCAAGTCCACTGCCTTTCGCATCGACATCGAAGCGCGTTGCCGGAGATTCGCAGCCCGTTAATGCGATAACCACCACGACTGTTGCAATTTTTATCATCAACCGAGCTTGCGTTATCATCGTGCAACGAGCGTAATGTAAGAATGAACAAAGCGGTGATTATCGCAGCTACTGAGGCATGGAGCGACGCTATGAAAATTAAACTGGACTACCGTTCGATGATAGTAGCGATCGGTGCATTGCTAATTATCGGACTCAGCCCCGTTGCGATCTCGGCGACGACAATTTTCGCCGCAAACGTAACCGAGCTGGATGGTAAAGCGTTTGCGGTCGCCAAGGGCGGCGTAATGCGCCGGTTAAAAGTCAACGACCGCTTGTACGAACAAGAAAGGGTGATTACTAGTAGGAAAGCGTCAGTCAGTCTGACGTTTACGGATGGAACCGCAATCGCTCTTGGAGCGAAGACTATCATCACCGTCGATTCCTATTCCTATCGAAAACCGTCGGCGCCAGAGCCTGCTGACGCTGAGGAACCCGCAGAAGCTAAAAAGGAAGCGTTTTCCATGTCGATCCTGCAGGGCGCGGTTCGTGCCGTGACCGGTTTACTTGCGAAACGTCGACCATTGAGCGTGCGTTTCAGAATGAAAGTCGCGACGATCGGGATCCGCGGCACTCACTTCGCGGCAGAAGTCGATGGCGACAGTGCAACGATTATTTTACTCGCTCAACAGGATCCGTCTGCTTCAAATGCCATCGAAGTATCTAACGCTTACGGCAAAGTAGACATCGACCAATCAGGATGGGGTACCGAGATCCCTGACGCAACTAGCCCTCCTTCGCCTCCGCGCAAAATGAATACTACGCATAACATGGGAAATATTCTGCGCTCGATTAACACCACCCGCCGGGTAAGAATTCCGCGATCACCGATGCGCTAAACCGTCATGTGATGCTTAGGGTGAACGGGTCGCATGGTCGCATTAGCAATGAGTGCGATAAATAGCAAGAACGCCATTAAGTACATCGTGTCGTTATACAAACTTGAGGTCGGATCGATTGTGCCCGCTGGCGCGATCTCCATCAATTTTGCAATTGTGACCGTTTTAGCTCCCACCAACTGCTCGAGTTGTTCGTGACTCGCACCAAATGTTTCTAAAAATTTCGTCTTATCTACTTTATCGACCAGGTCTTTTATGGCGCCAGTGACGGCGTTCTCACGCAAGCTCGTAATCGCCAGCGGACCTAAAACGCCGGCCGTGCTCCAGGCAGTGAGCAAGCGCCCATGGATGCCACCCACAAATCGCGTACCAAATATGTCGGCTAAATACGCCGGAATCGTCGCAAAGCCACCGCCGTACATCGTAAAAATAAGCATTGTTGCCGCGTAGAACCCGATCAACCAAGTTACCGCCGGATCAGCGCTGACACGCTGCGCGAAAAATGGGATGGAACAATAGAGCACGATCCCTAAGGAGAAGAATATCCAATACGTTGTTTTCCGCCCGATGAAATCGGACAAGCTTGCCCAAAAAAATCGACCGAGCATGTTAAATAAGCTAATCATCAGGACATAGGTGGCAGCGAATTTCAAATCGACGAGCTCGGGCAATGTTGTGCCAAACATTTCCGTCATCATCGTTTTCGCGACCGCCAGCACCCCGATGCCCGCTGTTACGTTGAAGCACAGGACGATCCATAGCTGATAAAACTGCGGCGTTCTCAAGGCTTCATCGATGTCCACATCGTGCTGAGTGATCATCGTGCGCCCCTCATTTTCGATGGGAGGTGTCCAGCCACTAGGTTGCCATCCGGTCGCCGGGATTCGGTACGCAAAGGCTGCGATCATCATCACGCAAAAGTAGATCGCGCCCAGCGTGAAAAACGTCGCTGCGGCCCCTACTGATCCGGTTCCCGTCACATAGACGCCTTGTGGACCGGGAACGATCATAGCGGCTAGATCATTCGTGCCAAGCACAACGACCTCGCGCGCGATCCCTCCGATCTCAGCGATCCTCCGACCCGCTACGGTAGCAAGCGACACCGTCTCTGCCGTCCCAAGATATTCTGGTGCGCGGTAATAGAAAGCTAACAAGCCATCAATCATCGGTTTCCCGAGCATTGCACCACCGCCGAAGCCCATAATTGCGATGCCCGTCGCCATCCCACGACGATCCGGAAACCAGCGGATTAAAGTACTCACGGGCGAGACGTATCCGAGCCCTAATCCGCAGCCCCCAATCACACCGTAACCGAGATACACGAGCCACAATTGTCCAACCAGGATCCCATATCCTCCAACGACGAATCCCCCGCCCCAGCAGCTTGCGGCAACCACTCCCACCATTCTCGGCCCGACGGTTTCTAGCCACTTTCCAGCCAGTGCTGCAGATAGACCGAGAAAGACAATCGCAACCGTAAATATCCAGACGACGCTTTTGAGGGACCAATCGTCGGCGGCACTCGTGACGACGCCGATCCGCTTAATTAGCGCCGGATTGAACAAACTCCACGCGTATACGGAACCTATGCACAGGTGTATGCCGAGGGCTGCCGGCGCGATCAACCAACGATTGAAGTCCGGACCGGCGACGATCCGTTGTCTAGATAAAAATCCGCGCATAGCGCCCCTCGGTAACGACATCGATTATTTCTCCGGCTCGCCGCAATCGTCGGAGGTGTTCGAATTCCAGCTCAGCGATTGAGAGGCTGGCTAATGCGCTCAAGCAAGTCAAGAGCGCCAGCGTCACGTTCTAGCTAGGCGGCGGCCAATCGACCTATCCTTCGGTTCGCTCAGCCGGCGGATGAATCACCGTCGATGGACCTCCTAATTGGCAAATCAATGGCTTAGTGTGTAGATGCGTGGTCGCGGATGATTTTGGGAATGACACTTAGAATCTCGATCTCGCGACGCGAAAAGTGCGCCTTGCGCAACGTCGAGCCTGGGCTGGCTGGCGCAGTATTACGTCATTGAACAATAACCCAATCGCTCTAGTTTTTTCCTTAGCCAGAAAATCCCAAAAACTCAACCAGCAGACGCTTAGCACCCGGCGTTAAAACCGTTAGAATTCGGAACGACTTATTTCACTTAAGCTTCGGTTCGACGGAAACCTCGAGGCTGAATTCGGAGTTAGCCACGTAGTCACACGGTGAGCACCGCTTTGAACTGAGCTGAAGTTCTAGACGTGACAACTTACGCTAAAACACGCCCGACGTTGAGGTTCGAATCATGCCGGCGTCTTGCATATAGATCCTATCGAGGAGTTCGAGGTGGTAACACACGACATTATTGGTGATCAGCTGGAACTCGCCAATGGCACGAAACTGCCCTTGTCTAAGGCGGTTCGCGCGGGCGATTTTATTTTTCTGTCTGGGCAGCTTGCTGCTTGACGCTCATAGGCGGCTTGTTGGTGAGGATATTGAAACTCAAACCCGCCAATGCATCGAAAATATCCGCGCAATTTTGGCGCTCACCAATTGTGCTCTAAGCAGCGTCGTTAAATCGACAATATGGCTAGTGGATAAAAGCGATTTTTCTGGCTTTAACAAAGCGTATGCGGCATATTTTAAAACCGATCCCCCAGCCAGATCGGCCATTTGCTCTGCATTGATGCTGCGGAGCGCACGGGTTGAGATTGAGGTAATCGCTTTCAGTCCCAGGCTCACTTAGACGTCGGTATTTCAAAGCATGCGTTATCGAATAGGCGAGGTGCCGCTAGAAAGCACTTATTCCGGAACTGCGGAAATAGTCACCCTCACGGTATGGCTAACGTTGTTCATTGGAATCGGCTTCCTGGTCGTCGGAATGAAGGCTGGACAACGCTGGCTCGCCATTTGGGGCGGCATAACAATCGCCGCATGTGCGGGCTACGCAGCGATTATCTATTTCGGAATACCCGGTAACCTCTAACCAATTAAGCAAACACTTATCCACGCGCCACAACCTCAATTTCGGCGATGTGTATCTCGAGAAAAGTCGCTGCCCTTGTTCCGGTCCGGATTTCTTCGCGCCCTTAAGACCTAGTCAAACTCATCTTCGGTTCGCCAGCCAGGCGATATCGAGCAACCAACAACTACCGGCGCAGCGCGCACGAGGATGCTTCCGATCAGCTGGTTTCGATCTCCCGCCACCAGCGCTCAACTGATTGGTTGACGTCGGCTGCATGAAATCTTGCAACCTTGTTACTTGGGTACAGAGCTTCTTCGTAAAAGAACTCCGGAAGTTCATCATCCACCGTAGTGAAACCGGCATCTTTATTGAACATCGCTTCGTACTTCAACGTCTCGCGACCGATACTTCGAAAGAATGACGCTGGGAGATCCGTACCCAACGCATCGTTAATCGACTGAACGACGAATTCAATGTGTTCATTGGTGACCGTCCTGCCAAAAACACACAGTCCTAATGAATCTGCAGTAGCGCACAAAGTTTGCATTTCCATGCTGATGTCGACGAGTTCGTCGACATTTTTACCGCTGCATTCGTATTTGGCCGCATTCCCTGTCGTGTGATCTGCGCCCTGCGCAGTTAGCATCATCGATATCCCGGTGACTTCGATCACACGCGGATCGTAAGCACTTATGGCCTGCTTTTTAATTACCGGTGTGCGGTGCACCTTGTAGTGCTCACCGACCCGTGCTGTACCTTGAGACCATAGCAATCCATCGTCAGAGCCGTCTCGAATTTCCTGCAACACTGAGTGCAAAAATGCGACGTCGCCAAATTTTGCCAGACCCGCATCAAGCAATACGCCCATCATTGCGCCGGTTTCAATGGTGTCGATGCCGAGATCATTGGCCAAATAATTAAGGGCGGCGAGGTCATCTGGATCGGTAAGACCGCAGTTTGTACCCATTAGTCCTAATGTTTCGTATTCGACTGGCGATACGATTTCCTCGCCATTTGCGTCGGCATACACGTTGCTGCATTCAATTAAGCAACCGGGCATGCAGGCATGTGAAGTCTCACCGCCGCGCGCGCTATTGAGTTCCCGAATGTAGTCGCCGCCCATTTTCATCGGGCCGTCGTCCGCGCCAATCTGTTGTCCGCTGCTAAAATTATTCACCGGTAGCCCACCGACATAATTCGTATAATCGGCCATCATTGCAGTACCGTAGTTTTTCAGCGCATCAATTGCCGCGTCTTCTTTTAACAATGCGGCGTATTTTTTCACTCCTTGAATAACTTTTTTGCGATCGTGAAATGTCGGCATCTTATGTAAATCGACCACGACTGCCTTTACCTTCTTACTCCCCATCACTGCACCTACGCCGCCACGAGCTGCAAGACGTGCCGGACGTCTATCCGTATCACTCATAGCAATTCCGGCAAGTAGCCCGGACCGTTCGCCTACCGGCCCACATATCGCCAAAGATACTTTATCGCCGTACTTTTCGTGCAGTGCCTTTGCGCAGTCGAAGTTACCGAGGCCAAGCAACCCCTGCGCGCTGTCGAAACTATGGCTGCCGTCTTTGCGCAAATGGATAACGACCCAGTCGTCAGAAACGCCATACAGGGTGAAGCCCGCTAAATGGAGTTGCCCTAGCGCAAGGCCGAACGTCCCCCCAGAGTTCGCCTCTTTGATACCACCGGTCAACGGACTTTTACAGCCGACGCTGGTTCGATTTGCGTTAGACCAGTTACTCCCGGCGAACGGTCCGGCAGAAAATATCAGGGGATTGTCCGGACCGAGCGGATCGACGTCGGCAACGCGCATTTCGGTTAAGGTTTTTGCAATAAAGTAACGGCCGGCGTGGGCGACCTGGTGTCCAGAAAATTGTTCTTCTCGAACAGCTTTTGGCTGCAAATCGATATGCAAATATTTACGCATGAGACCTGTCCTCGAATTTCGGCTGATGGTTTGAATAAAGTATATCGTGGCGCGAACGGCGGAACGAACAAAACTACGGGCTGCGTCTCCGGTCGTGTATTAAACCCGTTTGCCTAAGGTACTGGTAAGACGCCGAAGTGCCGGGGAGAAGTCGTCGGCTGCCAAGTGCACATGAATGATCGCGAGCTGCTCTCGATCGGCAAGCGCGCTGCGGACCGCTGCAACGAATTCTTCTTCGCTGCCGACGCTATATGCCTGTCCGGATCCAATTAGCTGAGTAACCCGGCCGATATCCCACGCATGTACATCGTTAAATGGCCCATCTAACATCGGGCGTTCAGTTCCGTAGCCTTTATTGTCCAGTACAACGACGATTGGCGTTAACTGATAACGCGCCGCAGTGCTGAGTTCTAGCCCCGTCATTTGGAATGCGCCGTCACCAACAAGCACTAACGGACGCCATTGTGGTTGTGCCATCTGTAATCCGATGCTCGCGGGTACTGCAAATCCGAGGGACGCATAGTAAGCGCAAGAAATGAACTCCGACCGTAAATGCATGGTTAAATCCATCGCGCCGAAAAGCGCATCACCTGGATCGGCGACCACCACGATGTCATCGGGGAGTTCCGCGTCAAGGCAATCAAATACTCTGGACACCGTTATCTTGCTGTCGATTGCCGCGGAGAAAGCACTGGGATTCGCGTGGGTGCTAGCGGGAGGTTTGCCGCGATCGTTCAATCCGGCGCTTTGCAGCGCCAACAAGAATTGTGCTAATTCGATTCCGGCGTAGTGATGGCGGCGGATCGTGAGCGTATCAGCACTCGCTACGATCATGCGAGATGGGTCTAACTGGGCGGTAAATATCCCAGTATTAAGATCCGTTAACATGGCGCCGAGATTTAGGATGCAGTCACTTTGTTCGACCGCGGCTCGCACTGCCGGGTCGGACAATATACCGGCGTATACCCCGACAAATCCGGGTGTGGTCTCAGGGACAACGGATTTGCCCATAATGGTCGTCGCGAATCGAATTCCTGAACGCTCGATCAAATTCACTAATTGATCTTGTAGACCAAACCGGTGAATTTCCACACCCGCCAAAATAATCGGTCGCTCCGCAGAGTTAAGCAGCCCTAATGCCTCGGTCATGGCCTCTGCCAAGGTCTCGGGATCGGCGCCTAGCAAGCGGGTAGCCGGCGGCGCATTCGTCTCAATAACGAGATGCGCACAATCACGCGGAATTTCGATGTAGACCGGTCGTTTGAATCGTTCGGCTGCGTTTAATACTCGGATCATCTCGCCGTACGCAGACCCCGGATCGCTCAAAATCGCTTGGGCCACCGTTATTTCTTCAAAGATACGGCGCTGAGTTCCGAAATCGCGAACTCGATGATGTAGTAAGGCTTCCCCGGTCATTTCCGAAATCCCCGGCGCGCCGCTAATGACCACAACGGGCGAACGCTCGGCGTAAGCCTGCGCCGTCGAATTGACTAATTTTAGTCCGCCGACGCCATAGGTAACGCAAACAGCGCCAAGGCCAGAAGCACGCGCGTAGGCGTCTGCGGCAAAGCCCGCGCCTTGTTCGTCGCAAGTATTCACCACCGATAAATCGGATTTCTCCATCGTATCGAAGAAACCGAGAACGTAGTCTCCGGGAATTCCAAAAACGTGTTTGATCCCGCGCGCGAGCAACAGGTCGCAAAGAACGTTTGAAAGAGTAGATTTATGGTGCATAGCGTGCGCTCTATCTTACCAGTAGCCGTTTATTCGAGCACGGGCAGTGACAAAGGCCACTGCGGATATTGCTTGTCACATAATTGCTCATTGGCTGCACGTTTCCTACCGGACGCATCCTAAACTTACGCCAGTTCGCCAGATCGTGGAAGCTCACCCCGATTTTCTTGATTTAGGGGTCCTAAACGCTACTTCGAGCTGGGGTTTCTCGTGGTCGAGCACGCCTCAAATACGACAGTTAAATTTACGGTGAATAGGGATTCACTGGAAGACGAAGCGTCGCTTTCTAGCCGCTTCGGCCGGTGCTAAAGCGCGCTCCTTCGCCCTCTAGAAGATGCTCGAACTAAGGGGTTCTCTTCACAGCCTTCTCTCACCAACAAACTGAAATGCCCGTTTCAGCGCCTCGTGGCATCTACGATCTTTGAGGGATTGATCCTAAAACGAAGTCTCGTTTTCTCGCCTCTGCGGGGCGCGCTAAAGCGCCTCCCATCGCCCGACGGAAGACGGTCGAACTATGGTTCTCTTCACGGTCGCTCTCACCAACAAACTAAAATGCCCGCTTCAGCGGGCATTTTAGTTTGGCGGAGAGAGAGGGATTCGAACCCTCGATGGGCGTTTTATACCCATACTCCCTTAGCAGGGGAGCGCCTTCAGCCACTCGGCCACCTCTCCACGAGGACGCGTAGGATACCGGGGGCACTACGCTAGGTAAACAGGTAATCGCGATTTTCGAGCGCGCGCATGTTCGCGTCAGGTCGCAGTTTTGATAGCGGCAAGCTTGTCTGTGTTCTGGAAAAAGCTCTGTGTGCTGGGGTAAAGCGATTGTGTATCCCGGTGTAGTAGGAATCTCTGTTACCTCTTGCGCTCGCGGAACGACCTCAGGTTTTGTCGGACGAGTAGAGGCTCAAGGGGCATTAGATCCTCAGTCGTTACCGGTGGCGGCTTGATCGGAGTCTTCTTGTTCGTCTTGGATCCGTTGGTAAATTTCTTCTCGATGGACTGCAACTTCCTTCGGTGCGTCCACACCGATCCGGACCTGATTGCCTTTTATCCCAAGCACGGTAACGTTAACTTCGTCCCCAATCATAAGAGATTCACCGACCCGTCTGGTTAGTATTAGCATGTCCTACCTCCAAACCGGATACCGGTCTGTATCGTTAGTGTTTCTGCACTTAGCTTCCATACTACCTTTGTCTGCGAATATCCGAACGAAGTTCCGTTTGGGTGCACGCATTCTACCGGAGGACAACGCAAAAATCTTAACTGAAAGGTGAATTTTTGCGCCGTCGAAGAAATAATTTGAACCTATCTCGATCGCTCAAGCTGAAACTCCGAGTGTAGCGTCCGCACGCCAAGTTCGGCGTATTTCTCATCCACGACGACGGAAATTTTGATTTCCGAGGTCGAAATCATCTGAATATTGATTCCCTCGGCGGCGAGCGCCCGAAACATGCGGCTCGCTATCCCAGCGTGCGAGCGCATGCCGACCCCAACAAGTGAGATCTTGACGATTTTATTGTCACCTTCGATTGCACGTGCGCCAAGTTCTCCAGCAATTGCATTCAATAGGGTCACAACCACTTCAAAATCGTTGCGATGCACCGTGAAAGTGAAGTCGGTCGTGCCGTCGGCACCCATGTTTTGCAAGATCATATCGACTTCGATATTCGCATCGGCCACGGGCCCGAGTATAGCGCTCGCCACACCTGGGCGATCAGGCACTCCGAGCATGGTGAGTTTCGCCTCATCTCGATTGAGAGTGACACCAGAAAGCAGTGCGTCTTCCATTAGAATTTCCTCTGATGAGATCAAGGTTCCGGGCCCATCTTCAAACGACGATAGAACGCGCAACGCTACCTGATATTTACGGGCAAACTCGACCGACCTTATTTGCAGTACTTTTGCGCCTAGACTCGCCATTTCCAACATTTCTTCGTAGGTCACGCGATTCAAACGTTGCGCGTCTGGCACGATACGCGGGTCCGCGGTGTACACCCCGTCCACATCCGTATAAATCTGACATTCATCCGCCTTCAACGCGGCTGCAATCGCGACCGCTGTGGTATCCGAACCGCCGCGACCTAATGTTGTGATATCCCCGGTTTCGGTGACGCCTTGAAATCCTGCAACGACGGCGATATCTCCGGCATTTAGCGCATCAGTAACCCGTTTAGATTCTATTCGTTGAATTCGTGCCTTGTTGTGCGCTGGGTCGGTGACAATACTGATTTGCGGACCGGTAAATGATCGAGCTTGCAAACCCAGGGAATGGAGCGCCATAGTCAATAGCGCAATCGTGACTTGCTCGCCGGTCGATAACAACACGTCGAGTTCGCGTCCTCGTGGACGAGGAATAATCTCTTTTGCTAGTCCAAGCAGTCGGTCTGTCTCGCCAGACATGGCCGACAGCACGACAATTAATTGATCACCACGCGCATGGCACTCGCCAACGCGCTTAGCGACGGCTTGGATTCGTTCGATACTGCCGACCGAAGTTCCACCGTATTTTTGAACAATGAGGCTCATGAAGATTATCCGGTCGTTACAGCCATTGGGTTGGTAAGTTCACCCACAAACAGGGGAGCATGATTAAGTCCTGCGAGGTTGATATCTTACGAGGCGCGCTCTGTTACCCATGCAACAACACTCGCTAATGCGTTCGGCAAATTGGACGGATCGGTACCGCCTGCTTGTGCCATGTCCGGTCGACCTCCCCCTTTGCCACCCACTTGCTGTGCGACGTGATTGACTAAATCGCCGGCCGCAAAGCGTTGCGTCAAACTCTTCGATACACCGGCAATCAGTCGTACTTTGTCATCCTCTACCGCTGCCAGTACGATGATTGCGTTACTCAAGCGATCCTTCAAACCGTCCATGGCACCGCGCAGCGCTGCCATATCGGCACCGTCAATCGCGTGAGCAATGACTTTGATCTCGCCGACGTCAACGGCCGTGTCCGTAAGATCGCCGCTGGATTGTCCAGCAAGTCGGCTTTTCAACGCAGCAATTTCTTTGTCTTGGTTTCTCGCTTTTTCAGACAGTTGCTCGATTTTCTTCGCCGCCTCATCTGGCTTGGCTTTGACTAACCCGGCTATCGCGCGGAGCGTACTTTCGTTACTCACTACGTAATCGAGCGCCTGTCTGCCAGCTAGCGCCTCAATTCGTCTAATGCCTGAGGCGACGCCACTCTCGGAGGTCAACTTAAATAAGCCGATATCGCCGGTGCGCTGCGCGTGCGTGCCACCGCATAGTTCGATCGAGAAGCTCCCCATCGCCAAAACTCGGACTTCGTCAGCATATTTTTCGCCAAAAAGCGCGACAGCGCCGCTATCGATCGCGTCCGCATAGGCCATGACGTTCAACTCAATCGGGTGGTTCGCCCGGATCTCGTCGTTAACGAGTCGCTCGATACTAGCCAATTCCTCTTCCGTGACCGGTTGTTGATGCGAGAAATCGAATCGTAATCGCTCGGAATCGACTAGCGATCCTTTTTGCTGGACGTGCGGTCCCAACACGCGCCGTAACGCCGCATGCAATAAGTGTGTCGCAGAGTGGTTCAGCCGAATCGCTTGGCGCTCGTTTGGCGCAACAGAGGCCTCCACGGTGTCCCCGACGGATAGGCCGCCGCGCTCCAGGGCCCCGTGATGCACGTTTAGCCCGGCTTGTTTTTGCGTGTCCGTGACGTTGAATAAGGCTGAATCCGTGGTAATCGTCCCTTGATCGCCAACCTGCCCACCAGACTCTCCGTAAAACGGAGTCATTCCCAACACCAAAGCACAGCTTTGATTGATACCCACTTCATTCGCGGCGACGCCATCGACGAATATCCCTAATACTCTGGCACTGCACGCGGTTGTGTCGTATCCGCAAAATTCTTGATCGACTCCAAGCTGGGTAAGCGCCGTTGCGCTGATCGAACCAAAGAGACCGGCACCACCGAACTGACTTGCGGCGCGTGCGCGCTCGCGCTGTTCGTTCATCGATTGCGCGTAACCGTCCATATCAATCTCGAGACCACGTTCGCGCGCAATGTCTGCGGTCAAGTCGACTGGAAATCCGTAGGTGTCATTTAATTTAAACGCAACTTCACCGGGGATAATGTTGCCTTCAAGCTCCTTGACCGCAGATTCAAAGATCTTCAGTCCTTGGTCTAAGGTCTCAGAAAAACGCGCTGCTTCTTGGCTCAAGGTCGCTTCAATGAAGGCACTGGCGCTCGCAAGTTCTGGCACTGCATCACCCATCTCGCGTTGCAACGCAGGGACGAGTCGATGAAAGAATGGTTCCGTGATCCCGAGCTTATTGCCGTGGCGTAGCGCACGTCTAATGATTCTGCGTAGCACATAGCCCCGACCTTCATTCGAGGGTGTCACGCCGTCCATGATTAGAAAGGCGCAAGACCTTATGTGATCCGCAATGACCCGAAGCGATGTGACCTCCGGATTAGGGCCGGGAACGAGATCGCGAACGGATGCGATCAGGCCTTTGAAGAGATCGATGTCGTAATTGTTGTGGACTCCCTGAAGCACTGCGGCCATGCGCTCTAGCCCCATGCCCGTGTCTACAGAAGGCTTCGGGATCGGTGTTAATTTGCCGTTTCCATCGCGTTCGTACTGCATGAAGACGAGATTCCAGATCTCGACATAGCGGTCGCCGTCTTCATCCGGCGTCCCTGGTGGTCCACCCGGGATGTCCTCGCCGTGATCGTAGAAAATTTCAGAACAAGGCCCGCAGGGCCCGGTGTCTCCCATCATCCAAAAATTATCTTTTTCGCCACATCGGGACAGGCGATTTGGGTCGACTCCAATATGGTTCAACCAGATCTCTGCGGCTTCATCATCTTCTTCGAAAACAGTTACCCAGAGTTTTTCCGGCGCGAGATCAAAACGTTTTGTTAGCAATTCCCATGCGAATTCGATTGCTTCGGTTTTGAAATAGTCACCGAAGCTGAAATTACCCAACATTTCGAAGAAAGTGTGGTGGCGCGCCGTATAGCCCACGTTATCAAGGTCATTATGTTTTCCGCCGGCTCGCACGCACCGCTGCGACGTCGTTGCTCGGACAAATCCGCAATCTTCCAAGCCGAGAAACGCATCCTTAAACTGAACCATCCCGGCATTCGTAAATAAGAGGGACGGGTCATTAACCGGAACAAGTGAACTGCTTGGCGCGAGCGTATGCCCTTTTTCTTCGAAGAAGGCGAGGTAGTGGCGTCGGATCTCTGAAGTTTTCATAACGCGATAGTAGTGCTCTTAACTTAGCAGGACAGATATTTGATCGCTGGTGAATCCGCGATATTGGAGAAAGCGTGCGTGCCTGGCGCGCTCCTTATAATCACTCGCAACATTGCCGAATTTTTTTTGCCATACTGCGCGACCTCGCTCAAACCAATCGATTGCTGAGCGATCCAGCGCCGCTCCCGAAATTGATTCATTCACGCCGCGTTGATTGAGTTCAATTTTGATCTTCACCGGACCGTATCCAGAACCAGCTCGGTAACGGATGTAGGACTCGGCAAATCGATCGTCGTCCTGAAAACGTTCTTCCACCAATCGGGTCAACTCGTCCTCAATCAAATCGGTTGGGAACCCTTTGTGCGCAAGCTTACGATGAAGTTCTACTCGGCTATGCTCCCGCCGCATGAGGGCGGCGAGAGCGATATTACGTATTCGCCGCGCGGTATCGTCGCTCAGGCTTCTGCCTCCACCGGCTCCTCTGCGCTCGCAACGACGTCTGCTTCAGGAAGCGCGATCGCCCGTATCCCCGCGTCGATTTCCGCCGCCATCTTGGGATTGTCTTTCAACAGCAGACGAACGTTCTCCTTCCCCTGTCCAAGGCGTTCGCCGTTATAACTATACCAAGCGCCGGTTTTTTCGATCAGTCCATGCAGGACACCGAGTTCCACCAATTCGCTTTCTAACGAAATTCCCTCGTTGTAGAGAATATCGAAATTCGCTTGTTTAAACGGCGGTGCCACCTTGTTCTTTACCACTTTAACTCGGGTTTCATTACCGATGACTTCGTCACCGCGTTTCAACGATCCTGTGCGACGAATATCCAAACGGACTGACGAGTAGAATTTCAAGGCGTTGCCACCAGTCGTGGTTTCCGGACTACCGAACATCACACCGATCTTCATGCGGATTTGGTTAATGAAAATAACCAATGTGTTTGCCCGCTTGATGTTACCGGTTAATTTGCGCAACGCTTGTGACATTAATCGGGCTTGTAGACCGACATGGTGATCACCCATATCTCCTTCGATTTCAGCTTTTGGCGTTAGCGCCGCCACCGAGTCGATGACCACGATGTCAATGGCGCCTGAGCGTACCAACATATCCGTGATTTCTAAGGCTTGCTCACCATGGTCTGGCTGCGATACCAACAAGTCCGCAATATTGACCCCCAGTTTTTCTGCATACTGCGGATCGAGCGCGTGCTCAGCATCGACGAAGGCGGCGGTGCCACCTTGCTTTTGGATTTCTGCCACAACATGTAATGCCAGGGTCGTTTTACCCGACGACTCAGGGCCGTACACCTCGACCACTCGCCCTTTGGGTAAGCCGCCGACCCCGAGCGCGATGTCAAGGCTAAGCGATCCGGTCGACACGACGTCGATGTTACGGAACGCGCCAGGATCTCCCATCCGCATGATTGAGCCTGTTCCGAATTGTTTTTCAATTTGTGCAAGCGCCGCTCCTAGCGCTTTTTGGCGGTTTTCGTCCATTGGGTCTCCCCCGCAATATTGCCAGCGTAAGTAGAGATCTCTGACCTTGTTTTTTTGGCTTTCTCGCCATTTTGTCAGAGGATCTTGTGAGCGCCGGATTATCGCACAATTGCGTCCACCATTTAACGCACGGTACAAAAAAAAACAAACAACCTCCGAGCTAATTGGACGGGCTGTCGACCTCACTCGTGCTCGGGTTTAAGCCGATCATTTCGCATAAGCCCTGCAAGGCGACGGCGACGGTTTGGGCACGAATATCACGCCTGTCGCCTTCAAACTGGACGAGTCTCGTCACCGGTTCCGAATCCCGTCGACACCAACCAAACCAGACCGTGCCAACCGGTTTTTCCTGCGTTCCACCGTCAGGTCCAGCGACCCCTGTGACGGCAACCGCGACATCAACTTTAGCCGCTCGTGTCGCCCCCAAAGCCATCGCGCCTGCGGTTTCGCGACTCACCGCACCGTGGGTGGCAATGATTGTTTCTGATACGCCGAGAATTTCCATTTTGGCCCGATTCGAATACGTCACGTAACCGCGTTCGAACCACGTGGAGCTACCCGGAATGGCTGTCGCGGTTTGTGCAATCCACCCACCAGTACACGACTCCGCAGTGACCATTTGTAAACCTTGCGCGCGCAGTCCCTCGCCGAGCTTGCGAGCGAGATCTTCGAGGTGGGGTTGGTCAACAATCTGTTCAGTCATGCGTTCAGTCATGCGTTCACCGCCGTTGGCGGAAAAAATTTCTTAATTGATTTGCGCACGCTTGCTCAGCGACACCGCCGTGCACGTCGACGCGGTGATTAAAGCGCGGTTGGTCCAGCACGTTGATGACGCTACCGGCGGCCCCGGAATTGGGATCGAACGCGCCAAAAACAAGTCGTTCGATGCGCGCGTGCAGCATTGCGCCGCTACACATCGGACAGGGCTCCAATGTCACATAGAGCGTGGTTCGTTCTAATCGGTAATTTTGCTGATGTGCGGATGCCGCTCGAAGCGCGACGATTTCTGCGTGCGCACTGGGATCGTTTGTCGAAATTGATTGATTGAAGCCTTCGCCAATAATCTCACCGTCACACACAACTAATGCCCCGACGGGAACTTCTCCAAGGGCCGCAGCCTTGCTCGCGAGTTCGATCGCGCGGGCTAGGAAAACCTCATCGGCGTCGAGCGTTATATCTGCCTGTGGCGATTGGAAAATCACGCAGCGTCGCACCTATTCCCACTCAATCGTCGCCGGCGGTTTGCCGGATATATCGTAGGCGACCCTTGAAATTCCATCGACCTCGTTGATGATACGGTGCGATACTTCATCCAGGAATTCATAGGGTAAATGCGCCCAGCGAGCGGTCATAAAATCGACCGTCTCGACAGCGCGCAATGCAATCACGTAATCGTAGCACCGTGCATCCCCTTGAACCCCGACGGATTTAACCGGCAGAAACACTGCAAACGCCTGACTGACTGAATCGTATAGATCCCAGCGGCGTAGCGCATCGATAAAGATCGCATCGGCCGCACGCAAGCAATCAGCAAATTCTTTGTTCACCTCACCAAGGATACGGACCCCAAGACCCGGTCCGGGAAATGGATGGCGATAGACCATTGGCTTTGGCAAGCCCAGCTCTACGCCCAACTTTCGAACCTCGTCTTTGAACAGATCACGTAGTGGTTCGAGCAATTGCAATTTCATGTGCGCAGGCAAGCCGCCGACATTGTGATGCGATTTAATCACATGCGATTTGCCCGACCCCGCGGCGGCGGATTCGATAACGTCCGGGTAGATAGTCCCTTGCGCAAGCCATTTCACATCATCGAGATCGGCGGCCTGTTCTTCAAAAACCTCGACAAATACGCGACCGATGACCTTGCGCTTCTTCTCCGGGTCTGCGACACCGTGCAGTTCGCGCAAAAAGCGCTCTTCGGCGTCAACTCGGATCACTTTAACGCCCATGTGGCGCGCGAACGTTGCCATCACCTCATCGCCCTCTTGCAAGCGCAGGAGGCCGTTGTCGACGAATACGCAAACTAACTGGGTACCAATTGCTTGATGCAACAGCGCCGCGACGACGGAAGAATCGACCCCGCCGGACAGTCCGAGCAGCACGCTATCTTTCCCTACTTGCGTGCGGATTTTCTCGATAGCGCTTTGCGCGATATTCGACGACGTCCACAGATCACCGCAGCCACAAATATCGTGCACGAAGCGGCTAATTATTGCGCCACCTTGCCTCGTATGGGTGACTTCCGGGTGAAACTGCAGACCGTAGAAGTGTCGCGTTTCATCAGCGATGCCGGCAATCGGTGCGCTATCGGTTGATGCAATCAGTTTAAATCCGATCGGGAGCTCTGTAACGTGATCGCCGTGGCTCATCCAGACATCGAGTAGGCCATGCCCGGCCGAGTTTTCGCTATCTTGGACGCCTTTTAGCAAATCACTGTGACCGCGCGCGCGAACTTGTGCATAACCAAATTCCCTGCCGGACGACGACGCCACTGCGCCACCCAACTGCACGGCCATGGTTTGCATCCCGTAGCAGATGCCGAGTAATGGCACGCCCATGTGAAACACGATGTCTGGCGCGGCGTATCCCGATTCGGCTGTTACGGACTCTGGTCCACCGGATAGGATGATCCCGTTCGGCGCAAATTCCGTGATCGCATCTGGCGACAAATCAAATGGTTTTATTTCGCAATAGACCCCCGCTTCGCGGACACGGCGCGCTATCAACTGGGTATATTGCGAGCCGAAGTCAAGGATCAGAATTCGGTCGGCGTGAATGGCGTCCAAACAGGTATCCTCGTCAGTCGATGCGGTAATTCGGGGCTTCCTTAGTGATCTGGACGTCGTGTACGTGGCTCTCTCGCATACCGGCCGAAGAGACTCTCAAAAAACTCGGTTTCGTCCGAAATTCTTCGATGTCTTTGCAACCCGTATATCCCATTGCGGCGCGCACTCCGCCCAGCATTTGATGGACGATAGCACTGAGCGGGCCCTTGTAGGGCACCCGCCCTTCGATACCTTCCGGTACTAATTTTTCAATCTCGCCGGATTCCTGAAAATAACGATCTGAAGAGCCGTGCGTCTGGGACATTGCGCCTAGCGAGCCCATTCCCCGGTACGACTTATAGGAGCGTCCTTGATAGAGTTCGACTTCACCCGGCGCCTCTTCCGTACCTGCAAATAAACTGCCGATCATGACCGCGTGCGCGCCAGCAACCAGGACCTTCGCGATATCGCCAGAATAACGGATCCCACCATCAGCAATTAGCGGGATACCCGTCTTTGCGAGACGTTGTGCGACGTCAGCGACTGCGGAAATTTGTGGGACACCGACACCGGTTACGATGCGTGTCGTACAGATTGAACCCGGGCCGATTCCAACTTTAACCGCGTCAACCCCTGCTGCAGCCAGCGCTTCGGCCGCATCCCCGGTTGCGATATTACCCCCGATGACTTGAATTTCAGGATAACTCTTCTTGACCCACTTGATAGTGTCTATTACGCCTTTCGAGTGACCATGTGCCGTATCAACGACTAAGACATCGACCCCGGCCGCCACCAAGGCAGCAACTCTTTCTTGAGTTCCAAATCCGGTGCCAACCGCCGCACCGACTCTCAGTCGTTGATCGTCATCCTTGCAAGCATTAGGGAATTCATCGGCTTTCTGGATATCTTTGACGGTGATCATCCCGCGCAACTTGAAGTCCTCATTGACCACTAAGACTTTTTCAATGCGGTGTTGATGCAGTAAGCCGATGACGTGTTCCTTAGGCGCATCTTCGGCGACCGTGATCAGGCGCTCTTTGGGCGTCATGATTTCACTGACGGGTTCGCCAAATCGAGTTTCGAAACGCAAATCGCGACTCGTCACGATACCGACCAAATTGTCGCCACTGACAACGGGCACGCCCGAGATTCCGCGCGCTCGAGTGAGTGCCAGGACTTCGCCGATGCTAGTACTTGGTGCGACCGTGATCGGGTCGCGGATCACCCCGCTCTCAAATTTTTTCACTTGCAAGACATGGGCCGCTTGATCGCCAAGCTCCATATTCTTATGGATGATTCCGATGCCGCCTTCTTGGGCTAAGGTAATCGCGAGCCGGGCTTCTGTGACCGTGTCCATTGCCGCGGAAACGAGTGGGATCTGGAGCGCGATTTCGCGAGTTAGGCGAGAGCTAAGCTGAACCTCTCTGGGTAGTACGTCCGAGTAACCAGGAGCAAGTAGTACGTCGTCGAAAGTAAGCGCTTCGCCAGAAATGCGCATGATGGGGTTGGATCTCTTAGAATAAGGTGGATGGATTATATGGGCTGACTAAGCGCCGGTAAACGAACCTTGAACGAAGATCGCACTATAACATCACGACCAACGCGACAAGCGCGCGATATCTATACGGTTTCACGCTTAAATCGAGAAACCCAATCATTGCTCGAGCGTGAGCTAGGCACCATCTGGATCAGTGGTGAATTATCTAATCTCGCACAGCCTCGGTCAGGCCATTGGTACTTCTCTCTGAAGGACAATGCTGCGCAAACGCGCTGCGCGATGTTCAAGTCCAGGAATGCGCTCTTGAAATTCGCGCCCCGCGAGGGAATGCAGATCATCGCTCGCGCCAGGGTAGGAATTTATGAGCCTCGCGGAGAATTCCAGCTCCTGATTGAGCATATGGAGCTGGCAGGCGATGGTCTGTTGCATCTCAAACTCGAGCAATTAAAACGTAAACTCGCGGCCGAAGGTCTTTTCGACCCGGATCGCAAAAAGCCCCTACCGTTGTGGCCAAATCGCATCGGCGTCGTAACGTCGCCTAGCGGCGCCGCAATAAGAGACATTCTCATCGTTTTGCGGCGCCGTAACCCTGCAATCGACGTGGTCATTTTCCCGGTAGCCGTGCAAGGCGCAAACGCGGCGCCTGAAATAGCCCATGCCATTGCCGAGGCCAATGCTGCACAAGTGTGCGACGTGTTAATCGTCGGACGCGGTGGCGGTTCTATCGAAGACCTCTGGGCCTTTAACGAAGAGCTAGTGGCGCGCGCCATTTACGCGTCTCAAATCCCTGTTGTATCTGCTGTTGGACACGAAATTGATTTTACGATTGCCGATATCGTCGCCGACGTACGTGCCGCAACGCCGTCGGCGAGCGCGGAGATTTGCTCGCCCGAGCGCGATGATGTGTTGCGAAATCTAGACTCACTAGCGAACCGGCTGAGCAAGGCCATCACGACAAGACACCTTGCGAGTGCCGAACGCTTCAAGCATTTGCAAGCCCGACTCCAACACCCAGGTCGCAAACTAGAACAGTATCACCAACGGATCGACGAACTTTTGCAACGTCTTCCGGCTAGCATTGCGACGGGTCTGCAAATTCGCCAGAGCGCATTGGCCACATTGAACGCAAAAATTCAGGCCTGCAATCCGCGTCAACACATCGCCCATTCTGGTACGGTGGTAGCGGAACTTAGGCGACGCATGAGTCGTTCGATGGCATCTCAGTTGGACGCTATAAAGGCGCTATTAGATGAAAACGTCCGCGCCCTAAAAGCGGTGAGTCCGCAAGCGACTTTGGCGCGCGGATACGCAATCCTGTCAAGCAATGACGGTGCGATCGCCCGTGACGCGGAGAATTTTTCTGCTGGAGAGCAATTATCGGCTACGTTGGCGCGCGGCAACCTACTCGTCACGGTAGACCAAGTCGTGCCAGCGGTGACGGACACTAATATCAATGTACAACCTGACGACCATGACGCCTCCTAACTTACAGCGTTAGTCGAACAACACCGATGTACGTTCAAAGCGTAGGTGCCGTCGAACGCTAGTACCGCACCGTGTAGAACGCAATGCCAAGCCATTCATGCAGCACGGCGCGGCAGGTAACCAGTGCAGATACTGACGGCAACCAATCAAACAACCCGTAGGTCGTATGGTCGCCAGAACTGAATCCCATGGGCGCGGGCACGACCGTAAATCCCGTGGTCTCGAACGCCTGCACCGAGCGCGGCATGTGAATCGCATGGGTCACTAGAATAATTTTCTGAACGGGCAATAGCTCGCGCGAAAAGCGGGCGTTCTGAGCCGTATTTCTACTCTCGCCCTCGATCCAGCTCACTTTAATATTGAATTCGTCTTGCAGCGATTCAGCCATAAGCTGCCCAAGCGGCAAGCGCTTCGAGCCAATAACCGCTCCGCCTGTCACCGCGATCGGTAGGTTAAGTTCACGGGATAATTTCGCGCCGTATCTGATTCGTTCTAAGGTATCCGAACCAATCGAATCGCGGCCGCCGTATTCAGGAGCTTGGTACTTTCTGGCACCGGCCAAAACGACAATCGCCTGCGCGTCGACTGTTGCGGTGTAATCGAACGCGGGGCGGGTTTCGATTAGGCGCGCATGCCAACTCGCGACGAACGGGGTACACCAAATCCATAAACTCGCGACCGCAACGCCAGTGACTACTCGACGGAGCCCCGGGAATCGGCGTAAAAAGAGTGCGGCAAAGAGCACTGAAAAGAAGTTGATGCCAGGCGGCAACACCAACGCCTTAACAAAATAGCCGAATAGTATTTCCAAACGAATAGATCCTGGCGCTATTCGACGAGCTCGCCAGCCGCCGGCAGATCCGCGTAATAGGACGAGCGCACTAGCGGGCCGTGACAGGTGCACAAATCCCCCATAATCATGACGGTTGCCGTGCGATGGGTGAAACATGCGCCCAAACTCGGGCCTGAAGCTTCTTCGCACACTGTATGCAATTGCCGTTCACGTCGTAATTGCTTGAGTTAACGGGCACCTGCACTAGTGGTTGCTATGGCTTTGATCCACGGCGGTTTACGCTGCATGGGGCCGATAATAGGCTCCACCTTAGTCGGTATACGCGAGACCTTGTCAGCACCCCGTTGGGACCTTGGACGTTGCTTTTGCTCGACCATGTTCAGTAATTCTTTGGGCGTACTTATGTCAGTGTAACGGAACGCTACGGTTGTGTTGTGTGGCCTTGCTCAACGTTATCAGTCTTTGGCGTAGCACTACCAACAACTAACCTCGCATTCGAAGAATACTCCACATCGATAGGCGTCGTGCCCCCGTATAGTGATGACAGTAGTATCGGAATGAGCTCCGATGCAGCCGTTTCACAATCAATGTCGATACCTAAATCCTTCAATCGCGTCACTTCAAGGCCTTCATACCCGCAAGGATTGATACGTGAAAATGGCTCGAGATCGAGATTCACATTTAGTGAAAGGCCATGATAGGACGTGCCGCGACGAATGCGCAGGCCCAAAGCCGCGATCTTTGCCTCATCGACATAGACGCCTGGGGCGCCGAGACGTCGTTCGGCGCGGATCTCAAAGTGCGCCAATAAGGCAATCGTTGCATCTTCAATCCGCTTCACCAATTCACGGGGGCCAATGCACGCGCGCCGGATGTCCATCAGGATGTATACGACCAGCTGGCCGGGTCCGTGATAGGTAACTTGCCCGCCCCGATCACTGTGTACGAGCGGGATGTCGCGGATATTCAACAGGTGGCTTGCGCGACCTGCCTGGCCCTGGGTAAAGACTGGTGGATGTTCTAAGCACCAAATTTCGTCCGCGCAAGTTTCGTCACGAACGCTCGCGAAATGTCGCATCTGCTCCAAAGTGCGGTTGTAAGGAACTAGGCCTAGCTTACGGACAACTAGATTCATAGCACCATCAGTATCCGTTCGTGAGCGCTTAACTCGCGATAGAGATTATCTAGCTGAAGCTGATCGCGCGCTTCGAACGTGATGGTAACCGCCACGTACTTTCCATTTTTACTCGGGCGGAGCGCGATCGCCCCTTCGCGAATGTCGCCAACATGACGCATAACAATTTCAACGACAAAAGCATCGAAGTTCTCGCTCGCTAATCCCATTACTTTAATCGGGAAATCGCAGGGAAACTCAAATATAGTGTCATTGGACGGTTCGTTGACCAAATCTCCGGGTCCTTAGATAGGGGCTGATGTTGGACGATTCTACCGCTAAATCCCCTAAGCGTCAGAATGTGCACGTGGCCGCCCCGCCACACGGCATCCAAGTTGAACGCCCAACACCCCACGTCGGACAATCAGCCATTGCGGAAATTCAAGTTACCAGTTGCAGTGTCCGAAATCACAGTTACGCTTAGGGAATTCAATAAATCGTTAATTCCTGCCGCTGTACCCTATTACCTATTCACGTATTGCTAGACTCTGTCCGGTAGTTCGAAATTTTAAAGGCAGTTCGATGCGACGAAATCGTCTAGAATCCAGTCACGATAATAAGAAACTCAGAGCTTAGGGGGACAGCGCTTTGACAGATATATTGTTCGCGTTATTTTACCTCGTCGCCATCGTCGTTGTCGTTTTGCACGTCACCGGATGGCTCGAAGATCACAATCTGGAGTGGCTTGTGTTTGTCATGGCAGCGCTGGTTTTTCCGGTCGTGATTTTTCTTTAAAAAAAGCCGATCTTCATCTTAAACCGAGTTGATCCTGGTCTACCTGTCCTGCAAAAACTTCGGTCTCTGGTGAAACAGCAAATTTCCGCTATCCGGTGACAGTAAGGCAGAGTCTTCCAACGCAAACGCAAAGAGTCCACAGGTTGGCATAAGCTTCCTTTTTAAGACCGTATGCCGGATCTCATGATCAAGGTGATCGACTAAAATTTCCAATTCCGGGTTATGCCCAACTATCAACCAGTTAGCACTAGGTGGTCGGGATACCACGGCCAGCAATTGGTCGAAATCGGCGAAATGAAATCGAGGCTCCCAGTCGATCCGCACACCGTCCAACGCTTGTCCGATTATCGTCGCAGTCTGCGCGGCGCGTAACGCTGGCGAACTCGTGATGTAAGTCGGCTTGATCTGCTGAATTGCTAACCAGCGCCCCATCGCTGTGGCGTCATCAACGCCTCTTCGTGACAACGGTCGGTCAAAGTCTTTAGCGCGCACCCGCCAATCCGATTTCGCGTGGCGCATGATGAATAGTTGGTTGGTGTCCATTAACAGCCTTTAACGGTGAACTCTGTCCCAGCTTAACGATGCCGACTTGAACACCCCGGTTTGCAGGGCTATATCTTAATACCTCCAGGCGCAATTTCCTGACGGCGACCTAATTATTAACGTCTAGTATTAAGTTATTACACGAATGCACGCACTCGCACTTGCAGAAGCCCTTGTGACCTCTCCAGGGGAACATTTAGATATCGAATCCACCCTCGATCTCGCCGTACTCGCACAAGTCGCGCGCGGCGACCGTATAGAGGTCGAAAGGATCACGGACCGCACATTAGAATTGTTCGATAGAACGTTAAAGATTGTCGCCGAGCAGCACGAATCGGCCAACAACGAGCCGCAATTTGAGAACGATTCGAACCGATTTGTCCCAGAACATGGGGATCTCCGGCAACGTTTTCTATTCGCAGAGACTGTCGGTAGTTACGCCGCGTTGCACGACTTGCTCGATGGCTACTCGCCAGCTTACCAACTTTATAAGGACTACGATCCGACAGCCCAGAAAAGTCGCCTAAAGACCGAGGAGGTACGTGCATTAGAGGAATATCGGCAGCAAATAGACGATGCATTGCATCATGCAAATCAGTATCTTCTGACCAACCCCAGCGCAAACTACACGTCAGACGAGTTGCAAGAACTAAATCAGATTCTGCTCGAAGCTCGAACACGTCGTGAGGCAGTAACCGCAATTTTAGGACTACAACTGATCGTCGAAATAGAGGACGGCGTAAAACAGCTGTATCTCTTCCAAGACAAAATTCGGACCGTCCAACGTTCAATCGACGGCGTATTCCTGGTCGACAGCGAAGTGATGTTTATGCCAACCAACGACTTGGTCAACATCGTACACAATCTGTTCAAGGCCGTTGGGAATCCGTTCGTCGCCGAGCATGTCGACGGAATGTTGCTACTCGCAGCGCGCAACTTACTCATCCAGGCTGTGTCGTTCTACTCCTATTACGGCAAGCAACAAATATATTCAGTGTTCAAGCGCAAACAAACGACATTCAATCGGAGCATGATTGCCCATCAGATCCGCGAGGAGATCAAAAAACTCTTTCAGGCATGTCAATCCGAAAATCGGCTTGTTCTCAAACGGGTCATGAATGACGTCGAACGCGAGTTCGAAATATCGGTGGATTCAATTCGTGAGGCGGCCGAACGCACGGCCGTGGAAGCAGTAAACCTATTGATACCCGCGCTAGTTGAACCGCCCCCGGCTCGCCCCAAGACCCTCCTTGAACGCATTTCGATCTGGTTGTTTCGATAAACCACGCGGCAATGTAAGATCCGCGGTGCATGTAACGATGTATCGATGGAGACGAACATGCCAACAGTGCGCGCAACTGTCGAGCTGCTACAACAGATTCCAATTTTTGCAAGTCTTACCGAAGACGAACTAAGGCAAATAATCCAATCGCCGGATAACGGAATAGTCAGCTACAAACCGCTGGAGCCGATAATCCACGAGGACGAAATCGGCGACTGCATGTATATCGTGCTTGAAGGTGCCGTTGATGTTCGAATTAAGGCGGTGGCTGGGCGCGAAATCACCATAGCCACTCTAAAGGCAGGCGAGTTCTTCGGCGAACAAGCGCTTCTACCTGGAGCGACCGGGAAACGAAATGCTGGCGTACGGGCCTTACAAAGTAGTCGACTGTTCAAAATTACCAAAAAAGACGTGGTCCTCGGCATCAGTCAACATGAAGACCTCAGCGACGCACTCGACGACTTAAACTCCCTTGGGGACGACGAGCGCGTGAAAATGCTCATCCGTAGCGTCCGGTTATTCCGTTCATTATCGCAAAACGACCTCGATCGAATCGGCACGTGGACGGAGGTTTTAGGCGTCGACGCCGGCGAAATAATCGTTCGCGAAGAAGAACAAGGCGATTTTATGTACGTCGTGCTAGAGGGCTCAGTTGAAGTCTTTGTCGTTGATGACGACGGACAAATTGTCGTACTTGCGGAACTCTTTAGAGGAAACTACTTCGGCGAACAAGCACTGCTTCCGGAAGGATCCGGGAAACGCAATGCCAATGTTCGAACAAACGGCGCGTCGACGTTAGTTAGAGTCGCGAAAAAATATTTTCGATTGATCATTAACCACGACAATAAGCTCATGCTGGCTTTAATGGCTATCGGCGATGCCCAAAAGAATAAGATCGTTAGTGCTATCGGTCGATCGTACGATCGGTAGTTTCAGCTGGGTCGTGTTCTAAATCCGAGCGCCTAGAGCTCGTTCGTAAAGATCGTGAACGAGGTCCGCCCTATGGGCTGGCCCACCACCCTGTCTTGAAATGTGAAACCTAATTATCCATCTCCATGCACGCGCTTGAAATACATAAACTTGTAAAAACCTATGGGAACGGTATTTGTGCGCTAGACGGCATCGATCTCACCGTTGAACAAGGTGAATTTTTTGCCTTGCTCGGACCTAACGGTGCTGGGAAATCGACGACCATTGGAATCATTTCGTCGCTCGTTAACAAGACTTCTGGTCGGATCAGAGTTTTTGGTCACGACACCGACAAAGAATTCTCGCTCGCGAAGTCAAAGATTGGTTTAGTGCCGCAGGAACTGAATTTCTCTCAGTTCGAATCGGTTTCTGAAATCGTGCTCAATCAGGCAGGTTATTATGGAATTCCGCGCCGAGAAGCTTACAAAAACAGCCAAAAATACTTGGAACAACTTGGCTTGTGGGAGCGTCGAGACCAGCGCTCGCGAGATTTATCCGGCGGGATGAAGCGCCGGCTGATGATTGCACGAGCACTTGTTCACCAACCGGAACTACTGATTCTCGACGAACCGACGGCCGGTGTCGATATTGAACTCCGCCGTTCGATGTGGACATTCTTAAAGGAGTTAAATGACGCCGGCACAACCATTATTTTAACCACCCACTATCTCGAAGAAGCTGAGCAGTTGTGCCGTAATATCGCGATCATCGATCGAGGGAAGATAGTCGAGAACACCTCGATGAAGAATCTTCTTAAGCAACTTCACGCCGAAGTATTTATCTTAGATTTGACGCAACCTATTGATGCGGCGCCAAGCAATAGTGAATTCAGCTTCTATCTGAAGGATTCGACAACGTTAGAAGTAAGCGTTCTAGCGGGGCAATCCATCAATGCACTATTTCAATATCTATCGGGATGCTCAATTGAAGTGTCAAGTATGCGCGGCAAGGCGAATCGCCTAGAAGAGCTTTTTGTAAAAATGGTGCAGGAAAATGTCTAGCAAGGCGACAGTTCCGAGTGCACCGCGATCTCTATGGCAATCATATACGATCGCGTTTCAGACCATCGTGTACAAAGAACTGGCGAGATTCTTGCGAATATGGCTCCAAACAATCTTACCGTCTGCCATAACAATGACACTTTACTTTGTCATCTTTGGGAATCTCATTGGGAAGCGCATCGGAGAGATGGGCGGTTTTAGCTACATGCAGTACATCGCCCCAGGGATCATCATGATGGCCGTGATTACGAATTCGTATCAGAATGTCGTATCGTCATTTTTCGGCGCAAAATTCCAAGGCCACATCGAAGAAATTCTGGTCGCACCCGTGCCTCATGTGCTAATTCTTTGTGCGTATGTCATCGGTGGCGTTGCCCGAGGAATTATCGTTGGACTCGCGGTAACGCTTATCGCGCTGTTGTTCACCCGAATCGAAATTCATTCGTATCTCATTACCCTTGTGGTGATTGTCTTAACGGCGACGTTATTTTCAATCGGCGGTTTGATCAACGCTATATTGGCGACAAAATTCGATGATATTTCGATCGTCCCGACATTTGTTTTAACCCCATTGACATACCTCGGGGGGGTCTTTTATTCGATTGATATGCTGCCAGAATTCTGGCGGACTGTATCACTGGGAAATCCAATTTTGTATATGGTTAATGCGTTTCGCTACGGCATTTTGGGCGTTAGCGATATCGGACTCGGCGCAGCATTTTGTGTGATTTTACTTTTTATCGTCAGCTTATTTAGCTTAGCGCTTTATCTGCTAAATCGCGGTGTAGGCATCCGAACTTAAAGCGTTTTCTACGCGCCCGCTGCTGGTCGCTTGTGCGGCGGCATTAGATGATCTCGCCTAGTTTCCAAGCGCGGAAATACGCCGCTTGAACTCTCGATAAGTAGACAGCGCCTCGCGAAATTGCGGACCCACGTTCCCGTCTCCTATCTGCCGATCATCGATGCGAACTACTGGTACTATTTCCCGACCCGAACTCGTAACCCAGACTTCATCCGCGTCTGCCAGCTCATCTTTACTGACCATGGCTTGTTCAATAACGAAATCAGGCTCGCGGGACAGCTCGACTAACAAGTTTCGTGTAACACCCGGGAGAATTCCAGGCGACAATGGGGGTGTTTTGATTCGTCCAGATTTGACGACAAACACATTACTTGAGGCTCCTTCAGTGACATAACCGTCACGAATGAAAATCGCCTCTTCGCTTCCGAGCCGAGATGCCTCGAACCGGGACATGACGTTAGCTAACAGCGACGTGGTCTTGATATCGCAGCGTTGCCATCGGAAATCCGGCAGCGTTATCGCCGAGATCGGGGTACTAGGAGCATTCGATACTAACGTCGACGACATTAAAAATACTGTCGGTTGAACATCTTCAAGCAGCGCATGATTACGCGGTGCCACGCCTCTGGTAACTTGTAGATAGATACTTTGGTCACCGCTATTGTTGATCGTGATAAGTTGATTGATAGTGCTCGCCCATTCGGCGCGATTAAGCGGATTTTTGATCCCAGTGGCAGCCAGGCTTTCTTCCAATCGATTAAGGTGTTCAGGTAACCGAAACGCAATGCCTGAGAACACGGGAATGACTTCATAGATGCCGTCGCCGAAGATGAATCCACGATCGAGAACGGACACCTTAGCATCTGCGAGCGACTCCCAGATGCCGTTTAAGTAACAAATTGAACCGGTCATAAATTCATCGCCGATGGCAGTTAGGGGATCGTGCGTGCTGGTCTACTCTAAGCGCATCAGTACTTCGTCAATCGCTCGAGAGAAAAACGACCCCCTCGCGACTGCTGTGACAGCAGTAAGCGGAACAGTAACGAGCGGCTTATCCTTAATTTTCATCACAACTTGGCCAATATTTTGGCCAAGCTCGATGGGAGCTTCAACGGCGTTCGTGATTTCCGCCGCCGCGCTAATTGCGGCATACTTCCCTCGGGGAAACGTAACAAATAGATCGGAATGCACGCCGACGCCGACAGATTCCTGCTCGCCCTTCCAAACTTTTGCTTGAGCAATAACTTCACCGGCAGAATAAATTCTTCGCGTTTCGAAAAATCGAAAGCCGTAATTCAGCAACGCTTGGCTGGCCTCCGTGCGGGCCGCGTCAGATTCCGTTCCCATTACAACCGCGACAAGGCGCATGTCACCGCGTTTGGCTGACGACACGAGACAGTAACCCGCCGCTTCTGTGTGCCCAGTTTTAAAACCATCTACAGACGGATCGCGCGTGAGTAGTCTGTTGCGATTGTGCTGCGGGATTCCAGCATAGGTAAATTCTTGTATCGCAAACCGTTTGTAGACGTTCGGAAAATCGCGAATAAATTGTACTGACAATTTAGCCATGTCACGCGCAGTTGTATAAGTTTGCGGGTCCGGCAAACCGGTGCTGTTCGCGAAACCCGAATTTTCCATGCCTAAGCGTTTCGCATGTTGATTCATTACCGATGAAAATACTTCTTCTGAACCGGAAACATACTCAGCAATTGCTACACTCGCGTCATTACCTGATTGGATTATGATGCCTTGGAGTAAGTCGTCCACGCTGATCTGTTTGTTTACCTCAATAAACATCCGCGATCCTTCCATACGCCACGCTTTTTCGCTGACCGTAGTCGTGTCACTAAGTTTAATCGCGCCTGATTGTAAGGCTTCGGCTGCTACGTAGGAGGTCATTATTTTCGTCAAACTCGCCGGTTCGACCTTCCTATCTGGATCGCGCTCCGCAAGGATTTTCCCCGAGTCATAATCGACAAGGATATAGGAGCTCGCGTTGAAATTCGGTGGTGGAGGAACATCTGGAGACACAGGGTCCGCGTGCGTGCTTAGTGTCGCGAGTAGGAACGCGAGTCCGAAACTTAACAAGAATCCGATTTGGGAGCTTTGCATAATTAAATACTGGTTTGGTCACGTTTTGCGGCTGCGGCGGACCGCACGCCGGAATCAATTAGCGACAAAATGATGCTCGCTAATCCCGATTTTCGATAATGTTTCTACGACTTGATCCGCCAACCCTACACTCGCAATAGGCCCAACTTGTACTCGATAGATCGATTGTTGCCCTGTCTTTGCAGTGCGGATCCGGACGTTCTTAGACAACGCATCGGAGACTTGTTTCAACATTCGCTCCGCGTTGTCTCGCTCAGTGAATGCGCCGATTTGGAGGTATAGAGGGTCACTTTTGTCAATGTCCCGGCCAATGACTGCATTCGGAGACCCCGATTGCTTGGATCCTGCAGCAGATCCGACCGCCTCAATCGCGACGAATGCTGTGCCTTTTTCAACCAACCCAAGCTTTAGCGCAGCGCTATAAGATAGGTCGATGATTCTGTTGTCGTGGAACGGCCCTCGATCGTTTACTCTTAAAATTGTCGATCGCCCATTTTCAAGGTTGCTTACTTTTACGAATGTCGGTAGTGGGAGGTGTTTGTGAGCCGCTGTCATTTGGTACATATCGTAGATCTCGCCGCTCGACGTTTTACGTCCGTGGAAATCTTTACCGTACCATGACGCTATGCCCCGCTCTCGAAATCCCTGACTCGATTTTAAGGTGTGATAACGTTCACCGAACACTTCATAGGAATCGGGATTGCCATAACGACTGCGCGGCTCCTCGCCTGGAGTAGAGCTGAGAACCGGTTTTTCGGCGGTCTGCACGCCCTCAGGCGCGCGTTTAACATTGTTTCCACAACTCGAAATCAATAAACAAATCGCGACCGCGAGTATGCAAACCCATCGCTTAGGACATCTGCTGTGCCAGTCGCGCATTGCGGATCGCCTCTGCAAGTTTGAATACAGCCATAGCGTACTTCGTTCGCGGGTTGTACTTCATAATTGCGTAAAAATTGTTTAACGCCAGCCAATACTCTAACGAGGTTTCCCCTTCTAGGGTAAATAAAGCGGCCAACTCGTCGGACTTCAGTGCGGAAGTCGTAACACCATGAGTTGCGTAGTCGCTTATGCGGCGAGTCGGTTTCACACTATCAGTCAGTAATTCATCCACGTTCGAGTTCGTTGTAGAAGCTGGGACTACTATCGGATCCCCTCGCTTCCAGCCATGCGACTTCAGATAATTGGCTACGCTACCAATTGCGTCGCTTCGATCCTTCCAGATGTTTCGTTCGCCATCATCATTAAAGTCGACGGCAAATTTTCGATAACTCTCCGGCATAAATTGCGGAATGCCCATAGCGCCAGCATATGAACCGGTCAATTCAAGTGGATCGAGATGTTGTTCCCGGCTCATTAGAAATAACTGTCGTAGTTGCTCGCGAAAGAACATCATGCGCCGGACATTTCCCTTCGGGTAGTGAAACGCTAATGTCGCAAGTGCATCAACGACGTGATCGCCTCCCGTGATTTTTCCGTACGCAGTTTCTACGCCAATGATGGCGACGATGATTTCTGGCGGGACGCCGTACACGTCCGTTGCCCGATGTAAGGTCTTGGCGTTTGTGTCCCAAAACTTGATTCCACCGCTAATCCGCAAATCAGTCAGAAAATGTTTCTGATATTCGTGCCAGGGCTTGGATTTTTCAGCCGGCCGTGACATCGCTTTCAAGATACGGTCGGAACGTTGTGCTTTTTTTAATACTCGAGCTAATTCTGCCGCGTCGAAACCGTCATTTGCGACCAATTCCCCGATAAACGCGTCTACCGCGGCCTGGTCCAAATTCGCTGCGTCTACATGTCCAAAGATCAGCAATAAACTGACCGAGATAAGCCGAAAAATATTAATCATAAAGGTTAAAAAGCTACCCTAAAGTACTCAAGAATATGTAATAAATCGCCGGTGAGTTTGTATCGACATCAGGATACCCAAACCGGCCAAAATAGTCACTAATGATGTTCCACCGTAACTCACGAGTGGCAAAGGCACGCCGACAACCGGTAATTGGCCCGTCACCATACCCATGTTGACAAAAATATAGATGAAAAGTGTCATCGTAAGACTCGCCGCGAGAACCCGACCGAAGCTATCTTGGGCGTTCATGGCGATGCGTAGCCCACGCGCTAGCACGAGTGCGTAGGACGCCAATAAGATAAGGACGCCAATGAAACCGAATTCTTCACAATAAACCGCAAAAATAAAATCGGTCGCTCTTTCAGGCAAGAATTCGAGATGGGACTGCGTTCCGTTTAACCAGCCTTTTCCTGAAATGCCGCCAGATCCGACGGCGATGGTAGCTTGGATAATGTGATAACCAGAGCCAAGCGGGTCTTGCTGGGGGTCAAACAAGGTCAGAACCCGCTGCCGCTGGTAATCATGCATTAAAAACCACGCAAGCGGGGCGGCACATACGGCCACCAGCAGCGCCGAAAACATCCAACGCCACGGCACTCCGGCGAAAAATAAAGCGAAGAATCCGGCCGCCATAACAAGCAATGCTGTTCCGAGATCTGGTTGTTTAATGATCAGAATGCCTGGGATAAATATGATCAGTAATGCGAGCATGGTCGTGCGGAAATTCGGCGGGAGTACTCTATCGTAGAGAAACCAGGAAACGGTCAATGGTACGGCGATTTTCATAATTTCCGACGGCTGGAATCGGATCATCCCGATCTCGAGCCAGCGCTGCGCACCGCGACCAGTCCCAAACAGAAACACAACTACCAATAGGGTGACACCGACCAGATAGAACGCCGGTGCCAAGCGTGAGAGGCGTGCGGGACTAATTTGCGCAATGACCACCATCGCGAACAAGCCGATCGACATTCGCAAAGCTTGTCGGGTGACGATCTGAATCGATTGATCGGCCGCGCTGTACAGAACTACCAGACCTAAGCCACACAATATTAAGACGCCGCCGAGCAATTGCGGGTCAATATGCAATCGGAACAGCAAGCTACGTTGGCTATCCATCGTTGTCCGATACCGGCGCTGAACTAAGCAGGTAGTAGTCGAGTATCTGCCTTGCTATTGGCGCAGCTGTACCGCTACCGCTACCGCCGTTTTCGACAATAATTGCCACCGCGATCTCCGGTTTCTTTTCCGGAGCGAAGGCAATAAACAAGGCGTGATCGCGCAGTAGCTTTGGTGTCTCATCGTTTTTCACAGATGCATCTTGAGCGATCCCGAACAGTTGCGCCGTTCCCGTTTTTCCAGCGTAGCGATAAAACGCACCAGCGCCTGAGCGGCGCGCAGTCCCGCGTTTCCCGTGAACAACTTCAAGCATGCCATTTATGACATCGTCCCAATACCGAGCATTTGTGATCTCTATCGCCGGACGTTCATAGAACCCGATTTCACTCGCAACGCGCGCAACAGGGTCTTCTATTTCGCCAACGACGTGCGGCACCATCCGTCGCCCATGATTGGCGATAATTGATACCGCGTAAGCAAGTTGCAATGGCGAAGTAAGCATAAACCCTTGACCTATTCCGGTGATCAAAGTTTCACCAGGATACCAAGGCAGGTTGCGCGCCTGACGCTTCCATTCTGCCGAGGGCAACAGTCCAGTTGTCTCACCCGGAAGGTCGATCCCGGTTGCCTTGCCGAGGCCAAACTCACTTAGCATTGAATGGATGCCGGCGATGCCCAAATCGCGCGCCAGTGAATAATAGTAAACATCACACGATTCGGCGATGGAACGCTCGAGATTCACTTTCCCGTGGCCACTCTTTAACCAATCCCGGTAACGATGATTATCACGATCTAATGAGTACCATCCAGGGCACCAGGTATCGTCGTCACTGTGGCGCACGCCGCTTTCTAAACCGGCCAACGCCACCATCGGTTTGACGGTCGACCCTGGCGGATACTGCGCTTGCAATGCGCGGTTGAAAAGCGGGCGCTCTTTTGAATTGCGAAGCGCGTTATAGTCGTCCTTACTTATTCCGTTCACAAATAGATTCGGATCAAATGACGGTCGACTAACCAAAGCTAAAACATCACCCGTCGAAGGATCGAGCGCGACGATCGCACCGTTATGATCTGTCAGCGCCTCGATGGCTATTTTTTGCAATCCGACGTCCAATGTTAGGTACACATCGTGACCTGGGGTGGGTGGCGCGTCGGTCACGACGCGTAGGACTCGGCCTTGGGCGTTTACTTCTACTTGTTGGTACCCCACTTTGCCGCGCAATATCTCTTCGCGGGCCTGCTCTACGCCGTTTTTCCCAATGTGGGTAGTTCCTCGATAGGCGACGGGATCAATCGCTTTGAGTTCGGTTTCGTTTATCCTTCCTACATAGCCCAAAACGTGCGCAAGTTGCTCCCCGAACGGATAATATCGCGCTAAGCGCGCGACAATGGCGAACCCTGGATAACGATGTTGGTTGACAGAAAATCTTGCGACCTCGTCTTCGCTCATTCCCGTTTTGATTACCACGGCATCGAAACCGCGAGCGCGACGCCGTGCCTCGTGAATTCGGGCAAGCTCGTCTTCGTCAAGATTGACGAGCTGGGCTACGATTGGCAGCGTCGCTTCAAAATCACGGACTCTTTCGGGAACCATCTCTAGTGAAAATGATGGCCGGTTTTCGGCCAGGACTTGCCCGTCTCGGCTATAGATAAGACCGCGGGTCGGAGCAATCGGAACTACCTTCAATCGGTTATCTTGTGACAGGGTCGTAAAATGCCGGTGCTCCAGTATTTGTAAGTACGCAAGGCGCAGCAATACCACCAGTATTAGCGTGACCATGATCGCCGTTGCGGCCCACATTCGGGCCTGAAAAATTCGAGATTCTCGATTTGGATCTTTTAGTGTGGGTAATTTCTGCATTAAGCTGGGGCGGCTTGTGAGGCACGCCGTCGCCAAATTGGAAAACTGAGTGCGCTCACTCTACTCCTGCCCTACGTCGCAGGTCGCGCAGCACAATGAACAGCCAGGGCCATAAAATCGCACTTGTCACCGAAGTTAGTAAGTAATCGTAACCGTATTTCATAGAGCCAATTAAATTGTAAATGAGCAGCATCGCCAAGGAATAAACGAATACTAGAGAGCCGATGACAACTGCTTGGCGGAAAAGTGGGAAGACGCGAATTTGTCGGTGATAGATCACCACAAAATAAGCAACAATTGCGAGTCCGAAGGCATGTTGTCCCAGCAACGAACCTTGTAGCACGTCGAAAAGAAGTCCAATTATCCAGGCAATCACCACCCCGAGGCGCAGGGGTAGCGCCAAACACCAATACGCCAGAACCAGTGGAACCCACGCTGGGCGCCAAGGCATAACCCAATCAGGCAACGGCAAGGCCGACAACATGAATGCCACGATAAAGCTCGCAGCGATTGCCCAAGTGCCGCCGGCGCCTAACCTCATGGTAAGGTCTTTAGCTTGGCTGAACTAACCTCCAAGTCGTCTATTGGGTTTTGCGGTTGCGGCCAAACTAATAGGACTTCGCGAGCACGATTGACCTGGGCGCTTGGCGAGACCACGATGCGCGCGAATGGTTCGCCGGGATCTATTTGCACAGCACTAACCTTGCCAACCGGGTAGCCAGGCGGAAACCGATTCCCTAATCCGGACGTCACCACCAGGTCGTTCGGTTTGATATCTGCGTTGGTTGGAACGAATGTAAGGTTAAGCTCGTCGCCACCAGTCGACCCGGTAGATATCGCACGCAACCCGGTGCGGTTTATCTGCACAGGCATCGCGTGGGCAAGGTCTGTAATTAATAACGCGGTACTTGAAAACGGTCCTAAATGGACAACTTGCCCCAATACCCCGAAAGCGTCGACGACCGCCTGACCGAGGTAGACACCCTGACGAGAACCCTTGTTGATCACAATCTGGCGCGCCGAGGGTGACGTCTCAATCGCTAGGACGTCCGCCCCAACGATCGTTTCACTTAATTCAGCAGACGATTCGAGTAACTCACGGAGCCGCTCATTTTGATGCGCCAAAGCGGCATATTTCTGCGAACGTGAGCGCAAGTGAACGTTCTCTTCGCGCAGTCGCGCGTTCTCAAGTTGTAGCGAGTGGCGCGAGTGCAGCTGTTCGGTAAGACTTCCTACCACCTCGATTGGCGCGTTAACGGCGTACTGCAACGGGAAGATCATCACGGACAATACGGATCGGATGGTCGCTAGATGCTGCTGTCGATGGTCTATAGAGATAAGTAAAAAAGACAGTATCACGCAGCTGATCAATCTAGCCGTAGGAGAGGGTGCGTCAGTAAATAACGGTTTAATCGGCTTCCCTTCTTATCGTAGAGGCTGTCCCAATCAATTATTCGAGGGCAAGGATATCCGCCCCATGTTCTTCGATCATTTCCAGGACTCGCCCACCGCCGCGGGCGACACAGGTCAGTGGATCCTCGGCAACAATTACGGGCAGTCCCGTCTCCTCCATGAGTAACCGATCGAGGTCTTTCAGTAGCGCGCCCCCACCGGTTAGTACCATACCGCGTTCTGCAACGTCGGATCCCAGTTCCGGTGGTGTATTTTCAAGCGCCGTTTTCACCGCTTCGACAATGCCCGCGAGCGGTTCTTGGAGAGCCTCCAGTATTTCATTACTGTTCAATGTGAAAGAACGAGGCAAACCCTCGGCCAAGTTTCTGCCCTTTATCTCGATCTCCCTGACTTCACTGCCAGGGTACGCGCATCCTATCTCGTGTTTGATACGCTCTGCCGTTGCCTCACCAATCAGGCTTCCGTAATTTCGTCTTACGTAATTGACGATCGCGTCGTCGAACCGATCCCCGCCGATCCGTATCGAGGCTGAGTAAACAATACCGTTCAAGGATATGACTGCGACCTCAGTCGTACCACCACCGATGTCCAGCACCATCGAACCACTCGCGTCGCTAACCGGCATCCCTGCTCCAATTGCAGCGGACATTGGCTCCTCGATGAGATAGACGTCACGCGCGCCCGCACCGGCTGCAGATTCCCTAATCGCGCGTCGCTCGACTTGGGTCGAACCACACGGGACACACACAAGAACTCGCGGGCTGGGTTTGAAAAATTGATCGCCGTGGGCTTTGCGGATGAAATGCTGGAGCATCTTTTCCGTGATCGTAAAGTCCGCGATAACGCCGTCTTTTAATGGTCGGATCGCGTCGATATGGCCAGGCGTTCGCCCCAACATACGCTTCGCCTCGAGCCCAACAGCGGCAATCGCTTTTGGATGATTTGCATCACGGCCTCGTCGAATAGCGACCACAGATGGTTCGTTCAACACAATGCCCTTTCCGCGCACATAGATGAGCGTATTCGCGGTTCCTAGATCGATAGATAGATCGTTGGAGAACATGCCCCTAAGCATTTTGAACATTACGAAAAATCCTCAAATTCAAAATTTTGTCCGACAGGGTCGCTGCGGGCCGCCTCGCAACGGGGTTTTTGGCCGGCAACTGCGGAATCTTCATGGTACACTTTGCCGGCGGTTCGGGGCGTAGCGGATTGTTCTAAGCGTCGAACGTAGCGCTTAAAATTAACGTCTTAAGATACGTTTAACGGACCGTAATCTAACAGTGCGCGTGCCTCACGGCAAGCGAGCAAGCAGCAACAGTTTCTACATAGATAAGCGAATAACGGATATTTAATGGCGATAGTCAACGACGAAGTTCAGTCAATCGCATACCTTGCGCGAATTGAAATGAAACCAGATGAAGTTACTAACTTCGCGGCTGATCTTACTAAGATTCTAGACTTCGTCGCGCGGATGAACGCGGTCGATACGACGGATGTCGAACCACTAGCGCACCCACTGGATGCGACGTCTCATAACCGCCAAGACGTGGTGATTGACGACGACATACGCGAAACACTTCAAGCGAATGCTCCGCAAATGGAAAACTCGCTCTACCTCGTTCCTAAAGTTATCGAATAAGCATCGAACTAATGACGAACTATCCTGACACAGTAGCCGGGATCGCCAATGCGCTTGTCAAGCGTGAGATCTCGAGTGTGGAAATTACCCGCCATTACCTTGAGCGAATTAGCACGCTTGACGGGCAGATAAACAGCTATATAACAATTTGCGAAGCGCATGCTTTGGATCAGGCGCAAGCCGCGGACCGATTAATTGCGAGCGGTCAGGGCGGACCCCTAACTGGTGTTCCGTATGCTCACAAAGATATATTTTGTACAAAAGGAATCCGAACCTCGTGCGGTTCGCGCATGCTCGATGATTTCATTTCACCGTACGATGCGACCGTCACCGAACGTCTAAACAACGCTGGAATGGTTTTGCTTGGAAAAACCAACATGGACGAATTCGCCATGGGGTCGTCGAATGAGACGAGCTTTTATGGTCCGGTTGCAAATCCTTGGAAAACCGACTCGGTACCTGGGGGATCCTCCGGCGGATCCGCTGCAGCTGTCGCCGCTCGCTTAGCGCCCTGTGCAACAGGGACGGATACGGGCGGATCAATCAGACAGCCGGCAGCCTTATGCGGCATTACTGGCTTAAAGCCGACCTACGGTCGTGTTTCCCGCTACGGGATGATCGCTTTTGCATCCAGTCTTGATCAGGGCGGACCAATGGCTACCAACGCGCTAGATTGCGCGTTGTTGACGAATGTCATGGCCGGATTCGATGCCAAGGACTCAACGTCTGTTAACTATCCTACTGAAGACTACTCCGCATCCTTGGGACAGTCGATAAAAGGATTGAGGTGCGGAATTCCAAAGCAGTACTTCGATGTATCACTAGATGTGGAGGTCGCTTCTACCATTAGGCAAGCAATCGCCGAACTTGAGAATCTAGGTGCTGTATGCGTCGAAGTCGATCTTCCGTCAACCGAACTCGCGATCCCCTCTTACTACGTCATCTCATCGGCCGAGTGTTCATCGAATATGTCTCGTTATGATGGTGTTCGATTCGGATACCGGTGTCGCGATCCCGTTGATCTGCACGACATGTATACACGCACCCGCGGGGAAGGATTTGGTAAAGAGACCAAGCGACGTATTTTGATCGGCACCTATGCCTTGTCGTCCGGCTACTACGATGCGTACTACACGAAGGCACAGCAGGTAAGACGACTCATCCAACAAGATTTCAAGACGGCACTAGCTGAGGTAGATGTCCTCGTGGGGCCGACGTCGCCGACTGTCGCATTCGGACTCGGGCAAAAATCTTCCGACCCAGTCTCCATGTACCTATCTGATATCTACACGACAGCGGTAAATCTTGCCGGCCTGCCGGCCTTATCGATGCCCGCCGGCTTCATCGATGGATTGCCAGTCGGGTTACAGATCATTGGCGATTTCTTTAGTGAATCTAAACTGCTGCAAATCGCCCATCAATATCAGCAAGTAACTGATTGGCACCTGCTTGCACCGCCACTCGGAGCGTAAGTGAAAAATGGAATGGGAAACTGTCATCGGATTGGAAATTCACGCGCAATTAGCGACAAAAAGTAAGATCTTTTCGTGCGCATCAACAGCAATCGGCGCCGTACCCAATTCACAAGCATCTGCTATCGATCTCGGCTTACCGGGAGTCCTACCCGTACTCAACGAAAAGGTCGTCGAAATGGCTGTTCTATTCGGTCTAGCTATCGGGGCCAAAGTAGCGCGGTCGTCTGTATTCGCTAGAAAAAACTACTTTTATCCCGACCTTCCCAAAGGCTATCAGATAAGTCAGTACGCCGAACCGATAGTGTCGGGCGGTAAATTGGAGATTCGGTTGTCCGGCGGGACGACGCGAATCATTGACGTTACGCGTGCGCACCTCGAGGAAGATGCAGGGAAATCAACCCACGATGGTTTCGCGCAATCTACAGGTATCGATTTAAATAGAGCCGGAACACCACTTTTAGAGATTGTCTCTGAACCCCAAATGCACTCTGCAGAGGAAGCAGTATCTTATATGCGCACGATGCACCGCCTCGTTCGCTACTTAGGGATCTGCGACGGCAACATGCAAGAAGGGTCATTTCGTTGCGATGCGAACGTTTCCGTGCGCGAGTCGGGTACCACCCAGCTAGGTACGCGAACGGAAATTAAGAATTTGAATTCGTTTAAGTTTATTGAACGCGCCATCGAGCACGAAGTAGAGCGACAAATTGAAATTATTGAAAGTGGTTCAAAGGTCGTTCAGGAAACTCGCTTGTACGATCCCGATCGTGATGAAACGCGCACCATGCGCAGTAAAGAAGACGCACACGACTATCGATACTTCCCGGACCCCGACCTCCTGCCTATTCAAATCTCCGATGACTACTTAACAACCATCGCAAAGTTACTGCCTGAGCTACCCGATAGAAAGCGTGAGCGGTTTGTAGCTCACTACAAATTGAGTGAACAAGACGCGGACCTACTCTGCGAAGAAACTCCCTGGGCAGATTACTTTGAGCAGTCAGTCGAGATTTCTAAAGCGGATCCACAGTTAAGCGTCAATTGGATCACGGGGGAGGTATTTGCGGCATTAAATCGCGCCAACATCGCCATAGAGAATGCGCCGGTTAGTTCAGCCTCGCTAGGCAAGCTTATCGAGAGAATTGACGACAAGACAATCTCAGGGAAAATTGCCAAGCAAGTATTCGACCGGATGTGGGAAACCGGCGGCGCGCCAGACGAAATCATAAGGTCACAGAGTTTGCGACAAGTGACCGACGACTCCGTAATAGAACGTCTCGTCGCACTAGTTTTACAGGACAATCCGAAGCAAATAGAACAATACAGATCGGGGAAAGATAAAGTTTTCGGTTTTTTTGTCGGCCAAGTTATGAAGTTATCCGAGGGCAAGGCGAATCCCAGCCAAGTGAACCAACTCCTCAAGGAGCGTCTAGATAAAGCTCCATAAAAAAGCCAGATAAAATCTGGCTTTTCGTCATACGTCGAATGTGGACGCGGCTAGGATTCGTCTTCGGACACCTCAGATGGACGATCAAGCAATTCCACTATTGCCATCGGCGCGGCATCGCCCGGACGAAAGCCCGTTTTTAATATCCGAAGGTATCCGCCTGGGCGATTCTGGAACCGCGGTCCCAACTCCTTGAACAATTTATTCACGACCCCAGAGTCTCGTAACCGAGCAAATGCGAGGCGCCGGTTCGCTACCGAGTCGGATTTCGCCATTGTAAGAAGCGGCTCTGCAGTGCGCCGCAATTCTTTCGCTTTAGGCACGGTCGTACGTATCAACTCGTGCTGGAACAGTGACACCGCCATATTCCTAAACATGGCTTTTCGGTGTGAGCTATTCCGATTTAATTGACGTCCGCTATGGCGATGTCTCATTGAATTACTACCTTAACTATCTTAATTGATCAGAGCGAGCTGCTCTTATCTACATCATATAGCCCTGACGGAGGCCAGTTTTCCAGACGCATACCGAGCGACAAACCGCGAGCGGCGAGGACGTCCTTAATTTCAGTGAGCGATTTCTTACCCAAGTTTGGAGTCTTCAGGAGTTCTACTTCTGTACGTTGAATTAGATCGCCGATGTAGTAAATGCTTTCGGCCTTTAGACAATTCGCTGAACGAACGGTCAATTCAAGGTCGTCGATCGATCGCAGCAATATGGGGTCAACTTCGATCTCTTCCTTACGTTCTGGCTCAGACTGCTCTTCGCTGCTTAAATCGACGAACACGGCCAGTTGACTACGCAAAATTCCGGCGGCGTCGCGAACCGCACGCTCGGGATCTATGGTCCCGTTTGTTTCAATTGTGATAATGAGTTTATCGAGGTCGGTTTGTTGCTCAACGCGAGCGCTTTGGACTTCGTAGGCGACGCGGCGAACCGGGCTAAACGACGCATCCAATTTCAATCGACCGATCGCTTGATCAGTATCTTCGTCGACGACTCGGCTCGTGGCGGGTTGGTAACCGCGGCCTCGAGCTACCTTTAAGATCATATTGAGTTCGCCGTTATCGCTCAACGTGGCAATGTGATGCGTCGGATCGACGATTTCGACATCATGATCAAGCACGATATCGCCAGCAACAACGATGCCTGGCCCACGCTTGTTTAATGTTAGCGTAGCTTCATCGCGGGAATGCATATTAATCGCAAGGCCCTTCAAATTCAGCAGAATGTCGGTGACGTCTTCCTGGACGCCTTCGATCGTCGTGTACTCGTGTAAAACGTTCTCAATCTCCACCTCGACAATGGCGCTGCCAGTCATAGAGGAGAGCAATACCCTGCGTAGCGCGTTACCTAACGTGTGTCCGAAACCGCGGTTCAACGGCTCGAGCGTAATTTTCGCGGTCTTTGGATTAACCGGACTTACGTCGACGATGTTCGGCTTCAACATTTCACTTGCTGCTGATGCCATAGCACTTTCTCCTTTAGTTGCCCTACTTGGAGTACAACTCTACGACTAGGGATTCATTAATATCGGCAGGTAAATCACCGCGTTCCGGCGCTACTTTAAATAGGCCTTCCATCTTCTTCGAGTCCACTTCTAACCAGTCCGGCAACCCCAACTGCTCGGCAATGGCCAAGGAGTCTTGAATTCGAACTTGTTTTCGTGCTTTTTCGCGTACTGCGATTACATCTTTAGGACTCACCTGATAAGACGGGATATTCACGAGCTGGCCATTCACTAAGATGGCTTTATGACTAACTAATTGACGAGCTTCTGATCGCGTGCAGCCGAACCCCATTCGGTAGACAACGTTATCTAGACGTTGCTCTAACATTTGCAATAGGTTTTCACCCGTTGCGCCCTTGCGTCTTGCAGCCGCTTTGTAGTAGTTGCGAAATTGCTTTTCCAATACGCCATACATGTAGCGGAGTTTTTGTTTCTCTCTAAGCTGCAATGCGTAATCCGATTGACGTCTGCCTCTGCTGTCACCATGTTGACCCGGCGGCTTCTCGAGCTGGCATTTCGATTCGATCGGTCGCGCCCGGCTTTTAAGAAATAGGTCGACGCCTTGTCGGCGGCTGAGCTTACATTTTGGTCCAATATATCTTGCCATTACTGTATCCCGTTGCTATACGCGGCGCTTCTTAGGTGGACGACAACCATTATGTGGAATCGGTGTGACGTCGGTTATATTTGTAATTTTAAAACCCGCTGCATTCAATGCACGTACAGCCGATTCTCGGCCAGGTCCCGGGCCCTTTACAAAAACATCCAAATTTTGAGTGCCGAATTCGTTAATTAATGATCCTAAGCGTTCAGCCGCCACCTGTGCTGCAAACGGCGTACTTTTTCGTGAACCGCGAAAGCCACTACCACCGGCGGTTGCCCAGCCAAGGGTATTTCCTTGGCGATCCGTTATGGTGATGATCGTGTTGTTAAACGACGCGTGTATGTGAGCAAGACCATCTATTACGGTCTTTTTTTCACGTTTCTTTGTACGAGGAGTAGATGTAGCCATGGGAATATTGCTCAGTTATTTCTTAATCATCCGCCGCGGACCTTTACGGGTTCGAGCGTTTGTTTGGGTCTGTTGTCCGCGCGTCGGTAAACCACGGCGGTGCCGAATTCCACGGTAGCTCCCCAGATCCATCAGACGCTTGATATTCATTGATATTTCGCGCCGAAGGTCGCCTTCGATAGTGAATTTAGCCACGCCACCACGTAAGGCCTCCAACTGCTCCTCTGTCAGATCCTTGATCATTACTTGTTCGGCAACTCCGGTTTCCTGACATATCTTACGTGCCAGAGTTTGCCCGATACCAAATATCGATTGGATCGCAATGACAGTGTGCTTCCTGTCCGGGATGTTTACGCCTGCTACACGCGCCATACTATTATCCTCATCGAAAAGTTCACGCTAACCTTGGCGTTGTTTATGTCGTGGATCTTTGCAAATTACTCGAATTACGCCTTTGCGTTTTATAACGCGGCAGTTCCGACAGATCCGTTTTACTGATGCTCGAATTTTCACTTACTCACCTTCTTTCCTGTTAGCGACGACCATAGCCTTTGAGATTAGCTTTCTTGAGCAAGCCTTCGTATTGATGAGACATCAAATGAGCTTGGACTTGCGACATAAAATCCATTACTACAACAACTATGATTAGTAGCGACGTACCACCAAAGTAAAATGGGACGCTAAATTTCAATATTAGGAATTCTGGTAGCAAGCACACGGATGTGATGTAAATTGCGCCTGCAACCGTTAACCGGGTCATCACCCCATCTATATACCGCGCGGTTTGTTCGCCGGGGCGAATCCCGGGGATGAAAGCCCCGGATTTCTTTAGATTGTCCGCCGTTTCTTTCGGATTGAAGACCAGCGCGGTGTAGAAAAAGCAGAAAAATATGATCGCGGCCGCGTAAAACATGACGTATAGGGGTTGGCCAGGTGACAGCGTACTGGCTAGGTCGCGCATCCAACCCATACCTTCCATATTGCCGAACCAGCCACCTATGGTTGCCGGAAACAAAATAATACTTGAGGCAAAAATGGGCGGAATCACGCCCGACATATTAAGTTTTAGTGGTAGATGGCTAGATTGGCCACCAATCTGATTGCGCTGTTTTGCGTAATTTACAGTGATTCGACGCTGTCCACGTTCGACAAAGACAACAAACGCGGTAACTAAGATCGCTAGCGCAAATAACGCTAAAACCATGATTATTGAAAGCTCGCCGGTTCGAGATAATTCAAGCGTGCCGCCGACCGCCGCAGGTAACCCCGCTACAATGCCGGCAAAGATGATCATCGATATACCATTACCGATTCCACGCTCCGTTACTTGCTCGCCTAACCACATTAGAAACAGCGTCCCGGTAACGAGAGTCGTCACGCACGTAATGCGAAACGCTAGACCAGGATCGATGACCAATTGGAGCCCTGCAGCGGACTGTCCCTCGAGCATTACCGCGACACCGAGGGATTGGAACAAAGCTAGTGCGACCGTTCCGTACCGAGTGTATTGCGTTATTTGCCTGCGCCCGGATTCGCCTTCTTTCTTCAGTTGCTCCAATTTGGGGTGAACCACGGTGAGCAACTGCATTATGATAGAGGCGGAAATATACGGCATGATCCCCAGGGCTACGACGGAGAATCGTTCGAGCGCTCCCCCAGAAAACATGTTGAACATATCCAGGATCGTGCCGCGCTGCTGGTCGAAAAGCGTTACCAACGCGCTCGGGTTGATCCCTGGAACAGGAATATGCGTGCAAATACGAAAAACGATGAGCGCCCCCAGGAGAAAGAAAATTCTCTGGCGGAGTTCATTTAGCTTTCCGACACCAGCAGGAGCGCCCGGATTTTTTCGGTTCGCAGTAGCCATGCTAGTCTTCGATGGTACCCCCGACACTCTCTATCGCTATCCGGGCTCCCTTCGTTACTAGTACGCCTCGTAACTTGACTGCTTTATCAACCGTACCCGAAGAAATGATCTTCACGGATAATATGTCTTTCCTAATCAAACCTGCGGCTTTCAATGATTCAAGTGTAATGGTGTCGTGTTGAACAAGATGCAATTCGCTGAGCCGGACCTCGTCGTGATAAGCAAGGGTTCGAGAGTGAAATCCGCCTTTAGGTAGTCGGCGCTGTAGGGGCATCTGGCCGCCTTCGAATCCGACTTTGTGATATCCGCCCGAACGCGAGTGCTGTCCCTTGTGCCCTCGTCCGCAGGTTTTTCCCGAGCCTGAGCCAATCCCGCGCCCTACTCTCTTACGTGGTTTTTTAGCACCTTCAGCCGGCTTGATCGTATTTAGATACATCACATTTCCTCGATGTTCAGCATGTAGGATATTTTATTTATCATGCCGCGATTCTCGACCGTATCTTGAACTTCAACGCAGTGGCGAATTCGACGTAACCCAAGTCCGGCCGCGCATGCCTTATGTGATTTCAAGCGACCATTCGTCCCGCGCAATTGCGTTAATTTTAATTTACCGGCCATCAGATCTATCCTCGAATTTCCGATACTGTCTTGCCGCGTTTAGCAGCCATCGATTCCGGTGAAGAGACGTTTTTTAAACCGTTTATTGTCGCACGCACCACGTTAACCGGATTCGTCGTGCCAATGCATTTAGCCAAAACGTTGTGGATTCCTACCACTTCGAACACCGCGCGCATTGCGCCGCCGGCGATGATGCCAGTTCCTTGGGATGCTGGTTGCATATAGACTTTTGCCGCGCCATGTTCGCCGACCACTGCGTAGTGCAAGGTGTCCTCATTCAGTGCGATGTCTTCCATATTTCGACGGGCGTTTTCCATCGCTTTCTGAATCGCAACAGGTACTTCACGCGCTTTACCACGCCCGAGACCGACTTTTCCGGCGCCATCTCCAACTACGGTTAACGCAGTGAAACCAAATATTCGCCCACCTTTGACAACCTTAGCGACGCGATTAACGGCGACCAGCTTCTCAAACATGCCTTCTTGGTTTTGTTGGTTTCCTTGGGCGTATGCCATGCTAATCTAACTCCTAAAATTTGAGGCCATGTTCACGAGCGGCATCCGCAAGTGCTTTTACGCGACCGTGGTATTTAAAACCACCTCGGTCGAAAGCAACCTTCTCGACTCCGGCAGCACGTGCGCGTTCAGCGACGGCTTTACCGACAATCGCGGCGGCATCGACGTTGCCAGTCGTCTTTATTGACGCCCGCAAATCCTTGTCCAATGTGGACGCGCTTGCCAGCACGGTTCCGCCACTGGCGTCGATCACCTGGGCATAAATGTGCCGGGGCGTTCGGTTGATGCACAATCTCGTTGCGCGAAGGTATTTGATGTGACTGCGGGTTTTGCGAGCCCGACGGAGTCTTGAAAGTTTCTTGTTCATAGCGCCATTAACTCTTCTTAGCTTCCTTACGAACAATTTGCTCGTCAGAATACTTAACACCTTTGCCCTTATAAGGCTCGGGTTTACGATAAGCTCGAATATTTGCTGCAACCTGCCCCACGCGCTGCTTGTCGACGCCTTTGACAATAATTTCTGTCTGGGTCGGTGTCTCAATGGTCACGTCGTCAGGGATAGCAAAATTTATCGGATGAGAGTGACCCAGCGACAAATTCAGAACATTTCCGTTTAGTACCGCGCGATAACCAACTCCGACGATTTGTAGACGGCGTTCGAAGCCCGTACTGACGCCAGTTACCAAATTGTTTATCAGCGCACGTGAAGTGCCAGACATTGCGATGGCCGATTTCGACTGATTCAACGCTTTAACTTTGATCTGCCCATCATCGATGAGCACACTAACTTCTTCGTGGACGTTCCACTCTAGCGTTCCATTTTTTCCTTTCACAGTTACCTTTTGACCGTCTATATTGACGTCCACGGCCGATGGTATCTGGATTGGTGCACTCGCGATCCTGGACATTTTTCAGATTCCTAAAACTAATAGACGGAGCAGAGGACTTCGCCGCCAATGCCCTGCGCGCGAGCTTCGCGATCAGTCATTAGTCCGCGCGATGTGGAAACTATTGCAATTCCGAGTCCCCCAACAACCGAGGGCAAATCGTCCTTGCCACGATACACTCGCAAACTCGGCTTGCTTTTCCGTTGAATGTGCGCGATTACAGCTTTTCCTTCGTAATATTTCAATTCAATGACTAATTGGGGGTGGCCATCACCCGTCACTGTTTTAAAACTAGATATATAGCCTTCGTCTTTTAATACTTGTGCAATCGCGGCTTTGGTCTTTGAGGCTGGCATGGACACTTCCACGCGGTCACGCGCGTGTGCGTTGCGGATCCGTGTCAGCATGTCAGCAATTGGGTCTTGCATAGTCATATTGTGTTATCTCTTAGCCCTAACCGTGGTTCGAGGAGGCGCTTACCAACTTGCCTTAACAAGGCCGGGCACATGCCCTTCCATTGCTAACCGTCGTAGCTCGTTGCGCGAAAGACCAAATTTTCGGTAATACCCGTGCGGTCTCCCTGTTAGACGGCATCGATTTCTGCCTCGAACCGGACTGGAGTCACGGGGTAGTTTTTGTAAACTCATTCGTGCGGCTTCACGCTCTTCCATCGGGAGTTCGGCGTCCGCCGCCGTGCTTTTGAGCGCTGCGCGTTTGGAAGCAAAACGTTTCGCTAACAGAGTCCGTTTGTGCTCGCGATTGATCATTGATTTCTTTGCCATATCTAACAGCCTACGTCCGCAACGGAAAATTAAATGCGTGCAAAAGAGCACGACCTTCATCGTCGTTTCTCGCATTCGTTGTAATGCAAATGTCCATTCCTCGAATTGAGTCAATCTTATCGAAGTCAATTTCAGGAAAAATAATTTGTTCTTTTACGCCAAGCGTGTAGTTACCCCGCCCGTCAAACGCGCGGTCGCTAAATCCTCGAAAATCTCG
>JBLFWX010000024.1:0-62072 GCA_047611805.1 Gammaproteobacteria bacterium
TCCGTCTTGATGTTTTTCGCAGCCGCCTGGGCGATGGCCTGCAGTTCTTTATTCTTCATAACCTACCTCTCCTTACCCGTAACCGGGTTCAATGATAGGCAGTTACACAGTTTTTCTTACAGTCTCTTAATCCCCTCCGACCCCTTTTCTCACCTTTTCTCACCTTTTCTCACCTTTTCTCACCTTTTCTCACCTTTTCTCACCTTTTCTCACCTTTTCTCACCTTTTCTCACCTTTTCTCACCTTTTCACCTTTTCACCTTTTCACCTTTTCACCTTTTCACCTTTTCACCTTTTCACCTTTTCACCTTTTCACCTTTTCACCAGTGATCCCTTTTCCTCTTGACCGACACCAGCGTTGCGCCCTGCCCGAAGATGTATAGTACATTTTCGGAGCCTTACCGGGACCTCATCAACGACGCTACTCCGGTAGAGGAAGCCGTTCGCAAGATGAGCAGCTTGCCAGCGCATCGAGATTGGCTATTGGCGGATATCACTATCGCGGTCCCTGCCGAACATCGAACAAAGGCTAACTATTACAATCCCTTTGTGGCTGCTACCGGCGTATACGTCGCCATCGTCAATGAGGAGATCGCGATTGAGGACCGCCAACCGACCGGAGTTCGAGCCGGCTAAATATTATTGAAGTAACGCTAGACCAGGAAAACACTGATGGATTTTGGGATCACCTTCCCCTCTTACATTCGCGCCTACCACGACGCGAAAATGGCAGAAGACTATGGCTTCACGCATGCCTGGTTTTACGATTCGCATATGTGCTACAGCGACGTCTATGCCAGTATGGCGTTAGCTGCCGAGCACACCCGGTATCTCAAGATCGGACCGCTGGTCGCGATCCTCGGCAATCGCATCTCGCCGGTTACAGCGCATTCGATTGCGACGATCAACGAACTCGCGCCAGGTCGGGTCATTCTTGGAGTTGGCACGGGTTTTACTGGTCGCAACGTCATGGGCATGCCGCCGGCCAAATTAAAAACGATGCGCGAGGATATCGGCGTCATCAGAGAATTACTCGCCGGCGGTGAGGCCACCTATCGCGAGGGAGATATCGAACGCTCCATTAAGTTCCTTCATCCCAATTCTGGCTACATCAATGTCGCCGATCCGATCCCGATCCACATGGCCTCGAATGGTCCCAAAGCTCTCAAGATGGTCGGTGAACTCGCCGACGGTTGGGTCACGATCGGTCTCGACGGGGATTACATTTCAGGCAGTATCAAACAGATCAAGCAAGCGGCCAATGACGCCGGACGCCCGATGGAATCGGTCTATACGACGAACCTCACGTCAGGTTGCGTATTACGTCCGGGCGAATCGATGACCTCTCCCCGTGTACTGCGCCAGATCGGACCGTATGCAATTTTGCTGCTACATACGAATTGGGACCCAAAGGAAATGAAGGTCGGACCTTTTTCGCCACCCGCTATCGCGCCGCTCGCTAAGCGCTATTTCGAAGAACACATCATGAAGATGAAAACACCACTCGAAAAACGCTACCAAGAAATGCACTTAGGTCACCTAGCCTTCCTGCGCGAAGGGGAAGAAAAATACATCAGCGATGAGCTAGTGAAAACCTCCACGTTGACGGGTTCACCGGGCGAGATTATCGATCGTATTCATATGCTCGAAGACGCCGGCGTCACGAATATCGCTTTAAACGTGTGCGGAACTGATGGGCGCGAGATGATCCGGGAATTCGGTAACGAAATAATTTGCAAACTTTGATTGTGACGAAAAGGGAAAAGGTGGAAAAGGTGACGGAGGGAATAATTTTTAATCCCTCCGTCACCTTTTCTTCCGTCACCTTTTCTTTTCTCCTTTTCTCTTTTCTTTTCTCACCTTCCCCCCTTCCAGGTGAGAAGAACCGAACTTTTTCCGCACCGTTTTCGCTTTCCACGCGTGTCGCTCCCGTGAATTTGTCTGCGCGGCCTAACGTCTTGCTCTGCTGCCCTCGAGAGTGGCTGACTGAAGCGGCGGCGCCAGGAAGACACAGTCAAGGGTCAGTTGGAGCAATTGGTTAGATGACATCTTTATCCGCCCGTCCGTTTTCCAAGTGTCGGGATACTTTCCGGAGTTACATAGTCTTCTGCTAAACGCCGCTCTATTTACGATACGAATTTCTGCGACATCCTAGCGCGATCATTGTCCCACCACGTCTTAACGCCTGGCAGCGTTAAGGACATGGGTACTTCATCATCCATCTTTTTGAAAAACGTATCGTCCAGCAATCCGTTGAGATACTGGTGATACGCAAAATCGTATTGGTTATATATAGAATAGAAAATTAGACTGAATTGAAATTGCTGATCCACATCTAGCGCATCGTAATCAAACATTCCGATACGGATAACCCGAGAAAGATCTGAATTATTTGCGACATGTGCCGTCATTTCGGAGTTTACCGAAACTAAGTTTTGAGTTCGTAACGTTTTCGATTCGGAGGTGTGATGACGTATTTGCAACGCGACGTATATCAACGACACGATGATGGCGGTCGCGCCTACTGTTTCGCCAATGGCTCCTATTGCGTCCCAATTCATAGGTTCTTTTCTCTAGCCATCTACCGTCGGGATAATCTGCAGATTACAGCAAGCTTTTTGAGAACTAAAATCGCGCAGCAGTGAGCAAAAAGCTTGCTGTAAGCTGTCAGGTTCATCCCCTGGTTGGGTGGCGCGTTCACGAGGCTACGCGTCCGTCCCTGCCGACTGCCTTGGTGGCGCGCCAATGCCTGCGTTTTCCATTTCTTTCGGCGCGCCTAGGTTCGATAAGCGGTTCACTTCCTCTCTGGAACTGGGACTGAACCACGCTTGGCGTTGCTCCCACCAAGCTACACCCCCCGGGGTATCGAGCATTATGAATAGTCGGTTGCGATAAGCGACCAGGATGTCGTCAGGAAATGAACCAAGTTTTGAATCTGCGTACGCTTGCTTTACAGTTTCCAACCAAATGCTCGTTGCAAGGTCGAAACGGTATCGTTCGAGAGGTGTGAGCCCAGTTAATTCTTCCAATCCGCGGAGGATGATATCTGCGATTTTTTCATCCAGAAAATTTTCTAGGGATCTTTCATGATCCGAAGATGTTTGCCTTGCGTTAGAACGCTCAGTGGCTTGAGTATTCTGACGGACTTGAGTCCCAACGAAAACTAGTGAAACCACGACTGCGGCCGCGCCAACTATCCCCCCAATCGCTCCAATTGCGCCCCCATCCATTCAGGTTACTCCAGCCTCCTAACAGTTGTATCAACGTCACTTCGACTAAACATCCGCGACGGTTGCTTCTATTTTCAACGAAAAAAACCGTGTGCTGTTATCCTCATTCAATCAAGTGCTTACGCAATTTCGGACGGAATTCCTCATTTGGAAATTGAGTCGCGGTGACGTATATCTCGGATCGTCGAGCTGCGCATCAGGTTCTGGTTTATAAACTGAATCTCGGATCTAAAAAAATGGCCCGCCGCGGCGACGCTTTTTCCATGGTGATGCTACGCGAATGCGATTTCGATTTAAGTTCTTCTGGATGTCCAAAGCTGCGAAGGTTCGCTTTACAGGATCCGGGCGAACGGTACTGGTGGATCGATCTTGGACACGCAAACCTTTCCCGCGGGTGATCGTTACCTCAGCGCACAAGGGCCATACGACTACTGCCGATCCGAGTCGAAACTCGGAGGCTAATCTGCGAGCAAATATTCTACTCTTTAGTCGATGCGCATCAGCACTTCTTGGGTAAACGACGCGACGAGCTTTTTATCCCGCGACCAAACTTGACCCCTAGCAACACCTCGAGAACGGGTCGCGGCGATGGGCCATTGCTCGACGAAATGCCATTCATTTAGATCAATCGGGCGATGAAACCACATCGCATGATCGAGACTCACGAAAAAGACGCGCTCTGAACCCCAGGTTACGCCAAACGGGATCAAGAGATTGTCGGCTAGGGATTCGTCACTCTGATAGGCGAGCATAGCCGCATGCAAATTGGGATCGTCCGGGGCCTGACCGTTCGCTTTTATCCATAGCCGTATGCCGCCGGCCGCGGATGGCCCATTTGCGGTCCAAGGCGCGTTGACGACTCGCATGTCTAGCCCGTGGTCGCGCATTGCCCAGTCTTCAGGTAATGGAATTGGATCGTGACTTTCCATCAGTTCTCTATAGGTAGGTAACGATTCTGGCTCCGGGAGATCCATGAAGTCGGGCGGCGATTCTGCCGGAATTTCCCCGCCCTCGGATTGCACCGCGAACGATGCCATCAATTCGAATGCGGTGCGTTCATTTTGGCTTGCTTTCACCTTACGGACACTGAATGAAGCGCCGTCGCGCACGCGCTCGACGTCGTAATCGATTGGCTCGCCGGGGATCCCGCCGCGCAAAAAGTAAGCGTGAATAGAATGCACTGCGCGATCGTCCCCAACGGTTGCTAAGGCCGCGGCTGCCGCTTGCCCCAAGAAATGTCCGCCGTAGGTCCCAGGGGCACCATCGTTGAATGATCCTTGGCCGCAAAATTTATCGTCTGCTATCAGTTTCGGACTCAATATTTCAATTAGATTTGTTAACCCCTGGGTCATGCAGGATTCCTATTGTTCGTCAAAGGATTTTCGTTCGGCGCAGCTAACTCGCCGGCAAGATCTGGCTTTCCATATTGGTTCAGCTTTCCGAGCCAGTTTTCATTGCGAATGCAATGCCGCTTGGTCGCTGATTACACGGCATTGTCGCGCAGAGTTTTCGTAGAAGGCCGCACACGTATAATGTACCGGATTACACCAATCAGGATTTCCATATGAGCGGACCGACAATAGATTATACCCAACCATCGGGATCTGGCGACAATCATGCACGCAGTTACCAACACATTGTCGCAAAACCTCTAGCAAGCTCGATGGGCGCTGAAATCCAAAATGTCGACCTTCGGCATCTCGACGCCGCAACGTTCGCGGAATTGTCGGACGCACTCTACCACCACAAAATGGTATTCATACGGCAGCAAAACCTGTCCTTTGAAGATCAAGAACAATTGACGCTACGGTTCGGCGAATTCGGTATTGACGCCTATACGACGGGCATCGATGGTCATCCCAATATTCAACGGGTATTGAAAACGGCGGAACAAAAATCATCTGTCATTTTTGGTGGTAGTTGGCACACAGACTCGCCGTTTCTCGCGCAACCCCCTGCGATCAGTCTCTTGTATGGTATCGACATCCCGCCCTATGGTGGTGACACCTTATGGGCGAACACGGTAGGCGCCCTGGCGGTCTTGGGCGATACAATGCAGGACATGCTCAAACCGTTAAAAGTTCACATGTCGGGGCGTCGAATCTTGGCCGCATTAAAAAATTCAGCGGCGCCTGGAACCCAAGCCACATTTGCTTCCATGGATATCAACCCGAAAGAGCGTGAGCTTATCGAAGGAAGCTACCATCCACTGATCCGGACTCATCCAGTGACAGGCGAAAGAAGTCTGTATATCGATGAGAGTTACACCGTTGGGATCCAAGGCTTCTCCGACTACGAGGCCACGCCAGTGATCGAATTTCTGTGTCGCCACATAACGCAGCCCATTTTTACATGCCGGTTACGTTGGGAACAGGACACTTTTGTACTGTGGGACAATCGCAGTTGCATACATCACGCCTTCAACGACCACGACGGCTTCCGACGTGAAATGTTGCGCACGATTGTCGCCGGAGAAATTCCGGCCTAGCTAGCAGGTCGGCGTGCGAACCCTATCGCTCACACGGTGATCACAAGTTTGCCAAAGTGATTCGCAGCACGCATGTCGTGATAGGCCTGGCGCGCATCTTCAAACGCATAAGTCCCGTCAACAACGGGTCTTAATTGGTGCGCCTCAAGCGCGGCATTCATATTCTCAAACATACGTCGGCTACCGACATAGATCCCTCGCAATTTTAACGAGCGACGTAGAATTGCGAGTGGGTCGATCTCCCCACCGGTCAAAATTCCGATGATGCCGAGAGAGCCCGAAAAGCGGGTTGCGTTCATCGATTTCTGTAAGGTCCCCGCACCGCCGACCTCCACCGTGTGATCAACGCCGCGCCCTTCCGTGACATCGAGCACCATGCGATCCCAATCAGGGGTCGAACGATAATTAATCGTCTCCCAGGCACCTAGCTTGCGGATGCGGTCCAGTTTCTCGTCACTAGACGACGTTACAACCGTGCGCGCACCGAGCAAGTTACACAGTTGTTGTGCGATGACCGAAACACCGCCCGTCCCCAGTAGCAAAACGGTGCTTCCGGCCGTTACCCCACCGGTTTCCACCATCGAATTCCAGGCAGTGAGGGCTGCACAAGGTAAGGTTGCCGCTTCGACATCAGATAAATAAGCAGGGGTGTGGACCAACCCACGCTCTGGCAAAACACGGTACTCGGCCAGCATACCTTCCGCTGTTCCGCCCAACATTTTTTGCGTATCCAATTCGGTCAATTCACCGTCGATCCAATCTTGGAAAAAACTACCACAAACCCGCTCACCGGATTTAAATCGCGTGACTTCGCTGCCCACTTCAACCACCTCACCCGCGCCATCCGAATTAGGGATCCTTGGAAACGGAACGCCCCGTGGTACGGGGTTTTCTATCATCGATAGATCGCGATAGTTAATTGACGAGGCGCGCACCCGGACTAAAACCTCCCGCGGCCCGGGTTTCGGCACATCTAATTCGGTGAGGCTTAAGGCGTCTACGCCGCCGTCTGAAGTAATTTGGTAGGCTTTCATCTAATTTCCTTCTTAAAATAACGATAACAACGGCGGCGCAAATGCGAACGATCGCTAGAACCGAACGGGTCGTTGGACCAACACCGACTATAACCGGTCATTTTCTGCTTTAGAATCCCGCCACCCAGTCAATTGATGATTGCGCCGTCGTGAGGACCCTGGTTAACATGCCGCCGACCCATCATCGACATCTCGTCCAAAGCTTGACGAGCAACGGGTATTTAAGCCTTAACAATCATTCAGCAGGATATCGATCATGAGCAAACCAAAGCTATACGGCATTTCAGGATCACGTGCGCACCGCTCGCTCTGGGCGCTAGAAGAAGTCGGCATCGAATACGATCAAGTGGCCGTGGACTTCAAGGAAGGTTCGAAGACGCCAGAGTATCTCGCTGTAAACCCAAACGGTCGGGTTCCGGCTTTGGTCGACGGTGACATCACGCTGTTCGAATCGATGGCGATTAACCTATATTTGGCGAAAACCTACGGTGGCGCGCTCTATCCGCAGACCGCCAAAGATGAAGCTTTAACCTGGCAATGGTCGGTTTGGGGGATCAGCGAAATTGAACCACTGCAAATGCAAATCGTCGTACAAAAACTGTTCGTTGCCGAGGACAAGCGTAACGACAAACAGATCGCCTCGGCCGAGAAACAACTTACCCGACCGCTGCAAGTATTAGACGACGCGCTCAGTAACCAGGAGTGGCTAGTCGGTGCGCAGTTCAGCATCGCCGATCTCAATGTATCCGGTGTGATGCTGTTGCTGAAAATGGTTAAGTTCGATTACTCGAACTTTGCCAATGTGCAACGCTGGGCGGACGCCTGTTACGCAAGACCCTCACTCGCGCGTGCGCAGGCTCGCGACTAAGTCAATCCGTTAGGCACTCGCGGCGTTTTGCCATGCGCATCTCGCCGCGCCTAAGTGCCACTCACTATTTTTGCATCGTATAGTTCCGCGATACGCGTGTCATCGTAACCCAGTGCGCGCAAGATTTCGGACGTATGCTGGCCAAGCTCCGGCGCGGCAACCGGCGCGCGTTTCGGATAGTCCCTGAGCTCGAACGGACTATTCACTACTTTGCGACCGGGTTGATCGGCAAACTCGACGAAAATATTGTTGTCAATAAACTGCTGGTCGGTAACCGTATCTTCGATGGTCGAAATATTGCCGAAAGTAATGGCGTTGTCGTCAAGAATTTTTTGCCATTGCGCTAACGGACGTTGCACAAACCACTCGCTCAATATTGCCGCGAGTGCTGGCGCATTTGCACGCCGCTCCGTCATTTCGGCAAAGCGCGGGTCGGTTTTAATATCTGCTCGCTCAATCGCGTCGCAGAACTGGCCAAATTCGTCTGCTTCTTTAATCAACACCAGAAACAGCGACCGGCCGTCGGCGCATTGATAGTGGTTTACGACTGCGTTCGAAGTTGTCGTTTGGGTCGGCGGCACGTACGTGCTGCAGCCGTCTAGGGCCGCTTGAATAAGAATGCTGTTCGACCACGCACCATTGGCTAGCAACGACGACGACATTTTCGTTCCTTTGCCGGTCTTTTCACGTGCGTACAGCGCCAACGCGATCCCGCCGAATGTCGTCATACTGCTAGGATGGTCGCCCATGCCAGCAGTCGACATCGCCAGCGCTCCACCTTCCGGTCGCACGGCATCCATCAAGCCCGTACGCGCCCACCACGCGGTCGCGTCATAACCGGGTTTTTCGACCTCTTCGCCCAATTCGCCGTAGCCCGTTCCGTGGGCATAGATCAAACGGGGATTAATTTCACTTAATTGTTCGTACGTGATCCTCAAGTCCGTGAGCACTGATGGGTGAAAGTTCGTGATCAAGATATCGGCATCCTTGATCAAATCGATAATTATCTCGTGACCTGCATCAGTCTTAAGATCAATCACTAGACTGCGTTTATTGCGACTGTCGAGATCCCAGCAATAGTTTTTATCCCCTTGAGGCAACGGCTTCATATGATGGAGTAAGCGATAAGGATCGCCTACTCCGGGCGGTTCAACGTGGATCACATCGGCACCGAAATCGGACAATACGGTGCCCGCGCTCGGCATAAAGACAAAAGTTGCGATTTCAATAACGCGGATCCCGTCGAGTAAGCCAGCCATGCAGATTCTCCTGTGTAGGCGCCGAACATAGCCCGAAGGCGAGATGACAACAAGCCCTTTCCAGCACACAATAAAGCACAGCCGAATACGCGTTTTTGGACGCCTACGATACGGCGTGCAAATGTGTATCTCACCTCACTTTCTGTAGACTGCAGGTATTGCCACACAGGAGAACTCCTATGACCGTGTCGAATACAAGCGATATCGAAACCTCCGCGCCCCGCCATTTACGGGGTAAGTACGCCGTCTGCGGTGTGGGTGAAACGAGTTACCGGCGAGGTTCCGATCAGTCCACCCGATCGTTGGCAAGTTGGGCCGTCGGCAACGCGATTGCAGACGCCGGTATGGATATTAGCGAAGTCGATGGCATGCTGAGTTATTCAAACAATGATTCGACATTCGCACCCCAGGTCGCTACAGACCTCGGCATGCGACTGAATTTTTATACGGACATCTATGGCGGCGGCTCCTCAACAGAATGCTTGATTGGTATTGCGATCGGCGTGATCGAAGCAGGGATGTGCAATACCGTCGCCATCTACCGGGCAATGAACGGTTTCTCGCAAGTGCGCATCGGCGGGACCGGCGCACGCTCTGCGGCGCCCATCGTTGGCGATCAAATTCATCATCGAGCGTACGGTTGGCAAAGCGCGGGTCAGATGTTCGCACCTACTTTCATGCGCCACATGTACGACTACGGCACGACAGCGGAGCAAGTTGCTGCGGTAAAAGTCGCGCACAGTAAGCACGCGTCTAATAACCCGAAGGCGTTTTATCGGCAACGTTACAGCATCGAAGATGTCGTTAACTCGAGAATCATTTGCAAGCCACTGCACCTACTCGATTGCTGTGTCGAAACAGACAATTCAACCTGCATCATCGTCTCGCGAATCGAGCGTGCTAGAGATTGCCCCCACCCGCCAGCCGTGATTCAGGCAGTTGCTGGGCGCGTGTGTAAACCGCGTGGCGATATCCATCTACATTATCAAAGCGGACCGATATCAACCGTTGCCGGACATTACGCGAAGCACATCCTGTGGCCGAACGCCGGCGTAGGACCAGAAGATATTGATGTTACTGGCTCCTACGATGCATTCACGTTCACGACCATGCTGCAGCTCGAAGATTACGGTTTCTGTAAAAAAGGTGACGGCGGCGACTATGTTTCCAACGGCACCATTGAACTCGGTGGCAAACGACCGAACAACACCTCCGGCGGCCATCTTTGTGAAGGCTATACACACGGCATGAGTATGGTGATTGAAAACGTCCGTCAAATCCGCGGCGCCATTGACGACTCGTGCCCGCTGGGCCCGGACGGTCGCCGGCAACACACCTACGACTACGCCGAAGGCGGTTGTCGTCAAGTCAAGAACGTCGAACTCACCGCGAACCTCGGCTGGGCGCACCCCGGTGCTGGGTCGGCAGTCGTCATGGCAAAAGATCACCTTTAAGGAGAAATGCAATGCCAGTCCAAGGTGAATACATGGGAATGATGCTCAGCATCGACGACGTCGACGCTGAGAACCGAGATTTTTTCAAGTACTGTGCCGCCGGCGAATTTCGGCTGCAGCGCGGCCTCAAAAGCCAGTTGTTGCGCTACCCACCGACGACTGCGTGTCCGTGGTCCGGTGAGCGTGAAAGCGAATGGGTGCCCGTCGAGGGTAAAGGCACAGTGCACTCCTATGGCGAAGTACACCACGCAATTCAACCGGCATTTAAGAGCAAAGTCCCCTACCTCATTTTACTCGTCGATCTCGATACACAAAAAGGACAGCCAAGCGAACACGAAGCGCTCAGAGTCGGCGGAAACCTAGTCATGTCGGACGGTAGTTTTGCGCCCCTCGAAGTAATTGAGCGAGTCGGAATCGGTTCTCGAGTGCGTATGGTATTTTCTCAAGTAGCGGATGGCTTCGCGTTGCCGCAATGGACCTTAGACGAAGCAGCGGAACAACCGTCACCGCCGTGGCGCTACGGTGCATGAGCGCCGTGAGGTGTAAGCTCTGTCCTTTCGAGAATGCTAGGCCGTATCGTGCCGAGGGTTGGCGTTCTCTTCGATGCGAAGAATCGAATATAGTAAGGCCCACAATGAATGTTCGAATCGATCCGAACCGGGAGAAAAAGTCGCGATGACGCTTGAATCTTTTCGCACTGAGACACGTGCCTGGCTAGAAGAAAACTGCCCTCCAGGCATGCGCACACCCATGCCTGATGAAGAACGGGTGTGGGGTGGCACAGATCCTAAGTTCAAGCACCCGGAATCCAAAATTTGGCTGGAACGCATGGTCGAACGCGGCTGGACCGCCCCGCATTGGCCACGAAAATACGGCGGCGGCGGGCTGGATCGGAAAGAAGCCGCGATCCTCAAAGAAGAAATGCAACGCTTAAATTGCCGCCCTCCGCTATTTAGTTTCGGTCTGTTCATGCTCGGCCCCGTATTACTTGAACTCGGCACGGAGGAAGAGAAAGATCGCTACCTGCCGCCTATTGTTCGCGGCGAGATTTGGTGGTGTCAGGGTTACAGCGAACCTGGTGCCGGTTCGGATCTGGCAAGCCTCCAAACACGCGCCGAAGATAAGGGCGACCACTACCTCGTCAACGGACAGAAAGTGTGGACGTCTTACGCCCATCATGCGGACTGGATATTTTGTTTAGTTCGCACAGACACTTCGACGAAGCACGCCGGAATCAGTTTCCTACTGTTCGATATGAAGAGCCCGGGTGTGGAAGTGAGACCGATCAAATTAATCAGCGGGGCATCTGCATTTTGCGAAACCTTCTTCGACAACGTACGCGTTCCAAAATCACAACGTATCGGTGAACTGAACGGCGGTTGGGCGATTGCAAAGCAGCTGCTCGGGCACGAACGCAGCATGATTTCTCAGCTCGGTGCGCGTGGTGGTAGCCGCCTGCCTTCACTCGAAGACATGGCGCGCAATTATGCTGGCGATCCGGATGGCCGCATCAACGATCCGATGCTGCGAGATTTAGTGTCGCGTCAACTGATGAACGATCGCGCCTTCGAGCTTACGTCCAAAAGGGCAATGAGTGGCGGCGACGCGGCGGCTGGCATCGCTTCGATGCTCAAGTATTACGGTACTGAGCAAAATAAGCGGAAACTGGAAATTCTGATGAAATGCGCTGGGAGTGCCGGACTCGGTTGGGAAGGTGACGAATTTGAAGAACTCGATTTGTCTTTGTGTCGTTCGTGGCTGCGTTCAAAAGGTAATTCCATTGAAGGTGGAACGTCAGAAGTACAGCTAAACGTCATTGCTAAACGCGTACTAGGATTACCGGACTAAACGATGAGCGAACTTAACTCAGAAGATCTCGAATTGTTGCGTGATACAGCAAGCCGCTTTTTCGACGAACAATTACCGATCGATGTGCAGCGCAAGCTTCGCGATGAAGTAGATAAAATAGGCTTCGATCTCGAAAAGTGGCGCGCCATGGCCGACATGGGCTGGGCCGGGATCCTGATCGACGAAGCGCACGGCGGAATTGGTTTCGGCTATGCGGCGCTCGGCATCATCATGGAGCAATCCGGACGAACATTGGCCGCCTCACCGTTCGTATCGACAGTCCTGCTCGGCGCACAAATCATTGCATCGGCCGGCAACGAGACTCAACAAACCGACATACTAGGTAAAGTCGCGAGCGGCGATTTGTTACTCGCGCTCGCCCATGAAGAGTCCTCACGCCACACACCCACACAGATTGCCACTCGCGCTGTGCAGCAGGACGCCAATTATATTTTAAATGGCCACAAAACGTTCGTCCTTGATGGCCACATCGCCGATCGCCTAATTGTCGTGGCGCGCAATAACGGCGAATTTAGCGATCGTGACGGCGTGAGTCTATTTCTCGTTGACGCAAGCGCTTCTGGCGTACAGCGAAAGCGCACCATATTGGTAGACGGACGTAACGCTGCGAACATTGAATTTTCAAATGTCCAAGCACAACTTGTCGGCACCATCGGTAACGCTTTCGACGTTCTCGATCCCGTGTTGGACGGCGCACGCGCGGCACTAGCCGCAGAAATGCTCGGCACCGGCGTTGAGGCCTTTGACCGAACAATTGAATACCTCAAAGTCCGCGAACAATTTGGCGCCCCGATCGGTTCGTTTCAGTCCTTGAAACATCGTGCTGCCGAAATGTACTGCGAAATTGAATTAACGCGATCATCCGTCTATGCGGCGCTAGAAGAGATCGACCATAGTGGCGCCGAATCTGCGCAGCTCGCGAGTATCGCTAAAGCCAAGGCCTGCGATATGCTCGAACTCGTCACGAACGAAGCCGTGCAAATGCATGGCGGGATCGGCATGACCGACGTGGCAGATATCGGCTTATTTCTGAAGCGAGCTAGAGTCGCCCAGCAAATATTAGGCGACTCCCTCTATCATCGAGAACGTTACGCCAGGCTTATCGGGCTTTAACGCTCACGAGCCAACGGCCAAAGCCCGTCGGTAACTTGGTTTAAAAGGACGACGACACAATGAGATTCCGATTAGCCCACTTCATTTTGAAATACCGAGCCGCTGTCAGCGTCGCGTTCGTGATAATTACGCTGTTCTTCATGACCGGCTTTCCCAAAGTTGATATTCGCACCGTTTTCAACGATCTACTGCCGCAAGACGACCCCTACGTGCAAGTCTATTTCGACCATCGTAATTTTGGCAATCCGCTAACTGTTGCCATCATGGTGAAGCGTATAGACGGTGAAATCTATCACGCGGACACGCTAAAGAAAGTTTGGAAAATAACCCGCGACATCGATCTGGCGCCGGCCATGGACCATGACCAGATTATTTCCATCGCAACAGAAAAACTACGTTACGCGGAAGCCACACCCTTCGGCATTACCGCGCAGCCGTTGATGGACAACGAACCGCCTGAAACCCCAGAAGAAGTCCAGGAATTTAAGCGTCGCGTCGGTGTGTCGACCAACGCACAAACATTTTTTATATCACGCGACGAAACCGCAACATTAATCCTCGCAACCTTCCTCGACAAAGTTGATTACGGCGAAGCGTTTGCGTTTGCTCAAAATTTAGTTGAGGAAGCACGCGACGACAAACATGAAATTTATCTGTCCGGTCAACCAGTGCTCACTGGATGGGTTTACAAACTACAGAAACAAACCTACAAAATCTTTGCTGTGACAGTCGGCGCGTTGATGCTCGCCTTAATCTTCTATATGCGGAACCTCGCCGGCGTCATCACCCCTATCGTCTGCGCCTCGGTCGCGGGTATCTGGGGGTTCGGTTTCATCGGCTTGGTGGGACGACCCATTGAGCCGTTGTTGATGATTGTGCCCTTGTTGCTTGTAGCGCGGTCATTTTCGCATTGCGTCCAATACACGGAACGCTATTATGAAATCCTTACGCACTTAAACGACCGGCGTAAGGCGGCAGAGCTCACTATGGCGATCATGATGGCGCCGTCGATACTCGGGATTCTGACGGATGTCTGCGGCATTATATTTATCGCCATCGCACCCATTAAGTCGATGGAAAATCATGCGATATTCTGTGGCATGTGGGCGTTGTGGATCATTCCGACCGGCGTTTTCCTTTGCTCGATCTTATTGTCTTACCTACCTGTACCTAAGAATATTGAGACCATCGTTGGCACGAGCAAAAAATCGAGCGGCATTCATCAGATCCAAGAAAAATTACTTAACCGTATCTCATCCGTGACATATGGAAAGGCGGCGAATACCACCGCCGTGATCGTGACCATCGTCAGTATTTTTGCAATCTATTTAAATACCCAAGTGAAAATCGGCAACCCAGTTGAAGGGAGTAACTTGCTCTGGCACGAGTCCGAATTCAATACTGCCGTGCGCGCAATTAACGCACATTTTCCTGGCACGAATACCTTGGAGATTATCCTCGAGGCCAAGGAACAAGATCTGGAAAATCCCGTTGCGCGAACACCAGGGGTCGTCGAAGTAGCATCTAAGCTGCAACGCATTCTCGAATCCGATCCCGTGCTACCACCACGCGCGACCTTAACGTTTACTGACTACATGAAGGAAGTTAACCGGTTGTTCTCGGGTGGTAATCCTAAGTGGCAGGAACTCGACCTGTCGCGCGAAGCGATTTACGCGGCAGCGTTTGCGGTCACTTTAGGCAACAACACGGTGAACTTCGGCCACGTCGCCGATTTCCTTTTTCAGCATTCAACAGTGACGCTTTGGTATAAAGACAACAAGCAAGAAACCGTAGACATCGCGCTTGCCAACGCGGAACGCGCAATTGCCGCAGTCGGCGCAGATCATCCAAAGTTTCGCGTACGACTTGGCACCGGTGTCATTGCCTTGCAGCAAGCAGTGAATAATGTCGTTGAACGCTACCACTGGATAATCATGGGCATGGTAAATCTTGCCGTGCTACTCATTTCCGCGTTCGCGTATCGCTCATTTGTCGCTGCATTTATCCTGCTCATACCAGTCAATCTATCTAATCTCATGCTCGTGGCCGCGATTCATTTGCTCGGCATTGGTCTTGATATCAATGCGGGGATCGTGGCTGTTATCGGCGTTGGCGTCGGTATCGATTATGGGATTTACCTTTTGTCTAGAATTTGCGAGGAATTCAGCACGCAGAATCACGACCTCAAGAAGGCGATTAATGCGGCGCTTACAACAACCGGCAAGGCAATCATGTTTACCGCGACCATTATGCTGATCGGCATAATGCCTTGGTATTTTCTATCGGATCTGAAATTCATGGCCGACATGGGATTGCTGTTAGTCGCCGTCATGCTGATTAATATGGTTCTGTCGCTTGTGGTGTTGCCGATGCTTGTTTGGTTCGTGAAACCGAAGTTCTTAGCGCGCGACGATTTGATGGTTGGCCATAGCGTGAACCTCGCCGTACTGTCGAAAAACATGGAATGACGACTGGCGATCGCAAACCCTGATTGCCAAGGCATTAACGCCAATTAATCAGTATAAACAGAGGAATATATGCAAGCCGTATTAGTATCCGACTGGACGACGTTCGACTCGCTCGTGTTAACGGAGCAACCGTCTCCGCAAGTTGGTGAACGCGAGCTGAAGATTAAGGTGCAAGCCGTTGGCATTGGCTTTGCGATGAGTTTAGTTGTGCAAGGTAAGTACCAGCGCAGACCGCCGTTGCCGTTTGTTCCCGGCACCGAGGTGGCTGGCATCGTCACGGAAGTAGGGCCTAACGCGAATAGATTTAAGGTAGGCGATCGAGTTGTTAGCGTCCTTGATTGGGGCGGACTTGCAGAACAAGCCGTTGCTAAGGAGGTTAACACCTTCAGCCTGCCCGAATCGTTGGAGTTTGCGCGTGCCGTCGGTTTGACGAATTCCTATGCAACGACGTGCGCAGCACTAACGTGGCCGCGCTTGTTGGATGTTCAAGCGGGCCAAACCTTGCTCGTGCACGGCGCTGGTGGTGGCGTCGGTCTTGCGGCAGTTGAGATTGGCAAAATTCTTGGTGCCACGGTCATTGCGACCGCCAGCACACAAGCGAAGCTGGACGCCGCATCAGCACATGGCGCCGACCATTTAATTAATTACGCCGAATCAAATTTTCGCGATGCCGTCCTGCGCATTACACAAGGAGACGGGGTCAACTGTGTCTATGATCCCGTGGGCGGCGAGGTATTTAATCAATCGCTGCGGTGTATGGCCCCAGAAGGTCGGATCATGCCGGTCGGATTCGCAGGCGGTGATATTCCGCAGATCCCCGCCAATATCCTGTTGGTGAAAAACCTGTCTGTTTGCGGATTAAACATGGGCTTGTACTTCGGGTGGTCGCCAAAGGACGAGCGCTATAGATACGAAGGTTTAATGCGCGCCACCATGGATAAATTATTTCGCTGGTTTGAGGACGGCGGCATCAAACCAGAAATAGCCGCGACGTTTACCTTGCCGAATTTTCGTGACGCGATGGACGAAGTACTGTCGCGACGTGCGATCGGCCGCGTCGCCGTCGTGATGGATGAGGAAGCGAAGCGCTGCAGTCACGCCGACTAATCAATCCTAACAAGTGAGGAACAAATGAATAACGACAAGATTCAATTTGGCACCACCCTTCGCTCGCCGTTTAATGTGGCCAGTATGGCGAAGCGGATTGAGGCGCTCGGCTACGACATCCTTGCCTGCGGAGAACATGTGACATTCCACGGTGACACAGCGAATGGCATCGTCTCGCTATCGGTCGCGGCCGGGGCGACAGAAAAAATCAAGCTGATGAGCTCAATCACATTGCTACCGCTCTACCCGCCGGCCTTATTAGCAAAAATGGGCGCGGCCCTGGATGCCGCGTCAAATGGACGCTTCATGCTTGGCGTGGGAGTCGGCGGTGAATATCCAAAAGAGTTTGTCGCTTGTGGGATCCCCGTAAAACAGCGCGGCGCGCGTACCGACGATTCGCTGGAAGTCTTGGAGAGAGTCTGGGCTGGGACCAACGTGACTTATAACGGTCGCTTTACCACCCTAGACGATTTCAGCCTTAAACCGATGCCAATCCAAAAGCCGCGCCCACCGATCTGGATTTCTGGCCGTAAAGACGTCGCCATGCGCCGCGCAGCTCGCTATGGCGACGGGTGGCTGCCGTATATGTATACACCAGAACAACTCGCCGAGAGCATTTCGAAAATCAGACAATACGGCGAGGAGATCGGCCGCGATCTATCCGATTTCAAACCGGGCATGTTTCTTTTCACGACCGTGCACGATGACCGCAGAAAGGCGATTGAGATGGCCGCTGCAACTTTAAGTAAACAATATGCGCAGGATTTCAGCGAACTCGTGCATAAATATGCCGTGGCCGGTAATCCCGACGATTGCAAAGCGCGTTTGAATGAATATATCGACGCCGGCGCGCGCCTCGTATTACTTTCGCCGTGCTGCCCAGATGCCGAAGTCGACGCCAATCTTGAAAATATCGCCAAGGGTGTTGTCGCCGCCTACTAACAGAGATTTGTACAACCTGACATTGCCGCTCACGAAACTACTTCAGTTAATTTTCCATGAACGTAAAACTCAATGAGCTTCATGTTCTAGTTGACGGACTGCTGGGGCGGGTACCGCGACGAATTCGGGAAACTCGCGATGTGGCCCTGGTCGATGGACTTGTTTCGTGCAGAAATGGCAAAGACGAAATTGGAAGAGCTCAACATGCCTAAATTAAGTGCTGAATCAGAGGCCGCGTCGATCCGGATCGCGCGGAATTCGACATTGCGAGCCGCCCCGGTACGGCAGGATTAATGTCACGCGCAATGAGCGACCCATGCCCGAAAGCGCGGTGTTACGGTGCGCATCACTAGCTAAAATCAATTTCGCGCTCAGGATGTATTCCTAGCCAACACAATCCGCCCAAAATACTCAAAACACCCATCACGTAAAGCGACGTCGCCCAGTCGTAATTCTGTGCGATGTACGGCGTAATTATCGGTGAAATAGTCCCGCCCAAATTTCCGCCCATATTCATGAATCCTGATGCGGTGCCTGCGTAAGTATTCGTTAGATCGATAGTCACGGCCCAAAAAGACGACAAAGAAAGATACAAAGTTCCCAAGCTGAGAGACAACAGCACCACGGCCATCACGGAATTCTCCGTCGCGGCACCCGCTAACAACAATATGCCCGTGCCCATCATACTGGCGAACGCGATCCCACATCGGCCAAGACGCTTACCATATTTAAGACAGAGGCGATCGCTTAACCAGCCACCAAACGGGCCGGCTACAGCGCAGGTTAGGAATGGCGCCATCGTATAGAAGCCGCCGCTCTGGACTGAGAAGCCGCGCTCGTCCACTAAGTAGAGATAGAACCACGCGAAATAGAAATACACGATATAGCCAAGCACAAAGTAAGCTGCGGTAAGCAGCAATAAGTCGCGCGAACCCAGGAGCTTGCGCCACGGCGTAGGTCCCTGCGTCTCGGTCGTTGTTGTCTCAGTGCCCCCCTGAATTAATTTGAGCTCGGCGGCGTTAACCCGCGGATGCTCAGCCGGCCCATCGGTACTCAACCAATACCATAGTCCGGCCACCAAAATTCCTGCGGCGCCGGAAATGTAAAACGCTTCGCGCCAACCCCAGGTAACCATAATGAAAACGATGAGTGGTGGCGTTAATGCCGCCCCAAGCGACGTGCCGCTAATGGCCAATCCGAGCGCAAAAGCTCGCTCTTGAGGCGCTGCCCAATTTGCTACGATGCGATTGCCGTTGGGTGGCGCCGCGGCTTCGCCGAGACCCGTTAGTACTCTCACGACTGCGAATGAACCCACTACGCCAATGATTGAAGCTAGAAATAATTCGCCTGCTAACGCCGTCACCGCGGTGAACACGGACCACCAGATGATCGCCCAGGTCATGATCCGCCGTGGTCCGTAGCGGTCGCCAAGCCAACCACCCGGGATCTGCGCGAGCGCATAGCCGAACACGAACGAACTGAAAATCCAGCCGAACTGAACTTGGGTGAGCCCGTACTCGGGCATGATGAACTTCGCGGCGATCGAGATGTTAATACGATCGATAAACATCAACATGTAGATCAGAAAGACCAGTGCGATAATGTGCCAGCGCATTTTGCTCGGCGTCTCGTTCATTTGCATCAAGGGTTCTCGCTTGGTCTTGGCGATTGGCGGGCGCAATCGCGACAGTATCAGCTAACTAGCATGCTAGTGCATCCGATATCGACTAGGTCGGGTGTGAATGGATGAATGTGCCGCCAAGGCGTCTCTAAGTTCGTTCCCGATCTCGGAGCGCCTGCGTTAAAGATCCGGCAAGCGAATTCCGCTATACCTCACTATGGTTCAACTCATATATCACGCGCCGCAAGCTTCGCTAGCAGTTTCCGCCTCACCAGGCCTCATCCGACAATTCGAACCGTTTCGCGAGTTGCCAGACGACCAAATTATTATCTTGTCGTCGAAATCGAATGTGGAGCACGCCGGCGCCAAGTTTTGCTTATTCGAGCGAGACGCATGCGACGATTGGGTGATTTGCCTAATTGAGGGGACCATCGAGCTCGTTGCCATGGATGGTGCGAGTAAGCTGATTGAAGGCGGCAGCGAGCAAGCACGCCGCCCGTTGGCCCAACTGAAACCACGCAAATACACGGCGATTGCAAAATCACCCATTAAATACCTCCGCATTGACACCTCGACGTTAGCCGATCTGAATGACATCGTCGCTGACTCCCACTATGGGATCGAAGAGTTTGGGAGCGACGACGAAGAGTTGAATTCTGACGTATTATGGCGCCAACACAGCGACTTATTGAATGGCAAATTATCTTTGCCAAGCCTCCCGGCTGTCGCCATGAAGGTCTGCCAGCTGATCGATCGCGACGATGCGAATGTCGGAAACCTCGCGCGAACCATCAACACAGATCCAGCCATTGCGGCGAAACTAATCCGGGCCGCGAATAGCCCTCTATATCGCGGCCAGGCCCCCACCGACAGCTGCGACAAGGCTGTCGTACGCCTCGGACTGAAAACCACTCGTCAGTTGGTATCGAGTTTTGCGATGAGCGAACTGTTTAGTACGGATTCGCCACTGCTTAGCAAACGCATGGGGGTCCTATGGCGGCACAGTACCGAGGTTGCGTCGATTTGTTACGTTCTCGCGGTTAAAACAAAGACGCTCGAACCAGAACAGGCCCTGCTCGCCGGACTATTACATGATATTGGCTCTCTCCCGCTATTGTCGTATTCGCACAATACTTCAGAACTCGCTGACGATCCGGTTGCGCTCGAGGCGTTCTTAGAAATGCACCGATCGCGTGTTGGGACCTCGATATTGGAAAAATGGAACTTCCCAAACAGCCTAGTTGTTGCAGCGCAATCCGCCGACGATTGGCTGCGGGACTCAATGGCCGAGGCTGACTACGGGGATTTAGTGATCATCGCTCAGCTACATAGCTTTATCGGCACTCCACACATGCCGAAAATTCCGCCGATGGACGAACTTCCAGCGTTCCGAAAGCTGGCTGGGAACGGACTCACCCCGAAGCTGAGCGTCGATATTATTCACGAAGCAAAACACGAAATCGAACGAGTTCGCGCGTTACTAAGCAGCTGAGTCTTACTCAGTTCGTCGTACTCGAGTCGTTTGCCGAGTTAAGCTAATTTAGGCAGTGTTGCTCGTAGACAATTCCGCAAGTCCCCCTTCTTTTTGCTAAAAAAAGCTTCCTTGCGGCTTAATCGAGTTGCCATTTGTTACCGTGCGATAAATATCGTCGCGTGATAATGTTCCCCGTGTTGCGCCGGCCTCTTTGGCTTAAGCGTGCAAAAGTACTGCACTGCAGCCTGGTTGATTCAGGCTATCGTAGTTTATGAAAATTTCATGTTCGCGCGATTTATCGAAACCAAATAGTTCGGAGCCGCCGTTAATGGCTCGATTCGCATTCGTTTGCTTGTCTAAATACTGCTCGTGCGAACACAATCTATTCTGTCGCACTCGAACCACGCGATTAGTTAGCGAAACCAGTACGGCTATCGCGCTCACTACTTCCGCTATCTATTCAGTTGCTTCCCGTAAGACACCGCATTCCCGCGTTGCTAGTCGGTGAGTGCCCGGCACAGATGTGCCCGAAATGCCGTGGATTACGGATCGCAATGGCAATCGTCGCCGCTACTGTTTTTTTGATTGTTGCGACGCTGAGAATATGATGCAAATAGATTAGATGTCGCACGGCAACAAATGCGAGGTTTCCACAGCGCGCCGACAAGTCGGAAACCGATTTAGCGAGACCTGGTAATTATCACTCACACCCCGCTTTTTGCTCGCACACGATTCGAGGAAAGACTATGCTTGCGATGTAATACGTCGCCTACAACCCGCTCACAAATCTAGGAGGTGAACCATGATCCAAATTGGCCTTTGTCAAATTGCCCAAAGCTTTGGTTACGACGGTATGACGGACGAGACCGTGTACGAAGAAGAGATCGCCGCAGCGTTAATCGCCGAAGAAGTCGGTTTCGATATTGTCTCTATGGTCGAGCACCACTTTGAAGATTACGCCGCTTGTCCTGATAATTTCGTCTACCTTGCGCACCTCGCGGCCAAAACAAGCCGCATCAAATTAATGACCGGCGCCGTGATCGTACCTTGGAATTCGCAGCCCTTGCGGGTCGCCGAAAAAGCGGCGCTCCTCGATAACCTTAGCGGTGGACGTCTGATTCTTGGCCTCGGTCGTGGCCTATCGCGACTTGAGTATGCCCAAACCGGTGTTGCGATGGACGAATCTCGTGAACGCTTCGACGAGGCCACGCCGATGATTCTTAACGCTTTGGAAACTGGCGTCATGGAAGCCCACAGCGGTAAGCATTACACCCAGCCGCGCGCGAAAATTCGTCCGCGACCGAAAACGAGTTTTAAAGGACGCACAGCCCAAGTCGCGATGTCAATCGATTCAGTTTTAGAAGCGGCAAACCTCGGCTTAAAGATGATGCAGTTTGCATACAAACCAATAGAAGTGCATAAACACGAAGTCGATACGTATGCCGCGCAATTTCTAAAAGTGCATAACGCGGCTCCGCCGATACCGTTCTTCGTCGATTTTTGTGTGTGCGATACAAATGCAGATCGGGCAGCAGAAACCGCGGACCGTCACGTGCGCGGCTATCTCGTTAGCTTGATGCAGCACTACGAAATGTTAAGCGACCATTTCTCTACCATGGACGGCTATGCAGAATACGGCGAAGCCGCAAAGCTATTAGCTGCTGCCGGCCAAGAGACGATGGCAAACGACTATCTTGCCGCGCAAACCTGGGGCACGCCAGAGCAAATACTAGAGAAAATCCAAGCCCGACGCGATGCGCTCGGCGACTACGACCTCCTCCTATGCATGCGATTTGCCGGGACGCCGTGGGAAGTTACCGAGCGATCGATCAGGACATTCGGCGAACAAGTGATCCCCGAGCTGAAGCGTTGGAAGACCTCAGATACAATTGCCGCATAAATTTATGCGGTAAAAGAAACCGCGCTGTAACTGCGGCGCGGTACAATATTGTTAGTAAATTAGGCGCTAGCGCTCGCGCGCGAGCTCACCACTTGATGCCATCGCTTCACATTCGCGCAGTTATCCGGGATCCCTAACGACACTGCGTTTCCGAAATCCACCGCACATTGGGCCGTAATATCCGCGACACTGTATTGGTTAGAGCCCAGGAATTCCGTTTTCCCTAGCTGCTCGTCAAGCTGCGAGTAGAACCATGCTGCTCGCGTTCTTCCTCGCTCCACTAGGGCCGGAATCAATTCAAGTTTCGATGGGCCAGGTAAGCCGCGCCCAGCCAGTGCTTCTGTTTGATTCCGAAAATATTCGCCAATGGCACCCATGCCTTGCATTTCCGCGAAGCGTTCCCATGATTCGATCGCAGCAGCTTCCTTCGGGTTATTTCCGAGTAAGTTCGGAGTCGGATGTTCAGCCTCGATATAACGAAATATCGCTGGCGCTTCACGGATAAGCGTTCCGTCATCCAGTTCAAGTGCCGGCACTGTTCCCCACGAATTAATTTTCAAATAGGCTTCGCCGCAGGTCTCGCCCGCAAGAATGTTGTGTTCGACTTTCTCAACCCCGATACCTTTCTCGGCCAGAAATATTCGTGCACGTCGCGGGTTCGGCGCCATTTGACAATCATGTAGTTTCATCGTTTTTCCTCCTGGGTCAGTTGTATTTGCCGGTGCAAACGCAGCATAGCCTTAAAATTTTGGCGACGTTTGACCTGCTCGAAAAGGGCCGAGGGATAGATGTCCTTCACCCGAAAATCGCGCTACGTGTGAACTCACGTTCTAGGGTTGAACATAGGGTTCGAGAATATGCAGTACCGACAGCTGGACGAAGTTTAACCCGAGCCAGTAAAGCGATAATGGCCGGTAATGTCGTAGTCGAATAGCGTGTCTTCGATCTGTGGTCCTCTGCCGATATTATGCGCAACGAGTCGGCGCGAAGAGTTCTGTGCAAATTCACTGATCACGATACCAATGTGCGGCAGGTTGCCAGGCAACATCCACGTCACAATATCTCCCGATTGATAAGACGACGGATCCGAATCTCGCGATAGACTCTCGCCGTGGCGGCGAAAAAACACTTGTAGATTTGGTACGCGGAGATGATCGATATTGCTATCCGGGTGTTTCAAGCCCCAGTTCTGAGGGTATTGCGCGAAGTTTCACCGCATGTCTTCGTGCATTAACTGTTGAAGGTCTAACCCTATTTTACGGTAACTACGGATCACGAGATCGGTGCAGACACCTATCGTCTGCGGAACATCGCCGTTCGGGTAATCGATCCGTCGATAGCCGCCGTCGTAGTCTAGTTGATGGTGTGTTCGCTCAATCGCGGCGGCACTTAACTGCTGCGCTAACCCTGTGTCGTTAGATTGCCCGAAACAAACGATCGGCAGCATTGATAGCGTGGCGAGTAATGTTGCTATACGCGGCGCTGTACATTGGTGTACTTCTTCAGTGTACGTCATCGTGTACCTTGACGTCGCCGAAGGTGACGAAAACAATAGCGCGGCCGGATTCTGCGCGATAGGCGCCCTTTGCATTCGCGAGATGGGTCGCAGTAGCCGCAAGCTGCCACGCTTCATGTTCCGAAATATTAACCAGGTTAGTCGTAAACCGTTCGATACCGTACGTAGCGCCGTATTCACGCACACGGTTCGCGCTCGTTTGCATCGAACTCAGTATCGAATGGTTTGCCCAGCTCCACAAAAACGTGCTCGTTTGTGGATCGAAGGTACCGATAATTTGCACAGGTGCTTCAACGACTCGCCCGTTCGCGAAGGTCCAGAAAATCTTTTCCCGACCTTGGTCGATGTTCCATGTAGCGACGCGACTTATCCCCCAAGTACGTTCGTGCACACTCGTCAGAAACTGCAGTTTCCTCATGCTTTTTGAGGTCAATTCTTCTAAAGATAGGTCTTCGGCGCCCGCTGGTCGAAGAAACACCAGTGATAGAAAAATGAGGAACCCGTTAACCGTAACGTGCATCTGCATGACTACGACGCAACCGAACTCCAACAATGTCCTTGTGTGACCGTAGAGCAAAATACAGCGCTAATTGAGGTCCCCTAAACTCGCACGACGCAGTCGCCTGCCAAGGCGTTGTATAGGACAAATGCAATTGTGGCATCGCTAGTAATTTCTCTTAGCCTAGAAGGCAAACGTTAACGGGTTATTTTAGACGCCTCAAGTTGGGCACTCGCGATCCGCTCTGTACAGAACAGAACGCGTCGAAGTGTTTTCGGCACCGTGATTCAATTGTGCCTAGAGCCCATTGCTTGTAATGCGAAGATTCTCTGCGGCGGTTGTGCAGATTGTCCGCTAAAAGCGCTTCAAACTTATTCAAGCGATTTGATCAACTGAAGCGTTTCTTTTCGCATGTCGTCGATAGCGCCCAAAACGGCGTCGAAGTTCGACTGGCTATCCGCCAAATTACTCCAATTCTCTTTTCATATGAAAACTAATTTGCTTGAGTGAACGGGTAGCGGTGCGTGCAAAATCTGAGATAAATCCTGAATCGTTAATGCGACAGTCCAGCCAGCGCGAGGATTCCCTTTGTCTGGAAGATCCTTATCGTAGCGGCGATAGAATACGATTTGTTGTAGTTCATTCAATTTCAGAAGTATTTCGAACGCTGCGATTCGCTGATTTCGATTATCTTCCGTTTTTTCATTTCGCCAAGTGTTGTAGGTAAGGCCGGATAGCGCTACAGCAAGACTGATCAGTGCAACCGCATTGCGCTGCACCTGACCCAACGCGGTTTGTTTACTATTTGTCATGCATCTTCGTCCCAACAAGGGGTCCCGATTTACGTCGTGGCTTCACCGGAACGTCGCCGAAAAATAATCATAAGCGGAAATAGGCCCATGGTGCGCTTTGCATCGCAAACTGGAATTTGCACTGGGGCTTTCTAATATTATCTGGATCAGATCATCCTCCCACCAACACGATAACATCCAAATGATAGAAGGCTGTTCTCAGAGTAATACGCTCTTCATCCCTCGGCCTTCTATCGGACTGTTCCCGCTTTATTTCCGCGAGGGTAGCTGGCAATGAGCCGACGGCCGGCGCGAAGGCCGAACCCGCCCGGAGTGCCTATTTTTTTTGCAACTAACACCATCTGATGACAATGGCAAGGGTCAATTTTTTCTAGTATCGGTTGGCTGAAATTTGGAAATGGATATAGCCCAAAGCCATAGCCTTTAACGTCCCTAAATCCAGCCAATTCGAGATTAGGAACGGAGCACCCTATAACTAAATACGACGCGATGCCGATGCACTGGCGTGTCACTTTCGGCATCACTTTGCAGGCTATCCGAACTAACCTTGAACAACTCTTCACGTTTTAGTAGTTACTCGGAGTCGGGATGCGGACCGCTTGACGGTATTTTCCCAAATAGAATCAGCGCGGCGGTAAAGAACGTGCTGATGTTTGGCGTTAAAATTATCAGCGATCCGTCGTCTTTAAGTACGCGATGACATTCCTTTATGTAGCTGCACGGATAGAGCAAATGTTCAAGCACTGAAAGTCCAAAAATAGAATCAAATGCGCTTCCTTCAAAAGGCGGTGCTTTGTTTAAGTCACCCCTGATTACATTCAACCCTTTGGCCCGAGCGGTATCCACTAAGGAAACGCTCCATTCGATGCCGGTGTACTGCTCCGGCTGAAGATTCATCTTTTTCCTCGAGGAGCGTAAATTTATCCCCCTCGCTTGCACCGCAATCTAGGCATTTCTCTTCATTGTTAAGGCTTGCGATTATTTCCTCGTGGGCCAGTGAATACGCTTCATCTAGGGTGCGCTGATATGAATTTTTAGAGTATGTTTCTAACATAGATTATATTTCATCGTTCAAACGGTCTCGTAGATGATTCTCGATGGTCTCGAAATTTTTTAAGCCGCCAGATACCCGGACGTTATAGATTCTCGATAGTACGAATACGATCGGCGTACGAACGCACTGACACGTCGATGCCCGGGGCTAATACCTCCCACGCATGCGGAACACCAGGGCGTACATGCAATTCCGTACTAACACCCGCGCTCGCCAGTCGCCGCGCGTATTCGACATCTTCATTGCGAAAGATATCGAGTTCCCCAACCTCAATGTAGGCCGGTGGCAGGCCGCTTGGGTCCGCCAACCGAGCCGGTGCCGCATACTCGCTCGCCGTGGGACTGCCGATTGCCTCACCGAGAAGCGCAGACCAGCCCGTCAAATTATCTTCGTAGGACCAAAGCATGAAGGGCACGAGAGTCGGATCAGGATCTAGATTCCGGTCGTCCAACATCGGATAAATGAGAATTTGCTTGGCAAGCTTTGGTCCTGGTCGGTCACGGGTGACGATGGCCAAACCCGCGGCAACACCACCTCCGCCACTATCACCCATAACGGCGATCCGCGCCGGGTCGACTCCAAGCTCGGCCGCGTGTTCGACTAGCCAAGACAATCCTGCATAACAGTCCTCGACTGGCACCGGGTGTGGATGTTCGGGAGCATATCGGTACTCCACGGACAAAAACGGTACGCCGCTTACAGAAACGTAACGCGAGACCGGCCGGTCGTATATGGAAACGTTACTCAAAATCATGCCGCCGCCATGCACGTAGTACACGGCCGACCCAGGTGAACTACCCTCTTTGACATACCAACGCAGCAAAAGCCGAGTCCCATCTTCTGCTACGGCCTCGAAATCTTTCATTACAACATCCTCGGGCATAGGAAGCTGGTCGTGCATTTTGCGCTGGAATGCCTCGAACGTTGTGCGGCGCGATTCGATATCACCCACTGCGGGCGAAGGAGCCGAGGCTAAAGCGTCCGCGAATGGCGCAAATACGACAGCGAATTCTGGATCTAGTCTAAATGTCATTGGCACGCCTCGCGTGTAAATTTATGCCATGTTAAGGCACATCATATTAATCTGCCGCACTATAGAGACTGCGCGTCGATGCCAATCCTAACGCGCGGATTCTAAGGACTGTTCAGTGCGGCAAATCATTCCGATTTTGGCTGGCGTTACGCTGACCGTTGCGCGAACGAAGGAACCCTTAGTCTCCGGTTTATTTTAACTTAAACAAACATGCTGCCCATGTCGTAGAGAGGGTCGTGATTCTATCGAAGTTATTGTCTGTCTCGACGATACGGCAATAAAGCGGTCAGGTTGCGAAATAGGCCCGACATGTTGCACAGAAGTGTTATCTCTTAGTCAACGAAACAAGGATTCAAATTCGCAATGAATGACCATTCGAGAGATTGGAAATTCAATCGACGCCCCAGGCCGCGCACTTTCACCAACGCCCGGCAAATCTTAGTTAAAGCGAACTGTCTCTATCTCCCAACATTATCAGGGCAGCCTGTGATTTCGAGCTCTCTAGCCCCGTAAATTGCATGTAATGATTAATCAGGAGCTTGCAAATGGGAGATTCATCGCGCATTATCCGATCGCGACTTTCGTTTTGGCTTATATCTTCGCTTCGTGCTCGGTTCTCCGGCCTCTGGTTCAAAGACTACCAGCTATCGTTCAGTTGTTCGTATACGCGCCCGATTTGCGCGCGATAATTATTGAAATGGAGGCCTGATTATGGCTATCGGAACAGTTAAATTTTTCAACCCTACTAAGGGCTTTGGGTTCATCTCACCAGAAGACGGTACGACTGATGTGTTTGTACACGTTAGCGCGCTGGAACGTGCTGGCATGAGCACCTTAAGTGAAGGCCAACGCATTAGTTACGAAGTCGTAACCGAGCGTGGCAAGCTCGCGGCTGACAACATCAGCGCAGCTTAAATACCATCCCGGGCCAACGATGGCGCCCGGGACGCGTGAGGAAGGCGGGCATAACTGGTCGCCTTCCCTCCCGCGAGTCTAAGAAATTCTCACGTTCCTGCACGACCAGCCGCGAGCCCTTCACAGCTGCAGCCCCCAAACCGAAACACTAATGGAACGACCGGTACAAACGTTGGAGCTGACGCGTGAGTTCGGATTCCGTCTAGTGCTTAGCTGATCAGCGCCCGATTGCGGCCGACTTGATCAGTACCGCATAGAATCCCGCTACCTTTAAACGCTCAGCTCGCGTCACAAATTTGATACAGGCCTTGCTCGGAACGTTCGTGCTCCGTCGCATGGGCTTTTGCGATACTCAGCACCGTAACTAGCGTACCCACAGTCTATGTAGCGGTTGCAATAAGATTCATTAGCATCGTACATCTCATTCACTGAAATACTCGCGCTAACTAAATATTTGCTTACCTGTCTTCGATGACCCGCAGTGAAGCGATGGCGTGAGGATGGTGGCAAGCGTCATTGTTTCGTACGTATCGGTACTCAGTTCCGAAATTTTTCTTGCCGAATTTTCGCGCGCTCGAGATTCGTAGCGTTTTCTTATCGGCTCTGTTCGGTAAATATCGCCGCGCGAGAAAATTCTCAAGAACCGTTCGCCGAGTTTCATGATATTGAGCTTCCGGCACCCAATGGTATTTCTTACGCATCGAAAATTAGAATAGGAGTACCCGGCATTCCGAGATCAATATCGCGAAGCGACAAGGTGTCGTCGTCATCTGCCGTGCGGCTCCTGGTCGCGATGATCTTATCTGCGATGCCTCTAACGCGCCCTGCTTCAGCCCTGTTGCCAACACACCAATCGTCGCGATAGTTCCTACTGAGCCAATCGGAGTTATAACTGAATCTGGTACTCCTAAACCGGGCCCGTCCAATTGCTTTCGAGTTACATCAATCGGTTTCGACGATCGGCCAGGTTTTCCTGCGTGAATGGAGCATGTCATCATCTACCTGGGATGACTCGTCCGTTATGTCGCGCTTCTCATAGACGACGCATGATTATAAAACGCGCCTAGTTGAAGGGTCCACGTGACTCGTCTTGCTAGGCGCATCTACCAAAATTTCCATCACGGCCGTTTAGATGTGCTGCGCACTTGCTCCGGAGAATCTTTCCAGCCGTATATTGTCCAGGCTTTCGGAAAATGCCGCTCTAAGGACTCGGAGTTTTCTTCCCATTGTTTCCCTGACGGCGATTCCATGCGAGCTACTTCAGTTCGCGGAAAAGCGCCGGTCAATGCTCCATATGCATTCGGGCCGCAGTACATAAACCCTTCTTCGAACATTTCAGATAAATGACCGTTATCAAGTGCAACTAACGATTCGGCGTCTGAAATAGCCGCTTGAAAAATAGATCGTCAGGATGCGATCAGTGAACCTCGAAAGTCCACGAACGAATCGTCGCTGCTCCCCGTTTCTAAGATAGGCAATGCCCCATAATTCCAATGTGTACGCTTGGTTCATTTTTCGATCTAACTCTACACAGAATTCCAGAACGTCTAATTCCGGCATCCCTTTCAACGCGGGTTCGAGATGCTCAGCTGCTTCTCTAATGTTAAACGGAACGATCGCGTTGTCGCTTATGATCTTCCAGAAGTCCATCTAAATAGTCTCAATGCGCCTAACGTTGCGCTGAGGTGCCCAACCATAGGCGCGGAATTTGACGTGAAAATGACGGGCACTTCAAAACGTGCACCTGTTGCGCATAAGCGTTGAGTGCTTTATTAAATTTTCGGTTCTACTTAATAGAAAAACGGTTAGCAGCGCGATTGCGAAAAATAGCCAAGACCTTGGCATTGGAATTTCCAGAGAATCGCCACATGAACCGATGTACTCAGTGCCAACTTGGCTAAGCCCCGAGAGGAGTAACAATGAAACAATAATTGCGATCTCCATTCTATTTCCTGGCTAAAATCAAACCGTCGTGCTGGCATAATCCATCGTCAAAACAAAACACGGGAGCTGCGTACACCCGACTAAGCCGCAGCTAGCCAATCAATTTAGCTCTGGAATTCCGTTCTACTGTTGTCCAATTAAAACCGTTTCCGTCCAACCTCGCTATTTCGTGTCTGTCATTGTTCGGCCGATGATTTCCTTCATGATTTCCGAAGATCCGCCGGCGATCCGCGACATACGATTGTCTGCCCAGGCGCGAGCAATTGGATATTCCCACATGTAACCATAGCCACCGTGGAGCTGTACGCAGTCGTCGAGCACTTCGCACATGGTTTCAGTACTGTGGAGTTTCGCCATGGCAGCATCGTTGGCGTCGAGACCCTCTGTCATATGTTGGGTAAGGCAGGCGTCGATAAAACTTCGAGTGACGACGGCTTTCGTTTTCATTTCGGCGAGCTTAAAGCGCGTGTTTTGAAAACTGGCGAGGGTTTTACCGAAAGCTTCGCGTTCGTTGACATATTTCGTTGTCCATTCAACCGCGGACTCTAGAATTGCAGCAGAGCGGAGCGCGACGACCAGTCGTTCCTGAGCGAGCTGTTGCACAAGTTGGATAAATCCTTTGCCTTCTTCCCCGAGCAGGTTGGTGATCGGAACACGACAATCATCGAAGAACATCTCCGAGGTATCTTGTGCGTGGTAGCCGACTTTCTCCAAATTCTTACCGCGCACGAATCCTTGCGTGTCGCGTTCGATCAAAATCTGACTAATGCCGCGTCCTTTCGCGCTCGGATCAGTTTTGCATGCAAGAACGATCAAATCCGATAGTTGCCCATTCGAGATAAAGATTTTTTGCCCATTGATGACGTACTCATCACCGTCACGTCGCGCGTGAGTTTTCATCCCTTGCAAATCGGAGCCGGCTGCCGGTTCGCTCATGGCAATCGCTGAGATGACTTCACCCGATACGAGTTTTGGAAGCCACTTTTGCTTTTGCTCTTCCGTGCCGTAGTGGAATATATAAGGGGTGACGATATCCGAGTGAAGATGAAAGGCGACGCCGGCATATCCAGAACGCCCCATTTCTTCGACCACAATTGCGCTGTAGAGAAAATCCGCGCCGGCCCCCCCATACGCTTCTGGGACCCAAGTGCACAAGATGCCGGCATCTCCCGCGGCTAACCACACTTCGCGACTCACGACTCCATCTTTTTCCCATTGCGCATAGTGCGGTTCAATTTCTTTCGCAATAAAACGGCGTACGGTTTCGCGAAAGGACTCGTGACCGTCGTCAAAAATGGTTCGTGGAATCATGCGTATTGCTCCGGCACTTTGTGGGAACCCCAATAGTAGCCGCGCACAGGCAGCAGTGTCACCGAGTAGGGCGACTCTGGCTAAGCCTTTGTTGGTCAAATAGACTAGTGCGACGCTCAAACGTTGCCGCACGCCAGATGTCTAAACCAAGTCGCGCTCAGATATCCGCCGAATCATTGCTCGCCGTTGACCTATTTCGGGGGTTAAACGAAAACGCTCGTCGTTCGATCGCCCAACTCTGCGAAGGCTCGCGGTTTCCAGCTGGGTCGCATATTGTCGAGCAGAAAGACAATCACACGGACGTTTTCTTGATCATTAGCGGTACGGTGCGCGTGATTTTCCATTCCAAGCAAGGCAAAGAAGTTCAGTTTCGCGACCAAGTGGCCGGCGAGTGCTTCGGAGAATTGTCCGCCATCGACGGCGCGCTGCGCTCGGCCGAAGTAATCGCTACGACAGACGTCTTCGTTGGGACCATTAAAGCGTCGGATTTTCTGACCATCGCGACAAATTTCCCGCCCGTTAGCGAAAAGCTCTTGAACCAACTGGCATCGATGGTGCGCTCGTTAAGCGATCGAGTGGTCGAATTATCAACGCTCGGAGTGGCTAACCGAATTCATGCAGAACTGCTACGTCTTGCTCGCGCGCAGGGGATCGTTGAGAACGTTTCTATAATCTCCCCAGCCCCAACGCACGCCGAGTTTGCGAGTCGGGTGAGCACTCAGCGTGAAGCCGTCACAAAAGAAATCGGCCGCCTGGTTCGTACTGGGGTGTTGTCACGAACGCGCGGGGCGCTGCAAATCCCCGATGTTAATCGGCTTGAAATGATGGTCCGAAGCCTCACCGATAGCTAGAAACGTGCCGAACGCACGGCGTGCCTTACCGTCTAGGACAAAACATGATTGTTTCGATCTTCTGATCACACTATTTCGAGCTTAATGTGGAAAATGACACATCGCTCGTAGCTCGTGCTCATTAGTATTGCGCCATCGAATAAGTGCTGGCGCAAGAGAAAACCTCCGCCGCGCATTTAGAGCAAATTTCGATTCATCGGATAGTTCAGGAGAAACTTCTATGGCGACCATCAAAATTAATTCCGCAACCATCGGCACTAGCATCTTCGCCGTCGTTGCAACCGCGTTCCTCGGCATTCAAATTGCCACCGGGCTCGTAGCACCAATCCTCTGATTCATTGCCCGCGCCGCACCCCCACGCGGCCAGCATGAATCGCAACACCCCCCCCCCCCTCGAACTTACCGGGCTCTTTAGCCCGGTTTCTTTTTTTGGGCTTTATGAGGCAGCTCAGGGACAAGGAAATTCTTCGGGGTCCAAAAATCGCCGCAGCACATTTTCGGTGATCTTGGCGATATCGTTGTCGTAGCCATTGCGCGCCAAGGCGCCAAACCAAGAAATTGATCCCACTGAAAAAACGGCGCCGCCAGCCGGCGTCTCAAAAAACACCATATCCGCGCGTACGACCGGATCAGGTGATGGCACTAAGATTGAGGCTTGTAGCTCTTCTTTAGTGCGACTCATATCAGGCCCAAATTCGGTCGCCGAGGCGAGAATTACGGCATGGGTCGGAGAACCTAAATCAGGGTTATAGCTGTCGACTTCTTGCCCGGCGGCCCCTCCGCCAAGACCTGAGACACCAATATGTTGCTCGTCGACGCCATCGAATATCCATGCGGTACGCGGATCATAGCTCGCAGAACTACGTCGATAGCCTATCGCACGCTCAAATCCTTGCGCAGCAAATCCAACGCCGACAAGCTCGTTGGGTGCGCGGCCTAGGCGACGCCACATGCCACCGTACTCTCCGTTGAAGGAATGATAAGACTCACCAGTTTCGGTCTGCCAATTGCGCACGCCATCTTCCGCTCGACGCAATTCGATAGCCCCAGGCCACGCGTCGCTGAAGGCGACTCGCCAGTAAAACCCGTTGCCACCGAGATAAAGTAGGCGACCGCCATTTCGTAGCCACTGCTCCAAGGCATCGAGCATCGCGGTCGACCAATATTCTGGGTGACTACCGGTCACCAAAACTTTGTAAGTCGAAAGCGCAGCGAACCCGTCCGCGTGTAAATCTTCATCGGTGATGACGTCATGATTTAAATCTAAGGTTGTCATGAACGCGTTAATGTCTGTATCGGGAGTAAAATTCCAACCGTCTGCACCGGGGTGTAATTGCAATATAGGCCGGTGGCGAGAGCTGTACATCACGCCGCTGCCGTCGCGATGCTTCTCATACATAGAGGGGCCAATCTCCGGATGATCGCGAATGTACTCGTGTTCCGGCCGTAGACGTGATCGGGCCGCGACGAAGTTAGCACCTTCGATTAGCATTCGGTGATTCGCGTAAGCCATATACGTGCAGCTAGGCATCAGTAAGGCAACGTTGGAGGCCTGCTTTGTCCCCGCCGGACGTACGAAAAATGGCGTACGTTCAATCTCGCTATCAGTGGTTAAGCGAAACCCGTAGATCCCACTCGCAAGATCGCGAGGTAATTCGAGCGACGCCGAAACACTCCAATCCACGTCGTATAGGTCGTCGCTGTGAAAATGCACCGCATCGTAATGCTGCGGACAACTTTTCCAGTCGTGATAAGTGCCATCCCATTGCGGGCCGGTCACCGCGCGTGCGGGCAGCTGGTAGATCAACCCGTGACGTTGGTTGCCGCTCACCTCAGCGAGCTTTCGCCCAGAAATATCCTCGCTAAAGTCCCACTCGAGCGAGACATCGTCAATTTGGATGATCGGATGAGAAACCCTTCCATCAAAACGCTCCCCACTGATGGATGCAGCAAATAGGCAATTAAGTAACGCACCGGGCGGCGGCGCGGTGAACGAGGTCCGAATTTCATGTGGGCCGGAGTTTAGTAAATCACGTCCAGGCGAGCGAGTTTGAAGTGGGCTAATTTCACAGACAACGGTGCCATGGTCTCGGAAATCGATTTCAAGCGCTAAGCGATACCACTTTGCAGGATCTATTTCTTCGGACAATTTAATGGCCACGCCTGACGCAATACATAAAGTGAAAGTTCCGCCTCGGATCTGTAATTCGATTCCGTGGCCGTTCGCCCCGTTCACAGACAAAACAGTTTGACGGGCCCGCGGTGCCGTAGCGCGGACATGCACCTCGATCGCCAAGCGCCTGGATAAGTGAATTCCAGAAAGATCAACTTCGCCGAACGAACCAGGGATTATTGCTTGATGGCGTACATCAATCGTAGCTGGCAACGGCGAATCAATTTCGATTTCTTTAAACCCCGGCCCCGTGCGGGTTGGATCCCCACAAATGATTCTGACTAAATCGAGCTTCGCCGTCGCGGGCCGGTGGCTCGATGCTTTGAGTTCGATGTGCTCGCCTGCCCGCAGCGATAAGGGGTTTACATAGGCCACCATTGCTTTGGCTTGTTGTGCTTCACGCAATTACGTCTCTCCCATCGGTTGTCTATTGAAGAACATGATTACCGCGCGCACTACTTGAGTCACTCTGTCAGAAGTCGGGACGATTTCGGGCCCCTCCCGCATACTTGGAGGCATAGAGATAGCCTCCTGGATCACAAATGCCACACAACCCCGTTGAGGCGCTAGATAGCATTCTCTATACTCCACTTCGGTATGGCAGATGAGCGCGAACCGCGCGGGTCCGCAATGCGTTTAACCATCTTAAGATATAGTCGCGACATAACAGATCCCGTCCTTTTAACATGCCTGCATATACGCTAACGCACCTAAAACAGCTCGAAGCCGAGAGTATCCATATCATCCGCGAAGTTGTGGCGGAATTTACGAAGCCGGTGATGCTGTACTCGGTCGGCAAAGATTCTGCCGTGATGCTCCATTTAGCCCAGAAGGCGTTCTTTCCTGCCAAATTGCCATTTCCGCTACTCCATGTCGATACGACGTGGAAATTTAAGGAAATGATCAAATTTCGCGACACCTACATTAAGCAAACCTTAGATCTGGATCTACTCGTCCATACGAATGAAGACGGTCTGCGGCACAATATCGACCCTTGGGAAGATAGCGAAAAGCACACCGAGTTGATGAAAACCGACGCGCTTAAGCAAGCCCTGGATAAATGGCAGTTCGATGCCGCCTTTGGTGGGGCTCGACGCGACGAAGAAAAGTCACGAGCCAAGGAGCGTGTTTATTCGTTTCGCGATCGCAACCATAGCTGGGATCCGAAAAACCAGCGCCCCGAATTATGGAATTTATACAATTCGAAAGTGAATAAGGGCGAGAGCATTCGAGTTTTCCCGTTATCGAATTGGACCGAACTCGATATCTGGCAATACATCCATTTAGAAAGCATTCCAATCGTGCCGTTGTACTTCGCCGCTCCGCGACCGGTCGTACTACGTAATGGGGTGCTTACCCTTGTCGACGACGACCGCTTGACGCTACGCCCGGATGAAAAGATCGAATCTAAGATGGTTCGCTTCCGCACACTCGGTTGTTACCCACTCACCGGCGCGGTTGAATCCAATGCCACGACTCTGCCTGAGATAATTCAAGAAATGCTGCTCGCAACAACGTCTGAACGGCAAGGCCGCGTGATCGATCAAGACGAAGGCGGCGCCGGCATGGAAGAGAAAAAGCGTCGCGGCTATTTTTAATTGAGTCGCGCTCCAGCGAAATCACAGACGAATTAACCTATGTCACACCAATCGGATCTCATTGCCACTGATATCGATGCTTACCTCGCGCAACATGAACGCAAGGAATTAATGCGCTTCATTACTTGCGGCAGCGTCGACGATGGAAAAAGCACACTCATCGGGCGCTTGCTCTACGATTCCAAAATGATCTATGAAGATCAACTCGCCACACTACAAAAAGATTCTAAGATTCACGGCACAACTGGTGGCGATTTTGACCCAGCCTTGCTTACCGACGGCTTGAAAGCCGAGCGCGAGCAAGGGATCACTATTGACGTCGCCTATCGATATTTCTCTACCGCGAAACGTAAATTCATCATCGCGGACACCCCTGGGCACGAGCAATACACGCGCAACATGGCGACGGGTGCGTCAACGGCCGATCTCGCAATTATTCTCGTCGATGCACGACACGGCATCATGACGCAAACGCGACGCCACTCGTTTATTACGTCCCTGCTGGGCATCAAGCACGTACTCGTTGCGATCAATAAGATGGATCTTGTTGATTACAGCGAAAGCGTCTACGACAAAATTCGTGCAGATTATCAAGAATTTGCTGCGCGCCTCGACATACCTGATTTGCATTTCATACCGATTTCCGCGTTATTGGGCGACAACGTGGTAGACCCAACTGAGAAGATGTCGTGGTATCAAGGTCGAACTTTGATGAATTTCTTAGAGAGCGTCTACATAGGCTCCGATCGAAATCTCGAAGACTTTCGAATGCCCGTGCAGTATGTCAATCGCCCGAATCTCGATTTTCGTGGCTATTGTGGGACGATCGGTTCTGGAACGATCCGCAAAGGCGAAGAGATACTCGTCCTGCCCTCGCGAAAAACGAGCCGAGTAAAAGAAATCGTGACCCAAGATGGTTCTATCGATGAAGCGGTCGCGCCGAGCGCAATTACACTCACCTTGGAAGATGAAATCGATATCAGCCGTGGTGACTTTATCGTGCGACCCGGGAACCTGCCGCGAGTTAATGACCGTTTTCAAGCCATGATCGTCTGGATGGATGAAGAGGCCCTGGTACCAGGCAAAACGTACGTGTTTAAGCACACCACAAATTCGGTGACCGGCACTATCAGCACCTTACGCTATGTCGTTGACGTCAATACCTTGCATCGCAAAGATGCTCCGGTACTAAAACTCAACGAAATCGGCCGCTGCGAAATCAAATTAACCAAGCCGATCGCCTACGATGGTTATCGTCGCAGTCGCGCGACGGGCGCATTTATTATTATCGATCGGATCACCAACGTCACGGTTGGCGCCGGCATGATTCAAGACCGCGCGGATGATGCGGATCGGCATGACCATTGGGACGACATAGCACAAGCACAATCCCTACAAGAACGGCTAAGCCACGTTAGTCTCGAAGAACGCAGTGCGCGTTTTGGGCAACGTCCGGTGACACTCTTGCTCACCGGCCTAACGGGCGCTGGTAAAACGACGATCAGTTACGCTTTAGAGCGGCGCTTGTTCGATCAAGGCCGTGCCTGTGCGGTTCTTGACGGCGAGAACATACGGCTCGGAATCAACCGGGATCTCGGCTTTTCTGCCGAAGATCGCTCAGAGAATTTGCGCCGCGCCGTAGAGCTCGCGAAATTGATGAACGATGCGGGCATGATTTGTATGGTCGGGCTCATTGCTCCGGATGCGTCAGTACGCCTTCGCGCGGCCGAGGCGCTTGGCGACGACCGCTGCCTAGTCGTGCACTTAACAGCTCCAATAGAAGTCTGTAGAGCGCGCGACACAGAAGGACATTATGCGCGCGCCGATGCAGGAGAAATCGCGAATTTCCCGGGTGTTTCTACGCCATACGAAGCGCCTGAAAATCCCGACCTCGTGCTTCCAACACACGAACTATCGGTCGATGAGTGTGTTGGTCAATTAGTCACCTTGCTCGAAGATCAGGGCTTCATCTAACAAGCGATTATTCTGGGCGTCCTCGAGGCGGCAAGTGTACCGTCAACTTGGTCGCCAAGGATTCAGGGATCTCCGCAAGCCCTACATCGCCGTCGGGTTTTCCCCAATAGAGCGCACCGAATTCCACGAGTGAACCAACGTCCTCGCTAATTAGACGACTAAACCTAAACGAATAACGTTCGGCGCCGCGAAACGCTGCGTTGCACGGCTTCAAACACCCGCCGAGGCAACCGACATTTTGAATAACCATTGCGCCGCTAGCTTGGGCTTCGAGATGCGCGTTAATTGCAAGCGTCAAGGTAGCGCCTTCAGATAGCCGCTCTACTCCGACGGGTTTGTGGTGGTCGCAACTTTTGCACACGAATATGATATTGGAACTTGAATCTGCCAATGGCTTAGACAACCATATTTTCTAACACGCCGAGTCCGTCGATCGCGACTCTCACACAATCGCCGGGCTGCAAAAATTTCGGTGGATCGAAGCCAATGCCGACACCCGCCGGCGTCCCGGTCGCGATGATGTCACCGGGACTCAGCGTCATGCTGGCGGAGATGGATGCAATTATCGCGGGGATATCGAAAATCAGATCGCGAGTATTCGCACGCTGTCGCAATTCGCCGTTCACCCAGCATTGCAGATCTAAGTTCTCGGGATCCAATTCATCCGCACTCACGACCCACGGTCCGATCGGACAAAACGTGTCGATCGATTTTCCGAGCAACCACTGCTTGTGGGCGGACTGCAGATCACGAGCGGTAACATCGTTGATAACCGTATACCCCCACACGTGTGCGTAAGAGTCACTCGAAGCGATCGATCGACCGGCTTTGCCAATAACGACGCCTAGTTCAGCTTCGTAGTCGACCTTTTGCGTAATGTCCCAGGGCGGCGCGATGTCTTCGTGAGCGCCGATCATGGTGCATGGCGCCTTAGAAAAAATTATTGGCGCGGTCGGGATGACATCCGTTTGATTATTCGTCGACGAATCGAAACCACTGCGCGAAAATTCCGCCGCGTGTTCAAGGTAATTCTTGCCTATGCACAAAATATTTTTGCTCGGTTGCGCGATCGGTGGCAGTAGACGCACATCGGCCAGTCGATATTGCTCACCATCGTAAGATAGATCCGCGCCATCGGCAGTCGCACGGATCACATCGATCATAGGGTCGCCGCCGGTAGAGAACACTCTAATGCCGGCGACCACACCAGCAGACACATCTACTTCGCCTAAAGAAATACCCTTTGCATGCCGGAAACGAGCTAGTTTCAAAACGCCGCTCTCGAATGTCTTTAACGAGGGGCCATACGAATCGCGCCATCGAGGCGGACACTTTCGCCATTGAAATAGCCGTTCTCAATCATCGAAATCGCGAGATGCGCGTACTCTGGCGGCACCCCTAGGCGCTTCGGGAAGGGTACAGAAGCAGCAAGCGCGGCGCGCACATTGTCCGGCAGTGTCGCTAACAATGGGGTTTCAAAGATACCCGGCAAGATCGTATTGATTCTGATCCCTTCACTCATCAGATCGCGCGCAATTGGTAAGGTCATGCCGAGTACGGCGGCCTTAGATGCGGAATAAGCAGCCTGACCGATCTGTCCATCTTCAGCTGCCACACTTGCGGTGTTGACCATCGCTCCACGTTCGCCGTACTCATTCACCGGTTCCAAGGTCATCATGCCGGCAGCAGATTTGGCGATACAGCGGAATGTACCGATTAAATTGATCTGGATAATGCGTTCGAATTTATCCAATGGATAGTGGTTAATTGCACCGGTTTTCTTATCGCGTCCGGCCGTTTTGAATGCATCCCCGGTCCCAGCGCAGTTGATCAATATTCGTTCTTGACCCACGGCGGCGCGCGCTTTCACAAATGCCGCATCGACCTGCGCCTCAGAAGTCACATCCACTTTGCAAAATACACCACCCAGCTCCTTCGCGATGGCCTCGCCTTTTTCTTCGTTGAAATCGAAGATTGCGACCTTCACACCACGGCCCGCGAGCGCTCTCGTAGTTGCCTCTCCGAGGCCAGACGCACCCCCGGTTATGATTGCTGTCACGGATGAATCAAGTATCATTTTGCTCTCCTAGATATTTCGTTGAATTGGCTCTTCAGGGTAGATTACCATGCAGCTCACATAGGAGGGTATGCGAAGGCCTCGGCGGTACGATACGAAGCATTCGACTAAATTGTGAACGGTGTTCCTCGACCGGCTATTTGGCGAGATTGCGAAAACGCTGCGATTCTCGCCTAACCAGCCAATACGAGAGTCTTCGTGGCATCCATCTTACGGCGCGCACAATCATCCGATTCACGAGTCCCGGGATAAAGACGATATGCCCGCGACTCAATGCATCGACGCTTTGTTCGACGACGGATTCTGCCGTCATCCACATCACCGCGGGTAACGCGGCTACGAGATTTCGCGTGCCTGTCACGTCATGAAACTCAGAGTACGTGAAGCCGGGGCACACGGCGCAAACTCGAACGCCATCGTTCTCGTATTCGAACGCTAAGGATTCTGAAAAATTGATGAGCCACGCCTTCACTGCGGCGTAAGCCGTATGCCCTGATGTACCAGGCAGAAAGCCGGCAATCGAGGCGACATTAATGATCACCCCTTGCCGACGTGCGATCATGGAGGGCAGAAATTCGTAACACAATTGAGATACGGATCCGATCATCACTTGTTCAAAATCGCGATGGCTTTGCCATTCACTCATTAGAAATTTCCCGGGTAAGCCATAACCCGCGTTGTTCACGAGTACATCAATCTCGAGTCCGGCAACGTCAAGCGCTGCACGGATAACCGAACACGCGTTTGAATCACTCAAATCGCAGGGGATCGCAAGCACTCGAGTTTGATAGCGGTTCGCCAGCGCGACTTGTAGTTCTAATAAGCGATCTGCGCGTCGCGCAACAGCGACGATAATTGCACCGCGCGCCGCTAAAAATTCGCAGTACGCGCGGCCTATGCCTGCCGAGGCACCCGTGACTAACGCGACCTTGTTCAACAGTTGCACCGATTCTCCCATGTTTAGAAAGCCGTCGTAGTCCAATTAAAGGCCGACGACCTCCCGCCGGCAAACGCGCATCGCTTGACCGGGAACCCGAACGACAGCACGATCGCCGACACGCTAATTAGGAGTTCGATGATGACAAACCCAATAAAGATAGATTTTGTGTCGGATGTGTCCTGTCCATGGTGCATTATTGGACTGCAAGCTCTCGAACAAGCATTGGACAAAGTTAAAGCCGAAATCGACGTTGAAATGCATTTTCAACCGTTTGAACTCAATCCGCAAATGGGCCCTGACGGGCAGGAGCTATTCGAACACTTAGCCGGAAAGTACGGAACCACTAAGGCGCAGTCGGAAGAAAACAAAGAGATGATTCGGGCGCGCGGAGAAGACGTCGGTTTTACCTTCCGCATGGACCGTTGGACACGAATTTATAATACCTTCGACACGCATCGCTTGTTGCATTGGGCAGGACTTGAAGGTCGTCAGAGCGAGCTAAAACACACCTTATTTGACCTACATTTCACCAAGGGTGAAAACCCCAGCGATCACGGAGTCTTGATCCGGGCCGCAGAGCAAGTTGGGTTAGACACGCAACGCGCCGCAGAAGTCCTGGCAACGAACGCCTATGCGGACGATGTTCGCCAAGCACAGGAGTTCTATCGTAACCAAGGCATCCAGGCCGTACCGTCCGTGATCATAAACGACCGCCACCTCATACAAGGCGGCCAGCCAGTCGAAGTATTCGAGCGCGCGCTCCGCCAAATCGCGGCTGAATAGGCTTTACTAGGCCGCTACTGCTTGCATTAGTTTCGCGTGCTCATCGAGCAAGGCCAAGGTGTCCGATTTGGATTCGGCCGGGCACGCAAGAATTGCGCGGTTCACGCCGAGGTCGCGATAGCGTTTCAGTTCGTCTGCGTCATTGGGCGCCCAAAAAAATGAAATCTCGATGTCACTCAACTTGCGTCCGTGCTTAATCAGACGTTGCTCAAGATCCGCGATGTCTTCTGCAATGTTCTTCATTTGGGCTGGCAGAGGCACCCAACCGTCACAAAATTGTGCGACCCGCTCGCGACCCCACGGCGATGCCGCGCCCATGATGATCGGCGGGTGGGGCTTTTGTACCGGCTTAGGCCACGACCAGATGGGATCGAAATCGACATATTTGCCGTGATACTCTGAGTCATCGTTCATCCAACATGCTTTCATTGCGTCGATGCGTTCTTCGAGCACTTTCCAACGCTCTTTAAATTTAGTGCCGTGGTTCTCCATTTCTTCGGCGTTCCAGCCTGCGCCAATGCCGAAGAGGAACCTGCCGTTCGACAACATATCGAGTGATGCCACTTCTTTCGCCGTCACAATCGGATCGCGTTCAGTGATGAGGCAAACACCGGTCCCTACTTTGATCGTCTTCGTCGCGATCGCGGCCGCCGTTAATGCGATAAAAGGATCGTGCATATGCCAGTAGTCTTTAGGCAAGTCGCCGCCACCAGGAAACGGTGTGAGCCGCGACGCCGGAATGTGCGTATGCTCCGGATACCAGACGGATTCGAACCCACGTTCTTCGCACGCAACGGCGAATTCGTCTGGGCGCATCGCGTAGTCAGTGGAGTAAAGCATCGTACCGAATTTCATTGGGCAGCTCCTAAGTGAGGGATTATTGTTGGTGGAATGGTCCGCGCGTATTCATAGCACAGCGTGTTCGAACGGTACAATAGCGGGCACGGCATCGGCTGCAACTAAGCTCACGCGAGCGCAGACAAGCCAGCTGAAATCCTTATAAAATGGCCACCATGAATGCACAACAAGTAAAACGACTCGGCATCGTGTTATCCACTGTCACTGATGCCCCACCTCAGGAATTCGTCGAGATCGGTCAATTAGCGGAAGCACATGGTTTCGAATCGATTTACGTCAATGAAGGCCGTGGCGATGCCATTGCCTGCGCGCAAGCCATTGCGCTCGGCACCAAGCAGATCGTTACCGGCACCAATATCGCGAATATTTTTTTCCGCCATCCGTTCCTCGCAGCGTCAAGCTCGAGAACCGTGGCCGAGTTGTCTCATGGAAGGTTTATTCTGGGTCTTGGTATGAGCCACCGCGCGATGCTCGCCTCGCTAAACATCGACATGGGCGATGCGCGCAAGGCTTTGGGCGACTATACGATCGCGGTTAGAGACGCTTTACGCGGCAACGCCGGCAGCGGTTTCCTTAAACAAACCGCATCACGCTATCCGGTGCCGGTCTATGTCGCTGGTAATACCGTCGAGAGCGCGAGGTTGGCTGGGAGTTGTGGCGACGGCATCATGCCTTTTCTATCGCCAGTTTCTTCAATTCGAACCTTGAATGAAGCGGCTATGGAAGCGCGCATCGAACACGCGCGCGAAACCGAGCCTTTCGGCTGCATTTTGAGTATCCCGACGTTCATCAGTGACGATGAAGAGCAGGCGCGTTCGGCAGCTCGTTACAACTTAGCATTTTTCGCGGCCCTACCAAACTATCGACGACAATGGCGACGTGCAGGATTTAAGTCCGCAATGGACGCGGTGCAAAGAATTCTGGAGTCCGGCAACCGCTCCGAAGCCGCCAAACAAATTCCAGACGAATTGGTCGAAAGCGTTTGTGTTTTCGGAAATCCGGCGCAATGCAATACACAACTTCAAGCGTTCCGCGATGCCGGCGTAGACGTCCCAGTTATTGCCGTTAGCCCTGTGAATGAAGATCGATTAGTCGCGACGCGCAAAGCCATCGCTGCGCTCGCGCCTAGCTAAATACTCGGATCAGAATACTCGCGAGTACGTCCAATTTTTCAACTTTTATCACTGGCGACTTAGTGAAATCGCGCAGCAGCGCGCTTCGAAAAGCTAATAAAGACGGCGCTCGAATGCTGCTTCGTGCCATACACTCTCGCTTAGAGTTAAGACGCAAACGAAGCTCTCTGTTGGTCATTCGACTCAATTAAAACCTTCAACTGATTAGTCGAGTATCGATGAGGGTTCACCGTGCCAAGTGCGGTCGAGGCGACCTTCAATTCAATCGATCGTCAGCGAATAAATCCAGCGAGAAACGATAGTTAATTAGTAACCGCTTTTCGAAGAAAGGCTTAGCAGATAACTTTGTATACGAACGGTTCGTTCGACCAAATGCGAACGCGGCTGATCAGGGAATCCCGGGTGCATCACAAAGTCCTGGGTTCCGCAATGAACGCGATCGAACGGTAAGTCACCAGGGCGGCGGTTGGGGCCGCCCTGGTTCTTACAACGAGGGCTTTACTTCGGGATCTTCATGCTGAATTGAAAGCCGCCACCGCCAAGAGAAGTCGTTTTCGCGGTTCCTTTCGATCCTTTGAATCGACCCGTACCACCGACGACGGTCTGCGGATAGCTTCTGCCGTCTGCTACCGCTTTAACCGGCCCGATCGTATCAACAGAACCTTGTCCATCAATCAGAAAATGCCAGGTGACGAGCGCGAGATCGTCTGCTGCTGCGCCAGGGAATCCTGGTCCAGCCGGATCTGCCGGATCCAACGGCCGAACGAAATGGCCATTGGTATAGAAAGTGCCGATTCGATCAGCGACCACGCCAGAACAGTCATCAAACGGTGGCGCACCTTCCGGCACTGAGCCTTTGGGATAAATTCCACCGACAGCCGTGAACGTGTCACCAGCCGTCGGTGTACCACTTCCATCATTATCACCCAGCGCAAAATCTACGAGCGGGTTAACGCAGACGTCGAATGATCTATTTTTGCCACCACCGTCGTCGTGTGCATTGGCTGCTAGCGGTAAGCTAAGCACTGCGAGTGCTGTTAATCCTAGAGCAACGTGTTGTGCTTTCATATGTGTCTCCTGACATGGAACATTCGTCGGATCTCGCCGACTGAACTCCGGGTTTAGTTAAAATTTGTCGTGCCCGTCGATGGTGGCACGACAGGCATCTCGTTCTTTTATCAAATTGTCCGTTAACGAGTTCCCGTCAAATGTGACTCGGAACTCACCGATGTAATCGACGCGCAGGCATACTGTCGCGCGCAGGCACGTGGAGCGTCCTGCGTAGGTTCCTCACTGCTCGAAAAACGTTCAAATAGATCCACCGATCGGGGAATCTAAGGAGTCATAGCAGCGTCCGAACCTGGGTTCTCCTAGGTATTACGAGAACGGTCGAAATCCGTCGAACTAGGTAGCAGAGATTTTATTAGGGGGGGCCAAGTAATCATTTACGACACCGACTAGTAGCTGGTCGGGACTAAAAGGGACGGACGTGATTTATCGACAAATTTCAGGTTCGATTCGCGCGCCAAGCCGGCCAACGACTGTGGAAGCATCCCAATCGACGCTCTAACGAGACCGCACCAGTCGACGCGAGCGTCGCGGCATATGCCGGCGACCGAACGATTGCATCGGAAACCGCGGCAGGTGTTCGCCTTTAGCCACTTAGTCGAAGACTACCAAACAGATCGCTAGGGTTCTCGTTGAAACCTTTGATGGGCAAGCCGTCTGATGCCCGCACGAATCTTAATCGCGATACGCCTCAGCTACGGACGGATTTCGTATAAGGCGTTCAATGGGTGTTGAATTGGCAACCGCCGAACAGATGAAAACCCGGCCTCCGTGGAAAATTCACGTACCTTTCCTTCTGGCAATCCGACGGTTCCGAGTCCTTCTCCGCCTTGCGCCAACGAAGTCGTCATACAGAAATGTAAGCTCGCGCCGAGTTTGAAAACTGCGAATGGCCCGCTGTTGTCTGCAGGATCTTCCGTGCAGTCGATATCCATCAGAACGAAAATGCCATCGTCTTTACATGAATTACGTGCGACTCGCATTCCTGCACGCGGATCCGCCATGTCGTGAATGACATCAAATGTCGCAACAACATCAAAACGCCCTTCAACACCATCGGCGAAGTTCGCGACGGTGAACGTTGTGCGATCGTCGACACCCGCATCAATCGCTCTTTGGCGAGCAGTGTCAATGTTGCCGGGGAATAGATCGAAACCATGAAACTCCGCGTCCGGAAATCGTTGCGCCAACTCAATAACTGCTCGCCCTGCTCCGCAGCCAAAATCGGCGAAGCTCCCGCCGACATCTAGCTTCGCGACAACGTCTGGCATTTCCGGCAACCACTTACTGACTAAGAGATTCTTGTAGCGCACGCATGAGTTGTGCTCCAGCCCGCGCCAAAAATCGTCGCCGTAGCGCGCGTAATCAATTCCACCGCCTTCACGAAATGCGCGGATGAGATCCTCATATGGTTCGAGAATGGCGTTGAACATGCGAAACAATCCGCCTTGATAGAGCGGCCCGCCGACGTCAACCAATGCAGCCCGATGCGCTTCGGGCATCGATACTTTACGGGTCTGCTTATCGAAATCGAGATAACCGGCTAGTGAAATACCGTAAATCCACTCGCGCAGGTAGCGTTCGTTGAGTTGCGTGCGGTCCGCGAGTTCAACGCTGGTAAGCGGTCCGTGTTCGGCAATTGAGCTAAACAAATCGAGCCGATCACCGATTGCACACAGGCGTAGTGTCATCATGCCCGTTGCGGCTTCGAGCACTTTCCCGACAAACGCTTCAGCGTTTTGCGTTGATTCAACCATTGATATCTCCAAATAATTCAAGGCAATTAAGATGCAGGTTTCCTATCTTACTCCACTGGCGCTACCGATAAATGGCGATCGAAAACGACACCTGGATGGATCGACTATTGATTGGCCACCGGTCGATGACCCTGAGGTACTCAGGTCGCTCGTCGGTGGTGGAATGCGACTCTCTAGACACCCAGAGTGAAATATCAAACCATAGCCATTCGCCTGAGGATCGGATCTCAGTCCGTGCCTAGGTCTGATGGGACTGGGCGATCAGCTTCGACATTGGATGGAAATAGTAGGCAGCGACCCTGCGGTTGAGTTGACCAATAATGTGCTGGTCATTGCGTACGCCGCGTCCGAGATTCTTCTAATTGCGAGATGTGCGATAAGAATCAATATGCCGAACACGATTGAGAAGTTTGAAAACAACGTTTACACGCGCCAAGCGGATGAACACCTTGATTTGGATAGCGTGCTCAAGTGGGTTTTAGAGTTCATCGATCATCCAAGTTTTAATCGCGGGATGAACGTGCTTTGGGACGCAATGGAAATCACCACGACCAGCCTTAACTTCAGTGACATGGCTCATGTTCGGAGATTTCGTACTCAGTGTGCGTGAACGGCGCGGCGGTGGTCGTTCTGGGTTCGTCACTGATAACGATCTAGTCTTTGGATTATTCTGAACCCACAAAATCCTAAACAACGATAAATTCGACTACGGCTATCGGGTTTTTCGCGACCTATCGGCGGCCATGGGTTGGGTCGTATCTGATTGATGAGAAGCAAGAGCCTCCTGGGTTGTTTCGCTTAAAAATTATCGCTTGGCTGTGCGCGATTTCGACATTGCTGTTTTGCTCGGCCTTCCCCACTACTGAAACTAGCTCTTAATTGACCTAACCAGTGTTACAGATCGCCTCAGTGTCGAGGCGATTGATGATCCTTCGGTTAAGCACCAGGAAAAGAGTCCCCCAAACTAACACGGGTACCGAAATAACGATCGATGAGAGCATTAGGATCACTGTGCGTGAGTTCGGATCCATCACCGAAACGTAATTGAGACCAATGGTTGTAAACACGCCAGCAGCAACAATATCCAACCACAAAAACCAACAGCGCCGACTACCCTCAGCATTTTTTCTCCGTTTGTGATCGTAGTTCACGAGCATATCAGACCGATCACACCTCCAAAGCAACATCGCAGCGCTGGACTCACGCATAAATGCGACGAGGCAGATCGATCGGGCTTCAGATTGAATCGGCTACCAACCGGTCGCCGATCGCGACAACGTCGCCGCTTTGAAACCGCGCTCCATGCTAAATCGTGATCATCCCCTCGATGTTCTCGATCAAGATCGCGACGCCAACGCCAGCGGCAAGTGCTCCTACTAGTCGCGGATTCGTAGCAAACGCGTTCGGGTCAGCCGAGATCCGCCGGATCATGACACCGGCCCCAATTGCCACTGCATATTGAATAGCGGCAAATCCGGTTAAATAGGCTATCAACGGCGTCGTTTCGGCACCGACTATCGCGGCGCCGTAGGCGCTTCCATGAAGCAGACCCGCCACCGCGAATAACGTCAAATAGGACGTCACTGAATATGTTCGACCAGACGCGACGATTGCGCCAATTAAAATAACGGAGGCCGCTACTGCGATCTCGCCAAGCGGGATCTGAATACCACCGGTTAATAGTAAGCAACCCGCTATTGTGCTCGCGATAAACGCTAGAGGCGCGAGCAGTGGCCGTGACGTAAACGTAGCAGCTACACCCATCGCGATTAAGAACGCCAAGTGATCAATACCGATCACAGGATGCGCTAGCCCTGACAAAAGTCCTTGAGCTACACTGGACGGCGTTTCCCCGCCCATCGGATGGTGGGCAAATGCTACTGGAGCTGCGAACGTTGCAGCGATACCGAGAAAAATCTGGAAATATTTGCGCCGATTCGTCATGCGTCACCTTCTAATTAATAAACGAACAGTTTCTCTAATGTACCCGGCAGCGAGATGCTCCGTCACCTACCAACGCTGCATCTCCACTTCACCTCAGCCGCTCCCATTTTATTAGTCGCTAAGTCCTCTGGTCCTCTCACTATGACGATAATACCCACTACACCGAATAAGAGCACCGCTCTTGTTACCGCGCTCGGCGCTAAACCCAAGCTCGATGGTTGATTTTGGCGCTGCCATGCCCGGGAAATCTAATACTTTCCGTATCAATCGGTTTTGGCCTTGCATTTACGGCAGCCCGTGGATTCCAAACTGATTAAATAAGGTAATTATCTCCACTAGCAAATAAATCTCATCCGAGCCCGTCGAAACTTATGGTTCGAAGCCGTCCAGATCGGCGAAAGTAATTTCCTCGCCTTCTTCGTACATTAGGCTATCCCCGGCGATAATGTGAGCAGCGCCTTTTAGGCATTCTAGTAGAGAGGGGTGCGGGAATATAGATTCCAGCAGATAAGTATAGGGCAACTCTCGCTCAATAATGATCGAGGCGGCACTGACAATGCCGTCAGCTTCAGGCCCCACCACGCGCACACCGAGAATTCGGTCATCACCTTCGGGGCCAACAATCAACTTGACGAAACCGGCCGCTGGCTGAATAGCGTGGGCGCGATGATTGCGCGCATACGGGTATTTACCTATCCGCACCGCGCCGTACTTTTCCCGGGCATAGGTTTCATTAACCCCAGCGCCGGCCAGCATGGGCACGGTAAAAATGATGTAGGGGATGTGGTTCATGCTCTGCGGATACTCTTGGCTGAGAATATGTGCAGCTGCGCAACGGCCCTCCGCTTCGGCAACATGAACGAGCGCCAAGTCGCTAGGTATATTTCGATTACCGATGTCGCCTACGGCATAGATGTGCGCTACGGAGGAACAAGTATCCAGGCCCGTGCTTATATAGCCTCGCTGGTCCAGTTCGACACCGCTAGCTTCAATATTCATGGTGTCCGAGCAGGGCATGCGGCCTATGGCTAGTAATACTGTCTCAGTTTCAATCTCACCGCTAGATAAGGTGGTTTTTACGCTGGTGTCCAGTAGTTCCATGCTCTGGTAGCGACTGCTGGCGATCACCTTGATGCCACGTTTTTCAAAAGCCTTAGCCATAAAGTGGCTGAGATCGGGGTCTTCATTTGCCATGATGACTGGCTGCGTATCGACCAGGTGAACCTCGGTGCCCAAGGCGTTGAACATACTGGCGAATTCACAACCGATGATGCCCGCTCCTATAATCAGCATCGAGCTTGGTGTGATGCTTAGCTCGTTCACCTCATCAGACGTAAGTACGCGCCGGCCATCGATTTCCATGCCCGGGAGCACGCGGGGCCGGGTGCCGGTCGCGATGATAATATTGTCAGCGCGGTAGCGGATCCCATTGACTTCGACGCAATGGGGATCAACAAAGCGTCCGCGCCCTTTGATGACTTCAATGGCTAATCGCTGTAAGCGCTTTTCAAGCATTTTGGTGAGGCTTGCCGCCGATTCAGCAACTCCCTGTTGTAGTGTTTCGACTTTCAGTGGCTTGAGTTCGCCAAAGACGTGCTTGCGTAATCGAGTGTGCAAGTACTCACGGCTAATTTCAAAGCCTGCCTTAGAGCGAAAAGCACCATCGATGCCGTAGCCCATCAATGGGCCTTCGTTAATAATGGTGGCCTTCTTGCCGGCCAGTGCGAGCTTGCTTGCTGCGCTGATTCCACCGGGGCCGCCGCCTATTACTAGTACATCACAATGAATTGCCGTCATGGCTTTTTGTTCCATCCAGGGGGGGGAGCGTTAGTGCCGCCAATGCTTATTGAGACATGATCCAACACATCGCCCGCGCTTTCCAAAATTCGTGGGCTACGCCGGTACTTGCTTGACGAACCATGAGATTGATTCGCTCAACGCTGCAAAGTAACCACCGAGTAGCTCGTCTACGAACGAGACGACGATGCTAATCGCGCCGTCGATTTCTGTCATTGCTGCGAATGCCTGCCAATCCATTCAAAATACTCCTACTCACCGCGATAAAATTCACATCCTTTAACAGCCTACCTGCCAAGAACCTGCGATCGTCCCACGACCGATCTCGCTAACCTACCCCGCGCGTATTATCTCCTGGTGCGTCGCCCGATTGCGAATCCCATCCGAAGGCGAATGCACGCCACATATCTCGATAGTCGTAATCAGTATCAAGGGCGATGTTCAATCGGTTGTACGCGCCGAAATCGCTGACAACATGTACCAATTGCACGATCCCCTTATCGCTGAGTCCTATTGTTCGCAATCCGGCGACATCTGCATCGCTGATCCCCTTCGCATCAACGTTCACCTTAAGCGCAAACTCGATAATCGTCCCCAAGCGTACATCGTCGATGACCTCCACACCTTCAGCGACCAGTCGTTGGACATAGTCCTCAGCCGTACCGAGACCATAATTCAGAATCGTACAAAACGCCGCTGTACAGTACGGACATCCGTTAGCTTGCGAGACGAGAATGCCAACGTGTTGAATCTCCGGAAGCGATAACTCTCCCATCTGCCACAATATTTGTGTGGCGCCGAGTTTCGCTTTCAAAAACTCTGGAAAATTCATTTCGACGTAGAAATGATTAGGCACAGCGCTTTCGACTTGTGTTACCCATTCGAAGATTTCACGGATCGCGGGATCGTTCAGCGTCTCGGGTTTCACCATTGCAACTCTTGCCATCTAAATATGTCCTTTTCTATCGTGTTTGTTTCTTCGTTTCAGGCGATGCGCATACTGTGCCTATTAGATCGCAGGGCAGATATTGCGAAATGTTAGATTCAGCCGCGGCTCGGCGATCCGTTTGCGCTTCGGTAGTTGGTGCTGCCAATGCGTCTGCACATTGCGGCCCATCACGAGCAGCGACCCTGCTTCGAGCAAAATTTTTACGGGCTTCTCGTCTCGTCGAAAACGATGTTTCAAAATAAAATCTCGTGCCGCGCCGAAGCTCACTGAAGCGATGATTGGATTCGGACCGAACTCGGATTCGTCGTCGCTGTGCCAGCCGACGTGATCGTGTCCATCGCGGTAGCAATTCAATAAGACACCGTTAAATTCCAAGCCGCTTAATGCTTTAATCCTTTGGCCAATCGATTTGAGTTCATCCGTCCACCGAAGCGCTTCAACGTGCATGCCGGAGTAACTTAATGCTGCGCCCTCGTCCGAATACCATGCTTGCAACCTTGGCAGCGGTATCGCTCGCCCATGGATCTTGATTTCATCTTGGCGCCACGGCGTGTTCGCCATTAAATCGCGCGTAAATTGCGTCGACTCATCTAGCGAAAATGCTTGCCGGTAATAGGTGAGTTCCGCATCCAAAATCGCGATCCGTCGAACATCACCATTCGGTTCTTCAAAAAGTAAGCCTTGTGTCACCGCAGATCTTTCCAACATGAGATTATTGCAGGCCAACTATAACGTCTTGGATAGGACGGAAGGCCAAGCTGCAAACCAAAAAATAGGCTTGCGCTGTAGACAATCGGAACTTAGTCCGCTCCAATACGAGCATCATAGCCCCCTGTCCAAATTCATAAAGGAGACGCGCGTGTCGGTGCTCAGTGTTGAAAAAGACGATCGCATAACTATTGTCACCCTTAATCGCCCACAAGCAAGAAATGCCCTAAGTCCGGAGCTGCTAGGCCGACTCGCGCAAACGTGGGACGCGATTAAACTCGACGATTCCATCCGCGCAGTCGTGCTTACTGGCGCGCCTGGCTCGACATTTTGCGCGGGATTTGATCTTGCACTCAGCATTACGATCCTCAATGGGACGCGTAAGCCAGAAAATGAATGGGACGAAGCACTGGCCAATGACTGGACCCTAGCGCATAAGGCGATGCTACGAGATTTCGATCTGGGTAAGCCATTAGTTGTGGCCGCCAACGGTCACGCCATTGCCGGCGGCATGGAATTACTACTAGCTGGCGACTTGCGTGTCGCCGCAAGCGGCGCCAAGCTTGGCCTATCCGAAGTTAAGCTAGGCCTGATCCCGGGAATGGGCGGCACGGCAACAATTCGAGACAAGATGAGTCCTGCACTCGCCGCAGAAATTCTTCTCACCAGCAACAATATCAGTGCTGAAACGGCATTCGATGGCGGCCTGCTAAATCGAGTGGTAGCGGCAGATCGAGTTCTTAGCAGCGCCATAGAACTTGCGAATGCGGTGGCAGCAAATCCCCCACTCGCGGTGCGTGCGGCGCGCGACGTATTGCGTCAATCGCGGGATCTCACTGAAGCCCAATCTCTAGCGCTTGAAGCAAAACATCTAGTTGAGCTGGCCAAGACCGAAGATGCCATTGAAGGACCCCGGGCGTTCTTGGAGAAACGCCCTGCCGTATTCACAGGACGCTAGGGGACGCTCAACGCTCCGCGATACCGCGAATTTAATCCCGAGATTTCATGCAATGGTCGTCTAGTCCCAAGCGTGACAAAATGACCCGAATTCTCATATTCCATCTCAGCATTTAGACAAAACCGATAACAACGAGGCACGCATGAGTCACTATAAGTTAACAGCCGAAGACGAAAAAACGCACCAACCGACCGACTCGATCAACTTCAACGAGTCGGTTTATGTCAACGGATTTGAACCCGAACGCCGATTTGGCGGTTGGATGCGCATGGGCAATCGGATTAACGAGGGCCACGCAGAAGCCCAGGTCTGCCTGTATCTACCCGACGGGCGCATCGCGTGCCAATTTCAACGCCCGGACATTTCACACAACGACGGATTCGCCGCAGGCGGTATGCGCTACGAAGTCCACGAACCACTTAAAAAAGTCTCCATGCATTTTGAAGGTGAGCTAATGGTGCTGGACGATCCGAATTTACTTCGCGATCCGAAAAAACTGTTTACGCAAGCCGAACGACTCCCCGGCAAAGCGAGTTTCAAACTAACTGGCGTGTCCCCAGTTCACGGCGGAGAGCCATTAACCGACTCGCAAGAGACAATGTACGGTCGTGACTTTTCGTTCGGACACTTTTTTCAGCACACCCGCACTGTTGCGCATTTTGAAGTGGGGGGCGAAAAATGGGATCTCGACAGCTTCGGCTGGCGCGATCATTCTTGGGGTCCGCGCTATTGGACGAACATTTATTTTTATCGATTACTGATCGCGAACTTCGGCCCCGACCGCTCCATGATGCTGCTCAAAATCACGGGTCGCGACGGTGTTACGCGGCGCCACGGGGTATTACAAATCGACGATCAATACGAAGAAATTACTGACATGGACATTATTACGGAGTGGACGGCTGAGAAGGATCCTAAAACTATCCATCTTGGCGTTCGCACGGCGCAAAGAAATGCGCTCATGGAAGGTCGCGTGATTCAACTCGCCCCATTAAGCAATCGTCGTAAAGTAGGCGATGAAGTATTGAAGTCGCGCATCGCTGAAGGACTCACTGAGTGGACGTGGGACGGTCTCAAAGGTATTGGTGTCACGGAATATATTGAATTCCTAGAGAATGGCGAACCGGTCGGTTATCCTCTGTAGAAGCTGTCTACTCGGAAAAATCCTCCGGCCGGTAGTCGTTCGATCGATTACCGGCTCGAAGCTCACGCTAAATCTGCCAGGGTGGCACTCAGACCCCGTCGATAAATCCAAGGATCCCGTCGCTCGACTCGAAACGGATTTTCAGTAACGGCTGATAGTCTGGATCCGAGTACCAGGCACTGGCTGCGGCTGCGTCCGGAAATTCAACCACAATCACTCTCCCCGCCGGCCACTGTCCTTCGCGCACATCGACATTGTCGCTAGCGACGAGCAAGCGACCGCCATGCTTTTTGATCAGCGGGCCCACTCCAGAAATATACTCACTGTCATAACGGGCCACATCTTTCACGTCAATAACGGCTAACAAGTACGTTGCCATGCTCGATTTCCTTTTAAAGTAGCGAGAACGAATTATTGTTCACTAGATCGGTAAATCTCGGACAGTGAATTACTGACCTATGGATACGCGATACTCAGCGCTTCAGCGATGAGCGCCGGCCGCGCTTCGCCTTCAATCTCAATGACATTTTCGAACGTTAGCCGGATCCCATCGTTTTTTACGTCTTCTGCATTGAGGAGTTTCTGCGTCAAGCGGACCCTAGCGCCAACCGGCACCGGGGCAGTGAAACGCATCTTATTCAAGCCGTAGTTAACACCACGACTGCGATTTTTGATCGACCAAATTGTCGCGCCTAAGCGGGGCAGTAGCGATAATGTGAGGAAACCGTGTGCAATGGTTTTACCACCCGGCATTTCGTTTTTCGCACGCTCTGGATCAACGTGGATCCATTGATGATCCCCTGTCGCCTCGGCGAATTTATCGATCATCGCCTGATCAACATCTACCCATTCGGAGACGCCGAACTCCTCACCAATGTGATTCTTCATGTCCTTCGGATAATCAATAACGCGCATAAAACGGCTCCTAGTTGAGGTTAAAGCAGCTCAGCACTAAACGAACGATGAGCCCGAAGTGCATTGTGCGTCGTGATAATAGTCGGTCTGTCTTTTCAGCGTAAAGTGCTGCGGGCAATTTTCGCGATATCATACCGCCTCCCGCAGCTAGAAAATCGTACTTTAAGCAATGGAGATATTATGAAAGCGTTGGTCGTAGGTGGAACAGGACCTACCGGTCCCTACATTGTTAATGGCCTTCAAGCCCGCGGCTACGACGTCACAATTTTTCATCGCGGCGCGCATGAAATCCCCGAGATCGGGCCAGATGTCGAACATATTCACGGCGATCCGCACTTTCTCGAAACGATCGAAGACTCTCTCAATGGGCGTACTTTCGATGTCGCTGTGGTCACATACGGCCGGGTGCGATTACTCGCACAAGCCCTAGCCGGCAAAGTTGGACGCTTTGTCAGCGTCGGCGGTGTTGCGAGTTACCGCGGCTATCTCACCCCAGATTTACTATTTCCCGTCGGCCTAGCGAGCCCCGTTCCTGAATCGGCGCCGGTCGTGCAAGTCGAAGCTGAACATCGGTTTTCCTATTTGATTGCACAAACCGAGCAGACCGTGTTGGACTTCGATCCGAATGCGACGCATTTCCGTTATCCCTACGTGTACGGTCCTCGCCAGTTAATCCCGAGTGAGTGGTCGATCATTCGCCGCATTGTGGATCAGCGTCCCAGCATTGTCGTCGCCGACGGCGGAATAAATTTAACGACCCGGGGCTATGCCGAAAACCTCGCGTACTGCGTACTACTCGCAGTCGATAAACCAGAGGCGTCGGCTGGGAAAATCTACAATTGCGGTGACGAACAGCAGTTCACGTTCAAACAGATCGTCGAAATCATTTCGCAACACATGGGTCAAGAAATCGAATGCATCAACATGCCCTATGAGATCGCTCTACCTGCTCGACCCTACACAACCGAGCTCACCACCCATCACCGCTTGATGGACATCAGTAAAATTCAACAAGAGCTGGACTACCGGGACGTTCGCCCCACTGTCGAGGCGCTAGGACTCACGGTCGATTGGTTACTCCAAAATCGCCCTGAACCAGGCGGTGAACTCGAACAACGACTGCAAGATCCATTTAACTATGCTGGTGAGGACAAGATACTCACCGAATGGCAGGCCTGCCTTGAGCGCATCGCTCAAATACCCTTTGAGATTGCGACGGAAAGACCGCATCCCTATGCGCATCCCAAAAACCCTGGTGAGCGCGACCACCGGAATCGCTAAGGTTTAGCGGTGAACTTGTCGTGCATTCGATTGAGCAGCCAGTGATGCCTTGTGATTTAGCCACTTGACTTGACTTGACTTGACTTGACTGCTTTGCACAATTTTTCAACACCGGCGCAGCCGTGGGATAACGATACGGCGGTCTCGCTTAGCGCTCCGTTCACACCACATTTTCCTGTTCTCAGAGGCGATCCCAAATTGAGTTTAAGTGGGTTCACACGCAGCGTCTAAACCTATTGCTGACTAAACTAGGGAGAAGCAGTCCGAAAATTATATTCTTTGAATTATTGATTTAGTTTAACCCCGAGGAGTAGAAGTCATGACTACCATCGAAGAACTAGAACGTCGCATCGAAAAGCTCGAAGAAACAGAGAACGTAAAACGCGCCATGGCGAGAATTGGACGCTGGATGGATCGATGTGAATTGACCAAAGATCGCGCGGATTTCGAATTCCTCGCAAATGAACTGATGACGGCAGATGGCTTTATTGTCACGATGTTCGGCAATTGGGGACCTGACAAAACACAACTGATAGAAGACTTTTCTAAGTTTGCTGGGGACATTAGCTGGGCGGTACATCAATACCTCCATCAAGAGGTAGACCTTGACCTCGAGGCGGGAACAGCGCATTTCCACGCCCTCGAAATGGTTCCGATTCAATGGAAGGAAGGTCCTACCTGGTTGCTGCTTGAAAACGACTCGGACCTACAGCATATCGATGGGCAGTGGAAGCTTCACCGCTACGGCGTTGAAGAGCCAAAAGCGTTAGGCAACACAGCGACAGCCTGGGCCGAGATAGCGCAGAACCCAAAGGCCTGGATGTTTTCGCACCCCTAAACGAACAGTCTGAGTTCCCGCAGTATATCACCCGATCCCCGTAGCGCATCAAAATCGAAGCACCACGGACCCGCAAACGAGACGGTATTTTGAGCGACAGTACGGATGATAATAGACAATTCGAGATTATCGCGATGAGCGATCAAAACGAGGAAAGCTGGCGCGGCAAGATTGGCCGCCTATCCGAACAAGAAATGATCGACTTTCTAAACGAAGGGCAGCTCGGCCGCCTCGCCGTGCTCGACGACGACGGATGGCCCTATGTCATTCCCGTTTGGTACGAATACAGCGATGGGGGTTACTACATCATTCCTCGCGCAAGATCGCGTTGGGCCGAATACATCAAACGCGATAAACGCGTGTCCTTATGCATTGACGATCCCGGGATGCGCAAAGTAATGGTGAAAGGCGAAGCAGAAATTGTAGAAGAACCCAATGTCGGTGGGCGCTGGGTTGAGATCGGCAAGAGAATGTCCATTCGCTATCTCGGCGAGCACGGCCCGGACTACCTACAACCGACGATCAACGAACCGCGTTGGTTGCTTTTCGTCCGACCTGTTTCGACAACAACCTGGCAAGGCGTCGATTGGGCATCGAAGTACAAGCATTCTCAGTGGTGAACGCGACAAGGGGATCAGTGTTTGTCGGGGACAGTAAATTAAATTCGCGTTGATGCCTAATAGCCTGCCCTAACTTCACATCCTTCGAGCCTTCTAAAGTAAATAGATGGTCCTCGACGTCCCGAGAGCTTGCTAGCCCACAGCAATACCGAAGCGACGCTCAGCTAGGGTACGCTCCTGCCAACCGCAATGACTCGCTGAAAGCTGTTTCTCGGAGCGTGAGATTTTTATGGTGAGACGGACGCGACAGGGAACGTAGAAGCCCATCACATCATTAAGTTGCAAAGGCCCCGAAGGAAATATACGTATTTCATCGTGAAATTCGGAATGGGTGGTGGAGTAATTCAGCCGACAACTGGTTCGATAGTGAGTGGTGGTCCCGGTGATCCACCGACCATTTCCGCGATCTAGTCAGATTCTAACGGCCCTTCGAAGGCCCTTTCTCGAGCACTTGTTGGTGCGAACGAAACAGCACGTACGTATGGACCCCGGGGTAATCGACGGCATTGCTCGCCGGTCGAACCAGGACAACGGAAGATCGAGAATCCGGCCGTAACGAGTCCGCAGAACCGACGCGTCAGGCCGTATCATTTAGATTTCGTTACATACTTCAGTATCTCAACGACCTGCATTGGAGTTTGCGCCCAAGCCATTGCGGACGCGTCGACTTCTTTCAAAGGGTGAATGATATCTTCGTCATGCAACGTGATGTAAGGCTTACCGATAGCTGCGCAATAGCCGGCGTCGAATGCTGCGTTCCACTGTTTGAATTTATCCCCAAATCGCACCACGGCAACATCACATTTATCTAACAGGCTTCGCGTGCGGATGCCGTTAACCTTCGATGATTTATGATCGCGCCAATAGTTACTCGCCTCAGCTCCTAGAATGTCACCCGCTGCGTCGCTAGCCTCGTGGTTAGTAACGGCAGATGAAAAAAGGATCGGTAAATCCAATTCCTTTGCGCCGTCAAAAATTTGTTGCCGCCAATCCGTGTGGATTTCGCCGGAGAGATACACGTTCCAATTCATTGTGCTTCCTACTTCAATCGCTGATTACAAAAAAAGATGAATGCCGCACCGAATCGCCTGAACGCTCAGCGTCTTTGTGGGCTTCCCGTCGATAGTGCTGCCGTTAAGCTAGTCGCCCAACTGCGACGGAGTTGAGACTCAAGCTAAGCGTCTGGCTTGGCTAAAGTTTGCGGCATCTTTGGGTGCCGCACCTCGTTCATGAAATACAACCGCGTTGATAACACCATCCGCGATCGCCAGGATGGCCAATATATCCAATTTGCATTCCCGAATACACGCACTTCATCGAATATCGATAATAAATAGGGACACTGCAGATTCGTGTGGACATTCAATATTCTTGGCAAATACGTCGGTCTCCTTTGGTCGATCTCCTGTGGTCGCGTTGGCGTAGTGTTGGGCCGACAATTCGTGCGTCAAAGCTAGGAATCGGAGGGCGTTTGTCAAGATTCTTTACAATCCGATTGCATCGAAATCCTCTGATATTCTTATTGAATATTACATCCAGATCCTCCCGCAGGTGCTAAGCCATTGAAGAATATGGATTGACCGATTGGGCATAGATTTTGCCCAGTATTAGTGGGGAAACCCAGATCACGCCAGAAATTTTGACGATGAATATCGATAAATTGGCAGCGCTACTGGCGCCCAAGTTCGCTTTCGTGGCCCCCGGGTCAGGCCGGGCTCGCGGGAATTTGAACTGCCGTATCCGGCATCTGGGACAGGTTAACCTGATCTGCGGATCGGCCCCGCAAATAGGGTTGCCGGCTTCGGTCATACAAGCTACCCGGCCAACGCAAAAACTATGTCTAAACGACGCTACTGCAATTTCACAATTTCACTCAGATAGACCAAGGCCACTCCCATGATCAACCGACGATCGCTAGTTACTGAATACCACCGATTGCGCGCCAGCGTGATGTGCTCGATCGCCAGTCTGACTGCGACCACATTGCTTAGTTTCGCAAGTTCTGTTTCGGCATCCGCGCTAGACGTTCTTTGGTATTCCTATGCCGACGACACGTCCGAATATAAATCAACCGTCTCGACGATCGCCGCGAGCGCCAGTAGTTACGCACTCGGCGCAAGCAATGACTGGAATCTCACGTTCTACGGACCGGGCGACTCTGCGCCAAATTTTTCCGGGTTCGATGTCCTAGTCGTCCACTCAGGCGAAGCATTTCGAACGGGTCCGGCGTCAATGCCGTCAGCATTGGCAGTGCCGGACTATTCCGGAATACTCGGCAATCGAGCCGCAATTGAAGCAGCACGAGGAACCAGAACATTTATTAGCGGCAGCGACGCCGATTTTCACGCCGTCCGCGGGGATACCGGGAATCCAGGCAATCCGCTACCGGCTTCAGATGCCGCATGGGACGGCGCGCTCGGCTACGTTGTAAATGCAATAGATTGGGCTGCGGCGGGTACGGCACTCAACGTCGTCTCGTTCTACGACGGTGAATTTCCGGGTTCGTTCTGGTGGTTGGATCAAGACTCGTTTTTACGCGATGAGCTGCAGGGAAGCACCGGCAACGGCAGAGACAATTCACCGTTTCTTTCGCCGACGCTTGCGGCTCTCAGTGTGAATAACGGCCTCACCACTCAAGGACTAAGCAACTGGAGCAATTCGTTTCATGGAACTTTTTCGCTGTCGACACCCGGCTATAGCCCCACCGTATTCGATCAAGGCCCGGTGCCCGGAAACGCGTTATCAATTTTTAGGGACACTGCGGTAGTCCCTGTTCCTGCCGCCATTTGGATGTTCGGATCGGGCTTGTTAGCTCTAACCCGATTGAGTGTATTTCGGCGAAGGTCCAGCAGGCCACTGGCATACCGATAAGTAGCGAGAAGATGCCACTCGCAATCAGAAGGCGCAAGGGTGCCAGCTAAATATGTTCGGGCGAAGTGAACGGTAGGCAAAAATATGCAGTGAACGGACCTATTTGAGTAGCAACTATCGCCTGCCGACCTGTCCGTGAGCTGTGGTAATCGATGGATTACGACCAGTCAGATCGGTGAGGTATCGGCAGAGGACCGCCGGATTGAAGTAGCTGGACAGACCATCAAACCCAAACGATTAAGACCGGCTGCTTACGCCGGCAACGGTCGTTCAATCCGGGAACAATTATACCGTGACCGTCGCATAACGACCCTACGCCGTCATTGACGGTAAAAGGCAGGACTTGGCACCTTTATTTTTGATATCTGTATGCCACCAAGCAAGACCGTTCTCGCTTAATCTCCCGCGCGCTAGACACTCACTACATGGCGGTAGTGAAAAGGCCCGGATGGCGCGCCTCGGCATTCCAACTCTGCGTATTCCCTATCGTGAATTGCCTAGACTGCCCCGGAGAAGTAATTCCCTACGTTCGGTTACAAAAGTCCCCGCCGTTTGAGGTCGCGGCTGGCGCGTTGCGCCAGGGTCAGAGTTAGCCGGGAGAGCTCAGCGCTCGTCAGCGCCTGCACCCACCGGAAAGGCATGAAACCGACCGACACACCGTAGAGAAACAACATGTGACCCGTGTTGATTGTCGGTCTAGGATTGTTAGTTAAGCAACGTGTGCGACGGCCGCTAACCACCCAGCTCTATCCGCACTGAGCCAGGCGGCACCCGCCTGATAAAAAAACTTGCGTACTGCAACAATTCTGCAAGTACAGTCGCTCTGTCATCACCGCGATGAATCTGCCCGTGGTGATTGCGCTGCTTGCCTTGTTGGGCGGTGACCGTGTAAGTCCGCGCGAATCCATTGCGGACGAGGTTGTCA
>JBLFWX010000025.1:0-59964 GCA_047611805.1 Gammaproteobacteria bacterium
CACACCTTTCTGGCATTCGAATCCGGGACTTGTTGGCGGAATGTTGTTCGGCTTAATTATTGTTCCTATCTACGTCGGTTGGTTGATTACCCAATTACAGCACGCCGTTGCTGAAAAAGATCTCGCGTACCGAGCAAAGAGTGATTTTGTTGCCATGATGAGTCACGAGCTGCGGACGCCTCTCCATGGGATTATTTCAACGTCTGATCTTCTACGTGGAACGGCAGCATCTCCCAAGCAAAAGGAAATGATTAGAATAATTTCGACGTCATCGAAGTCATTGTTAGAGCTGATAAATAGAGTGCTAGATATCAGCAAGTTCGAATCGAAATCGACGAACCTCCAACAGCAACCTATGGATCTCCACGCGGTCGTCAACGACACCGCAAACATAATGTGGCCTCAAGCGTTAAAAAAAGGCTTATCGCTCCAAGTGTATATCGATCCTGAAATCCATAACTCGTTAATAGGTTCGCCGCACCAGCTTCAGGAAGTTCTAATAAATCTCTGTGGAAACGCAGTAAAGTTTACGGAGTCTGGGCAAGTAGCGGTCCGAGTTCTGTTTATCGACGAGACCGCGGACGACGTCGCAGTCCGATTCGAAGTTAGCGACACTGGACCAGGCATACCTCAGCACGCGCTCCCCAGCATCTTTGAGCCATTTGTTCAATCGGATTCGCCAACAACTCGCAAGCATGGCGGAACCGGACTCGGTACTGCGTTTGCGAAAGAGCATATCCGATTGATGGGCGGCAATATCGATGTCCAATCTACGGAAGGGGTCGGGACAAAATTCACGATCAATGTCAGATTACAGAAGTTGCGTGAACGAGAAGACGTCGCACCGTTGTTTCCGTTTTCTGTCATCGGGATCGGGTTCGATCGTGACGGCGAAGAATTGCAATCTGCGCTCGTTCGCTTTGGTACAAGAATCAAGTTATACCCGACAACTGGACCGCTTAGCGAGTTCCAAGGCTCGAACGAACAGGAGCACTATCCAGAAGCTATTTTTGTAAATGTAAATCGATTTGCAGAAAATCTTCGCGGCGTTGTACGCGAAATAGAGAAAATCCTGCCAGAACGCAACATTCCGATTTACGCCTGCGGGGACGAATTATATAAGTCTTCCGCGATCGCGTCCGGCTATTCTGCATTTGTGACCGATCTTGGAGATACTAAACTAATCGGTCGAACGCTCAATATGATCAGCGCTCTTCGGCATGATTCCGGCGAACCCGTTACAACTTCTACGCAAAAAATTCGAGGTCTCCACATCCTTGTAGCTGAAGATAACGCCACGAATCAACGGATAGCACAGATGGTACTCGAAGAAGCAGGACATCGCTGTACGATCGCGAATGATGGGAATGAGGCCCTTGAGGCACTTCATGAAGGGAGTTTTGACCTCGCCATTTTGGATATGCACATGCCTCATCGGGACGGGATAGAAGTCGCTAAGGTTTACAATTTTTCTCACTTTGAGGCAAAGAATCGGATTCCACTAATTATGATGACTGCGGATGGGCGCAACGAAGCGAGACAAGAGGCACGTGCGAGTGGAATCGATGCGTTCGTGACAAAACCGATCACGCCGCAACAATTAGTAGACGTTATTGACGCTATCGCGACGAGAAATAAATTTGAAAGCGGAGACAATTATTTTGAAGACGATTTAATGACCAATTCTCGAGTTACCCCTGCCGACAATGAACTACAAGGACAAACTGGAATTCTCCCTTCTCAGGAACTGCTTAATCTGAATATTATCGAAGAATTGATTGGGTATATGGCCGGTGAGGAGCGAAAGACATTTTTCGAAGATTTCATCTCTGACGGTTCAGGCTATATTTCAACCTTAATTGACTGCAACAACCTTCAAAAAGTTCAGACCGCGAAGGACGAGATGCACGCATTCGCGGGGGCGTGTCTGGTTATTGGCGCCGATTTTCTGGCCGAAAAAGCACAGTTTATCGAAACGCTTGAGTCTTCCTTTGTTCAGCGTGAGCACGCTGAGTTGCACGACGAAATTCTGACGATTTTCACCGCCACTGCTGAAAGTATTCGCGCAGCCTACGCTTGACGTTCCAGGCTGTCAGTTTTGAATCGACTGCAAGATCAATCCGGCGTTGTGACCACCAAACCCGAAACTGTGTGACACGGCGAATTCAATATCGGAGCTGTAAAGCCGGGTCGCAAAATTCAAATCTGCGATCGGATTCTGCAGATTTCTACTCGGATGAATTTTACCATCTCGAATGGACAGTGCCGCTACGATGCATTCGATTGCACCGCTGGCGCCGATTGTGTGTCCGAGCAACGACTTCGTGCTGTTAACAAAGGGCCTGTTCGGAAATACGCGCTCTATAATTTCAGATTCGATTAAATCATTTAGGTAGGTCGACGTACCGTGTGCATTCACATATCCGATGTCGCTCGCGGCGACACCACCATCTGAAAATAAATTCTCGAACATGAGTTCAATCGCGTTGTCTTCCTTCGAAATTGCGGCTAACGAGTAGGCATCGGATGTAATACTCATGCCGATAATTCGTGCAATGGGGGTTACGCCGCGCCTCCTAGCGTGGGCTTCCGACTCCAATACTACGATTCCACAACCGCCTTGGCTAAACAGAAACCCAGAGCGATTCTCGTCGAAGGGACAATTCCCTCGGTCCGGCTGATCGGCTTCTCGCACCAAAGTCTGAAGTCTGTCGAAGGCCATAAACACTCCTCCAGCTCGATCGCCGTAGTACTCGCTGCCACCCGCAATCGCGAGGTCGACTTCACCGTGTTGGATAGCACGATAGGCGCGCGCGATGGCAGTTGTGCCTGCGGCACAAGCCGAAACGAATGTTTCGGTTGCCCCGCGAGATCCGTACCGAATCGAAAGCATCGCTCCAATTGCATTCGCCATCGATTGGCAGCTAGCGAACGGACTGACCCGCGGGTGGGTTGCTAGATTCTGACGGAGTTCGCTGATGGGATTGTGCTCTTCATCATTCGCCGCATGTTCGCTGTCGATCAACTCGTTCGACATCGCACCGAGTAGGTGAGGTACGTAATTGTTAAACGCCGATGAAATACATCCAAGTCCGGTACCCATGAACACGCCAACTTTGTCTCTATTGATCTCGTGCAGCCGAAATGTTTTCGCGCGTTCGTCGAAATTCGTCTTAGTTATTCCCGCACCTACTAATGCATCATCAGCGGCGACGATTGCGTTAAGGACGACGGGGTCAAAACGAAGAGTGTCGGCACGAGTAAGACCGTAGCTGGGGTAGTCTGGAAGGACCAAGGGCGACCAAATGTCACTCTTAGGTTTGTAATAATGCCTCCATTGCTCAGGGATGGAATCGACCACTGTGTTTCCGGCGAGGCACGACTGCCAGAATTCCTCTAGGTGGTTTGAAAGTGCGCTAACAACCCCGAGCCCTGAAATTACGACCTGATTATCGCGCGCCGTCAAGTTGGCGAATTCTCGAACTTTCGAATGATATGGTCGACGATCCACCCTATGGTCACGTCTTCGGGAGGGATGTCTTCTGGGCTGAATTCGGCGTCGAATTTGTCATCCAAAAGCACCATTAAGGTCACGATATCCATTGAATCCGCTTCCAAATCTTGTCTGATCAGAGTCAGTTCCGTGATGTCCGTGGTCGGTATATTTAGCGTTTCAGCCACGCTCTCAAGAACTTCTGCAAGTATTTCTACACGATCTAGATTCATAAACGTCCCATATTAGGATTGCTGACAGCACGATGTTAACGCCTTTGCGTGGAACTCGACACATCCAAGTTTAGATTACGTTTAGCCAGTAAACTACTGTTTTAAAATAATTTTATATTATTTTTGTCTTTTTCGTTCTTGTGACGGGGATCACAAATCTAAATTGACTACTCCAAATTGGTGATGCGGGCAATTCGATATCTTCCGTAGTTTGATTCCAAAGCAGTAGTTACTGCTTGAAATATAAAAAGAACCGCGCATCCAAGGACCCGGAGGCGTGATGTCCAAGCACCAAAGTTAGGCCAAAAAAAGTAATTAAGGCCTCTGATGCTAAAGCAAGTCGTTATCGCTACAAGCTAATTATAAATGCTGATAGTCGACTTACCCGTAGGAGGGTCTACTCTATGTCAACCGTAATTGCTCGAGAGCGCGATTTAACACCAAATGCGCGGTCTCACGAGCTGCCGTCAAAGGCTATCTCGAACACCGAGTTCCTCGACTTGTCGTACGATTCGACGCGTCGTGCACTTTGGATTCATCTATCGCACAGGGCGCCATCGTTTGTCTCGCTTGGGCTGATGCAAGATTTGCTCCGTGTCGACGCGGTGGCTTCAACGTCGTTAATTGCGACACCAGGTCGCGCTCGCCCTAGCATTGATTTCAGGATCATCGCATCGCATCGACCCGGAATTTTCTCTTTGGGGGGTGATCTTCAGACCTTTCGCGATCTCATTGGCAAGTCCGACCGAAGCGCATTGCGGCGTTATGCTCAGACCGCCCTCGATTCCATTTGGACGAACGTTCGCATCGGTGATCGCTTTCGCGACAAAATCACGTCGATTTCTCTGGTCCAGGGAGAAGCGCAAGGTGGTGGATTCGAAGCCGCGCTTTCCTCCCATGTACTGATCGCCGAAAAAGGCGCGATGTTCGGATTTCCCGAAGCTCTTTTTGGAATGTTCCCTGGCATGGGCGGCTATGCGCTTTTGACCGCACGAACCAACGCGGATTGCGCGAGACGTCTTATTGGCAGCACGAATCGCTATTCAGCCGAAATGTTATATGAAATGGGGGTGGTCGATGTGCTTGCCGAGACAGGGAAGGGAACGGACGCAGTCAATGAGTGGATAGAAAACTCGACAGAACAAAGCGCTGCGGGTTACCGAGCACGATTCGCGAATTTGGATCGCGAAGAATTATCGGCATCTGTTGATGACTGGGTCGAACAGGCGCTAACGTTAGATGATCGCCAACTACGAACCATGGGCTACATACTGTCGGCGCAAAAAAGCGCTTCAGACAAGCCGCAAAAGCCGAAGATTACACATCTTCGCAGGGGCATAGGTTTTCCTGATATTTGTACGGAGCCGCTGTTTCGAACAACACCAGATGGCGGTCCGGCGCCGCTTATGTTGTCGCCGAAATCCGGGAAACGAATCAATGAGAGTGAATTCGTCACATTTGTAAAGTCGGCCAGCCCATGGATTTACGATAATCTGACTCGTCATGGAGCGCTGCTACTCAGAGGGTTTTCAAACTCGAGCTCAACATCACTTGGAAGACTATCGGCTGCATTACGTGCTGATCGAACATTCGATGCGTCCAGGTTGGTTCCTACACCTTCCGGGCTCTCTGAAAACGTTTTCGAGGATGACTGTTGGCCAAGTGAGTCCCCGCAAGAACTGCATAACGCATACGCAGATTGCAGCGTTTACCCGGCTGTGAAAATCCTGTCTTGTCTCTGTTCGAGCGAGGAATCAGACGTTTTTGTCACCATTGCGAATACTCACTCGATTTATCAGCAACTCGACGAGAACCTTGTAGGCGAATTCGAAAACCGTGGGATCTCCTACCTACGGGTTTTTCCGAACATTCCCGACTCGAGCGTTCACGCGGGCGCTCGTTTGAAACGAATTCACTCTTGGCAAAACATATTCAAAACCGAACTGCGGGCCGAAGTCGAGCGAAAATGTCGTGAAAACTATTTGAGTTTCGCCTGGCGTCGAGACGGGACTGTTGAAGTCTGGAACATTGCACCAGCGTTCATCTCACATTCTGGTACCGGGGAGCGGTTATGGTTTAACCATGTACATCACTTCAACGCGTCTTCAAGATTCCTACCGAAACCCCAATCGTTGCTAGCAAAACTTTTCTCTAAAAGAGATTCGCCGGCAGGACTCCAAACTCGGTTTGGCGACGGCGCTGCGATACCGGAATCGTATATCGATGAAATTATGGCGGCCCATAGAACGTGCACGGTGGAAATCGCACTAAAAGCCGGAGATTTTCTTATCATCGATAACGCGTTATCCGCGCAAGGACGCTACGCACTGGGTCAAGATCAAACCCTTCTAATGACGACGTTTTAATCTCTCAGCTCACCTCGGACGTGGCTAGCCTCTGGCCACGTCCGAGTATTCCCCGAGCACGGCTCGCCATATCATTTAGTGACGCTTGGAGGCCACGTCCCGTTTTATGAGTTCCCGCGCGCGTCCAAGAATCTGTAGACTAAGATCCTGATCGAACTTGCCGCGGGTTGCGGCACGGATTGATGGTACGTCGCGTGCTTTCGGGATCATCTTCATGCCCGAACGGCTAAGGAAATAATGATACTTTGCCATTAGGACGATATTGACCAAATCGGGTCCGTCTTTGTTTTCATACGACCAATCATGCGAGTGCTCGATGCTTTGTACGATTTCTTCACTGAACCGCCACTTCTTAGCCAGTAGCGCGCCCGCTTTTGGCGCAATCTTTTCGATCGCACGTATAACCAGCTTTGGATTCATTGAATATGCCACGTTCTGCATGGAATAACTGAATATAGGCAGCACTCCAACGTTGTGCAATAACCCGCCCATTGCCGCAATCTGAGGATCGAAATTACCAGTAATCTCCGCGGTCGCTTCTGCTATTGCAGATACTTGACGAGCCTCGACAACTTGCTCCTCCAAGAGCTTGACTAACTCTGGCGGCGAGTTCTTATACACATCTCGAAAAGCGAAACACGCAGCAATTTCCCGTGTTGAGTAAACACCAAGCCGCGAAACAATACCGCTCAAGTGCTGTACTTTGTCTTCCAAGTTGAACAACGTGCTGTTCGCCATCTTGAGAAGCTTGGCGCTTATTGCCGGATCCATCGCAATTGCTGCTATCAAATCCGCCTCGCTTACTTTTTCGCCGCCGAGTAATCGGTGTACCCTAGATGCGCTGTGCGCAAGGCTCGGTAGGCGTACACGGTTCATCTGCAATTCTTCTTTGAAGTCGTTAAAAAATTCGCGCGTCTGCGTAACGTCGAGCGTAATATCATCCACGATGGAGAGATCCTTTTCGGGGGCCTCAGCCCGTACGCGACGGATTACTTCTTGCGGAACCTTAATTACTCTCGCGCCGCTGTGCGCAACTATTCGATAGGCGCTGGGTCGCAACTGCGGCAGCGGTTTCGCCGCCTCGACAGCACCGCTTTCAATGACGGTTACTGCTCCGTACACATCTTCACTAGCCAATTTTCCGTCCAACAGAAAATAGTCATTCGTATCTTCTGAATTTGAATCAATCAGTATTTCCTTGTCCTCGAGAGTAATCTGCTCTGCGAAGCTAGCCGCAATGATCACGTATTCCGGAGGCAATTCCGTAAAAGGCATAAATGGTTTGAGGCTACCGGGTTTAATCATCTTTGTACTGGCTAGTCACGTTGGTGGTTTATCTCCGGATCTTGGTGGTCAGCTGATCCGCTATTATTAGCGTCAACTTTACATAAAAACTGTTGAGCTCGATGCTCGGAGGTATCAATCAAGGTCGCGGCTGTCGAAATAGAGTGATTTTCTGAGTAGTGCATCTCAACTGAATCCTCTGTTGCGGTCTGAGTTATAATCGTTGGGAATTCATATGGAGGTTTGTCACGGTGCTACAAAGCGAACAAATCGCACTTGGCGAGCAATTATTCGAGTACATCGAATCGAAGACGACGGCACTCGGCACCGAAATCTACCGCCAACCCGTCTCGGAGTACACGTGCAGTGTTCAAGCGGCCGCGGAAAAGCAGCGCTTTTTCCGCGACAGCCTGTTGTGTGTCGGGCTGAGCGCTCGACTGCCCAACTCGGGGAGCTACTTCACCGATTCCTTATCAGGCGTTCCGATACTACTCACCAGAGGATCAGACGGGATAGTTCGCGGATTCATGAATGTGTGTCGACATCGCGGATCCGCGGTTGCGACAGATTGCGGAAATGCGCGTTCTTTCATATGTCCATATCACGCTTGGACCTATGACTTGAAGGGGCAGCTAATAGGTCGACCGGAAGATCAATCGTTTGAGGGGATGGACCGACAGAGCCACGGACTGACTCGGCTGTATGTCGTCGAAAGCAATGGCATGTTGTGGGTTTGTCCCACGCCAGGGAAAAGCGAAGATTTATACGCGAAGCTCTCAGGTCTGAATACGGAATTGGCAGCGTATGATCTCGGCTCTTTCCATCATTTCGACAGTTGCATCATTCGGCGCGCGATGAATTGGAAATTGATCGTCGATACATTTCTCGAGTCGTATCATTTTTGTGTGCTCCACAGAGACACAATTTGTTCAATCTTTTACGACAACATCTCCGCATTTGACTCCTGGGGCGATAATTTTCGCCTCGTTAGTGCACGTCGAACAATTAGCGAATTGAAGGACTCCAATCCTTCCGCCTGGAATATTCTTCCGCATATCGTTGGCATTTACGTCCTGTTCCCGAACACCGTTCTGGTATGGCAACTAGACCACGTGGAACTTTGGCATATATATCCTGACAAGAACGATCCCAACCACGCTGTCGTTAGAGTCGATCTTTACACCCCTGAACCGGCTGTCACTGAAAAGGCTCAGCAGTATTGGAAAAAGAATTTAGACTTAGTGGTGAAAGTGGTGCAGGAAGAGGATTTCCCGGTTGGTGAGACTATCCAGGTCGGCTTTCATTCGAGGGCTCAGACACATGTCACTTTTGGAACGAACGAACCTGCTCTGGCCCATTATCACGGGTCTATTTCGCAGGCACTGGCACAACCGTAGATTGTCTATCAGCATCTCCGATATTGGCGTAACGCGGACCCTTCGTCCTGCCACTCAGCAAATTTCGATTGCACTAGACAACGTTTCGCCGATTTCTCGATGCAACACGAGATCGGCTACAGGATCTTGATCTGTTGGCTCGCGATTGATGATGACAAGGGCAGCACCGTTCTGCTTCGCTAAGCCGGGAAAAGCTGCTGCCGGGTACACAACAAGCGACGATCCCAGCACTAAAAACAATTCGCAATTCAGCGCCGCCCATTTAGCACGCTCCATTTCCTCAACTGGCATCGATTGCCCGAACGATATTGTTGCGGTTTTAATGATGCCGCCACATTGAGGACAAACGGGTAACTGTTCGCTTCGGGAGAAAGCGCCCAAAATCGGTTTTAAATCGTATTTTGCGTTGCAACTCAAGCAAGTAGCGTAAGTGCCGTTGCCATGCAATTCCACGATATTATCCGCCGGAACCCCAGAAACTTGATGCAAACCGTCAATATTTTGAGTTATGACAGTCTGACATTTCCCCGACCTGACTAGGGCTGCGACTGCACGATGGCCGAGGTTTGGCGTGGCGTCCTTCATGTCTTTATCAATGATTATCTTTCTTCGCCATGCCTCTTTGCGCATTTCTTCTGATGAAATAAAGTCCTGGAATTGAATCGGTTTCATCGTGGACCAAATACCGTTTGGGCTACGGAAATCGGGGATCCCAGACTCCGTACTGATACCGGCACCGGTAAACACGGTAATCCGCGTGCAAGGTCGGAGTAATTTTCGCAAAGAATCAATGTTTTGGTCCATTTCGAGATTATAATTTCTGCGGTCCAATTGTTCACCTAGCTAGATTAGGTGCGAATCACGGGACACCGGTCAACGTCGGTTGCGGCGTGCGACCCATTTGTCCGTCTATTGTTAGGGGAAGAAAATGCCGCGTTTGAGTAAATTAAGTCGCAGTGTCGCCGGAAAGATTGTGATCGTGACCGGTGCCGCGAGCGGAATGGGTAGAGCGACTGCGAACCTGTTCGCGGACGAAGGCGCTCACGTCGCCGTCACGGACCTTGATCTATCGAAGGTTCAAATCGTAGTAGACGAGATCGTCTCCGCGGGCGGGAGTGCCCATGGTTGGCAGCTCGATGTCACCGATGCCCCAGGTCGACAAGCGCTTGTCTTGGGCATCGTGGCTCGCTGGGGAGGGATCGATATTCTAGTAAACAATGCGGGTATTGCCCTCGAGACTCGCGTCGATGCCGACGATTTCGACGTGAAGTGGGACAAGACCTTAGCCGTCCTACTCACGGCTCAGATTCAAATGATCCGGTGTTGTTTACCCGAGTTGGAGAAATCCTCATCCGCACGGATCATCAACATCGCCTCGACTGAAGGACTAGGAGCTACTAAAGGCTTGAGCCCATATACGGCGGCCAAAACCGGCGTAATTGGATTGACTCGGTCCCTCGCCGTCGAATTCGGTTCTAAAGGAATAACCGTCAACTGTATCTGCCCCGGACCGATCTTAACCGCCATGACCGCAACGATTCCCGATGACGCCAAAGCGGAATTCGCCCGTAGAAGGGTAGCGCTCAAACGCTACGGTGATCCGGAAGAAGTCGCCCACGGGACCTTGAATTTCGCCCTTCCCGCGTCATCCTACATGACTGGTGCGGTGCTGCCTGTCGACGGCGGGCTGACAATAAAAAATGCGTAGCGCCAGCCGTAACTCAACTGCGCAAAGGAAATTCGAACCGTTAAATGGTATCTAACACCCTAATAAGAACCGCGGTCGATGCCGGCGGCCTAGGAGCGCAACGGACGGGGAATTTACAGGCGATTCACAGCCTCGCCCCATTCGCTAGGCCCTATCGGACTAGGATCATCTTCGCCTTTGTCACCTTACTTGTCGCTGCGGCATCAACGCTCGGGATGCCGGTGGCTATCCGGCATCTCATTGATGCCGGATTTTCTTCGAGTCAAGCTTCATCTGTCGATCAATATTTTTTCATATTATTCGGCCTAGCGATAACGATGGCAGTATTCTCCGCCACAAGGTTCTACTTAGTCTCCTGGATCGGCGAGCGGATCGTGGCGGATTTACGCTCTGCGGTATTCAAACATGTTCTAAAAATGACACCGACATTTTTCGAAGTAACGCGAACCGGAGAAGTACTTTCTCGACTGACCGCAGACACGACCCTAATCCAGACAGTCGTCGGCAGTAGCCTGTCTATAGCACTACGAAGCTTCGTCATCCTGATCGGCGGTTTGATCATGCTGACCATCACGAGCGCGAAGCTGACAGCAATGATTGTCCTACTTGTGCCGATAATCGTATTCCCAATAGTCTTAGTCGGACGCAAGATCCGAACCCTCTCACGCGATACGCAAGATCGAATCGCAGACACCAGTGCCTTAGCCGCCGAAGTACTCAATGCAATCCAGGTTGTACAGGCGTTTACGCTAGAAAAACTCCATGGTCGTCGATACGACGACGCCATAGAGCATTCATTCGAGACCGCGTTACGTAGAATCAAAACGCGAGCGCTGATGACGGTTTACGCAATACTCATAATTTTTTGCGGGATCGTAACCGTCCTATGGGTCGGTGCTCAGAATGTTGTGAGCGGCCACATTACCGGAGGAGAACTTGGACAATTTCTTTTCTACGCAATTATTGTCGGGAGCTCAACTGCAGGTCTTACAGAGATTTGGGGTTCACTCCTTCAGGCAGCCGGCGCGACTGAACGTTTAACAGAGTTGCTGCACACAGAACCGCGGATCACTCGCCCGGTTCACGTAGTATCACTGCCAATACCGTCATCCGGTACCGTAACGTTTGATAACGTGACGTTCAATTATCCGTCGCGTCCGACACAATCGGCTCTACGTGAATTCTCATTGGATGTACGTAGTGGCGAGACGATCGCATTGGTCGGGCCATCAGGCGCTGGTAAGAGCACCGTATTCCAACTGGTGTTAGATTTCTACCAACCGACAACAGGTACCGTTAAAGTTGATGACGTGGATATTCGAAACGCTGCTCCGTTCGACGTGCGGAATCGGGTGGGTATGGTGCCACAGGATACTGTGCTGTTCGCTGACAACGTTCTTGAAAACATTCGCTATGGGAAATCGGACGCAACCGATAGTGAAGTGATTGCGGCGGCAGTTTCGGCAGGCGCGGACGAATTTATTACCCGACTACCGGATGGCTACGACACTTTCGTCGGTGAACGGGGCATTCGATTGTCTGGGGGGCAAAAGCAACGTATTGCTATTGCTCGAGCCATATTAAGAAGACCGTCCATTCTGTTGTTAGATGAGGCGACCAGCGCGCTCGATGCAGCAAGCGAAAAACTGGTCCAAGATGCTCTCGATAAATTGATGACTAATTGCACCACGATAATCATCGCACATAGGCTATCTACGATCTTGAATTCGGATCGAATTGTCGTAATGGATCACGGGCGAATCATCACGACTGGGCGGCACGCGGAATTACTTTCTAAAGGCGGGCTTTACGCGAAACTTGCCGCGCTCCAATTTCGACAAGAACAGCAAATCGAATTACCTGCTTAGTCGTGAAATACCCGCTTCTTGTCGTTAATTGGATATTCCATTGTTCCGCGGAAGATTCGCATTAACCAGTTCACGACGACGAATGTACTTTTGCTGTAAACATATAACGGTTCAATGTCTGCGCCGACATTCGTCTTAGCATCATAAGAGCCGAGGCCAAGGTTGATAAACTCACTTTCTTTATCAATCCCTATGCGGATCACTTCATTAACCAATTGAAACCACTCCTGACTTGCTGCGCCCGGGTCTCGGCCAAAATACGTAGCAATCGTGGAAGTATCATCGTGCAATACCATTCCATGAGCGACGAATCGACCATCCCGCTCCGCCGCAACGAGGACACTCTTATCACCCAGCTTACGATCCATGTGTTCGTAGTAGTCACTGGATATAACCTCTCGCTTAAATCCCTTCGTCTGCTCAAAAACCGTGCGAACTTGCCTGACCCACAACGCGGCATCACATCCAAACGACGCTATGGTGGTAACCTTTTGTCCACGCCGATCGGCGCTAATGAGACGGCGCTTAACGTCTTTACGGTATCGCGCGCGCATGCTTGCTAAATATTCGTCATAACTCCGCCAGCGTATCCGAATTCTTGCCAACGGCATGTTCGATACTAAGTTGTAGCCCGTAGCAAGCAACCCATCAAACCGCTCTCGCTCGGAAGTCAGAAAGTCCCTTATGACAATAAGCGGACTGTTCTCGGACCGAGCGACCGCTTCTATTGCCGAGGATATTTCACCAATCAGCATTATCTGGGCTTCATCGGCTGAAAATGAGATCCCATGGCTCGCAGATAATGGTGATGCGCATTCTGTGATCTTGATTTGGAGAAATCTTGTCCATCTGCGGCGCACGATGCGGCAAACCGAACGCAGCGAGGAAGGTAGTAGTTGCGCGAAGTCAGTAGTGATTGTGTAGACAGACGCGTGAGCGACGACAATCCCTGACGCGTTACTTATGACTGGATAGAAATGCTTACAATCGTTGATAGCAGATGACTCAATCGCCGCTAAATATGCATGCGACCGAACTAAGCTATTGGTCCCAATAATTGAATCCCAAATCGAGGGATCAATCTCCATGATCGATTCGTGAATTTTTACCGAGTACGGTGCATCGACCACTTTGTTTGTCGGCGGTTCACAGGAAATTCGTTCAAACAGACGCCGCGGATCGGACGCGGCGAATTTAACTGAAAATGACAAAATTGCGTTACGAAGTTGTAGCCACCCTCCGCGCTCACGCGTTCTCCAGGTGGTCAAAAATGATGAGATTTCAAGAAACAAATTGAGCTACTAAAGTCGGGGGATTGTTCATGAGTCTTTCGTCACTGGCGGCGCGGTATCCATGTCCGACCTAATGGGCCATGACCAATAGGTTACCGACGAACGACGCCTCGAAAACCGGCAGTCGGTTCGGAGCGTTGCGGGTGGCGCCACCCGCAAGCATACTACCACGAGCCGCTAGCCTCAGCTATCGCGAATCCGTCGAGTTAGCATTGCCGAGCGCAATGCCGGTCCTTGAATCGCAACATTTCTAACCGACTGCACATTTGGAATTGACGTCGGGCGATCCATCGAATCAACTGGCCTTTGCCGTTCGCATGAACCGTTAGACGATATGGCCAATCAAGCGAACGAGCTCGTTACAGGGAACCTGATTTCGGAGATAATTTGAGCCACAGTCGGTTTTAGCTGATATCCGAATTTAAATTTCAAGAGTAGTTGGAGATACCTCATGCCCTCTTTCGACGTTGTTTCAGAAGTCGACTTACACGAACTTACAAATGCAGTCGATCAAACGAACAGGGAGGTAGGGAACCGATTTGATCTAAAAGGCGCGAACGCCAAAGTGGAACAGAAAGAACGCGAACTGACTATCGTCGCAGACGCCGAATTTCATATTCATCAGATTCTGGACGTCCTACAGGGGAAGCTAACCAAAAGAGGTATTGACATCGATTGCCTTGATATCGGTGACGTAGAAAAGTCAATTAACGCTGCTAAGCAACTCGTCGTCGCGAAACATGGAATAGATAAAGACACTGCACGGAAAGTAGTGAAACTAGTTAAAGAATTAAAACTGAAAGTCCAGACACAGGTTCAGCAAGAACAAGTCCGAATTACAGGTAAAAACCGCGATGATCTGCAGGGCGCGATATCGTCGCTAAAGAAGGCACAGTTCGATTTGCCTTTTCAGTTTACTAATTTTCGCGATTGAATGAAGTCGAACATCTTGCACGAGCAAAAATTCAGCTGCCCGTATTGCGGCGAATCGATAACAGTCATTCTTGATTTATCAATTGAAGAGCAAGATTACATAGAAGATTGCGAGGTTTGCTGCCGCCCAATAGAAATCCACTATGAGGCCGCGGATACTCGCGTCATAGCTTTCTCCGCTTCCAGCGGCGAGTAATCCCGGAAAACCCGCACAGATGAGCGAAGGGGTTGGTTTAATACTACTACTCAGTGGCGCCGCATATTATTGGTATTCCGGCCGCGCGGCCTACGAGCGAACAATCGAAGTTAGCAAGGCCGTGTGCAAGGATATTAACGTCCAGCTGCTCGACGACAGCGTTGTTCTACACACACAATCGCTCGCGCTGATTCGACAAGGTCTAACGATTCGACGCATATATTTTTTTGAATTTTGTAGTAATGGGAATGATAGGCGTCGAGGCGAAATAACGTTGCACTCTTCAAATGTCGAATGCATACGCATCGAACACCCGGACGGCAGCTATATTTTCCAGCTCCCAGCTACATCAATAAATTAGGCGACCGGCATTTGTGACGCGATGAAGAGTCAGTGCTTACAAGGATTCGTCTTCCCGTAATCGACTAGCTAATTCCTCGATAAGAGACTGATCGTGGTCCTTAGCCGCAGCGCGGGCAACTTGCGCGCGTTCCTTAATACGTTCCAGATGCGCTTTCTGGTTGGCTAAAATCTGCTGCTGCAAGTCGCTAGATTCATACGCTTCTTGCTCTGTCAGCCAGCTAGCGATTTCGTCTTCGAAGCGATCACGGCTTTGGTCCTCTTCGCTCTGATTTTGCTTAATGAACTTAAGATTTGCATCCGTGGCCGCCTGCGCCTTGCGTTGAGCTTCTTCTGCGGCATCCGCGGTTTCTCGCGCTTCCTTCGCCTCCTCTTCTAACGCCGCAATATCTTTTGCAACCTTGTCAGCTTCTGCGCCGGCCGCATTAATTTTCTCCAATTCCGTGATTTTTTGCTCTGCTTGCCCCTGTAGCGAGAGCGCCTGCTCCTTCTCTCGTCGCGACTCCTCCAGCGCAAGTCGAAGTTCTGCGGAGTCCGACTCTAAACGCTGTCTTTCTGCGAGAAGTTTTTCTTCTTCGCGTCTGCGTAGCACTTCGTGCGTTTCTTTATATTCTTGAATTATTCGCTCAGCTTCTTCTGCAGCCGCGATTCGCGCGGCTTCAGCCGCCCCTTTTTCGCGCCGCGCACGGTCCAATTCTTCAGCATTGCGCGCGAATTCTGCTTCGATCTTGTGCCTTTCTGATGCTATTTGTTCTTGTACTTCGTCGCGCAGTTTTCGCTCGAGTTCGACTTGTCGCAGTTGGCGCTCTTCTGCTTCCAATGAGCTTTGGATTCGAGTCTGCTCGACCTCGTGCTGGATCCGTTTAGCCTCCATCAAGCGAGTTTTAGCTTCGGAAGCTTCCTTTTTGAGGAGTTCGCGTTCTTGGCGAAGCTCCGATTCGGCGGCATCTTTCATCGCTTGCAAGCGTTTGAGTTCTTCGGCTTGCCATGCATAACTTTCGGCAAGCTTCCTTTCTTCCTCGCGCATTCGCTGCTGGGCACTGCGCTGTAATTCTTCGAATTTAGCTTCTTGTTCTAGATGTCTTTGTTCGGCAAGCGCTTCGGCAACCTCCTTGTCCTTGGTGATCTCTTCTTTGATCCGCTGAGCTTCGTCTAGAATGGCTTTCGCTCGTTGCACTTCTTCCGCGAGTCGTTCTTGTTCAGCTTTTAACCGCTCGGCCGCTTCCTCATCAATTTTGTGCCTTGCCTGTTCCGCTTCTCGAATTAGGCGTCGCGCCTCGACTAGCTGACGGTTTGCGTCTTCGACTTCGAGTTTCTCTTTCTCCTTTAGCTTCTTCGCCTGACCTTGAGCAACTTTCCGGGCGTTCTCCAATTCCTTTTTAAGCTGCCGCGCCTCTTCGACTTGACGGGTCGCTTCCGCTAATTCGACTAACCGTTTCTTCTCCATTTCAGCCGCTTGACGTTGCCCTTCCTGTTTCGCCGTGGCTAGCTCTTTTTTGAGTATCTCGGCCTCTTCGACCTGACGCGTCGCTTCCGCCAATTCGGCTAGTCGTTTCTTCTCCAATTCGGCCGCTTGGCTTTGCGCTGCCTGTTTCGCCGTGGCTAGCTCTTTTTTGAGTACCTCGGCCTCTTCGACCTGACGCGTCGCTTCCGCCAATTCGGCTAGTCGTTTCTTCTCCAATTCGGCCGCTTGGCTTTGCGCTGCCTGTTTCGCCGCGGCTAGCTCTTTTTTGAGTATCTCGGCCTCTTCGACCTGCTGCTTAGCCTTCGCGGCTTGTGCCTCTAGTTGTTGTTCTCGCTCCTCGTCCCACTTTAATTTCGCGGCATCTATGTTTTCTCGATGCGCTTTTTCGGCCTGTTCGGTGTACTGACGGGCTTCTTCTAGCTTGATATTCGCCTTGCCTAACTCGGCTTTGAGCGATTGGGCCCTAATTTCTGTATCGACGACTTCGTCGTTATCACTAGCCCGGCGATGCCCTCGGGTTTGTTCAACTTCGGATCGGTGCGACGATGGCACGATGGCCGCAATGGTGATCGGCAACTCGCGTGCCGAGTCTGGCGTAACCGCAAGGTAATCAGAGTCTAATTTGGCCGGCCCAAACTCTGCGTCAGATGTTTCATCGACAGTACTCAATATCCCGTATTCGCGGAGCCCCCCGCGCAAACAGTGGACGTCAAACCCTCGCTCCGACAACAGAAACGCAGCAACCGCGCTTCTCGCTCCGCTGTCGCAGTAGACTATATAAATCCGATCTTTATCGAGGCGCTCGGCGTGCATTCGCAACGTATTCAGCGGTTGATTAATACTTCCCTCAATTGCGCCGCTCGTGTGCTCTTCAGGGAACCTTACGTCAACCCATACGGCACCGTTGTCTGCAACCCTTTGGTCGCCTTCGCTAAGGTCAAGCATGTTGAGCAGAGGGGTTTTTATTAACTCAATGAAATCTTGCTTCGCTAATCGCATCAATGCGCCGTCGGTGAGCATTTTTACGTTCGCGTTACGTTGCGAATCTGAAACTAGCGCTTCCTCACCAAACGTATCACCGGGTCCAAGTTCCGCGAGCTTGATGCCATTTTTCCCACCGGACGTTCTACGACTGACCTCACATCGTCCGTACTGGATGATGTAGTAGTAGTCACCGGGAGCATCTTGCTCAACGACTATGTCACCAGCACTAACGGAAACCGACTCGAGTCTCGTAAAGACTCTTTGAATATTTGCAGCCGGGACTCTGGAGAAGAGCTCCGAGTGCAACATCCGGGTCATCCAATCGCCATCATCTTCGGCGTCGATTTCGCTTACTGTGACGTTTTGAATTTCGCTGGCGCCGTCAATAGCCAGCAATTTGTCCATCAGGCCTCGGTTGACCCTCAAGACTGTGACGGAGCTCTTCGCCCGGGCAGAGAGTTGTCGCGGCTGAAGTTGGGCTAATGGATAAACCCCGTCTGTAGCCCCCCCATCGATCTTTTTGACCAACTGGTCTTGAGTCAATAGCTCGAGAGTCCCGTCGAGCAGGAAATAGGCGAAATTGTCTCGGTCGCCCTCCCGAAAAATAAACTCGCGGGACCCGAACTTTAAAATCTCTGCGTGAGCTAGCAATTGCTGCTGACGTGCTGTCGACAGCCCATTGAGCGGGACTAGCCTCCGAAAGACACTTTCAAATTGTTGGTCAATAGCTGGCATTGCGGCCATTTTAAGTCAAAACCTTCCTGCGAAAATCGGCCCTTGGGACGAAAATCGCTGCGCCCAAGTGTGTATTTAAGCAATGCTAACGGCATCGCGCAGGCCTTCTAGAGGGTTGTTGTGATAAACATCACGCAATGCTCGACGACCTTGTCGTGAATTGTAGACCATATCGCCATCAATCACCGTTTAGCAGACACTTTGAGTCTATCTTGCACGATAAATTTCGTCTCAAAATTAAGAACTTGCCAACACTGCCTGAAATTCGCGTGCGCCATCTACATTGGCTGTTATTATTATCGAACAGTGTCGCGTCAACTGCCCATCGAACTCGATGTAAGGAGGAGCAGTAGCCGCTGAGCATCGATTCGTAAAGACGGCGCAGCCGTCGTCCTGAAATCCATGCCACACATCCATGCCACACATTTTAACAATTGCGCGTAGAATTCTACATCGAAACATTTCAGACCGCGAGTACGACCGTTGGTGACCGACAGCATTGAAAAATCTATCCAGAAACGCGTCTATGAACTGCAGGTAGAGCACCGTGACTTGAACGACATCGTCGATAGACTGGTCGCCCAGACCGACGTAGACCAACTAATGCTACGCCGATTGAAGCTGAAGAAGCTTCGTTTGAAAGACCAAATATCTCGATTAAAGAGTGAGTTAATTCCGAATTTGGATGCATAACATTAAATTCTCAATTTGAATACAACGTCACCAATGACCGAAGCCGACGAATCCCTCAAAGCGCGCCTGCCGCTACTCATCCCAATAAACAACCTGCCACCCGACCAGCAGGAGCAAATGCTGCGTTCGGCAGTTCTTCTGGATATAAAGAAAAAAGATTACATCTTTCGACAAGGCGATCGTGACAGTTGGTCGTTCTATGTCACTGACGGGGAAGTCGAATTGCTCGCCGACGATCAGATGATCAAGCGAGTAGTTGGTGGTGAAGGCGCATCATTCCAAGCTTTAGCGCAGCTACAACCGCGGCAGATGTCTGCTCAGGCCAAGACTAAAGCCAAAGTCTTGCGGGTTGATCGGGGACTTCTGGACCGATTATTGAGCCTGGAAAACTCACCTGGACCCCGACTACCAGAAATTGAAGTTACGGAATTGGAGACTAGCGCGTCGGGACACTGGCTCACGGAAATGCTGCAGTCAGAATTATTCACGCATGTCCCACCGTCGAATATCCACCGTTTACTGGAAACTATCGAATCTGTCGAATTCAAGGCCGGCGACGTCGTTATCCAGCAAGGGGGCCCTGGAGACTATTACTACGCAATACAGTCCGGCTGTTGCCAAGTCATTCGCACGAGTAAAACAGGAAAACCTATCAAGCTAGCGGAATTAGGCCCGGGAGCCAGATTCGGTGAGGAAGCACTGGTTTCAAACGCGAAGCGAAACGCGACAGTCGAAATGCTCACTGATGGCGAGCTAGCTAGACTAACCAAAGAAAATTTTATTGAACTCATCCGAACGCCTGTGTTGCGCAGTGGGACGCTCGACGAATGTCGCTCAATGGTCGCCGCAGGCGCATTGTGGTTGGACGTTCGGTTCCCGGAGGAACACCAAACCAATGGCTTAGACGCTAGTTTGAACATCGCGCTCAGCAGCCTGCGGGCTTCCCACCAACGCTTGGACCGGAAAAAAAGCTACGTTGTCTACTGCGATTCTGGCGGCAGAAGCTCAGCGGCCGCCTTCCTCCTGGCTCAGGAAGGGTTTGATGTGTGTTACGTGATGGGCGGCGCGATTGACGAAATAACAGCAGAAAAAGTCGCCACAAAATCGCAAGATACACAGACGCAACCAAAACCGTCACCTAAAATTGAAGCGCCCACGATACCGAACCAAAACGATGAAATGGTTGCCGCTGATACCCGTGCGCAGTCGCTCACGGCCGACCTAGAAAAGGCCAACTACCAGATCGAACAGGCGCGCCGGTTGATGGCACAAGCACAGGCGGCGAAAAGAGAAGCGGACCGCGTCGTAGAGGAAAAATTGCAAGAAGAGCGAGCGAAAATCGACCAAAAATCGGTCGTTCTGGAAGGGCGGCTCGAAGAGGCGCAACGGCTTAAAGATGAAATACAGCGCCAACAAGCACTCGCGGCTGAGGATGCGGCACGTCGACATCGCGAGCAACAAGACAGGCGATTGGCATTGGAACGAGAAGCCGAAGCCCGTCTCCAAGCAGAAGAGAGCCACATAGAAGAACTCTATCGAAGACAAGCTGAAAAACTGGATCTTTTGGAACAGGAACGCGAAATATCCGAAAATGAATTGCAGCAAGCCTGGGATGCGATCGAAACAGAATCCACCCTGTCCAAAGAGCGTCTAGACGCGGCGAAAGAGCTAGAAGCGGAACTGCTGCGCATCGAGCAGCAACGTGGCCGTGATCTCGAATACAAAGAGCGGGAAATGCGTGCCGCGTTACAAGCTGAGCTCGACGTCGAACGCAAAAAGCTCGAAGCGGAATTTGCTAGAACCGCGAGAGAAATCGAACGTGCGCGTCGCGACCAAGCTGCGGCAGAAGCGGCGCAACGCGGCGCAGCAGAAGAGGCTCAACGGATCATTGAAGAATACAAACGAGATCAGGAAATCCACCATGCAAGGCAGAATGAGAAATTACTTGTTCAAAGACAGGAAATCGAACGCGACGCCCAGCGACTAAAATCTCAACTTGGCGAGGCAGCGCAGGCACGAGCCCAGGCCGAAGCAATTAAGCGCGAAGCCGAAGGTCAGCTCGAGAAAACTCGCCTGCGCCAAGACGCGACGGAAGCGAGCTTAAGGGAAGAAATATTGGCCATTGAAGCCCGTGCGCACGCCGCGACCGAGCGCTTGCGCAACGCGCAAGCTATCGAACACGATGCGGAAAGCAAGCAACGCGAAAATGAAATGCGACTTGAGAAAACGTACGGCACTGAAAACAAAATTAACCTGTTGCTGCAAAAGGAACTAGACGACTGGGTAGAAGAGCAAGAGAGGAGCCAAGCGTCCGCCGGGCGGCGCGACGAGATCGAAAAGCAACTGCAGCAAACGATACGGATCAAGGAACGTGCTATCCAGGCGCAGCGCGATGATGCTGAGCACGACAACAGCTTGCTGGATGAAATAGCAGAGCGGCTTGGCGAACGCTCCTAAAAAAACTCGAATTCCCCTAGCAACTAGCGCTGCAATTGCTTAATTGCGCTCATCTTTGACGCGTCCTACAGTCCACAGCTTAGGCGTTCGACGAATAATTCTAATCGCCATTATCAAGCGGTTGCGAGCCCCAGATCTGAATAATCTTCTATATCAAAATAGTCTTCTAGTTTCTCAGTAAAAAATTTTTCTATTGTCATCTTTGCCCTCGGCCTCAGATCGAGGAATTCCAGTCCCATCACGCACCGCGGTTCGTCCGGAACCGCCGTTAAGTACGATAGCCGGGCGCATGCCGATAACGTAGTACTCTCATTGGCGAGTGGCAACGCTATCGCAATCTGAACGATTGGTGCATTGCCTTCACCGATCTTGCCGCCGCCTGGGTGCAGGGCTTGGGCCGTCGTAACATTGCAGCGAATTTGCACTCCGTCAAACGAAATATTGACGGGTTTTGCCGCGCAATGTTGTCCATTCGCGTTTCGAAACGCAACAGGAATACCTAGTTCAATCCGAGGATGGCATCGTTGGTCATCGAGTTTTTCAACCAGTTTCCATGCCACATTGGCATCCTCCACATTCTGCGATCTCGCTTTTTCCAAAACATCTCCCTCAATTCAGTTCGATTAGCTTACGAGAAATCGTAGACGACGCGAGCGCGGCGCGACTGGGTCGAGTTCTCATTTTTCACCCTCAAGCGAGCCCCCACAGTCGTTTACAAAAGGCGGGTTGAATATCGGTTGCTTGGTGGTCCGAATTATCCATGAGTACTTTAGTTGCACAAGAGCATGTCGCACGCACCGTAGGGCGACTGCGAACGTGCAAAACGTGCTGCCCTGCCTTGTCCTACTTTGAGAATCTCCCGTGGCACGCCGGCTCGGCCAACGGCAACAGGGAATGACTAGTTAATACAAGTGTTCTCGAAAACAGCCACAGCGGGGCATGGTCCGTTGTGCTCTTGATGCATTACACTGTTCGCCCAAACTGAATTTTTGAGAGGTTCCATGTCAAACAACCGATTTGCGGGCACAGATACCTACGTGGCCACCGAAGACCTGATGATGGCCGTCAACGCTGCTATAACGCTCGAACGCCCGTTGTTGGTCAAAGGCGAGCCCGGCACGGGAAAGACGATGTTAGCTGAGGAAGTTGCTGCGTCGCTCGGCGCCCAGCTAATTCAGTGGCACGTAAAATCCACGACGAAAGCGGCCAAGGGCTTGTACGAATATGACGCCGTCGCGCGCCTGCGCGATTCTCAATTAGGCGACGACCGTGTCAAGGATATTCGCAATTACATCCTGCGTGGAAAGTTGTGGGAAGCTTTTACTATGGACCAGCAACCGGTTCTGTTAATCGACGAAATCGATAAAGCCGACATCGAATTTCCCAACGATTTGCTCCAAGAACTCGATCGAATGGAGTTCTACGTCTACGAAACCAAAGAGACGATCAAAGCCGTTCAACGCCCGATAATTATCATTACAAGTAACAACGAAAAAGAACTACCTGACGCGTTTTTAAGGCGGTGCTTTTTCCACTACATCCAATTTCCCTCCCCTGAGACCATGGACACCATCATCAAAGTCCATTTTCCTGATATCAAAAAGCGCCTCTTGGCCGAGGCAATGGAGTGCTTTTTTGAGCTTCGTGAGTTACCCGGGTTAAAGAAAAAACCGTCGACATCGGAATTATTAGACTGGATAAAATTACTTATCGCTGATGATATTCCTCCTGAAGCCTTGCGTGAAAAAGATTCACGCAAGGCGATTCCCAAACTCTACGGTGCCTTGTTAAAAAACGAGCAGGACATGCATTTATTTGAACGGCTCGTTTTTATGTCGCGGCGATCCGGTGCTAACTGAGTTTTTTTACAATTTGCGCAAGGCTCAGATACCGGTATCAATTACCGAGTACCTAACCTTACTGAGCGCACTCGATAAGCACTTAGCCGGCTATAGTGTAAATTCGTTCTACTACCTTGCCCGCGCAGCGTTAGTAAAAGACGAGCGGTTCTTCGACCGCTTCGATACCATCTTCAGCGATTACGTTAGCGGTAAAGAATCGATTTTCGACGACATCCTCGGAGAAATTCCGCTCGAATGGCTAAAGCTACAAAAAGAACTGAATCTCAGCGATGAGGAAAAAGCCCTAATTGAAAGTCTCGGTGGCTGGGACAAATTGATGGAGACCTTGCGCGAAAGACTTGCCGAGCAGAAAAAGGAACATCACGGCGGCAACAAAATGATCGGCACGGGCGGCACCTCTCCATTTGGCTCTGGGGGATATAACCCAGAAGGCGTTCGCATCGGCAACGAAGGTAAGCGTCAGGGCCGAGCAGTGAAGGTCTGGGAACAACGAAACTTCGCCAACCTTGACGACCAAGTCGAGCTTGGTACGCGCAACATAAAAATTGCGCTACGCCAGCTGCGCCGATTTGCCCGTGAAGGTGCCGAAGAGGAGCTCGATCTGGACGACACGATCAGCTCGACGGCACGTAACGCAGGCTACTTAGACATAAAAATGGTTGCCGAACGGCGCAACACCGTCAAGGTGCTGCTGTTTTTGGATGTTGGTGGTTCGATGGACCCGCACGTTAAAATTTGCGAAGAATTGTTCTCTGCCGCACGCACCGAATTCAAGCACCTTGAATACTATTATTTCCACAACTTTATCTATGAATCCGTGTGGAAGGACAATCAACTCCGATCGAACGTGCGCGTTCCAACAACGCAGGTAATGAACACGTATAGCGCCGATCACAAAATTGTGTTCGTCGGCGATGCGACGATGAGCCCCTACGAGATCATGGCGGTAGGTGGAAGCGTCGAGCACTGGAACGAAGAACCGGGTGCCAGCTGGATAGCCCGCATGATGGCGTTGTACCCATACGCTATTTGGCTAAACCCACAGCCCGAAGATTATTGGGGCCACATTCCGTCGATCACGATGACTAAAGAACTTATGTCTGACCGAATGTTCCCATTGACGGTAGACGGTCTCGAACGCGCAATGAAAGCGCTGAAGAAATCGAATTAGCTGCAGATAAATCATGCGATGGTACGGGCTAGCGCGACGCGCAATCACGAGAATACTCGCGTGCGCATGGATGTTCGCACTACCACTTTCTGCCAATGCTGCACTCCAACCTAAGCAACTCGGGATCGTAGTAAACGACGCCGATGAGCTTAGTGTCGCGATCGGCAAGTACTATGCCGAACGACGAAATATCCCAAACGAAAATATCATCCACGTGAATTTTCGCCACGATCACCCGGTCCTAGATTCGCCAACATTCAACGCAATATATAAACAGGTCAAGTCAAAATCCCACGACGGCCTCCAGGCCTATGCGTTAACCTGGGCTCGACCATATCGCGTCGATTGCATGTCAATTACCGCCGCTTTCACCTTTGGTTACGCACCGAGATACTGCGCGAGTGGCTGCAAAGCCACTGCCCCGAATCCTTACTACGATAGTAGTAGCCGCGCGCCGATGACCGATCACCGAATGAGACCGACCATCTCAATTGCGGCTACGACCTTGGAAAATGCGAAATTCTTAATCGAGCGCGGTATCCAGTCAGACTTCACGACACCGAACGCGCGCGCCTACCTTGTGGTCACCAACGATAAAGTGCGTAGTACTCGAGCGCCATACTTTCCCGGCACGAAACTTCGATTATCGACTCAGATCCCAGTCACGATCGAACATAGTCAGGGCCTCCACAATAAGTTCGACATCATGTTCTACTTCACCGGCATCGCGCATGTTCCGCATTTGGATTCGATCGGTTTTCTTCCTGGCGCGATGGCAGATCATTTGACATCTGCAGGTGGGCAGCTACCCGAAAGTAGTCAGATGAGTGCGTTGCGTTGGCTAGAAGCAGGCGCGACCGGCAGCTACGGTACCGTCGTCGAGCCATGCAACTTCCCCCAGAAATTTCCACAAGCAGATATTGCGATGAAGCATTATTTGGACGGGGATACCTTAATAGAGGCGTACTGGAAAAGTGTCAGGTGGCCCGGCCAAGGGATATTTATCGGCGAGCCGCTCGCAAAGCCCTACGCCGTACAGAGCGCTATAAAGCCGCGGACTGGCGTGATAATGCCCGTGGATGAGGGACCAAGAGTTGTCGCGAAGTCGCGCTAGTCGTTTCAGGCCGGCGGCAGTATTTGTTGCTTGCCTGGCTCTCGGTATTCCTTGGTATTGGCCGCTCGCTAACCACACCGTAATCTTCGGCATGCCTGGATGGGTAGTTGTCGCGATTGGGGTGTCTATTTTTGCTTCTACTTTCACCGCTTGGCTGTTGTGGCACCCGTGGCCCAGTGAGTCGGCCGATTACGTTCATAAATCCAAGCCAACAAACACCACAGTACATTGAACCATGAACGAGCTCCTGCCTTTTGGGATCGGCGCCTGGATTTTTATCGGCCTATACCTGCTGTCGCTAATCGGCATTGGAATGATCGCGAAACGGGCACGCCTCGAAGATTCACTCAGTGATTTTTATTTAGCCGGACCAGGCTTCGGCTTCTTCGTATTATTCCTAACGTTGTTCGCTACGCAATATAGCGGCAACACGTTTTTTGCATTTACCGGCGCAACCTACCGCGTTGGCTTCGCGTGGATAATGAGTTTGCATTTCATGACGGCCGTTGTAGTGTGCTATTTAATTTACGCGCCACAACTTTATCTGCGCGCCAAAGCTCGCGGCTACGTCACGCCAAGCGACTACGTTCAGGATCGTTTCGGCAGCAACATCCTAACCGTCATCGTTACGGTCGCCTTGATTGTCGTTCTATGTAATTTTTTGCTGGCTCAACTAATGGCAATGGGCCGCGCAATGCAAGGTCTTGCGCAAATCGAACAGGACACTGCCTATATCGGCGGTGTGGTAGTACTTGCGTTAATTATGGTGATTTATGGAACGCTCGGCGGCATGCGAGCAGTCGCGTGGACGGATGCAATCCAAGGCGTCATCTTGATGCTCGGATTCGCAGTATTACTGGTACTGCTTTTTGAGCGATACGGATCTTTAGAAGATGCAACGCGCACGCTAATGGCTCGAGACATTGCCGCTGGTACGCGAAAAGCACTGCCCCCAACCGCGCTTCAATATCGAGAATGGTTGAGCTACGTACTCACCGTAGGATTCGGAGTGTCACTTTATCCTCAGGCGGTACAGAGAATTTATGCCGCACGCTCTGCGCTGGCTTTGCGGCGCAGCCTTGCGCTGATGAGTTTCATGCCATTGCCGACGATGATCATCGCGCTGATTGCCGGGATTATGGCGGCAACCTATATTCCGGGACTTGAAGGCGCTGCATCCGATCAAATATTCGGTCGCGTATTGCGCGATATTCAAGAACATTCAAGCATCGGATACGGCGTAGTCGTCGTCCTCCTCGCAGCGGTACTCGCTGCAATGATGTCGACTGCCGACTCTGCGTTATTGTCGCTGTCGTCCATGTTCACGAAAGATATTTACGCCCGTTTCGTCCGTCCAGAGTCTACTCAACAACATTTAACACGCGTTGCAAAAGCGTGTTCTTGGCTGACGCTCGTAGCCCTCGTTGGTTTAGCGATTGCACTGCGCAACCATGCATCACTAGTAACACTGATGGACCGTAAGCTCGATTTACTAATTCAAATGGTCCCGATTTTTATGCTTGGCTTGCGTTGGCCAGGTTTAAGGACACAACCCGCTCTAATCGGTTTATGCGTCGGTATTTGTGTCGCTTTGTTACTCGCATTTGGGGGATTTGAATTCGTCCATAACGGCAAAGTTGCCGGATTTCACCCCGGCCTGGTTGCACTGCTACCCAACCTTGGATTCGCCATTATGGGATCATGCTGGATGAACAACCGCCAATCGTGACAAGGAACGTCACATGCGTGATTATTTTGTCACCCCCAGCCGACAAGTTGACGAACAGACGGCCCGCCGCCTCGCGTAGAAAACGTCTAACCCATCACACATCGATCGGCGTTCTTTGAACGGGATCTCAGTTTCGCTTCTCTAATTTCGTATTTCGGCGCTTTGGAACGCTATTTGCCTCTGTGTGAGTAAAACATAAAACACTACCCACTTGGAGAGACGCTGATGAACGTTATGTATCAAATAAACCCAGAAGTCGTGGAGTACGGCGGCTATGTCGATTTGAATGGTCAATATATTCCTTTCGAAATGGCTGACGACGTGTTTACCCGCGCTCGCGCCGTCGGAGCTCGTGTACTGCTGCGCTTAGAACTCAATGCCGAACACGAGCTGACTGGGATCTTCTATACCAATGACACGGGTCTGTGCGCTTAGTTGGTCCGGACCAACTAGCGCTAAACGCTAATTCTAACGCATGCCTTGCTCGTCATAATGATGGACGTTCTGGCCGCCGAATGTCGGGCACTTCAAACCGGCGGACGGACATTGCGTGGCGTCTGTGACATGATGGCCGGTCGCCGGACTAGGCTCACGTTATGTACTGCCAGCGCGATCAGACTTCTGGCTCACGGACAATGTCCCAAGAGGGAAGCTCAGTAATACACATTAGCGCGCGGCAGCTGTTGGACCGGTCGAATAGATACTACGTTCCCCAAAAGTTCACGTGATCAACGTCTTGCAATATCAGAATTTAAAACGGGATCGTCTATGATGGGATCCCAGGTTGTCGTTCAACGTCAACCAAACGTTCAAGAAACTTGCTCGCGGTCATCCTCGAACGGGATAGTCCGGGTAGGGATTAAAGGAAATCAATTTAACAATAGATTCTTCGAAGACGATCTCGTTGCCCTGCCGTGAGATATCCCGTCTCGGGAGTCCTCGGTAGCCCAGTCTGAATTGAAACTAATTCAAGGTCGGACATCAAGACAATCTTCACGGTTCGACGTACTACGTGAAGCTTACCCGCAGTGTCCGTGCCTCGAACGGAACAGCGCGCTGGGCAGCCGGAATCAGTGCCGGCGTTCGCGTTGATTCGCGCAGCCCCCACCTGTAGCAACTGATCAAGGCAACGTAACGGCTGAAATCGTATTACCCCCGGAAGAGCTTGCGCTCCTCCTTGACCTCGTAAAATCGATCCGCGAATACCCTCTATCAGCCGCTAACGATTTCAGTATCAAGCATGAAATCGTTAGGGCGAACTTGTCGATCGTACTAGCGTGCTATACGCTCGCGGCCCACCGAGTGACGCAACTCGATACCACTAATCGGAAACAAAGCCAAAATGACTCCTAGCGAACTCGCCCGCTATGCTCGACAAGGATATAACCGCGTGGCGGTTACCCGGCGAGTACTAGCCGATCTTGATACACCCCTGAGCGCTTATTTGAAACTTGCGGCCGTGCCGTATTCCTACTTGCTCGAATCTGTGGAGGGCGGTGAAAAATGGGGACGGTACTCAATTATTGGCCTGCCGGCGAGAACAATTCTACGTGCAGTAGAAGGCGAAATCACGATAACCCATGATGGTGAAATAACCGAACGCATCGCTATTGATGACCCGTATTTATTCGTGCGCGATTACCTAGCGCGATTCAAGGTTCCGAAAGATGAGATAACGTCGCGTTTTGCTGGCGGGCTCGTCGGATACTTTGGCTACGATACCGTTCGTTTCGTAGAGCAGAAGTTGGCCAACTCGACTCCCGAGGATCATCTCAATACCCCGGATATCCTCTTGATGGTGTCAGATGAGTTCGTTGTCTTCGACAACCTCAAAGGAGAAATGCAATTCATCAACTACGTCGATCCGAGCCACGCGAATGCGCTAGACGAGGCACAGCGGAAATTGGAATTGCTTACTGCTCGTCTGGCGAGACCGATTCCTGATCGATTGGACCGAGTAGCGCGGAGCGCTCAACGAGATCCCGTGTTCGCTTCGGAATTCGGACGTGAAGCATTTTTGAATTGCGTCCAGCGCATCAAAGATTACATCCTCGAAGGTGATGTCATGCAGGTCGTGCTTGCACAACGGCTGTCTACCGAAATCGAGGCCCCGCCGCTCGACGTATATCGTGCCTTGCGGCACTTGAATCCGTCGCCGTATCTATATTTTATGGATATGGGGGAATTTCAAATCGTCGGATCCTCGCCTGAGATTCTCGTCCGCCTTGAAGGAGACACGATAACAACCCGACCGTTAGCGGGCACCAGACAACGCGGTCGCACGGCAGAGGAAGACCGTAAACTTGAGGCAGAGCTATTAGCGGATCCCAAAGAACTCGCGGAACACTTGATGCTTATCGATTTGGGACGTAACGATGTCGGCAAAGTTGCCGCGACAGGGACCGTAAAAGTAACAGACAAAATGGTGATCGAAAAATATTCAAACGTTATGCATATATCGTCGACCATCGAAGGAAAAATTGCTCCGGGGTACGATGCAATTGACGCGCTCCGCGCAACCTTGCCGGTCGGCACCTTGTCCGGTGCTCCGAAGATCCGGGCTATGGAAATTATCGATGAACTCGAACCCGTTAAGCGCGGAATCTACGGTGGCGCAGTGGGCTATATCTCCTGGAACGGAAATATGGATACCGCGATCGCAATCCGCACCGCTGTGGTCACTAATGGAAAACTATATATCCAGGCAGGCTGCGGGGTGGTGGCAGACTCAATCCCGGAAGCCGAATGGGACGAGACGATGAACAAAGGCCGAGCCATGTTTAGGGCCGTCGCGATGGCGGAACGCGGGTTACACAGCCAATTCGACAATTCTTAAAACGCACCAATAAGTCTGAAAACACAACGAACGTCTGAGGCCGATCCCGTCGGACAATTAAGCCAACTGGTTTGCTGTCTTGCCAACCACCATGACTACTGCGCGCGGCAACGGACCTGGAACTCGCGTGCGTGACACCGCGAGGTCCCTCGCGAAGTCAGAACCTGGCATTTACACGTTTAGTCGATTACAACACCAATGGTGCCGGCATCTAGTCCTTCTTCACCCTCACGGACGTTTACGGCAGTTATCGTGCCATCAATCGGGGCTTCGTGGGGTACTTCCATTTTCATCACTTCCATAATGAACAGCGTGTCCCCAGCCTTAACCTCGTCACCGAGCTTGACCATCACTTTCCACATATTGCCCGCGGTCTGTAATTCGACTTCGTGTGCCATAACTAATTCCTGTTGATGTCTAAGTAATGCTGGACTCGTTGCAGAGCGAGGTGATGTCCCGAGCCCTTTTCTGAGCTTCGTCTACAGATATCGAATTGAACGAATAGCGCTCACTCGGTTTCGATTGCCCAAGCTTCCAGAACGCGCACTGAGGGACCGTATACGGGTTGATAAATCCACCCATACTTGGCCCGTCGCTAACGAGGATGATTGGGGTTTGCCCAGCGAGATTAATGGCACCAACCGGATAACCCTGGTCAATAATGTTCGCCGGATCGGATCCATGCTCCGGCAATTTGTGTAACGCTTTATGAGTAAACGACCAGTCAGGCCCTTCGAGGCGAAACCCGGAGCGATCGCTCTTCGACGAAAGTTTCCATTCGGTCTCTAGAAATCGCGCGTGTCCTGGTTCATCGATCCAATCGTCGTTTGGTCCGCGAACAACTTCAATCTGCCAGCTCTTTTCGGCGGCGATTTGTGGTCGCGCAGACTCCTTAACGCGGCGTCCTGCGACACCCGATCCATCACCAAGATGGATCTGTTGACCGACTTTTATCGCGCCACGTTCGACGCCGCCTATTCCGGCTTTGTGGAATGTCGCCCGCGATCCTAAAAATTCCGGACAATCAGTGCCTCCAGCAACTGCTAAGTAACCACGCGCCCCGGTTCTAGCAAACGTCATTTCAAGGACTTGTCCGCTACTCACTGCAACGCTTTCCCACATGGGGATCACGACACCGTCGAGTTTTGCTTGCATGTCACCGCCTGTGACAGCTATCACCGTCGAACAATGAAACCTCAATGTTGGACCAATAAATTGGCATTCAAATCCAGCCGTCCCGGCTTCGTTACCGACCAAAATATTCGCTAATCTGAAAGACCACGAGTCCATGGCGCTCGACCAAGGGAATCCCAAATTCAAATACCCGCGGCGCCCCGGGTAATCCTGGACACTCGTCTCCAAGCCCGCTTTGATTACTTCTAGCATTTGACCCACATCATCAAAACCTCGAGTTCTTATCAAGACCGTCGGCCCAGACCTTGTATCGGTTCAACGATACCTTTTGATATCCGGTAATATTCATCGTGTAACTGCCCTCCTCGACCTTGCGTTCGATCTCATCAAATTCTTGGACGGAGCACGGAATAAACTTAATACGGTCGGTCGGCTGAAGCAGCCATAACTGATCGGCGAATTCTGGCAGTCGTTGTTGTGCGTCCCAGATCGGGACAGGTGTACGGGCGAAAATCTGATAGCCGCCAGGGCCATCGACTGGATAAATCGCGGTCGATCCGCCGCCCATTCCAATTGTCCCGCGCGGGGTGAATGTTCGTGGCGGGTTATATTTTGGCGCCGTCAGTTTGCAGCGCGGATCTAGCGGCATCAGAAACGGCGTACCTGGCCAAAATCCGAGCGCCGCGCACCAGTACTCTGTTCCTGAATGAACTCTAACGAACTGGTCGACATTGTCGAGTCCATTAAGTTGGGTGATGAATTCAGGATCCGGATCTTTCTCAGGATTAATTTTCTCTCGATACTCTGCCATTGCCGCGGCAGTCCATGGGTCTAAGTACACGGCAGGAAAATAGAGCAGTCGGCTATCGACTTCGACATCACCAGCTTCGCTGATCGAGCCGGCCAAACGTAGCATTTCTCGTTTTAGATCTGAGAAGCTAACGTCGTCAGGTTCATAATGTACGAGCAGCGACGAGAAACACGGTGCAGTCTCTATAACGCCTGTGATTTTGTGTTCGAGCGTTGCTCGCGCTAGGCTTTGTGAGAAAAAGTTGAGCTCTAAGGTCAATTCGTCACCGAATTCGATCAACATGAATCGGTCACCACCGGGTGAGCACCGAGGCTCATCGTAAATCATCGCTCTATTCCTTGTTGCCGAATAACGTCTATGCCTTCCACAGTGTTAGCCGATGAGATCAGTTTTGTAAGTGTCAATAAATCCGGTGAAAATATCACCCGTCTGAAACTGCCGATGAGCCATGACCTTCTCTAAAAACGACACATTATTCGCGATTCCTTCGATATTCGTGGAGCGCAAATTAGTCCTCATCAGATCTATCGCGGCTGACCTCGAATCCGCGTGACAAATAAGTTTCGCCAACATCGGATCATAGTAAGGGGTCACGACGTCACCTTGCCTTACTCCAGTATCGACGCGCACCCCCTGCGCTGGGTCCGGCAGCACTAAGGTCTCAAGCTTACCAGGCGACGGCATAAACATCTTGGCGGGGTTTTCCGCATATACTCGGCACTCAATCGCGTGCCCCCTCTGGCTCACCGATTCTTGCGTCAGCTCGGTCAAATCATCGCCACGTGCTAGTTTTATTTGTAGCGCAACGAGATCGACATTCGTCGTCATCTCTGTAACCGGGTGCTCAACTTGGATTCGAGTATTCATCTCGAGAAAATAAAATTCGTTGGTCGCCGCATCGACGATAAATTCGACAGTACCGGCACCCGCGTATTGTTGGCTTTCCGTTAATGCAACAGCGCATTGAGTCATTCGATCGCGCATGTTCGTTGGGAAACCAACAGCAGGGGCTTCTTCGATAACTTTCTGGAAGCGGCGTTGAATTGAACATTCGCGCTCATAAAAATGGATCGCACGTCCGTCGCCGAACCCGAACACCTGAATTTCGATATGCCGAGCCTTGGCTATATAGCGCTCCAAAAAGACCGTCCCGTCGCCGAATGAGCGATGTGCCATCGCTTGAGTTGAGCTAACCGTCTTATCGAGCAGTTCGGGTCCGTCGACCAGGCGCATTCCAATTCCACCGCCCCCGGCAGAAGCTTTCACGAGCAACGGAAATCCGACCTCGGCGGCCGCCTCGTGTAGGCCGTTGAGGTCGTCCATTGCCAATCGAGGACTGCCTTTTAAAACAGGCACGCCGGAATTTTCCGCAATGGTTCGGGCTCGCTCCTTATCTCCCATCGCACGTATTTGGTTCGGGGTGGGGCCTACCCATAATAAACCGGCGTCGGATACTCGCATCGCGAAATCTGCATTTTCGGCGAGAAACCCATAGCCAGGATGAACCGCATCGGCGTTTGTCTCAGCAGCAGCCTCGAGAACCCGGTCGACATTCAAATAGCTTTCTGACGCCTTGGCAGGACCCAGTAATACGGATTCATCGGCAGCCTCTACATGAAGCGCTTCGGCGTCTACTTCGGAATAGACAGCTACGGTCCCAATTCCCAAGGATTTCGCACTTCGAATCACTCGACACGCTATTTCACCTCGGTTTGCTATAAGCAGTTTTCTCATTAAACAATATTTTCCTCATTTGTTGCGCCAAGCAGCGAGTGCAAGGCTGTTGTGTAGGCTACGACAGACAATATTTCATGTACGAGCAACGATCAATGTCGCCGAACATATACCCTGAGCATCTCGCTAGGGTTTACGGAACTTCACTTTAACTCGCAATCCAGGATAGTTGTCTTGAAGCGATATTGTGGCTTCATGATGATTCACTATGGCCTTGACCATACTTAGCCCAAGTCCCGCTCCGTCGATTTCTCGGGCATGTTGTCCTTGAAAGAAGCGCTCAAAGACCTTATTTCGATCGTCGCCACGGATGCCGATGCCGTGGTCTGCGATACGTAACCATATCGCCTCCCCATCCTCACGCAGATCGACATCAATTCGACCATCTTGGGCCGAGAACTTAATAGCGTTATCGAGCAAATTACATGTTGCCTGCAAGATTAGATCTCTATCGCCACGGATCACGACATCTTCTAATTGACTTTGAATAGAGATCCCTTTTTCGCCGCCAAGCGGTTCATACAAATCGATTGCCGCGGCGACCACTTCATTCATCTGGATAAAATCAACATGCCTCCCTGCTCCACTTGCCTCAAGTTTGGTAATCCGCAAAATCGCGCTAAACGTGGCTAAGAGTTGGTCGAGCTCTGTCAAACAGGTGTCGAGCGCTATCGTCGCGTCACTACGATCGCCTAGCGTCTCGCGCAGATTAACTAAGCGGTTACGCAGTCGCGAAAGTGGCGTACGGAGATCGTGAGCAATGTTGTCCGTTACGTGCTCAATGCCGCTCAGCAATTGCTGAATCTCATCCAACATCGCGTTCAGCCCGCGCCCGAGCTGATCGAGATCGTCCGCACTGCCGTGAAGTGGCACGCGCCTAGACAAGTCACCGAGGATCACTCCTCGACTTGTTTCGCTGATCGTCTCCAACCTCCGGCCGACTCGCCTTGTGATCAATAACCCCGCACTTATCCCGACAATCGATGCAATGATCATCGACCAAAGCAACGAACGCCCAATTAAGAGCTTCACGTCTTCCAGCATTCTGACATCGCGGCCAACCAAAATATTGACCCCCCCTGGCAGCAGAAACGGCCGACTCCGAGCACGGGTCGTGATCCCCGCTGCGGGATCTTTCAGACGAAATTCGATCCACCCGGTGTCGTTTGGACCTGCGTTCGGCCACGCCGAGATATTTCCAACCACAGCCCTTTTCTGGTGATCGGTAACAAGGTATATGGAAGAGCGCTGTGGATCGCGTTTGATCCTCGACTCAATCGTGTCGATCAGACCGCGCAGACCGTCGCGACTATAAACGTCGGCGAGTCCTTCGATATCTGTTTCAATGACGGCACTGGTTTGGCGATCCATGAATCCAATTGTTGACCAATAAATGAAGCCTCCCATGAAGAAGATCGCACTCACTAAGAGCAAAACAAACACCGACGTTATTCGAAATATCGTCGAGTGACGTAGCTTAAGGATCTGGCGCAAGTCGATAACCTTTCCCTCGAACTGTGTGGAGCAAGGGCTCTAAAAATTCCGCATCTAGCTTGTTGCGTAAGCGACTAATATGAACGTCGACGACGTTGGTTTGTGGATCAAAGTTAAGCCCCCAAACCGTCTCAAGTAGCATCGTTCTCGTGACGACATGCCCGCAGTGTCGTGCAAGACACTCGAGCAGCCTAAACTCCCGTGGCTGCAGCCGAATCTCTCGACCGGATCGCCAGACGCGCTGCGACAATAGGTCTATCTTGAGGTCTGCGACAACTACCTCAGTCAACGGCATTGCAGTCGGCGAACGCCGACACAGCACTTCTATTCTTGCGATCAGCTCGCCGATATCAAACGGCTTAACGAGATAGTCGTCGCCGCCCGCCCGTAGACCCTCTACTCTATGGCTAACCTCACCCAGCGCGGACAAAACCAGCACCGGGGTACTGATACTTTGCGATCGAATCTCGCGGATAAAATCAATCCCATCACCGTCAGGTAGCATCCGATCGAGTACCAATACAGCGAAACTGACTAAACCTAACTGCACCCGGGCACGAGCAAGCGTATCGACGTTGTCACAAGAATAACCGGCCCGATGAAACTCATTACGCAGGTAGGCGCCAGTTTCGAGGTCGTCCTCGATGACTAATATTTTCAACATAAAACTTTACTCAAACGGACTCACATTAGGGCGCGAATTCGAGAAATAGATCCCCTTAGTGCTGAGCCTCACCCGGATACTCATAGTCGTGGGACGTGCTCGAGCAATAGGAACTGACAACGCGTCGCGATGCAAGTTCGTGGCCCTTTTCATCCGGATATTGGCATAGGCTACCGGCTGATATACTCTCGCGCTCCAACAATCAACTTAAGCCGCATTTATTCCTGTGATCTATCGCCTAGCCGAGAAGCGCATTAAGAATTTGTCAGTAGCTGGCGACGCTAGGTTGCTGCAGGGAGGATTAAGAGGCCTGGAAAAGGAAAGCCTACGAATTTCACGCGACGGATCGGTCGCAAAGACGCGACACCCTCCCGCCTGGGGTTCCCCGCTCACGCATCCCCATATCACAACCGACTACTCCGAAGCTCTAACAGAATTGGTGACGCCTACTTTCACGTCGACAGACGATGTCGTCAATTGTCTGGACGAATTACATCAATTTCTCTACCAGAACTGGACTTCCGAGGAATTGCTTTGGGCGGCGAGCATGCCATGTGCAGTCGGCGACGACGAATCGATTCCGATCGCGGAATTCGGCACTTCAAATATCGGCCGGATGAAGCATATTTATCGAGTCGGGCTCGACTATCGATACGGAAGACGGATGCAAGCGATTGCCGGCGTGCATTTCAATTACTCTCTACCAATCGATTTTTGGCCCGAGTTTCAAGAAGAGGAAGAAGACGCAGGACCACTGCGCGATTTCATCGACGAGCATTACTTTGGATTGATACGCAATTTTCACCGGCTTGGTTGGCTAGTCCCATTGCTCTTCGGAACTTCACCTGCAGTATGTAAATCTTTTCTTGCTGGCCGCACCACGCGGTTCAAAGCGCTTGACTCAGGCACGCACTTTTTACCTTATGCCACGTCATTGCGCATGAGCGATATCGGGTATAAAAACAAGAACCAGTCTGCGCTTAATATTTCATATGACAGCATCGAAGAATATGTAAGCAGCTTGCGCGCCGCGATTGCAACGCCGTACCCGGAATACGAAGCGATCGGCGTCAAGGATGGAGACGATTACGTACAGTTGAATACGAACACTTTGCAAATCGAAAACGAATACTACAGTTTCGTTCGCCCTAAACGAGTTACCCGACCAGGTGAAAAACCGAGCGTGGCGCTACGCGATCGCGGCGTCGAATACGTAGAAATTCGCGCTTTAGACGTCTCCGCTTTCGATCCGAATGGCATTAATCCTGATCAACTTCGATTTATGGAGGCGTTTGTGATCTTCTGCCTTCTAGAACACAGTCCGGCGATCTCCGAGTCGGAACAACGCACGATCCAATACAATGAGTTAACGGTCGCGCTGCGCGGCCGCGAGCCGGGCCTCCATTTGTTGCAACACAATAACTCATCGAAAGAATTGACGATGTGGGCTAACGAAATTCTCGACGGCATCGAGCACGTTTGTGCTGCTCTCGATTCTGGGCGTACGGAACCCCTCTACAAACGAGCGCTGGATCGCCAACGGCAATCACTAAACGACTTCGACCTCCTCCCTTCTGCGAGGCTCTTAGCCGGCATCCGTGAGACGAAATTACCCTTTGCGAAATTCGCATTTGAGCTGTCTGAACAACATGAGCGTTATTTTCGTGAACGACGGCTGCCGCGCGACGTCGCAGAGAAATTTCGAAAGTTATCCGCCAACTCGATAGCCCAACAACTAGAGATCGAGGCGGGCGACGACATCCAATTCGAGGAATTCTTGCGCCGATATTTCGAGGAATCGCCTAGTTAATAATTCGGCTAGGAATAATTTCTGGAACTTTCGGCCATTTTTGTCTTCCAACAACTACGGCCTATTTATAGAGACTACCTGATGAAACGACGTAATGTTCTGGCAAGCGCAATAGGATTATTTACGCTGCCCATTCTCACTTCCAACTCGCAGCGCGCTCAAGCCGCGATGGATTCTGCGTCGGTAGATTCAATTCAATCACAATGGCGCAAGCTTCTTGCCGAATCGGCAAAGGTCGCAAAAGATTCAAAGCCGCTTGATCGAGCGCCATCGAGTTGGCGTAAAGAACTACCGCAAGATGCATATGAAGTGTTGTTTGAAGAAGACACTGAACGACCGTTTTCGAGTAACTTAAACGAGGAAAAACGCCCCGGCGTATTCGTTTGTAGAGCTTGCGATTTACCGTTGTTTAGCTCGGACATGAAATACGACAGCGGCACGGGATGGCCGAGTTTCTTCACGACCATTTCGGATCATGTGGCCACTAAACGAGATTTCAAATTGATCTGGCCGCGTACGGAATACCACTGTGTGAAATGCGGAGGACATCAAGGTCATCTATTCGACGACGGCCCCGAGCCGACTAGCAATCGATGGTGTAACAACGGACTTGCCTTGCGCTTCATTCCAGTAGAATCGGCGTAACTTAATCGAGGTGTTCTAAGGCGTAGATCGCTATTTCTGAATCTCTAGATAGATAGACGCCGCCACCAAGATTTCGAAAGTAGCGCTGAAGCTTCGGTTTATACCAGTCGACCGTCCTTAGATTTACGGCGGAATCGGTTCGCGACTGGTCACAATTTTCAACGTAGTCCTCTTCCGTTAAAACGCTAAAGTACAAGATGCCTTGGCACAAGCAATCAAAATTTTTGATTGCTGCCTTTGCCTCTTTATCGTCTAAATATTGAACCACGTCATGACAAACCACCAAGTCAAACTTCTCAGGCGAACAATATTCGCTAACGGCTGCGCATTCCCAACCGTATGTCGCACATGCGTATTCGCTGATATCGACACCGGTATACGTTGCTTTAGGGAAACGGCCAAGCAGGGGCAATTTTAAGGTTCCTACTCCACAGCCAAGGTCGACAATTGATCGCACGTTCGAATCCAACAAACGCGTGTAGGCGCCGAGATAGCGAGCCAGATTGTTGAAGTAGCTTGGCTCCGCTACGCGCGTTTTCTGGTCGCCGTAGTAACGCGTGTAATACGCTTCATCGAATTTCTTAATATTCATGGATTGGCTGCATGGATAGCTTCGTTCAGCATATGTTGGGATTTCGTTCGCTACGAGCACAAGTACTTGGGTAGATGGTCGATAACCTAGCTGAGCGACAGATTGCAAGCAACTCTAAAAGGTGCGTAATAGTTCAACTTTTCACAACGGAAATTAAACTAACATACTGATTGTGTTTGTGATAATTCTAAAACCAAAACTTAGCCCGAGCCTGTAGGAACGACACAATGCGATTTAGACAATCTCCAACGGTACCCAGTCCGCTGCCTTTCATCGTGCTGTTCTTTCTATGTTTTGATGCTGGAGCCCTACAAATGGGTCCACTAGATTCACACTCTAGAATCGGCGAATCGTTAAAGGCATCCGTCGGATTGTGGCTCAACTCCGAAGAAAAAACGCGGGCCGTGCGCATCACAGTTTCCCCCGACCTCGCCTATCACCGTAACACGGGAATTACCGAGATCGTGAACCAGATTGAGGCGCGCCTCGAACGAACGGCAAACGGCAACGCCTTTGTTAGCATGACGACGAAAGCCGCTGTAATGGAACCGATCGTTGCACTTCGACTAAAGGTTACTATTAATGACCATGCGGTAATGCGCAATTACGCAATTGCCTTGAATCCGGCTCCGGCTGCAACGCGATCGCGAACGACAGTATCGCAGCAACGTAGGTCTAAATCTTCAGTCGGAAAATTGAATCCGATTGATGGGTCAACTTACATTGTAAAGAGTGGCGACTCACTTTGGAGAATTGCGCATCGGGTGAACCGAACAAACGCGGCACAGATAGTTGAAGAAATTTTCTCGGCGAATCCCAACGCGTTTGTTGGTGGCGATCGAAATAAATTGAAATTAGGCTCGAAGCTGATCTTATCGCAACTACCTACTGCTACCGCCCAGCAAACCGAACCCGTGACGCCGCTGGCAAGCACAAGAGAAGAAATCAGTGTTACAGAAAACATCGCCACCGAACCTCAACCAACTAACACGCGAACTGAAAGCACAACACCGCGCTCGCGCGAAGTCGATTGGAAACTACGCAAGCCCCTAGTAGCTTCCGAGCTCGCGGCTCTTGAAGAAAAGTATGCCGCGTTAAGAGCGCGCTTCAGCACGCAATCGATGGCTCCTGCCGCTGCAGGTAAAATCACGGCTAGCGAAATCCAAGTAACGAGCACATTAGCAGCAACTAAGGATTCGAACGAAACCACTAATTCGCCTAGTGTTATCACTACGACGGGTGTAAGCGAAAGACTACTGCAATCCGATCTTCCCCAATCGACGAGTGCCACGGGCACTAGCAACGCCGACCGCAATGTCCGTAACGAAGACATAGATGTGGCGTCGACCTCCGGAATTTTCGATTTGATAGCTCCCACCGCATCATTCCTTTATTCGCTTTTTCTGATTCTCGCGATTTGCTCAATCATGCTCCTCGGTTTCATCGCGCGCAAAGAACTACGAATGCTGAGTATCCGCCGAGCTGAACATAAATTCAAAGCGCGAGAGAAAGCACGTCGAGCTGAGGTAGCCCGCAAGGCGAAGAGTCGCATTCAAAACGAAAGTGTTGCGATTGAAGTGATCGAGCCTCAAGACGACGATGGTGTTCCGCAGGCTATCCGAAAAACCATTTCCTTGAAGGGAGGAGACGCTAAAGAGGCGGACATCGATATCAATATCGCGCACGGGCGCTACAACGAAGCCGAAAAATCTTTGCTCGAAGTCATCACAACCGCACCTCGAAACTATTCGGCAAAGCTGCGCCTAATTGAAGTGTATTATATGACTGAGCGGATAACTGAATTCTGCTCTCTTGCCGACGATCTTCAGAATAATCATCGCGTGGACATGGCGGATGAAGAATGGCATAGAGTTATTCGAATGGGGAAGATTGTCGCACCAGATGAAGTGCGCTTTAGTGGTCCGCGGGCGGTAGAGAATTCATAGGATTCCGCTTGACCCGCTAACCTTTCGCAAGATTCATGCATCTAGTTGGGAACGACTTCAGTTGATACGGGCCCAAGCCTCACGATAAATCGACAATTGGGAATTTCGGATGCTAGTTAAAGGCACCTACGTCGCGTTGTTGGCCGTCCTCGCCCTATGCGGTGCGTGCGCAAAAGATCTCACGCCGCAAGAAGTCGCGAGTCACTTTTGGAACGCCGTTCAGAACGGTGACGCCGCCGAAGTCCGGCGTTACATCACTGCGGCACAAGCGCTCTCGTTGAAATCGCTTGACGGTGTTTTGCCCATATCAAAGTCTGCGTTCAAACGTGCGGTGACAGAAGGGACAACCGCGTATGTTGATACGACGATAACAGTTACGAGCGACAAACCGCTAGATTTCCCACTAAAGACCTATCTGCTACTTGAAGATAAGCAGTGGAAAGTGGATTACGAGAAAACGATTTCCTCAGTAGAAACAGCAGGTAGGCTGGCTGGCGTGATTAGCAGAATTCACGAATTTGGTACTGCGCTTCAACAAGGAATTGATCGCTCAGTAAAGGAATTTGAGAATACTGTTCCGCAGATTGAACAGGAGTTATCCCGGTTAGAGGCGCAGATTAAACAACACGTGCCGGAGCTCCGAAAACGCTTAGATAATTTTGCTCGGGACCTCGAGGAATCGCTAAAGGATCCGCCAAAGAAATCGGCAAACGGCGCCGAACCTCAAAAATCGATTGCTTTGTGAGGCGTCCTCGAGAAGCGCGATCCTGCGCCTGCCGACTCTAGCAGCAGGGTCAGACACTACGAGGAATCGAGAAGCCAAAAGGCGAAACACTGCGGACGCGACCTTGCAAAGCGAATAGTCTAAATAGAAAGAGACAATCGACCAGTGCGCAGTGCTTAGGAAGACGAGATCGTCGTCGACTTACTAGCCACACCTTCGTACATGTAACCGAAAATGTTCGGCACTCTTTCGAGATAGTAATTTGTTAGCTCGTCAATAGTAAAACCGGCCGAACGCACCAACGAGTCTATTTCCCGATTTAAATGGCATCCGTCGAATACGCGGCTATGAAGCGGTGTCACTCGGTCTTGCCAGCGTCCAACCCGACCGGCTGCGCTTAGTCCATGCTCGAGAAACAGAAGTCGCCCGCCCGGTTTCAACACGCGGTAGATTTCTTTCAGCGAGTTTTCCACATCTGTCAAGCTGCATAACGTCAATGTTGTTACAGCGAAGTCGAAGCTGGCGTCCTTTATTGATAATTTTTCGCAGCGCTGCTCACGGGAGTCCACTGGAAATTCCAAATATTTAATTCTGCGACGGGCGATTTTGTTCATGCCCGGATTTGGATCGACGGTGGTAAGCGATCTCACAGCGTCGGAATACGACAGAAAATTAGCTCCCGTACCGGAACCAATTTCAATTACATGTCCTGCGGCCTTTTCAATGACGCGGTCTCTGATTGCCTCGATTTCTTCGCCGGTCACGACGTGATCGATCAGCCAAGGAAAAACTTTCTCACGATAAAATCCCATGGGCTATATGTGTCCTTACGGTGCTCCGGAACCTACTAGCGACGCCAAATCGGCATGCGCGTCCAGATGCCCTTGCGCGGCTGCCAGTTTGTACCACCTTACTGCCTCATCGATGTTGCGAGCCACCCCGCGACGCGAGCGGTACATATACCCTAGGCTGTATTGCGCCGAGGCGTGTCCATTGTTCGCGGCAGCCAAAAACCATTGCAGGGCCAGTGCGTTATCCGGTTCAGTACCACTACCGGTCCGATATCCATAACCAAGATTATATTGGGCGGCCGCGTAACCACTCTCTGCCGCGGCTCGATACCATTTCTGCGATTGTTCGTCGTCACGCGCTACGCCTTCACCTAACGCGTAGGAAATCCCTAGACTGAACTGGGCGACAGGACTCCCGAGCTCGGCGGCGCGACGATACCAATTCACGGCTTCGACATCGCTTTGCGCAACGCCTTCACCAAACGCGTAGGCCACACCTAGATTATATTGGGCATCGCGGTTTCCCAATGCCGCAGCGCGTCGATACCAGTCGATACCGACTCCAAGATTTTTTTCCACACCTTCACCTCGTAAATACAGGTAACCGAGGTGGGCCTGCGCTGCGGCGTCACCGACATTTGCGAGTTGTGTGAAGAGTTCGGCAGCAACGGTGAACTGGCGGTTTGCGAGCGCTTGTTTTGCGTCGTCGAGATTTGTGACGAATTCAACCTCGGGCACCTGTCCGTCCGGGGCAGCATTCGGCGGCATCGTTGTTTGTTCTATTCTATCCGCCAGTGCGGGTAACTCGACATTTGGTGATACTGCCTGCGAGGCGAGATCCGATTCAGCTCTATCGCTGAAGTCGCTCGCAAAGCCGCCACTTAACAACGACGGGCGCGTTTTCGATTCTGAGACTTCTGCGCTTTGTTGATCGCCCGCTGGACGAATGCGGGCTTCTTTCGTCGAAAAAATGTCACTGGAAGAATCGCCTACAAGATTAAGTACAGTCGCCTCACGGGTACCTACCGGCGGCGACATTTCCTGCCTCACGGTAGCGTCTAGAGTCTCTCCGACCCTTGCGCTCAAGGTGCTAGGAATTTCCATCTCGGAGAGCTCTATTTCGGTATGCACCGAGCGATCTACCACATGATCTAACGCGCTAGCCTCACCGCTGCTTAGCTGTCGTTCCACGCTTGAAGGAAGCCATTCGCCAGAAGATTCCTGATCGTTGTGCGATTCAACTGACAGAGGGTTCGCACGCACACGCTCGGCCGGAACGGGCGCATGCGGTGGGCGCGATAAATCGGGCGCCGGTAAACCCGCTCGCGCATAAATTGCGTGTAGCTTCTCTTTCGCCAAATCATGCCCCCCGAGCGCCGCGTCCCGATAAAAAGTAATCGCCATGGCCTCATCTTCTACGACCTGTGTCCCGTGCATATATTGCTCGGCCAGTCGGTATTGCGCTTCCGCATGGCCAAGAACGGCCGCACGCCGTAGCCACACGGCTGCATCGTCGAGGCTTTTGGGGCTCGTATCACGTGACGCTAACTCCGCCAGGAGCATGGCAGAATCCGCATAGCCGTCATCGGCTAATTCCTTGAGCGCCACTAGTCCCTGTTCTTGGTCTTCTTGCAAGCTTATTTGCGCTTGTTCAAAGCGGTTGCGTAGGTCATCTTCGGCATCTGGAACCTCACCCGTGCGCGTGTCATCGATGATTTGGGACCTTGGGCCATCGAGAGCAGCGGAATCCGGTTTCAGATCGACCGAGATTCCATGTTTTTCAGCCAGCTTCAGCGCGCCAACTTCGTCGCTTGTGAGCATTATCACGACAGGTTCGATCGGCGGAGCAACCACGTCCGGGATCGTCATCTCGTTTCTGTTCGTGGCAGATCGGGCATCAGACGAGTTCTGGAGTTCGTTTGTTGAATTGGCTCGAACGATTTTCGAGTCGCTCTGATATCCTTCGCCTAATGGGTCGATATTCGGCAGCGTTTTCACGGACGTAATTGCAGCGAACGGACGGTCCGGCGTGTCAGCTGCAATGTCCGGTAAATCTGTGGAAGGTTCTGCTGAACTGCCATTATGGCTCGGCGACTTGCGTGCGCCTGGAATTCCGGCAGATTTTACCTCTTGCGAAGCTGCATCGTCGCTGGCCGGATGTGCGAGTAAATCGTCCGGCTCACTAGAATCGATTCCAGCGCGGATCATTTCCTCCATGTTGGCAGTTGCCAGCGCGTGACCTTGCTTTGATGCAAGCCGATAAAATGTTAATGCCCACGATTGGTCTTCCGGGAATCCTTCGCCAAGAAGATACATATTGCCTAAATTGAACTGCGCTTCGGCGTTTCCAAGTTCCGCGGCGCCTAGATATAAATCTGCCGCCTTTTCGACGTCGCGAGGCACGCCTTCGCCGCCATGGTACAGCGCTGCGAGGCGAACCATGGCGGTCGAATCACCGGCTCCCGCGAGCGTCTCTAATACAGATATTGCCGCCCGATAATCGCCACGCATAAGCGCCAAGTCGGCATCCTCGCTATCGCTCGCCGCGACATGAAAGCAAATCAGGATCAAGAGTAGACAGCGGGCGCGCAATCGTATCATCGTGTAATGCCTCCGTTGCATTGCCGCTACAGCGACACCGTCGGCGCGGAACTGGGATTGTGAGTCGAGGCGACCCGAGCACAGTATATTGTGTCTTTAAGCGGTCTGCTATCGAGATATACTAGTAGACGGTAAATACTCGATAGCAATCGAGTGTGTTTTTTACAACAAACTGTAGGAATGTGGTAACTTTCGCACGGAATGGAGAATCCGAATTCTAGGCTAAGTGAAGTTGTGCAATCGGAATCAGTACGTGCCTGAAGTGGCACCCAGATCAGACACCAAGGCGGCTATTTAGTACGGCAGTGGGTTATTCGAATGATTCGCGCGCAAACGATTTTCACAAATCGCTCAAACCCGAAGATCGGTCCCCATTTTTTGGCGTCTGCCCGCAGATTTCACATAACCAAGAACAACAATATTTTTCCCTTTACTAGTAATGTGCTTCTGTTCGTCCATGTCCTTCATCACCTTGCCCACCATTTCACGTGAGCAACCCACAAGACGGGCGAGTTCCTGACGAGTAACACGTACTTGCATGCCGTCCGGATGTGTCATCGCGTCTGGCTCTTCACACAGATCCAAGAGCGTTCTTGCAACACGGCCGTACACATCCATAAACGCGAGATCACCTAGTTTGCGGTTCGTGTTCCGCAACCTACGTGCAATTTGGGACGTCATCGCAATGATTAAATCCGGATAAAGATCCGTAAGACTCCGCAATTTGTTGTAGCTTATTTGGGCGATTTCGCACACACCTCGCGCCCGAACCAACGCCGTACGTCCTGCATCTTCGTTGAATAATCCAATTTCACCGAAAAAATCGCCAGGATTCAAATAGGCTAGAACGATTTCGTGCCCCTTGTCGTCTTCTAGGAGTACGGTAACCGAGCCTTCGATAATGTAGTAGAGATCGCCAGCGGGATCTCCTTGGCGAATAATCGCGGATTTTGCCGGGAACTGTCGGCGGAGACATTGAGTTAAAAATGTCGCGATTGAATCTTTCAAAGTCGAGCTGGCAGCGTTCATAGTTCTCGTGCCTTTTAGTATCAGCGGCGACGGCCAAATCGAGCAGTCGCCAGCATCCAAAACTGGGTGAACTAGTGTAGTTTAAGACGGGTAACCTCATATACGGCTAATTGTTCAAATTAGCTATGTTTTACCTGAATTTGCAAACTGGGCCCACATTATTGAATGAATCCTGGCTACTTATCGGTCCGTTGCAACCCAGCGCTGTTCTTCGAACCGGTATTCGAAGATTGACATTTGGCCACTCGGAGTCCATTTGCCGTCTTTATTCTCAAATCTCGGAAACGACCGGATCAGGCGCCCTTTGACAATCTCAAACTGGTCGTACCCTTGATATCCCGTCGCTTGCGCGCCAGAAAGTCGAGCAACGCGCGTCGAGTCAAATCGAAACCCGTTCCATTCGTGGATGTCGGCGGCACCGATATTCCCACCGTCGAGTTGACTGACTGATACAACGATCTCGAAAGCACCATCTTCATCAAGATCCGTCGACCAGGCATTTGTGACCAAGCCATCACGATTCACATCCAGGCGAGATATCGTACGAATGTCATTCGCGACCGCCACCTGGTAAGAACGCGTGTCCTCATATTCGGCATCGCTGGTTGTCACAGAAATAACCAATTTGTCGGCTTCGAACTGCCAACGGTTAGGCTCCTGCGCGCCGCTGATCCCAGGCGCCAGCGTCGCGATCATTGTCAGTAATGCGTAAATCGAGTTTTTTTGCTCCAAAATCTAACCTCTGTACGATTAAGCGTGTCCGAATCAACAGTGTCCCAAGTTATGTGCGACCCGTTGGGTAAATTGCGGCGGCGTGGCCGGGAGCTTAGACGCCTGATTTTAACAATGGGGGGAAATACTTGGGCAGCCACAGATTGCCCGATCGACTCTCGCTTAACAACCAATCAACTTGCATTACGATGCCACAAAACTGACTGAGGTCAACAAGACCCCATGCCTGCGAACGGATCAATTTGCTAGGCATTTCCAGGCTCCTCCTTGACTTCCGAACATTAGCCGCTATATTAGCTGGCACTACTCGATAGAGAGTGCTAACACTGCCTATTAAACTCTTTTGAATTCATAGAGTTAAATAGTAATCTGAGGAGAAAAATCTATGAAAATCCGCCCATTACACGATCGTGTGGTGATTAAACGTACCGAGGAAGATACAACGTCGGCCGGTGGCATCGTAATCCCGGACTCAGCTAGCGAAAAACCTTCCAAAGGTGAAGTCGTTGCCGTAGGCAACGGTAAAGTTTTGGACAGTGGAGATGTCCGCGCCCTCGACATCAAAGTTGGCGACAAGGTTCTGTTTGGCAAGTACTCCGGTACTGAAGTCAAAGTCGACAGCGAAGACTTACTCGTGATGCGTGAAGACGACATCATGGCAGTAATCGACGCCTAATTTTTTCGCAACGTCTAATAAATTTCAGAGGTAAAGATACATGGGAGCTAAAGAAGTCCGTTTTTCGGATGACGCCCGCCAGCGCATGGCAGCCGGCGTCAACATACTGGCCAATGCGGTCAAACAAACACTCGGTCCAAAGGGCCGCAACGTCGTCCTTGAAAAAAGTTTCGGTGCGCCAACAGTTACCAAAGACGGCGTGTCTGTAGCGAAAGAGATCGAACTCGCAGATCGCTTCGAGAACATGGGCGCTCAAATGGTAAAGGAAGTTGCTTCCAAAACTTCCGACGTCGCAGGTGACGGCACCACGACCGCAACAGTACTAGCGCAGGCTATCGTTCGCGAAGGTCTAAAAGCAGTTGCCGCTGGTATCAACCCAATGGACGTGAAGCGCGGTATCGATAAAGGTGTCATAGCCGCTGTTGCCGAACTGCAAAAAATCTCCATTCCGTGTACGGATACGAAGGCGATTGCACAAGTCGGAACGATTTCTGCAAACTCAGATAGCGCAGTTGGTGACATCATTGCGGAAGCAATGGACAAAGTCGGCAAAGAAGGCGTCATCACCGTCGAAGAAGGTTCGGGTTTGGACAACGAACTCGATATCGTCGAGGGCATGCAATTCGATCGTGGCTACCTCTCCCCGTACTTCATTAACAACCAAGAGACGATGGGTGTTGAACTCGACGAACCCTTGATCTTGTTACACGACAAGAAGATTTCTAACATTCGCGAACTGCTACCTGTTCTCGAAGCCGTTGCGAAATCCGGCCGGCCGCTATTAATTGTTGCAGAAGACGTTGAAGGCGAAGCCCTTGCAACATTAGTTGTCAACAACATGCGCGGTATCGTTAAAGTCGCAGCCGTTAAGGCACCTGGGTTTGGTGATCGCCGCAAAGCTATGTTGGAAGATCTCGCGATTCTAACGAACGGCACTGTGATCGCCGAAGAAGTCGGTTTGAGCTTGGAGAAAGCCAGCATCGATGACCTTGGATCAGCTAAGCGTATTCAAATTACGAAGGAAGAAACCATCGTAATCGACGGCGCAGGCGACCAAAAAGCGATCGAGACCCGCGTTAATCAAATTCGCGCTCAAATCGAAGAAACATCTTCCGATTACGACCGTGAAAAACTCCAAGAACGCGTAGCGAAACTCGCCGGCGGTGTTGCAGTAATCAAAGTCGGTGCAGCAACCGAAATCGAGATGAAAGAGAAGAAGGCTAGAGTCGAAGATGCACTTCACTCAACACGTGCAGCCGTCGAAGAAGGCGTTGTACCTGGCGGTGGCGTCGCGCTACTTCGCGTAATTGATACCGTTCGAAAAGTAAAAGTTGACAACTCGGACCAAGAAATGGGACTCAAGATTCTGGCCCGCGCATTGGAAGAGCCAATTCGGCAAATCGTTGCCAATGCAGGCGACGAGCCGTCAGTCGTTATTAACGCTGTCAGAGAAGGTAAAGGTAACTACGGTTACAACGCCCAAACTGGCGAATTCGGCGACATGATTGCAATGGGAATTCTTGACCCAGCGAAAGTCGCACGTTCAGCACTGCAAAACGCAGCATCCGTTTCAGGTCTACTACTGACAACGGAAGCCATGATTGCCGAAGCCCCATCGAAAGATGAAGGTGGTGGTGGTGGCATGCCAGACATGGGTGGCATGGGCGGAATGGGTGGCATGGGCGGAATGGGTGGTATGGGCGGCATGATGTAAATCTGTCGACCATTAGCTCACGCTAATCGAGGCCTCGTCTGTGACGAGGCCTTTTTTTTGCTCCTCAGAATAAAGATCCTGTCGCGGATCTTGAGCTCGCCAACAAATCTATCTGCTTGGTGGCCACCATCTCGAACGCAATATTCGAAATGATGCTTGTTCAGCATAATTCACAAACCGTCGAACGTACTTTGCCCTAATGAATAGTTCGTAGACGTCCCGATCTCTGATCGCTCATTTTGCAGATTTCGTTAGCAGCAATTAAATCGAGCGCTAGTTAGTACAGATGATTCAATGACATATGCGTTCAATTTGATTAGGAAACTAATGGGCTGATACTAGGGTCTAATTTCCCAACGAGCGTGCTTAAGCGTGAAGCATATGGCGCCGTTATAGCTAAATAACGACTAATAGTCTGTGAGGGTGTGACAATGATCAACACAAACCATGCAGTAATTGTCTCAGCGGATCTGCGTAGTTATTTTCAAGACGAAGTTCAAAACGCACTCGAAACTCAATCCGTCATGGTCGAGAAGACGACGTGCGTGTATGTCGTCAACTTGCTAACGGCATTCGTACATGCCGGTAAACTATTTGAAGAAGATGGCGATGGCCGACACGTAAAACCCCTTGCACTCCATTATGCCGACGCACTCAACGCTGAAAGCCTTGCTGAGCGAAGTATCGCACTGCGAAAGCTTGGAGACATCGCGTTGTTTGTTGCGGGATTATTCGCCGACAGCCTAAATCATAAAATTGTAGACATAGACTACTACATCGCCATGGGTGGCAGCGCCTACGGATACGTGCACGACCTCGCTTCCTCGCGCGCGCGAAATTCAGAAAATCAGCGGACGTTCGGTGAACTCGCAGAAAATTTCTCTAGACTCGTTGATGTTCTCGGCGAGGTAAGCGAACACAGTAATCTTCGGTCGAATGGCGATCTCTTACGACTCTACGATATTTGGTTGAAAACCGGCAGCGCTCGCGCATTCAATAAACTCCGGCGACTTGGATTGACACCATCGTCTAATTACAACTGCAGTGTGACCCACTAAATTGCTAATTTCCTCGACCCGCTTGGATAGCACCATCGATTGTTGGAAGCACTATGGTGAGAACACGTGTAGGCTCGAGACCTTCACCAAGTGCACGCAGAACAAGCGTATTAGGATCAAGCTTTCTGAATTGCAAGATGCGGAACAAATTCACGCTCGACTGACGAGGGTATTTCGATGCTATTGACTCAACTCCAGCGGCAGTTTTCGCGCCTTTATGAAACGCCGAACCAGTACGATATCTATGATTTCCTAGTCACTGACCAGAAATTGGCGGATGCAATTACGCCGCCCGGGCACAGCGCCAACGACGAAAGACTGTTGATTTCACAATCCCACGAACACTTGAATATTTCGGTATACCTCGATGGTTCGACCTTAGCTCATCTGGCCGACGACGATCCGTTGGAAGTGTTGCATGACGGAAATCTCAATGCGTTTATGCTCGCTATTGAAGGGGTATCGCACTTCCAGTATTTGTGTTGGAACGCAGGCTTCGATAAATCAGTGACTTTGCTCGAACTTGAATTACAGGCCGAAGTTGACAAGTACGTAACCGCAATCAGGCTTCTTAGTGCACAAGGCAGTGCTGCTGACGCAAGTACCGTCCACGCGCACTTGTTCGATAAGGTTAGCTATCGAAATGATTTAGCGCCCGAAGAACGCGCGAGGTATTGCGACGCGAATCATTACGCCGCTAAGTACTGCCATTTGCTTAGCGAGCACTTTCCCCGCGACGCGAATAACATAAATACTGTGAATGAGCTGCGCCGTTTTTATCGACTGACGCAAAACGAAAAAATACGGCGAATCGAACATTCTCATTAACACCGAAGTTGCGGCGAGTTTGAACGACTAGTCTCCAATCTTCTTGTGCAGATGAGGCATCGAATCTGCTTGCCCGGCTTTCATGTAGCGTTTCTCATCACCAGTTCGCGTGACATTTTCGTAGACGCCGTTGTCGCGTTTGACGAGTTTGGTGAAGCCAACTTCTTTGAGTTTACTATTTCCCATTGGCACACTGATATTAGGCACGGATAATACCTTGCGCACCGACGCTACGAAGTCTGTGTTGCCCATGGGTATCTGCGCGGCATAGCAAACCTCCCCCCAGGTTTCTAAAACTTGCTCAACATGATGTATCACTTCCACCGTTTGCCCGTTGTCTGCGCAAAAATAATCGTATCTGGGCATTTCTTTACTCTCCGAAACCTATTTTTCATTCAATGCGAGGACTTCAATCCTATTCGCTGAATGGCTTAGCTGATCAATTTTAACCCGTCGCGCCGGTTCCCGGTAACCGCCTCGATAATTTCCCCATGTTCGTCCAAATTCGGATACTTGCGCCGGTTCTTGCGGCAGTACTGTGAAACACTTGGGTATAGCCATTCGAACAGTAGACGATGGTAATCATCGTCGCTAATACGTTGACTTCTATACTGTCCGGCCACGTCTCGTTGGCGTGCGGCTTCGTACAGGATTACGCCGGTGGCTACTGACACGTTAAGCGATTCCACCATTCCCAACAGTGGTACCCTAATCCGTTTGCCAGCCTGCATTGAAGCCTCAATAGACAGACCGTCCAACTCTGACCCCACGACTATAACCGTTGGTTGCGTGTAATCAACTGAACGAAAATCCACGGCGTCATCGCCTAATCCCGCCGCGAGAATTGAAAAACCCATTCTCCGGAATTCATCATACGCTTCCCGAATCGTCAGGTGATGCTGCAAAGACACCCATTTTTCAGTCCCGCCGGCCACCTTGTGCGCAAGCGTAACGTTCGTTGGGTCCGATGAAATCCCGTGAATTGTACCAATGCCGACAGCATCGCAGGTGCGCGCGATCGCACCGAGGTTACGCGTTTTGTGCAAGCTTTCCATGGCGATCGTCAGATCTGGCTGACGACGTTGCAATGTACTAACAATTCGAGCGAATCGTTCCGCACGCATGTTTAGCTAACCAACGAATCGATTGATGCTTCCCAGTGGCGCCCATCGAATTTCTCGATATGCGCGACATTGAAAGTATCGGGATCTAGGCAATGCACATTTACGCTAAAGCCATGAGGATGCGACCGCGGTATATAGAAAGACTTAATGCCACAAATTCGACAAAACTGATGATCGGCCAAACGCGTATTAAATTGGTAGTGCGTAATCGATTCTGCCCCCTGAACTAAATTGAAATCGTCGGCTGAAACAATCAAATGTAAGTACCCGGCCATTGTGCAAACACTGCAATTGCAATCGATCACGGCAAGGTCTCGAAACGCGCGAACTTTAAACCGGACAGCCCCACAATGGCAACCTCCACAGTGAACAAACTTCGGGCCAATACACACCTTTTCGGCTATTTATTGGACTGAGCGATTGTCGCCCCGACCGATGCATACGTGGACACGCAAAAAGGAACGCAGTACGTCAGCGCGATTTTTATCCAGGCGTTGAGATCGAGGGTATAGGGAACGAGTCGATCCCAGTTGTTGATGAGCGCAAGGATAGTGCCAACGATCGCCGCAACTTTAAGGGAGCGACTCGCGATGTCCGGTCGACGCGCTATTTGTAACCAAGTATCCATTATAAACTAGCGTCTCGTGTCTTTCGCCATCGTCAACAACTGACTGATTTCTGGAGTCATGATTGTAAGCGTATAATTGCCCGATTGCGTGGCACACGTCGATCGATTGCTGCGCATTAGTTGCCCGACGACACAGTCCGTTATTACAACAACGCTAGCAACCAATTTATATGATCGATGTACATCGACTAACATTTGAATATCCGGGCCATCGCGCCCTAGATGATGTTAGCTTCGCGATCGAGCGTAATAGCGTAACAGCTCTTGTCGGCCCCAACGGATCGGGTAAGACCACGCTAATGCGCTGTCTGTGCGGTCTCGAGCAGCCGCTATCCGGGAAAATTATGGTGGACGGAATCGACGTCCTAGATCAACCGCGTCGCAGCCACGAACGAATGGGTTATTTATCCGATTTCTTCGGCCTTTATGACGAACTTACCGTTCGTCAATGTTTGCGCTATGCAGCTGAGGCGAACCGCGCTTCAGGCGATCTTGCGCATGCAACCAAAGCCACAGCTGAGAGTCTCCGTCTGAGCGATCGACTCGATCAGCCGGTCGGGGAACTATCACGTGGCTTACGGCAAAGAGTTGCGATCGCACAGGCGATTATTCACGAGCCGAAAGTGCTCGTACTCGACGAACCCGCTTCCGGACTCGACCCAGAGGCACGACACGATTTAGCCGAACTTTTTAAGCTGCTTAAATCGACCGGCATGACCTTGCTCGTGTCCTCGCACATTCTCGCCGAATTGGAAGCATACGCAAGTGAGATGCTCATCATCCGTGGCGGGCGTATCGTCGATCAACAATCACTCACGACACCAGTGGCATCGACTCGCCAGATATTGATCGAGGTTATCGCAGCCGCGACCGACGCCGTCGCAATTATTAAGCAGCATCCCGGTGTCCGCACTGTCACAACGACAGACAGCCAGATAGTTTGCGAATTCGCAGGGGATGACAAAGCACAACATGAACTGCTGATGCAGCTTGTTCAACAAGGCATCAAGGTCGTCAATTTTTCAACGCGCAAAGTGGACTTGCAACACTCCTATTTGGACACCGTAAGATCGCCGCTGAAGACATGAATTTGAATCCGGAATTTCGCAGAAATCTGTTACTCGAGTGGAGCATTCATCGAATAGTTCTCGTCGGCGGCGTCACCGGCGGCGTTCTCACCGTAGCCAGCATTTTCGGAACCAGCAACATCGTGGCCAACGTCGCACTCATCATCTTTCTTTTCACCACCGTATTGTGGGGCGCGCATCGTGCAGGTGACTCCATTGTCGACGAGCTCCGAGAACGGACGTGGGATTCGCAACGCATGTCGGCAATCGACCCGTGGGCGATGTTGTGGGGGAAGCTTTTCGGCGCAACGGTGATGCCTTGGTTCGCTGGACTCATTGCCCTCGTCGTCTATTATTTCGAACGACAAGGCCCAAGCGCCACCGATCGTCTACACGTGGTCTCGTTTTGCATCGCGGGTGCAATATTAGTTCACGCGCTAAGCCTCATTGGGGCACTTGTTGGAACTCACCTCGATAAATTCGGGAAAAGCACCCTCACGTCCTGGGCATCAGTTGGAACGATGGTGTTGCTAGGAGTTTATTTTGCAAATTACCTCCGCGCAGACGCAAGCATCATTTGGTATGGCCAGGTCTACGATCGGTTCGACTTTCTCACGATCTCAGTATTCGTTCTGGGTGCTTGGATAACGTTCGGCGCCTATCGATTGATGTGTTCCGAACTCGCTGTCGCGACATTACCTTGGGCTTGGGTCGGATTTCAAATCTTTTTGATCGTCTATTTTTCCGGCCGCTACCTCTCGCCAACTTGGCCGTTGGCCCAGTCGCTTTCAGTCGTCTCCGCGGTAGGGCTAGTAGTAGGTGCATCCAGCGCTTACGTCGCCGCATTTGCACTATTAGACCCTTTAGCGTTTCGTCGCTTGAGAACTTACTTCACAGAAAAAAGTTGGCAGCGTTTTTTCGAAAACCTGCCTCTTTGGCTTGTGTCGATGACCCTCGCTGCGCTGTTTGTTGTTTCAAGTTCGGGATTACATTTCACGCCGAGATATTCTGACCAGTGGCGCGAACACATTGGGCTCAGCGCAATCGTCTTGTGGCTTCTAGCGCTTCGAGACATCTTAATTCTGTATTGGTTTACTTACAGCGAGTCAAAACGAAGGATCGAAACATCGACCATCCTCTGCCTTGCCCTGCTGTATTGGGTTCTCCCGAGTATTATTGAATCAGCCGGACTCGTGAAAACGAGTTGGTTACTGCGACCGCCTATGGTCGAGCGACCACTTTTATCCGCAACAATTGTTGCCGCACAATTATTGATTGTTGGGGCCTTATGCGCGCACCGTTATCGTCAGAGGATCGCACCTATCACAAGTATTAACTGAACAGATGCTGGCCGATCCGAAACCCGGCGAGATATGTACCTACTGCCGATCCCAAGGTGCTCAGAAAAAATACCAACAAAGTCCTCGCCACACGATTTGAGCGCCATCCTTTGAAACTCGAAGAGTCGTTGCGCAAATTTGAAAAGTCACCGACAGTCGGTTTGCGAATATACGCTTCAACTAACGCGGTAACGAATCCGGCGCCAATCGTCGGATTGAGCGAAGTAATTGGCGCCGCCAGAAACGCGCTAAAGACTGTCAGGATATGTCCTCCCGCAATCGCAGTACCGAGGGCCGCCAATCCGCCATTGATCACTATCCACTCCATGACCAAAGTCATACCCAACGCCGGACTACGGTAGAAGCCGACGCCGAAGCCGACAAAAATAAGTGCAACAATTAGCCACGGTACGACTTTGATCCAGCGGCTGCCGGGGGGGATCGACGACAGTTCAGTGATCACTTGTTCCGGAGTGACTACGCTCGCGGCGGACTTCAAATCGGCCTCGAGACCTTTTAAGTGTCCGGCACCCACCACTGCTAACACTCGCTTGCCGTCGCCGCTGGCGATTTGACGGAGTTTCGCGGCCATGTAACGGTCTCGCTCCGCGATCAGTGGTTCGTATATTTCGGCCGCCGTTTCCGCAAACTGCGCGAATGTCGTTTCCAAGAGATCTCCGTCTTTCAGTTTTTCGATATCTTGCTCTTCAATTTCTTCATGCACGACGACGCTCGTGATCAGTCCCGAGAACAAATAAAATCGCCGCCACCAAGGAACGTTTCGGTAGATGCGCTTTAGGGTCGTGCCTATTTCACGGTCAATCAACGCTAATGTGCATTGCTTCGCTTTTGCTTGCTCAACAGCAACGCGCATTTCGGCACCTGGCTCAATACCGAATTGATCCGCAATCCGTTGCTGAAAAGCACCCATAGCTAACATCGCGGTGACCATGGGCGCACGTCCACTGCGTATCACTTGGAGCAAATCCATATTCTTCATTGCGTCCGGGTTCTCGAACGCCTTGAAACGGCTTTCGCATAATTCGATCGCCACGGTGTCCCATTTGCCTGTCGCTATCTCATGATGCACGGCATCCGCGCTCGCGCGTGAAACATGCGCAGTGCCGAGCAATCGAATCATCGTGTCCCCGATTTGCAAATCAACGACGGGTTGTGGTGCGCTCACTGTCTGATCCATATTATTCAAGTTCTTGAAACGTCGACGACGAAGCCATGACGCAACCAATTGCGCCCGAGCAACAATTTGTCTCTCGATCCTCTTCTGTCATTTAAGTTCATCAACACATGATAGACGGCGCCGTCATGCTCAACGGTGAGGTAGACGTGATACCGGAGTTCGCTGCAATCGGACGTTTTAATACCGCGCACTTGCGCGATACTCGTCTCGATTCGAACGGCCTCGCCGAGGTCATTTTCAACGGTAAACTGAACGTTCTTACCCTCATCTGTGCGCTGAGGAGTTCCCGTACCGCCAGTGACCTCGATATCCCGAGCGTTTATCGACGATATCGTGGCGCCAGTGTCTAATCGTGCCGTAAATGTTAAATCCGCCTCTTTAATAATCACGGGTTCAAGTGCTGCGAGAGGTAGACTGGCCGCCCAGACAATGCTGATGAGAACACCGACCATAGTGCCCAGCGCGCCTATCATAACCCGCAACCGAGTTTCACTAGCTACCATCTTTATGAGCCTCACCACCGTTATCACACGATAATTTAGAGACGTGTGAATATAACCGATTGACATGACATTCGCTGTTTCATCGATAAGTGCCACTGATTGACCGATTCAGTTTTCGTTCAGCCACGTTAACGTACGGTAGAGCCCTTCGAGAACCGTATGGGAGAATCAAAATGGGCAAATATTTCGCGGCCTCGCTTGTCCTTGGACTATGCGGGTGCCTGACACCGAATCCAATGTCGCCAGCCTTTGCGAATTCCGCTGTACCCACACGCAGCTACCAAGCGGATTTTAACGAAGCTTACAGACGTTACATCCACGCATACGGTCGACAGAGCTACCCGACTCCGCACTACTACGCGCCACGTCTATATCGCTCGAGCGACGGGCAACAACCCCGCCACACCCGGTATTTCTCGATGCACGCGAATGAGACAGGATAAGAACAACTAAGCAGCATTACGTTAGCGCCTTCCAGCATAGGGGCTGCCGGCTGTTTTAACGTCCCGTACGAAAATACCAAGCATTCGCAAGCCGCCACTTGTCCTTGTGAAGCTCGGATCGCAATCAATTTGCTTACAGCAGTAGCATCTCAGTCGGCAAAAATTTACTATTGGTGCGCTACGCCCAATCAACAGCCGCGCCCTAAATGCATTCGCCTCCTAAGTTAATTAAGTGACCCAGTTAAATCCTCGTCAACGCGAAGCTATTCGACACGTCAGCGGCCCTTTATTAGTTCTAGCCGGGGCGGGCAGTGGCAAGACGCGAGTCATTACTGAGAAGATCGCCTTTCTGATCAAGCAGAACTTGTTCGATGCTGAAAAAATCGCCGCCATCACATTCACGAACAAGGCTGCGAACGAAATGCGTGCGCGGCTGAAGCGTCCACGCGGCGCGCCCAAACCATGGATCTCAACGTTTCACACCTTAGGATTACGCATTCTACGCGCGGAATTTGAGAAGCTCGGATATCGCAACGGATTCTCCATCATGGATAGCAAGGATTGTGAGAATTTAATTGCCGATATTCTGCGCCGCTCGCCAGAGAACGATATGGCAGAGATACGCGGCATTCAGAATCGAATATCGTCCTTCAAATCCGCCTTGATGACACCGGATCAGGCGCTTCGCTCGGAGCTAGACGATCCACTTTCACGACTAGCGGCATCATGCTATGTACAGTATGACGAGGCGCTAAAAGCCTTCAACTCGGTTGATTTCGATGACCTCATTATGCGGCCAGTGTCGCTCCTTAAAAGTGATGTGGAAGTCTGCACGCATTGGCGCGGCGAAATTAAATATTTGCTAGTCGACGAGTATCAAGATACCAATGTGTCGCAGTACGAGCTCGTACGATCACTCGTCGGTGAAAAAGGCTCGTTTACGATTGTCGGGGATGACGACCAGTCAATCTACGCATGGCGCGGCGCTCGCCCAGAGAATCTAGTGGCCTTGCAGTCAGATTTTCCAGAGCTAAAATTAATCAAGCTCGAACAAAACTACCGCTCGGTCGGCACAATTTTAAATGCCGCCAATCATCTCATTGCAAATAACCCACACGTTTTTGAAAAACGTTTGTGGAGTGAGCGAGGTTATGGAGAGAAGATCAAGATCAACGGCGCCAAGGACGAGCACGAGGAAGTGTATTACGTAGCCAACGAAATCCTCCATCAGCGGATGGTCGGAAACCGAAAATTTGGAGACCACGCGGTTTTATTCCGCAGCAACCATCAAGCGCGGTTATTTGAACGCGCGTTTCGCGAGCGCGAAATACCTTATCAGCTATCCGGCGGACGATCTTTTTTCGACTATACAGAGATCAAGGACATTGTCTGTTATCTTCGGGTCATTGCTAATCCGGACGACGACAGCGCGCTACTGCGGATCATTAATACCCCGCGTCGCGGACTCGGTACGACCACAGTAAAAAAATTAGCCTCACTCGCTGGAGAGTTGGGCTCACGACTAGTGCACGCAGGCAGCAACCCAAGTCTTTCTTCACAATTATCATCGCGCACGGCGAAAACCGTAGAAGAGTTTTTCGCCTGGATTGTGGACACGACCCGTTCTAGCGAACGACTCTCACCGGCTACCGTAGCGGCCCAAATTGTTGTGGACATCGAGTATCGTGATTGGATCGAGCGGACCAGCGAATCCGAAACCGACGCGAAAAGACGTCTAGATAACCTCAACGAATTACTCGAGTGGATTACCCGGATCCACGCTGACGATTCGAGTAAAACAATGCAGGATGTAGTCGCGAGCCTAACCCTTTTCGACATCATCGAACGTAAAAATGACGAAGAAATTGGCGATAAAGTCGCGCTGATGACTTTTCATGCGGCGAAGGGACTGGAGTTTCCCCACGTTTTCCTCGCCGGCATGGAGGAAAACATACTGCCACATAAATCGAGTATCGAAGAAGAATCTATCGAAGAAGAGCGCCGGGTTGCCTACGTTGGTATCACGCGCGCTCAGCAATCCCTGACGTTATCCTATGCCCGTACGCGTCGGCGCTACGGACAAATAGAAGAGTGTGAACCGAGTCGCTTCATTGGCGAACTGCCCGCGAACGACCTGTCGTGGATTGGTAAGAACGAGAGTAGCCCGGACGGTCGGGTGATGGGCGAAAAAACATTATCCGGCCTGAAGCAGATGCTACAGACTCCATAAAAATATTCTGCGGCCAGCCCATCATCAGTGCAAACCTGCGGCACACGCTATCAAGTAGAACGACGGGGGCCGCGGCACGCGTCTATAGCGCGGTGATGATCGCCTTGAATGTGATCAAAAAGTGCCGCGCAGCGTCGCTTAATGGCGACGAATGAGGATACCAACCCAGAACGCGGCTCCATTGGACAGTCGAGCGAAAGGTAATTTATTCTTATATTTCTGCAGCTTAGAGTATTTCTTATCTTGATTTCTCATTTGGCATGAAACCTGCT
>JBLFWX010000026.1:0-59428 GCA_047611805.1 Gammaproteobacteria bacterium
GGAGCGATGCGCGCGGTCCTAGTGTGCCGAAACGCATCCGCCCCACAACCCGCAACAAAGGGAAACGGGACATGATAGGAAAGCGACACTGATGAGTTAGTTTCCATCACAAATATCTGTCGACTGATGCTCGGCAGTCCAGGTTTCCGCGCGCTACGGTATAACCGCGCTCGCCGGTGCGCTATCGATCATGGCTTACGGACTGGAAGATGACGTACTGGGTTCAGTACCACGATTCGCAGGCCAGCCAATGCTCGCTTCATGGCCACGGAAATTGCGCAACCACCACGCCCAATCGTCGGGAACAAGACCAAAAGGATCTGGATGTGCCAATTCACGCGCTGCCCAAACTGGCCAATGCGGATTCGCTAGCGCCGGCCGTCCGAGGAACACGAGATCGACGAGTTCATCACGAATGGCCTGGTCCGCATTTTGCGGGACACCCAGGTTCCAGCTAGTGGCGACCGGGATGTCGACTTCACGCCGAACGCGGGCGGCACGCTCGAGCATGAAACCCATCTCTGCCAAGGGTGGGTCGACCATCTCGTCTGTGTTGAAACCGATCGACAGATCCGCAAGGTCGAGTCCATGCTCTTTCAACTTTGCCACGGCATAAATCGAATCTTCAAACTGTATCCCGGCCGGATTCAGATCGTCCGAGCCGAGCCGGATCGTCAGCGGGTACTCCTCGGGCCACACCGCGCGCACCGCGTCGAGTGCCTCAGTATGAAAGCGCAGGCGTTTTTCAACACTGCCACCGTAGTCGTCGGTGCGCTGATTCGCTAGCGGCGAAAAGAAGCTCGCACCGAGATAACCATGAGCGTAGTGCATTTCTAGCCACTTGTAGCCGGCTTCGCGCGCACGAACGGCAGCATCCGCATACGCCTGATGGATCCCTTTGATTTCCGCGACGGTGAGTTCGTGCACGGGATGAATGTGGCCGCCCCCGCCGTAGGGAATTGCAGAAGGCGCCACGCAAGTCCATCCATTCGGGTGATCGGGCGGCAGCTGTTTCCACGTGCCTTCTTCGTTGGTTTCCTTGTGAGGAGGAACCTCACTGCCTTTGCGACCCGTGTGGCCGAGCTGTATCGCCGGAACGCTACCCATTCGCTCAACGATTGCGCATACGCGTGCGTGTCCTTCGATCTGATTGTCATCCCAAATCCCGGCGCAAGAGGTGGTCGTTCGACCGTCAGGTGTTATCGCCATCTGCTCACCGAAGATCAGGCCGAAACCGCCGCCAGCGCGCGCACCGAGATAGCTCACATGGTAATCGTCAAGCTTGCCGTCGACTGAGTTATACATCGTCATCGGCGACATCACCGTGCGATTGCGTAGCGTTACGCCCTTCAATGTAAACGGGCTGAACAGATCCGGCATTCGAACATCTCCTTGTTAATCATTGGAGCATAGTATCAACGATTTGGGACCCGGCTCGCTACGCAACATTAAGACCGCGCTGCTATTTGGCGCACCCATCAAGATACAAATACCGAACGATCGGGCATTTTTTGCCATGGGCGGTGCCGACTCGCGCGACAAAGTGTTCGATTAATCAATTCATAGACCCGACGACGTGATATGGCAATCGAATAAGCCTACTGGATGCGATCGACTCATTGCTCTGCTTGCGACAACCGCACCACGCGGAACCCGAAATCACCGATCATCGGTAATGCCGCATCACCAGCTTTAGCGTTGCAGGCAGAACCATCGACGGCAGCCGCATTCAATCGCGACCATAAGCACATCAGTACCGATGAGGATTCACTATTTCATTTCCACCACAGGCGGGATCCCCGATAACATCCGACTGTCGGAGCCTCAAGGTGAGTCATGAACATAACGGTTATCTGCGCTGCGCGAAGCAAACAATCAGCGGCAACCAGGTTACAGCCGTTCGCTGGGCGCGGATTTTGCGTGACTTAGGCCATCGAGTACGGATCGAGGAGACGCAAAATTTCCACAACGCCGACTTACTGATAGCGATACACGCATTTCGAAGTGCGCAGGCAATCGACGAGTGGACAAACACCTACGCTGATCGCCCGCTCGTGATGTTGCTCGCCGGGACCGACATTTATCGCTTTCAATATTCGCATGCGGACATCACCCTTGCCGCGAAGCGCCGAGCACACCGACTGGTCGGCTTACACGATTACGTTGCCGATGACATTCCTGCCCAATTCAGCAGCAAGTTGCGGGTCATTCATCAGTCTGCCCTGCCCTTAGCGCGCCGACGCTCACCAAACACGCGAACGTTCGATATCTGTGTGATCGGCCATCTTCGATACGAGAAAGACCCGCTGCGTGCGGCACGAGCCGCCGCCCAATTACCGCCGACATCGAAGATCCGTATCGTCCAGTTGGGCAAAGCGCATAGCGAGGACTACGCACGCGCTGCCGCTGGGGAAATGACTGTTAATCCACGTTACCAGTGGCGTGGTGACGTTTCTCGCGGCGCAGTGCGACGTGCGCTTGGCCGTTGTCAGGCGATGGTGATGAGTTCTTTAGATAGAAGGTGGCGCGAATGTGGTGTCTGAAGCGATCGCTGCTCGTGTGCCGATCCTAGCATCGGCCATTAGCGGGAATCGTGGTTTGCTCGGGGAGCAGCATCCAGCTTACTACTCGGCTGAGAACACCGCAGAACTGCTACATTTGAGGATGCGCGCTGAAAGCGACACGACATCTTTGCGCGCGGTTCAAGCGCACGCAAGAACGCGAGAACATTTATTCACACCGCAGCGCGAGCAGCAGGCTTGGGCGGCGTTGCTGGATGAGTTGTTTTGATTTCCTCGTAACGGCGGCCAGATTCAACGCGCATAAAATTGCGGCCTCTAAGGGGATCTGAATCTGCCGCGCAATCGGATGAGAGACAAGTGCAGCCTTGCGATCCACAATAGCTAGCGCGACACAGCTCGCCCATTCAACACTCACACAATAAGCGTGATCGGCTCAAGTGCGTCGCTTTGCGCTAGCACGCGACCAATCACGGCACTATGTTCATAGCCGAGTGCTTTCAATGCCTGCACGCAATCTACCGCTTGGTCTTGCGGCACACTCGCGAGCAGGCCGCCCGCAGTTTGCGGATCGAACAACAGTGGGTAACGCGGATCGGCAGTCACCGCCGCCAGGTTTTTAATGGCCCGGCGCAAGCGCAAATTTTGTGGCTGCAAGGAGCTTGTGATACCCATTGCCACGGTCTCTAGTGCGCCATCCATGTAGGGCACTGCTTGCAAGTTCAAGGTCACATCAACCGCCGACGCTTTAACCATCTCGACAAGATGGCCGAGCAAACCGAACCCCGTTACATCGGTACACGAGGTCGCGTGGTGCTCAAACAAACATTGCGCGGCGCCGCGATTGGATTGCACCATGGAATCGATCGCCGCAGTGATCCAGCGGCCGCGCGCTTTGTGGCGCATGTCGGCGGCGAACAACGTCCCGGTACCGATTGGCTTACTAATAATGAGGACATCGCCGGCACCCATACCGCCCTTGCGTAGGATCGCATCAGCATCGATCAGGCCACTGAGTGCAAAACCAAGCGACAGCTCCGCACCCTCGCTCGTATGCCCCCCAACCAAAGCTGCGTTCGCATCAGCGAGTATCTCCATCGCGCCAGACATCATTTGCCGCAAGGTGTCCTCCACCTTAGATTCTATTCCGTATGGCAAGGTGGCGATGGCCAATGCGCTTTGCGGTTCGGCGCCCATCGCGAAGATGTCGCCGAGTGCGTGGTTGGCCGCGATTTTCCCAAACAAGTAAGGATCGTCGATCATGGCCCGAAACGAGTCGACGCTTTGCACCACCAATTTGTTCGCTGGCACGGAAATGACGGCCGCGTCGTCCGGTTCATGTAAGCCGATCAACACATCTGCGCGAGCCGCGGGCTTGAGGTCGTTCATGACGCTTGCCAACACGTTCGCCCCGACTTTTGCACCGCAGCCTCCACAGCGCATCGCAACGACTGAAAGTTCTTTGAGCGCTTGCGTATCTGCTAAGCCTGTCGCGAGATGCACGCCTTCATCGCTATTCATCTCAGGTAGGTCGGAGAACTTGCGCATGAAGCCCCGGTCGATCCAGTCTTTCCAGCGCCATACCCATGCCCCTTCGAGCATGAGCGACCCACCGCGCGTGGCAACGGCATAACGATCGCCGGTGCTGATCAGGCCAAGGAATTTTTTCTGCGGAACAAAATTCTTGAGCGCTCGCGCACGTAGAGCGCGACGTAAATTCCTCTCCAATGCGGGCCCCTGTCGCACGGCAAATACGCCCGCTTTTTCGCGCGGATGCGCTAGTACAGCCGCACAATCACCGGCGCCAAATACACCAGGGTGGGAAATAGACTCAAGGGTAGCGTTTACGGCAATAAATCCGTTGCCGTGAATCTTGAGTCCCGAATCGCCAAGCCACGATTGTGCACTGGCGCGCGTCACCCACAAGGTTTCATCGATCTCGTGGGTCGCACCATCGCTCGTCTTCAACCGCTTTCCGTCGACGGAACGCACCGATGCATTGAGATGCACGTTAATGTCTCGCTCACGACACACGCGCAGGAACGCTTGCTGCACCTTTGGCGCATGCGTTGGCAGCGGCACCCCATCGGCAACGAACAAATGAAAATTCAGACGGGCCGGATCGTGACCGAGATCGCGCAGTCGCCGTTGTAAACCGTACTGCATCGCGAGCAACATCTCAGTTCCACCGGCGCCCGCGCCGACAATTGCGATACTTAGCGGCCCCTGGCTGGTCTCGACGCGCTGGACTAATTCCTGCCAGCGATCGAAGAAGTTACTGATTGGCTTCACAGCGACGACGTTCTCGGCCGCGCCCGGCACGTCGGCCATATAAGGCGTCGAACCGATGTCGATCGATAGCACGTCGTAGGGCACTGGCGGGCGCTTGCGCGTGTGTACAGTGCGCGCAGCAAGGTCTAGACCAATCGCTTCGTCGTTGTAGAAACGCGCATTCGCGAAACGCGCCAGCGGGCCCAAATCAATGTGCACGTCGTCGTGCGTGTAGTGGCCAGCCACTAGCCCCGGCAACATGCCTGAGTAGGGTGTCTCAACATCGCGACAGATCAGCGTAATACGCACACCAGGCAACGGCTTCATCGCAAATCGCTTGAGCACGATCACATGACTATGCCCACCGCCGATCAGGACGAGGTCTTTTACGATGGGTGTGTTATCCGTTTTCATCAATGGGTTCGACTCACTCAAACGCGTAACTGTTGAACGCTAAAACGCAGCCAATAATTCATCACGCATCGATCTCTGCGGGAAAGATTAGGGTCCGGCTGTTGATTTCTCGCCATGAATTTCTTCGCAGGGCCACGGCAAGAACTGGGGTGATGAAAGCGCGCGTTCAAATTCTATTCGTTAGGCTCCCGCCCTGCTTCCAGTCCTTCGACATCTCTTTGCCTTGCGCGAGTCTACTCTCTTAATCTCTCGCTACGGATATACCGGCACCGTGTCGAGTAACTGAGCGTTCGGCAGAACAAACCCTGTAAAAACGTCGCACCGTTGCTACTGCGCGCTCGCATCTGTTCACGAACTGTCGCCATGCAGCGATCGCGACCCTCATGTGCTCATCAGTCGTCATTAGAGTTTCACAAGAGGCGCAATCCCGTGCGGCTCATGGTCGTCCAAGCACATGCCAAAGCGATGCAACAGGTGCAGGCTAAAAACGCCGTGATGGTAACCAACAGCTTCGTCTCCCTCGGCGCGGCCGTGTCGAGTGCCATTAACGAAAAAGGCCGAACACCAGCGAAAACGAGAACTTCACCAGACCCATTCAGCTCTAGCCAGAGGCACTTCTGCCCGTAATGTCAACCGCAAGCTCGATCGCACACGGCTGGCAAGGAAGCGGCACATTGGGCTACCCTTAGGCCGAATTGGCGTAAATCCCGCGCCGCGACTAGCAACATGGAGAATTGCCATGGCGACGACAGCGACTCAATCAAGCGGAACAAATGCTCAAGCAGCACACTACGACTACGAAGTGATCGTCGTTGGTGCGGGCGTTTCTGGCATTTACCAGATCAAGCGACTTATCGATCTCGGGGTGCGGGCAACGGTGCTCGACGCCAACGATGGTCTGGGTGGCACCTGGTACAACAACCGTTACCCGGGGGCGCGCTTCGATTCCGAGAGCTATACCTACGGTTATTCCTTCTCGCAAGAATTACTCGACGAGTGGCATTGGAAAGAGCGCTTCTCGCCGCAGCCCGAGACGTTGCGCTATTTGAACTTCGTCGTAGACAAATTGAATCTCAGAGAACATATGCAATTCGGCTGCAAGGTCGAGGCGATGATATTTGATGAGGAGACGGACACCTGGCGTTTAACGCTATGCGACGGACGCACGCTGTCCTCGAGGGTCGTCATTACAGCGCTTGGTCCGCTGTCTGCACCGACCTTACCTAAAATCGAAGGGCGAGACGATTTCAAAGGTATCTCGTTTCACCCGCAACAATGGCCACACGACCTGACCGATCTCAGCGGCAAACGAGTTGCCATTATCGGAACCGGAGCAACGGCGATTCAGATCATCCCGGTCGTCGCGCAGCAAGCAAAGCATTTGACGGTGTTTCAACGCCGTGCGAACTGGGCAGCTCCGCTGAACAATAGTCCGATATCAGAAAAGGAAATGGACTCGATCCGCGCGCGCTACGACGAGATATTCGAAGCCTGCACGCGCTCGCCAGCGGCATTCGAACACATCCCCGATAGCCGAAGTTTCTACGATGTCCCCCCCGAAAAGCGTCGCGAATTTTACGACCGTCTGTATGATGAACCCGGCTTCAGTATCTGGTTGGCGAATTTTCCCGAAATTTTCGTCGACGAAAAAGCAAACGCGGAAATTTCCGGCTACATAGCGGACAAGATCCGAAAACGAGTGAATGACCCCACTATCGCTGAGAAGCTGATCCCCAAAGATCACGGCTTCGGTATCCAGCGACTGCCGCTCGAGACCGGGTACTTCGAGGCATACAACCGCGATAACGTTGATCTGGTCGATTCAAAGGCAACGCCGATCGAGCGGATCACGGCGACCGGATTGCGCACATCGGAGCGAGAGTTTGAATTCGATGTCATTGTTTACGCGACGGGATTCGACGCCTTTACGGGGGCGCACGATCGTGTAGATATTCGCGGACTGGGTGGACAGAAACTTCGCGATACCTGGGCTACCGGGCCGATTACGTATCTCGGCATGCTCGTCCACGGGATGCCGAATCTCCTCATGCTAGGTGGCCCGCAAGTCGCGGCTGCGAATTTCCCGCGGGGGTCAGAGGTGGCCGTCGATTGGGTGATGCCGCTGCTCGAGCACCTGTGGAGCAATGGCCACACGCGCTTTGACGCCACGGAGGCATCGCAACGTGGATGGTTTGAAAACGTGAAGTCGAGTTACGAGGGCTTACTGATGGCCAAAGCACAAAGCTGGATCACCGGGTACAACTCGAATCTTGAAGGCCATGAATACGGCCACACGCGTTACAACATCTTTGCGACAGGTGGCGTTGAGTACACGAAACATCTCAACGCTGCGGCAGAAAACGACTATCACGGGATCGACTTTTTCTAAGTTCAGAAAAAGCGAATCCTAGTAAATCGTAGCTGTGCCGAATTGGCGAGCACAGCCAGCTGCCGCTAAGTTCTACCAGCGCAGCTGAACCTGAATCGTGGGGTCGCCTACGTTCAATGGCTATTGACCACAGATATTGGTCCGTCGGCGACCGCACCCCGGAATTGCCCGAATCCGCGATGCTAGCCCGGAACGCGCGGAATCGGCGCCGGGTGCACCCGATGCCCACGTACTTGTTCAAATCCGTAGCCGACTCGAAACATCGTCGGCTCATCATAGGGCCGCGCCAAAATTTCAAGTCCCACCGGTAGTCCGTTTCGGGTAAGACCTGCGGGAACAGTCATTGCCGGCATCCACGTTTGCGAACCAATCAAAGTATTTGTCGGAAACGTCAAAGTGGTCCATGCGCCGGAATCCGTGTCCGCGCGAGTCGGTGGCTCAACTTGCGCGGTTGGATAAACCAGCGCACTCAGTTGAGCTTTATCCATTAAGTTAACCACCAGGCGCATGAACTCTTCGCGCGCCACGTAGGCTCGGTAGTAGGCAAGGTCGGATAGCGGATCGCTCGGACCGTCTGCAATCGCTTCGAGCAGATCTAGTTTCTTGTGGTAGCGTTTTGAATCGACCATCGCATCGACCGATTTCATCGGCGCGTTCGGGCGCGCCATCAGAAATTGATCGATATCGTGTTTGGATTTCAGCACGTACAAGGACGTATTCATCAACCAGCCACTGAGATCGGGGATTTCCAAATCGACTAGCGTCGCGCCGCCAGCAGCTAACTCTTTAAGTGCCTGATTCACCACTTCGTTGACGGGTTTCGCGTGTGCGTCCTTGTCGTCACCAAATGCATTACGCACCACCCCAATACGCGTTCCACGGATCGCATCCGGGGTCAGCACGTCAAGATACGAGCCGGGCGCGCGAGAAATAGAATACGCGGCAGTGAGTGAATCCTGGGGATCGAAACCCGCCATGACCGTAAAAACCCGCGCTGCGTCTGCAACACATCGCCCCATCGGACCAATCGTATCTTGCATGCCAACCAAGGGGTTGCAACCAACACGAGAAATAACCCCTGGCGTCGAACGCACACCAACGAGATTGCAAAACGAGGCCGGCAAACGCACCGATCCGCCGCAATCAGTCCCTAACCCGATCGGCGCATACGATGCAGCGACCGCCGCGCCGGTGCCGCTACTCGAGCCGCCCGGATCCCGATCGAGAGCGTAGGGATTCTTGGTCTCGCCGCTGCGCGAGGAATAGGCGAACCAAGATGTCGCCCAGTCCGGCAAGGTCGTTTTAGCCAGAATGATCGCGCCCGCCTGTTTCAGTTTCCTAACGACCGTCGCGTCCGTCTCAGCCATGTAGTTTGCAAAAATTTCAGATCCGAAAGAAGTCGGCATGTCCGCCGTTTCAAGGCAATCTTTGATCACAACCGGAATGCCATGGAGCGCGCCCACGGGCTTGCCGGATTGTGCAAACGCACGATCCATCGCACGGGCTTGGCTTAGCGCCTCGGCGCTTTGCGTGACAACAGCATTCAGTGCTGGACCCGTTTGATCGCACGCCTCAATCTGATTGAGAAACCCTTGAACTAAATTCTCAACCGTCTTCTCACCAGTGAATATGGCAGCCTGGATCTGTGCTATTGATGCTTCTTCTAACGCGACGCCATTTACTTCCATCCTATGCTACCTCGGTACCCATGATTAACGTGTGATCTGGCAGATGACAGTTCAATATCTGACCCGTGACATGGTGGGAATTTGTCGCGGCCGCAGATTCTAATGTGACATACAGTCGCATTATTTCAACAATTTGTGTAGTTAGTTGTCGGCAAGCTACAGACATGGGGTCTTCCGGAGGAACGCACACGAGAACACCGCGGAGCAACTAAAGGAATATTGCGTCAGCAAAGACATGGATTATGAAGCCCAGAACGTCGAGGTGGCCGAAAATCCGCTAGTGAAGCGCGGATTCGCTTCTCGCCCCAAGAAAATTCCGACTCGCCTACTATGTCGGCATCAGATCCGTTGCATCACAAGCTCATGGGTTCGCTGTTAGTGGTCGATAGCCCGCGCCCGCTGGCGACTGAAAGCCTGTCGAGGAAGCATGATGCACGAATACAGAGAGTCCGCCATCCCGACACAAATAGGGAAGACAGTTTTCGTTACCGACGCCAGTACCGGGATCGGTTACGAAACAGCCAAGATCCTGGCTGAGCTAGGCGCTGGAGTCTTGCTAGGCTGTCGATCGGAGCAAAAAACTTTAGGATTTATCAATCGAATTAACCGGCGTCGAGTACGCATTGTAAGAACAATCGCCGCTCAGGCTGCTCGCTTGTGAATTCAATTCGACCTACCGAAGCGGTGGAGCGAAGAAGGAGGTAATTGGGTAATTTTCAGTTGAACGGGTTGGGGTCTTGAACGCGTTGCCAAGGCCGCAGTTCAAGGCCCCCTGATTGCCCGAGTGATCTGCGTGCCGCCCCATCGCCACGCGATTCATTTTGGTTCCCGACGCGAGCCGCAAGGTTCCTAGGATTGGATCGTGATGATAAGCTCCGTCGTCGCATCGAAGCTTTTCGCTTATTGCTTTGCGGATCGTTCGTCTCCTGTGGTGCTGTCTGGACGCCGTCCAGAGCACTGCTATGGTGCGATTCAAGCCCATTAACCTCGAGCAAACCGGCGTTCGAGTAAGTTGAACTCGAAAAAAACGACGAGGAACAGGTAGTGATCAACCCAATCGTGCCGATTTACTTAATACTGCTACTTATTGGCGCACCGATCTCCGCGAGTGCCGCTGGTGTCGACCAATTAGTTACCGTTGGCGAGCAACGCGTCGCCGAGGGTAAATCTGCGCAAACCCAAATCGATAAGTTGTGGGACAAAGCTGGCGATATTGAAGGTCAATATAAAAAAGTCGTTAAAGTCGTTGACGGCTTGAACGTCTACAACGATTTGTTAGGACGCCAAGTTGAGAACCAGACGTCCGAAATAACAGCACTATCCGAATCAATGGATAAAGTCGCGCTCATCGAAAGGCAGATCATCCCACTGATGATCGAAATGCTGGATTCTTTAGAGCAAATCATTCGCGTTGACGTGCCGTTCTTACAAGAAGAGCGATCAGAGCGGCTCGCGCGTTTGCGGGAAATGATGGAACGCTCAGACATTGCCGCTGCGGAAAAATTTCGCCAAGTATTAGAAGCCTACGAGATCGAGAACGATTACGGCCGCACCATCGAAGCTTATACAGGAGCCTTGGAAGTCGCGGGTAAGAATCGCGAGGTCGATTTTTTGCGGATCGGGCGCGTTGCATTGCTATACCAAACCGTGGGCGGCGAGCAAACCGGCGCCTGGAATCAAGCGGTTCGCGGTTGGGAATCGCTACCGCCGAAGCAATATAACAAAAATATTGCTAAGGGTTTACGAGTCGCCCAGAAGCACGTGGCCCCCGATCTATTGATCTTACCGATCGCTGCACCAACGCAGGCCGCGCAATGACGCCTACCCGCCATTCGCTGTTCATCACGCTTCTCATTACAGCTTGCAGTGCACCAGCTATCGCTGGCGACAATATTTCTTTGGACGACATCCTCGCAAAAATCAATTCGGGTCGAGTGGAAGACTCAACGGAAAATGCTGCTCGACTCGCAAAATTCAAGAGCGACGTCACTACGCAGACGCAGTTACTCGCAGAAGCAGCAAACCAACGAACGCAAGCGGAAAAGAGTGCTGCTGAGTTGGAAGCAAGGTTCGAAGAAAATGATCTAAAAATCATTGACCTTGAACATGCACTGCAAGAGCGTCTCGGTTCGCTGAAGGAATTGTTCGGCGTGCTACAACAAGCGTCCGGAGATGCGCGCGGTCAGTTCGAGAATTCGCCGACGCAGATCCAGTTCCCAGAGCGAAGCCAGTTCTTAAGCGAATTGGCGCATAAGATGGGACAAACGAATCGACTCGCGTCGCTCGAAGAGATCCGGCGTCTATGGTACGAACTTCAACGCGAAATTACCGAATCCGGCAAGGTGGTGCGCTTCCCTGCAAAGGTGATTACTGCGCAAGGGGAGGAAGTAGAACAACAAGTCACGCGTATCGGCGCCTTTAATGTCGTGTCGAATGGCAAATACTTGCGGTTCGACCCGACAACTGGGCATCTCCTTGAACTTGCGCGCCAACCGGCCGAGCGCTACTTGGAAAAAATCACAGCTTTAGAAAGCGCCACGAGCGGCGCAACAGTGCCATTCGGACTCGACCCCTCGCGAGGTCAAATATTATCCCTACTCGTACAGACACCGAATCTTCGCGAACGCATCGAACAAGGCGGCGCGGTTGGGTACGTCATCATCGCGCTCGGCTGTCTTGCCTTATTGATCGCAGCAGAACGATTAATTGCCTTGACGGTCATAGGAGTGAAAGTCACTGCACAAGCGCGCAATGCAGAAAGTCCAGGCAATAATCCGCTTGGACGGATTTTGCAGGTGTACCACAACAACCCCAAATCTGACGTAGAGACTCTCGATTTAAAGTTGTCCGAGGCAATATTAAAGGAGACGCCGAAGATCAACCGACTGCTGATGTTCCTGAAAATAATCGCAGTGGTTGCGCCACTGTTAGGACTACTCGGCACCGTGACTGGCATGATCATCACATTTCAGGCAATCACTCTATTTGGCACAGGTGATCCCAAACTGATGGCCGGCGGTATCTCCCAAGCCCTAGTGACGACCGTACTCGGCTTGTGCGTCGCGATCCCGACCGTGTTGTTGCACACGCTCGTGTCGAGCCGCGCCCGACGGCTTAACCAAGTGCTCGAAGAACAAGCAACCGGTTTGGTCGCGGCACATTCAGAACAGCAGCATCGCGGTACTAGCTAAGGACGGCGATGGGAGAATTTTTCTACAGTTTCGCAGTCGTCGCAACCATCCGTGATTTCATCGAGTTAGGCGGTAACGTGCTGCTGTTGATCGGCGCATTGACTTTGTTTATGTGGGGTCTCATTTTTGAACGACTGATTTACCTATTATCAAAACACCCACAGGCGATTAGCGCTGCGCTGGCCCAATGGGAAGCGCGCACGGAGCGTAATTCGTGGCACGCCCATCAAATACGTGAGTTACTTATTTCGTCTGTTTCACAGGAATTGGAGCGGCACATGGGGTTGATCAACACTTGCGTTGCGCTCTGTCCTCTCATGGGCTTGATGGGAACGGTGACCGGAATGATCGAAGTTTTCGACGTGATGGCTATTTCTGGATCAGGCAATCCTCGCTCGATGGCCTCCGGCGTCTCGAAAGCCACAGTGCCCACCATGGCGGGCATGGTCGCGGCCTTGTCCGGTGTCGCCGTCAGCGTTTATCTCCACGGAAAAGTTCGACGCGAACGGGCACTACTTGGCGAACATATGACGATGGACCATTGATCTTGCAAACCACAAGAGACGACCGACTAAAGGACACTATATGCGACGCATGATGGCTAGGGCTACGGCCGACGAAGATGAATCTGCAATTGATATCACGCCGATGTTGGACGTGGTGTTCATCATGCTGATTTTTTTCATCGTGACAGCAACATTCGTCAAAGAATCTGGAATCGACGTCAATCGTCCCGAAGCCGCGACAGCGGTACTACAAGCGAAAGCGAATATTCTTATCGCGATCGATGCAAACAACGAAATCTGGATCGACCGGCGCCGGATCGACGTTCGATCCGTGCGACCAAACATCGAACGCTTGCACGCCGAGAACCCGCAAGGTTCTGTGGTGATCCAGGCCGACAAAGAATCAAAAACTGAAACCTTAATTAAGGTCATGGATGCGTCGCGGTCAGCTGGTGTGTTCAATGTCGCCATTGCTGCCGAGGCGCAATAGTTGGACGTGTCTGCGCCATCATTCGGTCGATCTAATGATCCTTTAATGCTCGCGCGCTTGGCGATCGGAATGGTGTGCGGTGCGATCGTCACCGCGACACTCTTTTGGGTGATGCACTACCTCATTGGCAGCGCTGAGCAACGCTTCGATAATTCTATCCGCGGCACGTTTGTCGATTTCGTTCGAGTCAAGAAAGATGACGTAATTGAACGAAAACAAATCAAACCTCGGAAACCCCCAACGCCTGAAATACCGCCACCGCAGCCACCAACACCGAGACTCGCCAAGCCGACCACCTCGGCAGAAAAGATCGCCATCCTCGCTGTTCCCGTGACGACCGATATTGAACTTAACGCGGGCGGCTTTAGCCTCGGTATCGGTGAAGGTGACTATCTGCCACTAGTAAAAGTTGCACCGATCTATCCACCACGCGCTGTGTCTCGCGAAATAGATGGTCATTGCATTGTCGAATACACGGTGACCCGTGCCGGTACAACCAAAGACGCAAGAGTCGTTAACGACCAATGCACAAGCCGTTTATTCGAGAGTGCGTCGGTGGCAGCCACCTTGAAATTCAAATATAAACCACGAGTAATCGACGGCGAGCCCGTCGAAGTGTCCGGCGTACGGAATAAGTTCACCTATGAGTTGGAGAAATAGCCGGTGCGACGATTTCCCATCTCGATCTGTTTCTTCGCGGTTTTAATCGCGACTGAATCCTGCCTAAATTCTGCGCTAGGACAAGAAGAAACAAAGCAAACCGTTGCGATGAGTCAGGATGTGTTCGAACGCCTCCAACAAGCGCAGTCCTTGATCGAATCCAAACAGTATGCCGGCGGACAAGCAATCCTGGAGACGCTCCGCGCGAAACCAAAGTTGTCTGCCTACGAGACAGCGCAGCTTTGGAACCTAAGCGGATATGCTTATTACCTCCAAAATAAATACGCCGATGCTATCGGCGCTTATAAAAATGTCTTGGCACAAAGCGAGGTGCCCGAGGCCATTATCCAAAGTACGTTAAAAACTTTGAGTCAATTGTACTTTACGATTGAGGATTATCCGTCCGCGTTGAACACCGTGAAGCGCCTCATGAACGCCATCGCTGAACCCAGCGCAGATGTCTACATGCTACTCGGCCAGGCTTATTTCCAACTCAAAGAATATAAACAGGCGATTGCACCGCTCACAACGGCCGTTGGAAAATATCGCTCTCAGGGCAAACAGCCGCGCGAAAACTGGTTGCTACTGTTGAGAGTCTGCTACAGCGAACTAGCTCAATACAAACCGATGATCTCAGTCTTAAAAGAACTGATCACACATTACCCAAAAGCGCAGTACGTGCTCACCTTGGCTGGAGTGTACAGCGAGCTCGGCGATACAAAGAAGCAACTCGCATTAACTGAAGCACTGTATGAAAGCGGCCATCTAACGAGCACGCAGCATGTCGTAAACCTAGCAAATCTGTACATCCTACACGGCGTGCCGTACAAAGCAGCCAAGATCCTGCAGAACCAAATCGACAAACAAATGCTGCCCACCGACGTGCGCAATCTACGTCTACTATCGCAATCGTGGTACGAGGCGCGTGAAGAAAAGAAAGCGATTGCACCGCTATTACGCGCCGCCGCCTTGTCTGGAGACGGAGAGCTGTATGTTCGCCTTGCGCAAGCGTACATCAATCTCGATCGCTGGCAAGAGGCCGCCGATGCCGCCCAACATGGCTTGGACAAAGGCGGCGTTAAACGCGTGGACGTTGCGAACATCATGCTAGGCATGGCTTTATTCAATCAACGTAAACTGAGCGCCGCGCGACAAGCTTTCTCAATCGCTTCTCGCGATAAGCGCAGTCGAAAAGCGGCGAGTCAGTGGATCGCTTATGTAGATAGCGAGTCCAATCGTAGCGAGTCACTTGAGCAGACGATGCCGGAGAAGCAAGCTAGCGAACAAGACGAGATCCTGCGGAACTTGTGAGCGTGTTCGATTAATGCACGAGGGGTTAACCTTTTAGCTAGTTCACGCCATATAACCCTTAGCAATTTGCCTAGCCAGCCCTTAATTGGGGAAATCTTTCGCTGGAGAATTCCCGCATTCGCTTTGAACTGCGGCGACCAACTAAACTGTTCCGTACTCCCACCGTTTTCTAGGACCCAACATGCCTAATCCCAGTCTAGTCGCCGGCCACTATACTTCTGGAAATCTACTTGCAGCGATAGAAGCCGCGGTGGTCGCGCAAGGTAAAACAATCAGTTCCGTTACAGTCGACGATCTCGGGCCTGCCGATGAATTTCACGTGGGCGGACGCATCGCAAGCGAGAGTTTTCTCGATCAACTCAACATCACCAAGAGCGATCATCTACTAGATGTCGGTTGTGGGCTGGGCGGCACTAGTCGCTTCGTCGCTAAACACTACGGCTGCCGAGTGACTGGCATTGATTTAACTGGTGAATTCATAGAAACCGGGAAAGCGCTTTGTCGCTGGGTTGGTCTAGACGATCGCGTTGATCTGCAACAAGGAAGTGCGACTGCCCTACCTTATGCTGATGCGATGTTCGATAAGGCTTACATGATGCATGTCGGTATGAATATCGAAGACAAAGCGGCATTGGCCAGTAACGTGTACCGTGTGCTCAAAGCAGGTGGGACGTTCGGCATTTATGACGTCATGCAAACGGGTGACGGGCCGCTTTGCTTTCCCGTGCCATGGGCTACCACCTCAAACGGCAGCGCGGTCGACAGCCCGGCTCGATATCGACAAGTGTTAGAAGAAGCAGGTTTTGAAATCATCACAGAAAATAGTCGAGCCGAATTTGCTCTCGAATTCTTCGCCCAAATGGCCAAGCAAAATGCCGCACCAGGCGGCCCGCCACCATTGGGACTACACCTCGTCATGGGCGAAGACCGTCCATTAAAAATGAAAAACATGGTCGAGAATATCTCTGCGGGTCGACTGGCCCCGACCGAGATCATCGCGCGAAAACCTTAATCGCATCAAGCTGCCTCTGCCATTTGACGACCGGACACCGTAGTACCAGAAGGAGTCATTTTTAAAAAAGCTCAGTATGCTTTAGCGACCGGACCTCGTCATCGAAGGCATTGGGGTTCCGTAGACAGGTATCGATCCTTTGTTATTTCAAGATCAGAAATCTTTCAACGGGAAAACCATCCGGTACGTCTGGATCGCGAAATAACTCCACAGCTGGGGCTACTTCGATATACGCGCACGCCAGATTGTAGAGATTGCGATCAGGGTCGGATAACGGACTACTGACCGGCAATTCCTGCAGGTAGCTCATGACCGCATCCATCCGTTTGACCATGCGTTGATAGAACGCGTCAATTTCGCCGATCGAGTGCTGCAGCCTTGCCTGGTTCTGCGCGGCCATGCCCTCCAATGCCCAAACCGCCGCCACATCTTCCAGATCGGGAAACGCGCTAGGGAGACACGGTGCGCTGCTCATCGATCGCCCTCCAGCCAGCGCTCAACGACTTTGTAACGATGGCGCAAAACGACCTCTTGTTTGCTGAGCGGCATGCTAGTGACGATTCCCGCGTTCAGATTCTGCTGCGTCGCTTCAGTGGTATTTACGTCTTCGCGTAAGGTGTCGCGCAGCAAGACACGAAAATAATTCTGCGCGACCGCTTCGCTCCAATTCTTCGGTGTCGTTTGATAGATAACCACATCCCAGGCTGTGCGGTCGGCGGCGACCGGCCAAAAATTGTAGCTGTAGGCGAAATCCGCTCCGATATGAATCGCAAAATTTGGAAACACGTTAACGATGTCGAAATTCCAGCTAGGATGTCGTTCAGGGTTGATGCCCTTCGGCAAGTGATCGAACTCGCCGCCGAGTCCCTTCGCGTAACTTCCACCGCCAAATTTGCCGACGAATAATTCCGTCGGCGTCGGCTTGTGATTTGGATTACCGCCAAGCACTGAGACAATACTGTGGTGGCGATAAAGACGGATCCCCGCGAGATGACAATGCGGATTGGCCGGACTGATAAACGAGCCCGCGACACTGCGCCGATGGATCATGCCCACATGGTAGGCCTCGCAAAACGCATCGGAGAAGACCTTCCAGTTCACGGCGACTTCCGCCTGGAATCGCGCCGTTGGCGTTAGGTTGGTCAACGGGCCGCCGGCAATGTTGGTATCTACTTCGCCCAACCATTGGCGAAGCGACTGCTCAGGTTTGTGCGACGGGTGCACGAAAATCAATTTCTCCCAGGTATCGAGTGCAAGCGGTCGCAAACCGTAGTCACGTTTATCAAAATCGATAAACTGCACTTCGTCTGGCACATGTTGCAGCGAGCCTTGTAAGTCGTAGCGCCATCCATGAAACCCGCAAGTAAACCCGCTGCAATTGCCCTTCGTGGAATCTCGCACGACTTTGTTGTTGCGATGCGTACACACGTTGTAATAGGCGCCAAGCTTGCCTTCACGATTGCGCACTAAAAGGACCTCGACACCCAAGGTAGGCACCGGTTTGACGACATAATCACCCGGGTTCGGAACCTCGGACTCGTGCCCCAGGTTCATCCAAACTTTTCGAAATAGCTGCTCACGTTCGGCGACGAAATAGTCAGAAGATACGCAAGGTTCAACGGGGACTGGCGCGAAGCCAAGATCGGCGCCGGTTAGGCTTGTTTCTGATTGCGCATCCATAGAACTGCCTCCTGGTTGTGAATGTAGAACCTCAGACGTGCCGATGGAGTATTAAGACGAACTAGACGAGCATGGTCTGTGTTAATTTCCGGCAGCGACGCTGAGATGGGCGGTACTGTCTCACATTCAAGGCTCAGGGATCCTCCTCAATGGAAGCCGACATAAAGAAAGGGTACTGACTCCTTTTCGCCTATGACACAATCGAACGCACCGGTAGGCGGGTCGTTCGCATCGTCGCGATTGACCAAGTCGCTGGCGCCTCCAGGAATGTTGTACACGATCACGAAACGGAAAATGGCCATGAAAAAAGTATTACTCGAAAAACGCGGGCAAATCGCTTACGTGACGATCAATCGACCCGAATGCTTAAACGCGTGTGACGGCGAAACTTACGCCGCGCTCGCCGAGACGTGGTCGATCGTGAGGGATGACAGCCAATTGCGGGTTGGAATACTCACGGGTACGGGCGAACGCGCATTTTGCGCCGGCAGCGACATTCGTGCTGAGTCATTTACCCAGAAAGATCAGGTTCCGGGCAATGGGCTATTCGCTGCGATGAACTCCATGACGAAACCGATCATCGCGGCGATCAACGGGCACTGTAATGGCGGCGGTTTGGAGCAAGCCCTCGCCTGCGATATTCGCGTCGCGGCAGAGCATGCGCAATTCGGTCTCGGCGAAGTATTGCTCGGGTTACTCCCGGGCGGCGGCGGCACACAACGCTTGCCCAGACTGATCCCGCTCGGGCGCGCGCTCGAGATGCTTTATACCGGCGTGCGCTTGGACGCCGATGAGGCGCTGCGCTTGGGGCTCGTCGATCACGTCGTTCCGGCAGGGCAGTTAATGGAGAAGTGTGAGTCGATTGCCGCTGGGATCTGTCGCGGCGCACCCCTTGCGGTTGAAAAAATACGCGCCGCCGCATTGCAGGGACTCGACCTATCACTTGCCGACGGACTCGCTCTTGAGCGCGATTTATTCAATTTTCTGCGCGACACTTCCGACTCTCTCGAAGGTGCGCAAGCGTTTTCCGAGAAACGTCCGCCGCGATGGCAAGGACGCTGAGTTAAAAAAAAGAGAGCACCCTTTCGCGATCGCCGATCGTCTTTGGATCCGTTGAACTGCTGCAGATGGCTGTTTCCCTTTTTACATTCTGCACGCTTTTCTCACTTTCAACTTTCACGATTCGAGCGCCATTTAAAATTCGCATGATCCAAAAATTCTTCGACTCAGTGTTCCCCTATTCGGAAAAGAAGTTGGCAAATGAACTTCTGGCGATACTACCCGAGGCGTACCCCGACACTAAGTTCACCTACCTCCCTGAACATCGTGAAATTCGCGGCCACGACGACAGCGCAGTTTTGTTCTTAGGTAATTTGTTTAACCGCGTGAAGCACCTGCCGCGTAAGGAACGAGCCGAGGAGCTGATCGCCTTTGTCACTACAATACTGGAATCGAAAGACCCTGAGCGTTTCATCGAACGCTTAATGCCGCGCGCCAGATCGAGCTTCGAGATCTGGTTACGCAAACAATATGCCGGTCGGCTAAAGAATAAGGACGGCATCGAAGATCTCGTGAATTATCCCGTGAACGATTCACTCGTACTGGAGCTCGTAATCGACGGCGCGACCACCGTGAGATCCGTGTCCACTAACGACTTGAGGGAGAACGATCTAGCTGTTGCACAAGCGCTTAAAATTGCCAACGCAAACCTACATCGAAATAGCGACTCCAACGGCTGGCAAGAAATAAATCCTGGCGTGTGGCGCTCGACGTTCGAGGACGACTACGATTTCGCTAGAATTTTTGTGGGCAGTGAGTTGTGTCCACCAATCGACCCGGCAATAATTTATGCACCGTCGCAATCGGCTGTGGGCGCGGCTGCTCCCGATGATCCTGACGCGCTAACCATGATGATCGAACTCACAGGTCAAGCGGCACAAGCGCATCGCCCCCTATCTGAGTACTTATGGTGTTACACAGCCGGCCGCATCGAACGTTGGATTCCTAGTGAACGCGAACCGGGCTATTCAATCGCCAATCTGCAATTAATTCGAGAAACCATTAAGCAATACGAAGAGCAATCCGAATTGCTTTATAGACAATTGGAAAGTCGCGAGGAAGACAGTTTCGTCGCCCAATATGTCGCGACACAAAGTGCAGACGGCAAAATTTCCAGCTACTGCACCTACACGATTAATCTGCCGAGCTACCTTCCTCAAACCGACGTCGTCATGCTGTTCGACCCCGAGGCGGGAAGAAAAGGAGAGCTTTTGGGACAAGTGTCGTGGGACGAGTTCCTCAGCACGCTTGGTTTAGCGCTGAAGAACGTCGAAGGCTTCATCCCACCAAGATATGAGTTACTAGCTAACATTGATTCAGCCACTCGCAACAATCTGCTCGCTAATCTGAGGCCGAATTAAAGCATGCGTCATTTCTGCGACCGTTCATTTCTGCGCGAAACCCTTCAAAGAAAAAGGCCACCCTGATGCCAACAGAGGATTCCCACTTCGACCCAACCACGCACCGCTTGGCCGACAATCGCTGGTTCGAAGACTTCTCAGTGGGTGAATCATTTCCCGTGCCCTCACGCACCATGACTGATGCGTTGTTCGCGGCGTTTCAATTGGCTTCAGGTGACAATCATCCAATCCATTACGATAGTGAGTACTGCCGGCTGCGGGGCTATCCGGGCTTACTCGCGCACGGCATGCAAGTATTCATCCAAACAGCGGCCGGTGCTGGACTGTTTCCGCACGTAGTCGACGATAGCCTGGTCGCTTTTACGGAAGCGTCTTGTCGATTCTTGGCGCCGGTTTTTGTCGGCGATACGGTGTATCCCAATTTGAAAATCACTGAGCTCGTGCCGCAGAATTCGACCGGCATTGTGGTTATGCGAACAACGGTGCATAACCAGAAAAGCCAGCTGGTGATGGATGGAGAGCATAAATATGTAATTAGAAAACGACCAACATCAGTACCTTCACTCCATCCGAAAGTGAGATCCTAGGCCATGGAAAAACGGCAAATTGGCCGATCTGACCTTCAAGTATCAGTGGTTGGACTCGGCGGCAACGTCTTCGGCCCGCCACGCCTGGATCAAAGAGGATCGATCAGAAACATCCATCGCGCGCAAGATCTTGGCATCAACTTCATAGACACCGCCGCGATATATGGCCAGGGTAATAGCGAATCGTACATTGGTAATGCACTTAAAGATCGCCAAAGCGACTGGATCGTTGCGACGAAATTTACTTTGGAAAACCTAGGCGACGAGACCCCGGCCGAGCGCATTACTCGACAAACGGAAGAAAGCCTTAAGGCTCTAAAACGCGACGCGATTGATTTGCTACAGATTCATTTTCCAAGACCCAATGTCCCGCCGGAAGTAATTCTCGAAGTACTGAATAAATTTGTCATTGCCGGGAAAGTTCGTTATGTCGGCGCCTGCAATTATTCTAGCTGGCGCCAGGCTGCCGCAATCCACGTTGCACGAGCGAGCGGACTGCCCGAATTCGTGTCTTCACAAAATCACTACAACCTGCTAAACCGCTTCCCCGAGTTGGAACTGCTCCGTTTTTGCGCCGCCTATGAGATCGGCTTTTTGCCCTATTTTCCGCTCGCCGCTGGCTTGCTCACTGGGAAATATCGACCCGGCAAAGCCCCACCACCAGGGTCGCGTGGCGCCGCGAGGAGCCCAGCACTTAATAGTGCGCGAACGCCGCGCAATGAGGCAATTGTCGAGCAGCTCGATGCATGGGCACGAGCACGCGATCACAGCGTCGCGGAACTTGCGATCGCCTGGCTACTAGCGCGCCCTGTCGTGTCCAGCGTGATCACTGGCACCAGCAGCGTGGAACAAGTTGAAACGAATGCGAAGGCTGCGAGTTGGCGACTCACAGACTCGGAAATCGCAGACGTTGATGCGATTGCGCGATGGGATGGAAGTGGCGAAGGCCTAGAAGGTGAACGGATGCTGGCTGGCACTCGGAGTCCGGGTGCAGCGTCGCCTCGCCCACGTTGAGTAGAAACGGCGACGCAGGAATTAGGACAACCGGCGGATCTTAATAATGATTTGCCCCTTCCAACGGGAACGCTCGAGTGGCATTGCCCGTTGTGAACTGTTCAGATCAGAACCGAAACGAAACGCCTCCAACAGCGATATGGGCATCCACATCGATGTCCACGTCTGCGTTCACAATTCCATCAAATCCGGTGGCAGGATCAATTGATTGGTTGAGATCGTATTGTGGGGAACCGTGAATATACCGATATTCGGTAAATAAGTGCATGTTCTCGCTGATCTGGTAGCTAATACCGAAGCCCGCTTTGTATCCGAACGTCTTGTCCGTATCGTCTTGCTTGCGGTCGGACAGCAAAAAGCCATTGTCCATGTTCGCAAACAGGATGCCGGGCCCGGCCATCACATAAGGCGAAAAGCGCTCTCCACGATGGCGCCAAATCAGATCGAAGGACACAAATGTATTGGCGACTCTTATATCCGAGCTACCGACGGTTAAACCGACTAACCCCGGGATTGAACTGACAAGGTTCGTCGCAGTGATCGTTTGGTTGTCGATGTCTGTGTCGAAACGCGTCACATCAACGGCAACACCGAAGCTTGGGTGAGTTTTCAACCAAGCACCCATCCGGCCGCCAAATGCGGGGCCATTATGAACATCGAGGCTTTTCCATTTAAAGGTCCCTGGCTGGCCCGCGACCGTAGTCTTCACGTCTGCATCTTGCTCACCACCCCAGGAGTAACCGCCAAAGACATCCAAAAATATTAGCGGATCCCCTTCTGCGTGAACAGCGGGCGAGCCCAATAAACTTAGTAAAAACAAGATATTGCGAACTTTATCGGAAGTCATACCAGATCCTCGAGATTCCAGTGAAATCATATATAACAGTAACTTATACTCATAATATAGAAACAACATTACTTATATGCAAGCGTTTTTGAGATAAATTCCGTATAGCTACAGTAGGTTATGGACTTTATCTAAGTTAATAGATTAACCACTGATTGTGAAAATACTCGACGCGGACTGGCGCCCGTGGTTGCTCGCGGGAAAATGCCAGCGGTCCGCCAGGTCGCGCGGTGAGATGTGTTTCCTGCGGTTGAGTCGACCGTCTAGCGTCGGGTCAATTCTCGCTAAGACGGCGTCAATTACATTGTGATGAATTGATGCAGCGACGATACTGCCATGCACGACTACCCGTTACACGCCGATGGAGGAATTCGTGCTTTTAGCTTTGCTCCACCCCGTCTATGTAAGTTACCGCGACACTCCGGTCCCCGTTCCGAGCGCATCGCGATGGCGTGTCGCGTAGGCTCGCGTGATCCCGTCCGTCTGCACGCCGTACCCGATCTTCCCATCGCAATTCCAGCGCATGAAATGCTGCACGTAGAGCACGGCTGGCCACGGCCCCAACGGTCCCGCGTTCATGGTCGCGCCACTGATTTGATAGCGACGACCGCGTACATCAACTGCCTCGAGTAAGGTACTCATGGCATACATCCCGCTGCGCTCCGAACGCCCTGTCATTTCAACTAGACCGTAGGCCTTCCCGTTTTCCAACACGTAGCCACTAATGAGACCGCCGAAATTTTCGTCGTGCGCAGGATCAATAAGCGCCATGGCATGCAAGGTGAGGTCTTCGCCGAAGCTACCATGTAGCCACGTGATGTTGGTGACCGTGCGATCATCGCGCACGCCCCAACTGCGATCTGCGGTATCGATACAATCGACCGCATAAGTTTTTCCACGAATACGTGCCTCACCAGTAATTCGACCCGTGAGCTCATAGTGCCCAGAGAACGCTTTGTCCCACCCGGCACCAATGCGAGATTCGGCGAGCGGATCAGTGTTGGGATCATTAATGTCCCAGGGATCGCCCAATGCGTTGAATTCGAGATGAATCTCCGTGTCGTCGAAACCTTGGTAATCAATGAGATAACGTTTCAGGGGTTCAACAGCATTCACCTTGAGACCATTCGGCAGTTCGAAGTCGATCAATGATTCTGGACACGGCAGGTGCTGAGCGTTGTCGATATAGATCTGATCTTCCCAGGACGTGACAATTCGATCTTGGACCGTAATGTCGCTCATGCACACGCCAAGTTTTGGCTTGGCGAATACGTAGAGACTGCCGCTAATTCGTGCTTCGGGGATGCAGAATGGCCAGAAATTGGTTTCTGTCCAACGCCAATCAACATCAGCACCGGCGGGCATTTGAAATTCGGCTTGGTTAGCGGTGATCATCAATTCGCTCCAGATTAGGTGTTCGATTTATCGATTCGGTGTGGGTAGTCGATCAGGCCTTCTATGGATCGACATACAGACGGATCTGCGTCCCAGCCTTGCGGCGCGAACCAGGCACGCTCACGCTCAATTTGTTCTTTCGATGCCGCGAGTACGGCACGGCTTGCAGCTTGCCGGCAATTCGGCTCACCATCGCGCCATAGGGTATCAATGAAGGCGGAAATTCGTATGCGTAATTCCAATGTTGCCGCTTCTAGTTCGGCCGGGGCGGTTTGTGCGCCTGCGAGTGCCTGCTCGCCATCGGTCACACAGGCGGCGAGTTTCTGAATCTCGGCCTTCGTTAGCGCGCCACCCGCGCAGGCGCCGATCAGTGCCTGCGACAATCCTAGATAGCGCCGCAGTTCGTCAAGGTCGTAATGAAATTGCATTGGCAGGCGCATTGCCATTAAGTGCATCATGCCGACCACTAGTTGAGCCTGTTCTTGGGCCATTTGGTTTTCGGGGTCGATGGCGGGCAATACGACATCGGTCATTGATTTAATCATGCTGCTCAGTTGCAGTGGGGCTCGTAAGTCCATCAGATTACTTCCTCAAGAACCTCGGTTAATTGTTCGGTAAATTTTGCGCCGATTCCAATGCACCAAGCCACTAGGATGTCTTGGTGGGTCTTGCCACCGGCCGCCGTTCGATAAGACGTGAACAGTGCCATTACGGCCGTCTTCCAGGTATTCAGTATTTTGTAATAACGCAGCGTATCTGCATCGACGGTCAGTCCTGATGCGGCCGTGTAGGCGTTCAGAAAGTCCCCTTCTGGCATGAGGCCACAAACAAGATCGACGCCCGTTCCCTCTTCCGCATGCCCCCAGGGTCGAGCCGTCACCCATGCCAGATCTTCATGTCGATCGCCGAGATGTCCAAGCTCCCAATCGAGCCATGCCGTAATAGCACCCGTTGACTCTTCGAAGAGAAAATTGCCGCAGCGGTAATCGCCATGCAGCAACGAAATTCGATCGACCGGTGGCATGTTCGCGCGCAGCCACTGTGCGGCCAAGCTCAACAAGGGAATCTCCCCCAAAGCGTCCTCTTCGGCCACCCGGCTCCACCAATTGAGCTGGCGCTCCACCGCCATGGTGCCGAGCGCCGGCACCTCGAACGCACTTAACTCAGCGGTAGCCCATCCGAACGTATGAATCTTCGCCAGGTTTTCGACAAACTGTGGCGCGAGCAATCCGCGCAGTCGGGACCCGTAATTCGTGCCCATTCCCGAGACTTCTCCGCCGACTCCGCTCGTCGGCTTGGTGACACCAGCTGCTAAGCCATAGACGAGCGCGGGATAGGGTAAATATTCACCTTTGGTATCCACCCAATAGGCGCTCGGTACGGGCACATGCCCGGTGAACGCTTTGATGAGTTGGAATTCACGTAGCCGACTGGTTTCGACAATTGATTCTGCGGGTTGCATCCGCAGAACCATTTGCGTCGTGAGCCGCTCACTTTGCGCTGGCTGCCAAGTGAGATTAAAGGCCATTTGCAGTTTAGAGGCGCCGCCCGTCAGCCAACGCGGCGCGCTAATATCAAACGCAGCATCTAAGTGCGCGCGCAATAAATCCTCGATGCCACAACACAGACTTGCCAACGATACTGGCGTGTAGCCTGGCCCCGCGCGACGCATCAACTTAGCGCTTAAAAAATCGTCGACGTGCGGCTCGCACGGAAATCTTTCCCGCAAACTGGCGAGCCATTCGGCCGACGGTTCGTCTTTATTCAACATGGCTAATATGCCTACATGGTTTCTAGATTCTGGGTCGGTTCTGCCTACGGGCGAGCGATCACAACCCAGACCTGGACATGATAACGCGGCTCTAGCACCCGTGCGTTCGTTGATGGGCTGCACGGACGGCTTACTTTACTATCGCAACTGACGGAGCAGCCGTTCATGACAAATAATCGAATTGCCCGTCCCTGCTCTCTTAAGTTGTCAACTATTTTTACAAATTGACAGACCTGAAACCGAGCATTTTCTCAATTTCTTTACAACACTTCGTTACGGCGCTCCCTAACTTATTGTTTTTTTAAAAGAACACAATTGTGGCGCGCGAATCGCGCCGTTCTTACAGAGAACTTTTGCAAGGAATCATGACATGGATTTAGGCTGCCTCATTTCACCATTACGGATCCCCACCGTACTCTCGCGGATCGTGTGCTCCACGTTCGCCAATATGGCGATTGTCGCTCACTGGACTTTTGACGAAGTTGGCTGGGCAATCGCAGCCGATAGCCTCGGTACGTTCGACGGTACCTTGGCAGGCGGCGCGACTTTCGTTGGTGGTGGCATATCAGGTAACGCCATCTCATTGACCACTCGCGGACCTGGCGGCGATTTCGTGAACGTCGGTAACGCGCATGGCTTTGACGGCTTTAATGATTTCTCCGTATCAACGTAGGTCAACACAACCGAGAATCTTGTTGATAGCTTATTCTTAGGAAAACATCATGCAACCGTCGTTGCCAGTTGTACACTGGCGATCAACGCAAGCGGTGACGGCAGCTATGGCGAGCCTAACAACGTTTTTTTTTCTACAACTCAGATGCTCCTACTCAGGAAGTAACGTCTACGACCTCGGTGAATGACGGTCAGTGGCATCACATCGTTGCGACGTTTAGCACTGCAACAGGCGTACAAAGCATTTACGTCGACGGTAATTTAGAAGCAAGCCAAGCAAGTGGGAGCACCACGATTGTCAATATGGCCGATCTCATTATCGGCGGATTTAGCAGTTCAGGGCTCGTCCCAATGAACGCCTATAGCGGCTTAATCGACGACGTGCAGATTTATGACGAGACCTTGAGCGCAACTCAAGTTAACCAACTTTTCGCGAACCCCGGCTCACCCGTGCCGTTGCCGCCGGCGCTGATCATGATTTTGCCGGCACTTGCGCTATTGGGTCGGCGTAGGGAGCACCTTCGAGGGTGAGCCAAGCGCAGGTAAACACGCAAACAGCTTAGTTAATTCCCGGTAACGGCCGCCGTGTTAGTTCGTCGCAATTAACTACGTAAGCTCTCGCTTCAAGTCGTGTCTTCGATTCATTCATCGTTTCAACATCGATGGGGACCACCCATTGCAAAGCGATATCTGAAGCTCTGCGCCCAGCTGCTTGAACACGGCGTTCGTTGGGCGACTTAAACCCGCGCATAATCCGCATCGCGCCGCAGGTCTTTACGTCTGTCACTAAAATGAGCGTACACGCAGTTGCACACAGGTGCCGAACAGTTGGGTAATCGGACCGACGGTGGCTCATGCGATAAATACCGCAAACCGGCGAAATGACGGACTTCTTGGCAACAATTATTCAGATTGGGTTTAATGGTCACGCCTGCAAACGGTTGCGGCCGAACTTGTTGCGCAGCAATCGTTCGCGCGTTCAATCTCGCTTTCAACGGGCGCTGCAGTCCTTTGAAGCACCCGAGTAATCCGTGCTTAAGCATTTCGAAATTCCCTTCTTTCAAGTCTCCGTGACAAGGGGTGCGCCGTTTTCGGACGCTATAAGATTGCATCGGAGCCTGATCTCCCTATTTCGGCGAGGTCGTAAAAATCGCTCGCAATGGCGATTCCGCCGTATAAATGGCGCTTGCCGTCGATCAGCGGGAACGCGCTGAAATCGAAACATTTAACGTCACCGTCGCGCGTTGTAATCGGCACGCATGGGCGTGAAGCAACGCCTTCGCTATATCGTGCTTCTAGCAGTAAATTGTTAAACCCATAGAGCTCGAGGGCTTGCGGCGTATAGAGCAGTTCACCAATGCGCATGCCAATAACCTGGGTATCGTGGCCTCCAATAAGCTCTTGCACAAGCATGTTGAGTGAGGCCGCGGTTTCGAATTCATCAGTTACAAATGTGGCTTTTTCGAAAGCATCAACGTACGCCCGCAGGTCGCCCGCAATTTAGTGATTTGTCCAGGGTCTCGTAAATTTCGGGCGTTGTGTACAAGGGCACGCGCCCTATAGTGGGGCCATTCTCCTGCCGTCGTAAGGGATATCGCCAGGTCCAAGGTAGATCGTTCTGGCAGTTCGAATCAGTGCCCATACAGTTTGTCTCAGATTGTTTATATCCGACGTCAAAGGTCGCAGATCGACCCGGAGCACCACTATCGGGAAACCGATGAAACCGACTGTTCCAATGGTGTAAAGACCGCTAAGGAGTCCCCAAACTGGTGTTTTACCAACCCGTCGAGTTTTTCGTGCACCTCGATTCGAGGCACCAACATGGACGTCTTTCCCCCGATTTCTTTGGCGATACACGCATGAGAACCGAGTTCCACAACAACATCAGACCGCCGTGGCATAACAAGAACGCAGATCGGCTGGCGAGAGAGATGGGGCTGCGAAGATCAGGATTGACCCAAGTGAGGCTGTAGACACGTTGCGAGACCCGCTAGTTAATTCAGAAACGCCGGATACCTAACGTTAGTTCCGCGTGGCCAGATTGATGTCAAACAAAGCTGTTCCGTTCGTCGAAATCAGTTGTGCAGGACTCAATTTTTTCTCGCGAAGACGGCGGTGTAGATTCACCAATCAACGCGTCTACACGCTGCACATCGTGGAATCAGAGGTACAAATGGTGTGAACGCGGCTATCAGATCCGCGGCGAAGTCGAGGCGGATACCGCCTTTAAGATCCCCTCACAGCAATCCTTCTTGCTCGGTTTCGATAAATCATAGCGACTTAATACGGCTTCACGAGGACTAAATTCACCTGTCATTAACGCCGCTTTAACGTCGGATCCTTATATTCGGTGACCCTTGGTAGGGATTGGAAAAAGTGGCAAAACCTATCGCGGCCGAGCAAGCTGGCGTTCGTAATGTTTCCCGGGCGCTCTGGCATGCCCTGCGCAATCCGAAGCTCACCCCGATCGCCAGCCAGATTGCTCTGATCCGCCGCGAGATCACGTATCGCGGTTGGAAAGTGTTTAATCGTCAGAAAAACTTTGCCGACTTCTGTGCTTGGCAGGTAATTCGCAAACTGGACAGAGGGCGTGCACATAGAACCCTGGGGGAACGGCGGATAGACCAAGACTCCCTTTTTGCTACACCGGCGCCGCATGACAGCGCGAGCTTCGCGGCGGGAGACACGGAGGAATTCGCAGAACTTGTTCTGCATGGCTTGCATGCCCGGACACAAGGTCGTCGAGTACGGTTGCGGATCATGGCGGATTGGCCAGCATTGCATTCGCCTTTTAGGCCACAAACATTATGTTGGATTAGATATTACCGAGCGATTTTTTTCCGACAGCAGGGAGATGCTCGATCCAGGCCTTATCGCATCAAAGCAACCCCAGTTCTTCGTAATCTCCGATCAATGTCTGAGCGCGGTTGCAAACTGGAAACCGGATTTCGTTTTCGCCGCTGCGGTTACACAGCACGTACCGCCGTTCGATCTGGAGTCTTACATCGATACGCTTTGCCGCCTGAAACAGCCGGACGCGCGCTTAGTGCTTTTCTTCGTGGAAAAGCCGATCGCGAAGTTCGCCTCAAGGGCAAATCGTGGACTTACGAGGCATCGCAGTTGACAAGTATAGTGAAGCGGCGACTACCGGATGCGCAGCTGAAAGTTATACGTTGTTCGTTCAAACGCAAGCCAGCAAAAATCAGGACGTGGGAAGCAGTTATCATCGTGGACTAGGTCGCAAATCGACGACTCACTTATCGAGAGATAAAACCTGGACCGACCGTTGTTTAACTGCTGAAGACCGGGATCAACAGAGCACTTCGTATTTCTGTAGTGACGAGTGACCTGACGCGCAACCCGAATCCGCACGACCCCACACCTACTTCCTTGCCAACAGTCAGCGGCGACGCACTTATATCCTTGCAAAATCATCGTGCGGTTTGTGATATCCGGATCTTTTGTCGCGCTGTGGAAACGCCGCTGTAAAGCTCGCTGCGAACGAACTTCGTCGGCATGGGACTCCGTTAAGGGGCGTTATGCGACAGACGACGGCTACTCTGATACGCGATCGAATGACCGTTACTGGCGTAAGCAGTCAGACTGAATTGATTAAATCAGTCTGCTGCCGCTGAATCTCCTACCGTGTCTATCAAAAGAACACGAAGGATCGAACCACCACGTTTTTACGGCACGGCGCATCAGCCGGCGCAGTCGGGTCGACGCAGGCGGAGTGGAACGACCAGCGCGAGACAGAGCCGTCCGTAACCGAGTCGTAGCACTTGAGCATCGAAATCTCAGTTGGCTTTTGCTTCGGCAGCCAGTACCACTGGTGGTCGGGTCGATGAGTGAAGCGAGTGGTCTCGCCTACGCGGTCGTCATAGACGCGGTAGTTGGTGATGTAGGGCTGATCGGCAAACGACGGCCAAGCGCAGAGCACAAAAGGATTCTGCTCCACGGTCTCGATGGGCTTGGCAAGGTTGATCGACATGAACCGGCGCGACATCTTTGCGTCGGCCTCGGCGCCCGTATAGTGCTGCTCGCGCCCGAAGTTCCTCAAGTTCTTCGTGAGAAGTTCACGGCAACGCACACGACCGCTGTTGTCGTTTAAATCGTTGTGCACGATGTTGGCGTAGAATTTATTTACCCCGGGATTTTTGTTGTCCTGATCCTCGGTCACGTCGCCCGTGTAGTCCTTGTTAAACACGTCATGGTTGTACACCAACGCATCCGTAGCTCCAGGGAAGAACGCCAATAGCAGTTCCTCAATCTCGCGATAGAACACCCGCTCAACTTCGTGGGCGTCGTAGAAATTCGAGCATTTAGATTCACAGTGAGCGAGTGAGACGCCAAGCTTGTCCATACTGTCAGCGCTATAGGGCGACAGACCCGGGTAGTACTCTTCGATGCGACGCGCGTCGCGCATTATCTGTGGGAAATACAGAGCGCGCCGATCATGATCCCGCTCTTCCGTCGCTAAGGCTTTAGCGTCGCCCGCTCGTGTCGGGTCGTGCCAAAGCGCGTTGGACGAGACGATGGAATAAGACGGTCGCTCGTGGATGATGTAGCGAAGCGGCAACGCAAGGCCGCCTTCAGGGGCTTCGATACCGTTGCTCTGAATGTGTTCTACGCACTCCGCGTAGGTACGAAATCCGATACCCCACTTGGTTTCGATGGGCCCGGGCGGGGCCGTGTTGAGCATTTCAATAAGTGCCTGCCCTTCGCCCTTCGCAACCTCGCGTAGCGCGGCGTCGGTCGCCGCGCCGGTTCCAGAGTCGCCATCACGATCGAAGGACATGTAGGACAAGCCGCCGTTCGCGGCGATGGGCGGTGACTGCCCTTTCGTGAGTTGAAGCGGGGGGACATAGGCCGACGAGGTGGTCCCCGTATCCGCTACACCGTCGTTCGTAATATCTCTGAGCTGGTTCATTGGACGCCTCCGGATGAAGAAGCTCAATCTTGGCATAGAAGCTGTGTGCTTCAAAGAGGAGGCAAAATGATGGCGATTCGGCGGCCCGACTTAATGAAGGTAGTTTTCTGGTGGCGGCATTGCCGGTGCCAGCAGCCCTCTGGCTGCTTGGCTCCGGGTTTTTGGTTTAATCGGGTTCTTAAGACGAACGACGAATTGAAACCAACAAGGACTCATTTTTAATTGCAGAACTTGCTTCTCCATGTTTATCAATGCCAACACCAAGGTAGTGAAGGACATTGAGAGCGCGACACGCGGCCGCCGACCGAGCTCCCTTTCGTGATGTGCGGTTCTTTCAAGCGTAGAAGTTCGACACTTCGGTCGCTCAATTAATCCTACTCCGCACGGTCACATATCATTGCGTGCCGGGTCTTGCTTCATGAGCGCGTATCGGACCAGCTATCCCAATACGTCCGCTCAATCGCAGGGATGCGCTTGCCGGGTTTGAAGTCGTCACCAGTATAGTAAGCCACTGGCAGTAACGCGCCTTGAGTAATGTGATCAGGTATTCCAAGTAGGGCAGCAATTTCCTTTTCGTACGCAAGATGTAAGGTCGTCCAAGCCGCGCCCACACCGCGCGAGCGTAATGCGAGCATCAGCGACCAAGTGGCCGGCAATACCGATCCGTAGCGCGCCGCCTGCATCATGGGCCCGCCGGTTTCAACCCTACCTTCGGTGCAAGTAATGATGTGGACAGGTACCTCACCGAAATGCTCGGCGAGATGTGCAGCAGAATCGTAGATCCGCTCCGCGTAATTTTGTTTCTGCACAGCCAGATAGGCTTCGAAACTTTGCCGATAGTAGTTACCTATCTTGGCGCGCTTTTCTTCGTCGGTTATGACTAAGAAATGATATTTACCTAGGTTGCCGCCGTCCGGCGCCTGGATCGCCAGATCAATGCATTGTTGAATTACTTTGGGGTCGACTGGCCGACTGAGATCGAGGCGTTTACGAACGGAACGGGTCGTAGTCAACAAATGGTCGATAGATTTGGTATCCATTTAAATGTTCTCTTCGGTTGATGTAATTAGAAACAGTGGGGAAAAATGTCGGCAAAGTGGACAGCGTACTCAATCCCCCTCGCGCGGCGAGGATTTCAATCCTCGGTAGTCAATAAGCTAGACCGTCGCCTCTCCTGCCTTTATCAAACTGAAACGCTCACTCTAGTGCCGAGCGCGATTGCGTATCCCCGCGCGGTAGATCGTTGCGCTTGCGAACTCAGAGTCTACGTTACGAATCGGAATCGACCGCTGCGGGTGCGACTGCCACCAGCATCCAAGTTCAGCCCACAAGCTCGTCGCGGTGCGCGCACAATTGCTTGACGGTCGTGGTGTGATCGCCGACCACCCGGATCACAACATGTTCGGCACCCGCTTTGACATACGCGCGGATAAAACCTAACACTTGCTCGAGTGGTCCGCCGAAGCACGCTTGCATCTTGCGCATGATGGCGGGTGGTGCGCCGTAGTAACTTTGCATGTAGGTGTCAATCGCAGCATCGCCACTCGCCATGTCGTTCGCGATCGCAACGGTCACATAGATTGCCGTTGTTAGCGAATTCGGGTCACGCCCCGCGTCAACAGCCGCTTGGCGAAATAAGTTCCGCCGTTGCGCGAATCTTGCAACATCTGGGCCAACAGGAAACCAACCATCGAAGTTTTTAGCCGTGCGTTCGATCCCGGCCGTGGCGCCCGTGCCGATCCAGATTGGTGGCCCGCCTGGGGTGTACGGGGTCGGTGCAAGCTGACCCTGACTGATTTTCCAGCGGCCATCCCAGTCCAAAGCCTCACCCTTCCATAGTGCCTTGCATAAGCGAAAGCCTTCCATCATGCGACCCACCCGTTTTTCAAACGGGACGCCGGCAGCCTCGAATTCCGCACGAATGCTTGGCGTGTCAGCAGCGATGCCAGCGCCAACAATCAGTCGCCCCTCGCTCACTTGATCAATGGTGGCGAGTTGCTGCGCAAGTACGATGGGATTACGCAATGCCGGGAGTAAGACGGCTGTGCCGAGCTGAATGTGCGGAATTGCGCCAGCAACGGCGGCGAGTAATGTCAGTGGGTCGTGTCGAGGACGCGCCAGCAACGAATCGCCAGCCCAAATCGAATCGACACCCTGACTTTGGGCGTGTTTAGCCGCATCCATGAGCAAGCGTCCCGCAGGACGGTTCTGCATGATGTTCTCACGCGTTGGTAACAAGTAGCCGAGTTTAAGTGCCATGGTTGCGCCTAATTTTGATAATGGGGACAGTATATTTAACTCGGCTAAAAAGAACGCAACCTCATGGTGCCCAGAGAATTAAATATACTGTCCGCGAAACTGCAGATTATCGTAAATCAACAGGGGACGCAGACGTCGTTTTAACTTTTTCCGAGCGCATACACATCCACCTGCTTCGCTTTACCTTTCATGCTCACGGGTCCAAGAAGTTCAGTGGGTAACCGGCCCGCTAAGGCTGTGCAGGTATCGCCGTCTATTAATATGGCACGACCGGCGACTTTCGTGTGCGCTTCGAGTCGAGCCGCGAGATTAACCGTATCTCCGATACACGTGTAAGTCGCGCGCGATTGGGTGCCGGTATAGCCCGCGATCATTTCTCCGCTAGCGATGCCGATGCCAATAGCGATTGGAGATTTGTCTTGTGCTGCGCGTTGAATGTTAAGTAATTCGATCATTTCAATCATGTCGAGTGCGGCACGCGATGCCGCTAGCGCCGGTTCGTCGAGTGGCAATGGCGCGCCGAAGATCGCCATTAAGCCATCGCCGATGATTTGATTCACGACGCCGCTTTGCGCTGCGATCGATTCGAACATGAGCGCGTAGTAGGCATTGAGTAATTCGATGGTTTCTTCCGGCGCTTGGGACTCAACGAGCGCCGTGAACCCACGAATATCACAAAACATGACTGTGCCATATAGGCGATGGCCACCCAGCGCGAAGCCGGATTGCTCTAGATCTGCGGCGACCTCAGAGGTTGCGAAACGTTTGATAAGCTCCTGCTGTTGATCACGAAGCCGCTTCTTCTCAAGACTCGAATCAATCCGCGCTTTTAACAAGACTTGATTTACGGGCTTGTGCAGATAGTCATCCGCGCCGAGTTCGATGCAACGCACGACATGCGCGATTCCTTCGAGCGAACTCGTGACAATTACCGGGACATTGCGTAATTCGATGTCGGCGCTGAGGCGCTCCATCACTTCGAAGCCATCCATTTCCGGCATTTCCATGTCGAGCAACACGAGATCGAATGGCTCGCTTCTCAACACTTCAAGCGCGATGCGGCCGTTCTCGGCGCTCGCGGCGCTGTGACCTTGCAGCTCGACACTTCGCGTGAGCAGTAATCGATTCACTTTGTTGTCGTCGACAACGAGTAATCGCGCGCCGCGTTCAGCCATTCGCGACTTCCTTTAACGCTGCGATCGCTTCGAAATAGCAGGCGTCCAGCGCGTCGAGAACCCCTAGATCGTCCGGAAGGCCACCGTACTCTACGTGCTGAGCTTGCGCGCCTAATGCGGCTGCACCAAACGTATTTGCATTCGTTTTTAACGAGTGTGCTGCCCGCCGGAATGATTCTGCGTCGCGTGAATCGAATGCGCTACGTAACTCGGCCAGCATCGGCGGCGCTTCTTCAAAGAACGCCTCGACAAGCTCGATCACGAAGTCCGCACCGACCGTGTCTTGCAGTTCGTTAAAAGTCGCAAGATCGATCACGTTGTTAGCCATTTCAGGATTCCTTACGGGGATGTACATGTTCTAGCGCTTCGACGATCTGGTCTACACATATCAAATTATCAATCGCGCTGCGTAACTTGGCGAGCATCTGCAGGGCCACTTCGAAAAATGTCTCGACATGCTCAACCACGAAGTCCGCACTGATGGTGGCTTCCGGTTCGTTGAATATCGCAAGATCGATCACGTCGTTCGCCATATCAGGAATCCTTACGCGGATGTACGAGTTCCAGCGCCTCGACAAGCAGCTCTACACGAATAGGTTTAGTGAGGTAGTCGTCCATGCCGGCCTCGAGACACATCTCGCGATCGCCTTGCATGGCGTTCGCAGTCATTGCGATGATGCGCGGGCGCCTGCCAAGTTCCCATCGGGCGACAATTTGGCGGGTCGCTTCCAAGCCATCCATTTCCGGCATTTGCACGTCCATGAGCACCACGTCGTAGTTTTGCCTCGTGACTGATTCTATCGCCTCAACGCCATTTGCGGCGAGGTCGGCGCGGTAACCCATTTGTTGTAGCAAACGAAGAGCGAGTTTCTGATTCACTACGTTATCTTCGGCGAGCAGTATCCGAAGTGGATGGCGTGCGGCCATACCCGGATCCATTCCTGATTTGCTTGGTGCGGCCGGTCGATCCGGTACCTCGTCTAACAGCACACTCACCAATGCGTCAAACAGTTGCGATTGGCGCATGGGCTTCGTCAAATAGGCGCCGAACAATCCGTCCGTATCGCCAGCCTCCCGCCGGCCTAACGAACTAAACAACATCATTGGCAACGCGGGAACCGATTTTCGCACTTCACCCGCGAGGGTCAGACCATCCATTTCTGGCATGTGCATGTCGAGGATCGCGACGTCGAACGGCTCCCCGGTCGCGAGCCAACGCAAGGCCTCGGTGGGGGACTCCGTGGAGGATGCGGTCATGCCCCATTTTTCCGTCTGCAAGCTCAGCACTTTGCGGTTCGTCGCGTTGTCGTCCACCATTAACACTTTCTTACCACGTAACTCGGCCTGCGGACCGAGAAAATCGCGTGTACTTTTGTTTGGCAGCGCTGCAGTTGGGACGTCGATCGTGAACAAGAACGAAGATCCTTCACCAAGACCGTCGCTCTCTGCCCACATGCGCCCGCCCATTAATTCGGCGAGATGTCGGCTAATGGCGAGCCCGAGGCCGGTGCCGCCGTATTTCCGGGTGGTTGAAGAATCCGCTTGCGAGAACGATTGGAACAAACGCGTCATGCCCGCACTGGTGAGCCCGATGCCAGTGTCGCGCACGTCGAACGTCAACTCGACTTGTCCTGCTATGGAAGGTTGCACTTTTACGCTCAATACGACTTCGCCAGTATCGGTAAACTTCACTGCGTTTGCGAGCAAGTTCAACAGAATCTGGCGCAATCGAGTCACATCGCCGTTAACGGCAATCGGTACGTCATCATCGAACAAGTACGCGAGATCCAAATGTTTTTCGGCGGCGCGCGTACTCACGAGATCGAGCGCCGATTCAACGCACTCGCGCAGATCGAACGGCTGCGCTTCGATGTCCATGCGCCCGGCTTCGATCTTCGAGAAGTCGAGAATGTCGTTAATGATGGTTAAGAGCGCGTCGCCGGAATCGCGGATGGTGGTTGCGAAATCGCTTTGCTCCGGATCTAGGTTCGTGTCTAGTAACAAACCACTCATCCCGATCACGGCATTCATCGGTGTACGAATTTCATGGCTCATGGTCGCAAGGAACGAACTCTTGGCCTCGTTCGCGGTTTCGGCAGCAGCGCGCGCTTGTTCCGCTTCGTTAAACAAACGCGCGTTCTGAATCGCGATGACTGCCTGGTTCGCGAAGGTCTTGAGTAGCCCGATCTCGTTGTCACTAAAAGGGCGCGGGGGCTGACGAACCACCATGATATTCCCGACCAGCTGGCCTTCCCACAACATCGGCGCGCTGATTGCTGACCAGTCGTCAATCAATTCCAATGTGCGGCGAACGATTACATTCGGGTTCGGGATCGCGCTGGCTTTGGGAACAATCAAGATTTCGCCCATGGAACTGTCGGCAATGGCGCACGGCCACAAGTCACGAATTTTCTCAAACCCTGCGCCGCGGCTTGCTTCCAAATAGACAACGTCGTCACGGACCAGAAATACACCGGCCTGCTCTGCTGCGAACAAGCCGAGACAACTTTCCAGAATTTTATCGAATACCGGCGCCGTGTCGGAAACCGAACCGCTGATCACACCAAGCACTGCGGCCGTCGCCGTCTGGTGCTCTAGCGCTTCCTCGGTCTCGTGGAATAAGCGGGCATTCTCGATCGCAATCACGGCCTGATCGGCGAACGTACTTAGTAAGGTCAACTCCTTGTCCGAAAACGGACGCGGCGGCCTGCGCAGCAAGGTAATCGATCCGACGCCGCGCTCTTCCCAGAGCATTGGTGCGATTGCGAGCGTCGCGTCGCCGACCCTATCGTATTGCTGCTTGAAGAGCGGCGGCGCATTCTCAACGCTCGCGATACTCGGATAGTGCAAAGTACGGCGTTCACGCAGCGCAATAGCACTACTCGTATCTTCGATCGCGACCGGGTAGGTATCTCTAACTAACTCGGCACTCGACCCGCGCATTGATGCGACATGCATTTGCCCATCACGCGCGAGTAAGACCGCAAGCGATTCTGTGTCAAACAACGCCTCACAGCTGTCCAAGATCTTCTCAAACACCGGTTGCGTATCCGCCACCGAGCTACTGATGACCTTTAGCACTTCAGCGGTCGCGGTTTGGTGTTCAAGTGCTTCCTCGGTCTCGCGGAATAAGCGCGCGTTCTCGATGGCGATCACGGCCTGGTTGGCGAATGTTTTAAGCAGCCCATGTTCCTTATCGGTAAAGGGTCGCGGGGTTTGTCGGGTGACAACAATTTGTCCGATCGGGTTTCCCTCCCATAGCATCGGCGCGGCAATTGAAGACCAATCGCCGATGGCTTCAAGTGTGAGCTGCAGTAAAGCCCCTGGGTTCTGGATGTCACTCGCTTTGCGTACATTACTTGCCACACCGATTTGCGTGTGCTCGCTCAGCGGACGTGGCCAGAATTCGGCCGTTTTTTCCCAACCTTGGCCGCGGTACGCCTCAAGATGCACGACGTCGTCTCGGACCAGGAACACGCCGGCGTCGGCGGTATCGAATAAGCGCAGGCAACTATTCAATATTTCTTCAAACACAGGCGCGGTATCGGCCACCGATCCGCTGATAACACTCAGTACTTCGGCCGTTGCGGTTTGGTATTCCAGCGCTTCTTTCGTCTCATCGAACAGGCGCGTGTTTTGAATTGCGATAAGCGCCTGGTCGCGGAACGATTCGGCCAGTGCGATCGATTTTTCATTGAATCCATGCTTTCGATGGCTAATACAAGCCAGCGAACCGATACAAATACCATGACGCACCAACGGCAAATAAACGGCCGACCTTATGTCGAATCGGCTTTGAATTTCGCGCTCATGCGCGGGCAATTCGAGCTCGGACCAATCCGGTAGGTATAAAGTTGCTTTGTCTATAATCGCGCGGGCCGGAAAATTGTGTGTAGGGTCAATGGGCACTTTTGCTTGGTTCGCCATTTCCGGATGTAGGCCGTCAAGTAGCGCGGCGGCCGCGACGGTAATTTCCGTATCGTCGCAACGCATCACGAAGGACATGTCGCAGTCGAGTAAGCGCACGGCCGTTTGCACGATCGCGTCGAATACGGGCTGCACCTCCGTTGGCGAGCTGCTGATCACCCTCAAGATGTCGGCACTCGCGGTTTGTTGTGCAAGTGCTTCTTCGGTTTCGTTAAACAGGCGCGCGTTCTCGATTGCAATGACTGCTTGGTCGGCAAACGTGGTGAGCAGCGCCACCTCCTTTTCAGCGAAGGGTTGCGGGGGTTGTCGAGAAACGGCGATTGCACCGATAACCTTCGCATCGCGCAGCATCGGCGCCATCATCATCGAGAAGTTGCCAAAATGCTCGTAAGCTAAGCGCAGGGTCTCCGATAGGTGAATGGCGGCACTGCCATCCGGAAAATGAACGGCCCGACCCTCCTGCTGTAACAAGAGAAGGGCCGTCTCTTCGATCGGCAGCGGGTACATGCCGAACAGGTACTCTGCATCCGGTCCGCGATACGCCTCTAGATACACCTGCCGATCATCGCCGACGCGGAGTATTAAAAGATTTTCCGTCGCGAATAGCTGTTCACAGCTATCGAGGATTTTCTCAAATACCGGTTGCGTGTCCGCCACCGAGCTGCTGATGACACGCAAGATTCCTGCAGACGCTTTCTGCTGTTCAAGCGCTTCCTCGGTTTCTTTGAACAAGCGGACGTTTTCGAGCGCGATCGCGGCCTGGTCGCCGAACGTGCGTAGCAGTGCGGTCTCCCGTTCGCTAAATGGTCGAACGTCCATGCGGCGTAACATGATCGTGCCAAACGGCTTGCCTTTGCGCAGTAGCGGCGCGACGACAATAGTGCGATGACCCATCTGATGCGCATAGTCGTGGCCACGCGGATATTCTTCGGCTTCTGTTTCGGCTTGCATATCGGTCACATGCACGACCGTGGAATCTAGTACCGCGCGCCCCGATGTCGACGTGCGGTCGATTAGCAATAAACCGAGGCTCGCGGCTTGGTCGAGCAACTCCCCGCCAGAAGCCACGTGGCGCAACTGATCACCCTCGATCAAGAACATTGACGCGGACGCCGCATCACAGAGGCGCACCGCATGATCGGCAATGGCCACGAGCACAGGTTGAACGTCGCTAGGGGATTCAGTGGTCACCCTCAAAATGTCACTAACGGCGGTCTGTTGTTCGAGCGCTTCGTTGGTTTCGTTGAACAAGCGCACGTTCTCGAGAGCAATGACCGCCTGGGAGGCGAATGTCTGTAGCAAAGTAACGAGCTTGTCCGGGAACGACCCAACGCGCTCCCGCGCGACGCCAATCGCTCCGATGCAACGGCCTTCGAGCATCAACGGCACCGCAAGAGCGCTACAGTTACCGTGCGCCGAATTACCGACGAGATCTCGGTATTCAACGTCGGGGTCCGCACGCATATCGGCAAATTGAACCGGCTTGCAGCCGAGAATCGCGCGGCCACTGGCAGTTCCTCGCCCCGGTTTGCGCGGAAGTTGGATGGCAAAGTGTTCCGCTAGCTCCGGCGCCAATCCTACTTGAGCCGCAAGATGTTGCCATTGTCCATCATAGGAAACCAGGGTGCCGACCTCGGCGCCACAGATAGCCCGAGCACGTTCGACGATGACGTCGAACACCGGCTGTACGTCCGTCGGCGATTCGCTAATGACCCGTAAGATCTCGGCCGTCGCTGTCTGACGATCCAGGGATTCCTGAGTTTCGCGAAACAGTCGCGCGTTCTCAAGCGCGATAACCGCTTGATCTGCGAACGTCGAAAGCAGACGGATTTCCTTCTCCGTAAAAACCTTCGGAGGCTGACGTAATAGCGCGATAGCACCGATAGCACGATCATTTGAAATCAACGGCGCGTTCACGGTGGTCATTGCCCCGAGTCGTTCGTGCAACGTCTGTATTGAAGGCGGCAGACTCGCTGTATCGCTGCCGGTGTCCGCCACCTGGATAGTGCGTCGCTCGAGAATAGCCTGCGTTAAACTAGTTTCTTCCAACGGGCGGGGATATGACGCGGCTGCGGCGCTCATCACTGGGCCGCGCGGATAAGGCAGCGCTAGCTTTCCGTCTTCGGCGATCAGGGCAATTGCCATATCGGTCACTTTAAAGAGCGCCTCGCAACTATCCAAGATTTTCTCGAAAACAGGTTGCGCATCCTCGACTGAACTGCTGATCACCTTCAACACTTCGGCAGAGGCAGTCTGGTGTTCCAGCGCTTCGCGTGTTTCGTTGAACATGCGTACGTTCTCGAGCGCGATAACTGCCTGGTCGGCGAACGTCTGCAATAGGGTAACGAGCTTATCTGGAAACTTACCAACCTCCGGTCGGGTGACCATGATGGTGCCGAGCACACGACCGTCACGTAACAATGGCACCGCCAGACCGCTTGTGGCCACAGTTTCTTCAGTTAATTGAATCTTATAATCGGGATCTTCGAAAAAATTGGCAATTTGCGCTGGCATGTGGGTGAGCGCGGCGCGACCGTTTAACGTGTGCGTGTTCGGCTCAATGGGAAACACGGAACGCGCCGCTGCCATTACTTGGTCGCTCGCGCCAAGCACACTCAGCAAATGTAGTTGTTTTCCGTCGAAACGCGTCGCAACCACCGTACTAGAACCTGTTAGCGCGGCCGCGCGCTCGACGATCGCATCGAATACCGGTTGCACATCGGATGGCGATTCGCTGATGACTTGAAGGATCTCAGCCGTCGCGGTTTGTCGTTCCAGCGCTTCTTGCGTTTCACGGAACATGCGTGCGTTTTCGATTGCGATGACGGCCTGGTCGCTGAATGCGGTGAGCAACGCAATCTCTGAGGACGTAAAAGCCTGAGCGGGGTGACGCATGAGAATGATCGTGCCAATCGCCGCACCATCATTTACGAATGGGGCTATTACAAGCGAGAAATCGCCGACCACATCGTGCATATTGCGAATGAAGGGGGTGAGATCGGTGTTGGCTGTTACCTTTGGGTAATTGACGACCCGCCGTTCTCGGATCGCCAAGGCGCTAACGCTTTCATCCAACGGCAACACTTCCGGAACGTCTACCATCCGATCGAAGACATCGCCTTCATGAGCAGCGCGACGAATATGCTCGATGTCGCTCTGCAGCCACAGTGCTACGTGGTTCGTCGTAAATAAACGTGCACAACTGCTGACGATTTTGTCGAAAACGGGCTGCGCATCGTTAACCGAACTGCTAATCACGCTCAGCACTTCGCCGCTCGCCGTTTGGTATTCCAACGCTTCTTGCGTCACTTGAAATAAGCGCGCGTTTTCGATCGCGACTACCGCTTGGTCGGCGAAGGTTTTAAGTAAGTCGATCAGGGGTTGTTCGAACTTCCCGGGCTCGGCGCGAGCAACGCCGATCGAGCCGAGACATTGTCCGTTGAGCATCATCGGAATCGCAAAGCCACTGCGAATTCCAGCACCGTGGGCGCCTTCCTTTAGCGCATAATCTGCCTCAGTTTCGAAATCGGACACCTCGACCAACGCTCGCTCAAGAATGGCGTAGGCAACGAGGGAATCACGACTCGGTAGCAACGGATAAGCGGCGCTCAATTGCCCAACGCTCTGGGCAGAGAACCCGCAGTGGGCTGCTAAATGCACGTTCTCCCCGTCGAAGCGCGTTACGACACTAATACGGGAGTTACACAGCCGCATCGCCTGCTCCGCGATAACGTCAAAAACGGGCTGCGTGTCACCAAGCGATATGGCGATAACGCGCAACACCTCGTCGGTGGCTGCCTGAATAGCACGTGTTTGGGTCAGCTCGCGTTCGAGCGCGGCATAGGCTTCGGCAGTTGGCGCGGTCATACAGTAATTCCTGCAGTAAATATCGGACGCTCGTGCATTGTATTGCAGGCCTCGGTATCGGCGTTATCCCGCCAATTAGTTCTCTACATTACCGGAAAAACGGGCAGTACCTGTTAACGATTCTCGAGACTCTGAAATTTCATCGTATGGTGAGCTAAAGGGTGCTGCCCTCTTTATCTCGCACACTGATATTATCGCCGTTCCCTGCACGAACCGGAAACGCCAATGGAACAAAAGAAATTGATCGTGATCCTCGCTGATATCAGCGGCTACACGCAGTTCATGCTCGACAACCTCACGGCTGCAGTGCACGGGCAAATGGTGATCAATTCGTTGATCGAGTCGCTTATCGAACAAGTGAACATCCCACTTGTTCTACAAGAAATAGAAGGGGACGCGGTGTTCCTCTATGCGGCCGATGCGGGCGGCGACAGTGATTGGCAGAAAGTCGCCGAGGAAGTGAGTCACAAGCTTGGCAATTTTTTCGATGCGTTTATTAAGCAGGCGGCTTTGTTTACCGAATCGACGCCGTGCGGCTGCGAAATTTGTGCCAATGCCGATCGACTCGGGCTCAAGATCGTCGTTCATGCTGGCGAAGCGATGTTTCATGAAGTCGCCGGGCGCCCGCAGGTCTCTGGCGCTGACGTGATCCTCGCGCATCGGCTGCTAAAAAACTCGCTGGAAAGTCATGAATATTTACTGCTTAGCGAGCAGGCATTCGCATTAATGGGGCAACATTTACCTGGTGAATTCGACTCATACGAAGAAGCATATGAAGGATTCCCGAACGTACAGACGCACGTGCGACTTTTGCAAACAGATTATTTGCGCGAGCGAGACTCCATCTATGAGGTGCACGCAAACGAAGATATGCAAACAGCAGCTGATAGTTATTTTGATTGGGCGTTAAGCCGTTTAGGTAAGGCGACTTCAGATCAGCTGAAAGATCCGATCCGCGCCTTTTCTTGGTCGCAAAAATTGTTTGCTCGTGCGGAATCACTATTTGCCGGAATCGCAGCTAAGGTCTATTTCCGACGGGCGATTGCGAACCGACTGGCAGCACGCGGCAAGCGCCGGGTGTATACGCACTAGCGAGCGAAGGGGTCAGTACGCTTTAGTCACACTAGTTGGATAAAGCGGACTATATATTTAATTCTCTAAGCTTCGAAAGCTGGCAGTCCATCGAGACGAATTAAACATCCTGTCCTCTTTAATCTCCTAGCCCCTTTTTCCTCAAGACTATTTGCCATGGAATACCGGTTCCCGTTTTTCAACGAAAGCTACGGTTGCATCACGATGGTCCTGGGTTTGACCGCAATGTATGTGATGAGTAGCCTCAAGGTCGAGACAGTCATCGACGTCGCCCGAAATCGCCCGGTTCAAATTCTCCTTCATGTAGCGGTACGCGACGCTTGGCCCGTTCGCTAGTCGGGTGGCAATTTCCATTGTCCGGGACAATAAGTCTTCCGGTTCGCAAACCCAGTTCGTTAAGCCGAGCCGCAGCGCTTCTTGCGCATCAACTCGTTCCGCCAAGAAATAAAGTTCGCGAGCTTTCGCAGAACCAACCAGCTGGGTCATGAAGTAGGTTCCGCCGTAATCTCCAGAGAATCCGACTCTGGCGAAAGCCGTTGTTAAGATTGCCGCACTACTCATGATTCTCATGTCACACGCTAAGGCCAACGACAGGCCCGCGCCAGCTGCCGCACCGGGTAGTGCGGCAATGGTCGGCTTCGGCATTTTGAATAATTTGCCTGCGGTTGCGCGCTGATTAATGCGCTGCTGATGAATCGCGCCGTCGATTGTGTTTTCGCCAATCGTTCCATCGCCAGAACTCGCCATGCCTTTAACGTCGCCGCCAGCGCAGAACCCTTTTCCCGATCCCGTTAGCACCACGCACTTAACGTCCGGATCGATTTCAAAATTTGCGAGTAATTCTTGTAGCGCGCCGTTCATCTCGCGAGACATCGCGTTGCGAGCGTCCGGCCGGTTGAGCGTCAATATTGCAATGCCGTTTTCCAGGCTTGCGAGTAAATGTTCAGTTCCGGTTTCGATGCTAGGCATTTCTTGCTCCGTATAATTTGGCGATGAGTGACGAGGCGTGCACGAATGGTCCAACTTACTTTGAGCAAGATGATTCGCTCGCAACGTTTTGCGAATTATCGCGTACCGTGGGTGACGGACGCTACTTCAACTTGCTGCCCTTAGGGTTCGATATTCTCGCTTGCAGGTCCAGCGGCTGTCAGTTTACGCCAGCGGTTGGGATGCGAAGCGAACAGTTCAAATATGACCGGAGACGATAGCAGTTTCCGCGCAAAACGTTCAGAGCCCAACGGACATCCCAAGATCACGAAAGCAATAGCTTGCCATCCAACATGGTCGAGAGTGTGTAGAAACAATTTTCGAATTTCGAAAGTGGGTGCGGATGGCACGACGGGTCATTCCGCAAACGTATCGAGCCTGGATCACATTCGAGGTGGGGAATTATTTCGAGCCCGATTGATCTTTCGGAGTTTCGATATGGCCTCGTCCAAAAAACGTGTTCGAAGGAAAAGTGTCAGGTAACCTTCACCCATTCACGAAAATCCAAAATTCCACGCTCGCGTAACTTAAAGGGTGGTGATCTTAATGGCGCTAAGTTAAGCCATATTGCGTGACCCGACTTCGGGCGTAGCCCGCATTACAGAAAGGCTAAGTCCTTGAAATAACACGGTGACTGCTCCTAGCTTAGCGCCATTTGGTGGTGACCTCTTTTCTGAGCCCGCTGGCCGAAGTAGGGAGTGTTAACGAAGACGATATTCCTTTAGTATTTTAGTGTGATCAGAACTCGCCGGTCTTTCCTGCTATCCATTGTTGCGCTCGTCGCGCTTCGTGCCCTCGTACCCGTTGGGTATATGCTTCAATTACCAGACGCGAGCAACCCGAGCGGTTTGGCTCTGATCCTGTGTCCGGATCAGAATCTCAGTTTGGACTTCACCCGGCTCGCCTCCGGCGTTGAACCCACCCATGCGCACCACCATCGCGATTCGTCGATGACGCCGGATGACAGCGGCGCGACTGTTCTCGACTTCTCCGAAGCTTGCGGTTTGTGGGCACAAAGCAACTTCAACACACCGACAATTTTCACTGCCATATCGGTTGAGTTTGACCAGCAATCCCAATCAATATCATTCCGTTCGACGGCAAGTCGCGAACCTCAGCGTCGAAGCCAAACCCAGCCTAGAGCCCCGCCTCACCTCGTCTAAGACACTTTTGAATTCAGGCCGCAGCGCCTGTTGTTAGTCGTCGAACGAACTTTCGACGGCTTTGTCTCTGTCGAGGACTTTTATTGTGATTAATTTTCTTGCGCGTGGCGCGTTAGCCACGCTTATTTCACTTGCCAACATCAACGTTAACGCCGACGGGGTCGGCCAGTCAGGTTCAGCACTATCGTCAGTTCGCTCAGACGCGCACGCTCCAATCGGCGTAATGGGCGACCATTTGCACGATGCCGGCGAATGGATGCTTACCTACCGCTATAAGTACATGGACATGCAAGGCAATCGACGCGACACAGATCGAATCAGTGCGGATACGATCGTGACATCAATTCCGAATAGGTTCTTCGGCCGCCCAATGCAGCCGCCGACCTTAAGAGTTGTACCAACTGAAATGCGGATGGAAATGCATATGTTCGGCGGCATGTATGCGCCGACGGACTGGTTGACGGTGATGCTCATGTCAAGTTATGTCGAAAAAGAGATGGACCACGTGACCTATCGCGGTCCGGTCGGCACTACCGTGCGGGGCGGATTTACGACGGCTTCATCCGGGATTGGCGATACCCGAATCACCGGCTTGGTGAAACTCATGACAGCCGATCAGCATAATGTGCATATGAATGTGGGTGGCAGTATCCCGACTGGGTCGACCAAGGAGCGCGATCGAATTCTCACCCCACTGGGGACCACACGCATTGCGCGCCTGCCCTATGCCATGCAACTAGGCAGCGGCACGTTCGACTTATTGCCGGGCCTTACCTACACGGGGAACCACGGCCGTACCGGTTGGGGAAGCCAATATTCGGGTACCGTTCGGACGGGTCACGACAATGGTTACCGTTGGGGAGACCGTCACGAACTCACTGGCTGGCTGAGCTACCAGCCAATATCGGCAATCAGCGGATCAGTGCGTCTGCAATACGAAACGATGGCAAGTATCGATGGCATCGACGATCGGATCGTCGCGCCGGTACAGACCGCCGATCCCAATAATTACGGTGGGGATGAATTGAATATCTTGCTAGGCCTCAATATCGCGGGTCAAAGCGGCTGGCTGCGGGGTAAGCGCCTGGCGCTCGAAGTCGGCATTCCGGTCGTCCGCGATTTGAACGGTCCGCAACTGGAGAGCGATGTCTCTCTAACCGCTGGCTTGCAAATACCGTTTTGAAAGCGAATTTCGGAGAAAGGGACCAGCACCTAATGGCGCTAAGTTAAGCTATTTTGCATGACCCAACTTTGCGCGTAGGCCGCATTACAGAAGTGCTAAGCACTTGAAATAACATGTCAAATACTCCTAACTTAGCGCCATTCGGGTCCGCACCCTTTTAGTGATTCACAATGGTCCGATATTTCACAGCACAGTTATTTCAAAGGCTACTAACCCTTTCTTGACGCGTTTTGTCTACATTGAGTTCAGCGATTTTTCGCGTAATTTTTCAACAAGGTTCACGTTCAGTAAACGTTGCATCATTCGCTCTAAACCAGGTTCATGTGTGACGAGGGATTGCAGAGCGTGTATTTCAAAACTCAAGAATCGACCGGCATTAGTTGCCGTGGTTGTCGCTGAGGCGACCGCGTTTGAGAGAAAACTAAGCTCGCCAACAAAATCGTTGTCGCGGCATACCGCAACCCCAACGCCCCGGATCTCAACCTGCACGGCTCCAGCGATAAGCAGCATTAGGCGCTCAACCGGACTGCCTTCTTCCGTGAGTTTGGTCCCGAGCGGCATGTTGTGCCATTGCGCCACGCGCATAAGCGCTGCGAACTCGTGATTGTCCATATCTGAAAATACCGTCTGTCGCAAACGTTCTTCATCTGGCGTATTCGATATTCGAAACTGCTCAACCATTAAATAGGCGACTTGTACGAAATTGACGAGAACGAATAAAAACTCCCAGATGCTCGTTACCCAATCGCCGAGGTAAAACCAACAATAAAGCACTCCGGTTACGCCAGACCCGATTGCGAGCAAGCGTAATGGCAGCATTTTCCGCATACTCATTGAGGCCATTAGAAGGAGGTAGGACGACATGCCGACCACCGTCCAACCGTTGATTAGAAATTGATCCTGCATATTCGGCGACCCAACTAAAGGCGGATGTTCAGGGGCTCCGATTTAACGCTTTGAACACGAAATACGAAATCGTGCCGGACGGATCGAATGTGCGGAGATCGATAGAGTCTGACCTCTTTGAGAGGATCAAAAAAGTCGTCAATAATGCCGTGCCGACGGTTGCCATCGCGTAACGTACTGCATCCTCATGAGTAGCGCGCTCGACACGACGCGCACGCATGTACTTGCTCATGAAATGCACGGTTGCATCGACAATGATGCCAAGACTTGAGGCGGTCACAATGGCAAAAATCATACCAATCTTGCCAACCAGCAATGCCCAGCTCCCATACGCAATCACGATCGCTACGATGTTCGGCACAAGGCTCAACAGACCGATGCGTAAACTGTGCAAGGAAAACATGAGGATTAAGGCGATCAAGCCAAATGCGATGGAGGTGCCGCGAACCTTGCTGTCGATGCTCCGGCGCGACAAATTTGCGAGCATGAACGCTGCACTGGCCGCACTACCGTGCATCGACGGCTCGGCGTTTGCCTCGAACCAAGCGACCGCACGATCGTTGACGGCACGTAATTCCGTAGCCGATAGGTTCTTAACCGTTGCCGTCACCCGAGTTGCCGATTTATGTATATCGATCTGGTTGTTCAGGTCGAGGCCGTAGGGTAAGGACATTTCGTAGAGTAATAAGTATTGCGCAGCCAGAGCCTGGTTTTCGGGTAGCCTATAAAAATCAGGCTCGTCGCCATGCATATTTCGGTTCAGGCGCTTCATGATGTCGGACAAGCTAGCGACGTGATCGACTTCTGGTTGGCTGCGTAGCCACACCGCAAAATCGTCAACGGCGGCTAGAAACTTTGGGTCGCTTACACCGCCGTCCTGTCCGGCGCCGAGCGAAAAGTGCAGCTGATAGATACCCGAAATGTTTTCGATCGCAAATTCGCTGTCCGCTCTGAACGGCACGGACTTGTCAAAGAACTCTATGAAACTGTCGTCGAATTCGATTAGGGGGATGAACGCCGCACACAACACAGAAAAACCGACCGTCGTAGGCAATATCCGTCTGCGATAGCGAATCAGCCATTCGGCGAAACTATCCATCGACAAGTTCCTCGTCCTACCTCGCGGCCGAACCTTGTAGGGAACTATTGCTATAAAGGCAGGCAATAAGGTCACCGCGAGCACCCATGCCGCGCCCACTCCGATTGCGGCCACGTTGCCGAGATCGTGAAATGGGGGGATACCCGCAAAGTTGAGGCTCATGAATCCGATGATCGTAGTGACGGTCGTCAGTAATGCCGGCTGCCAGTTTACCGCCAGGCTTTCGATCATGGCGGCCCGACGATCCATGCCATTGCGCATGTAATCGGCGAGGATAACCAGAATATGAACGCCGTCGGCAACCGCGATGGTCAATATAATCGTTGTGGCGCTGCCCATCGGTGGACTCAAAGGGATGCCTAACCAACCCGCCGCGCCCATCGCCGTGGCCGCTGCCAATCCAACCATCACGAGCAGAGCGAGCACTGCCCGCAATGAACGCAAGAACAGGAACATCGCAACTAGCAGCACCAAATACATGATTGGCACTAAGGTTATCGCATCTCTTTGCGCCGTCTCCATCATGGCGTAAATAAGCGGAATCGACCCCGTCACCGCGACCTGGATGCTTGGATGTTTTTTGCGCAATTGTTCGGCCAGCGCATGTGCAACCAACGCCGGTTCACCTTCGGCGCCGGTGCTGTCGTCGGGGGTCGAACCGTCACGCTAACAGCGGTTGCCGCCTCATCCTTGGCGACCAATTTGCCAGCGAGTAATGGCTCCTCTAGTGCGATGCGTCGAACTCGCTGAAGTGCGGCAGCATCGAGATCCGCCTCTTCGACAACGAGATCGGCGACCGTGAGCTCGTCGCCATCAGCCTCGCTATGCTGGAAGTTCGTTATCGAATCCACGCGAATTGAGTAGGGAATTTGCCAACCTTGTTCCGTCAACCACGACAACGCGGCTAGCGTTTCGCGTTCGAATATGTCGCCGTTTTTTGGTGCCAATACAAACAAAATATTGTCGACCTTCGTGTAGGTGTCTTCAATATAATTGAATGTCAGGAGCTCGGGGTTCTCTGCAGTGAAGTGGTAGCGATAGTCGCCTTATCGGAGACCCGAAATGCTCCACAACGACAATCCGAGGACGACTATTACCACTAGCCAACGGAACCGGATCACTCCTTTGGCGTAGTCGGCAACCGCTCCCTGGCTAGTTGTCGACGGAACTTCATGGTTTGTGGACACCGACTGCGGAATTCTGATTGGGGCGTTCCCGCATCGTTCCACGGGCCAAAATTTACGCCAAGCGGCTAATTTGCAATGAGCTGAGGGCGGGACTCGGTCGTGCACCAAAACAATGCGATATGCTCCGCTATGAAGGTTGGTGTCGCTACGCGAGTGCTGCACTGCGGATTACATGGCAAGAAAATGGTGAAATTAGATGTCGCCCCGTTCGTCGTTTGATTCTATCCACCGACCAAGCGAATCCAATAACCGATCGGAACAGAAATGAGCGTTGCACATCGCATCCGAATGCGTGGCTTACTTTTCAGTAAGCCACGCTGAGTCCGAACGTCCTATTCACCAACATCAACAAGCAATGCGGGTTAGAACTGTGGCACGTTGCCAGGTGCGATCACAGGTCGACAGACGCGGATTCGACCCGATTACGACCCAGTTTCTTAGCCTGGTATAAGAATCGATCCGCCTCATCCAACAATTCCTCCGGCGACTCCAGTTTAGCGTTCAATTCCGCGACCCCTGCTGAATTTGTGACATCGACCAGGCAGGGCTTTCTAAGGCGGGTGCATTCGAACGGAGATTCGGCAACTGCCGCGCGCATTCTCTCGGCGAGCAGCGCGGCGATTTCGAGATTCGTTTCGCGCAACAAGCAGGTAAATTCTTCGCCGCCGTAGCGCGCGAATACATCCTCGGTGCGTGTCGCGCTAAGACAACCGACGGCGAGTTCTCGCAGTACCTGATCGCCGACGACATGGCCGTACTCATCGTTGATCTGCTTAAAATGATCGATATCGATAAAAATGACCGACAGTGGTTTGTTGTGACGTAGACGCCATGCGAATTCAACTTGCATTTGATCGCGGAGAAAACGTTCGTTGAATATGCCAGTTAGGTGATCTTGCGTTGCAGATTCGTACAAATAAGTCGCATATTCCTCTTCGATAGCGTCCCGAAATTCGCACTTAAAGAAGGTGTCGGAGCCAAATCTTAGCCGCTCCCCGCCCTGCAATTCTAAAACACTCTTACTCTGTCCATCGGCGCTTGTGCCGTTCGTAGACCCTAAATCCTCTAACATCACTTTGCCGTTGGCACTCGCGACAAATAGGGCGTGGCGCCGGCTTACGCCGTCATCATCGGGCACGACGTCACAATCCGGCGAGCGTCCGACAATCAAGCGGCCGGGCCATTCAACACAGTCAGGTAGGCGTTACGTTTAGCCGGTTCGTCAGGAATCGGTTGCACATATTCGCGAAGCTTCGTTGTGTCCGCGAACTCGGGTTTTGTCGATTTCGTTTGAGAATTCACTAATCTGCTCTCAAGTCTTTTATTAGACGCGGGCATATTGCCGGATTGTTGCGCCGCGTTTTATCATCGACTTCGTATCCCAACGAACATTCACAATTGCATTTGCCACCTGGTACTAGGTTCACAGTTTGCGAGAGCTTGCTGACCATCGGATCTGACACGATAGCTCTCCTTTGTGACCGCTCGACTACGAGTATTGTTCCGCCGTCGCCGAATCTGTACGATGCCGCGAATCGACATAACTCAAATCTTTGGATCAAGTCTCGGTCCACATTCGCGAAGGCGGACGATGCAATTCGGAATTTTTCAATCCGCCCAATGGCCGGAAGGTAGCGCTCAGCAGGTTCGATTGCACAACGCCGTCGAGCAAAGCGTGCTCGCCGAAGTCCTGGGATTTGACTCCGTGTTCATGACAGAGCACCATTTTTCGCGGCACGGCATCGTGTCCGATAACATTGCAATGTTGTCGTACATCGCAGCCAAAACCTCGAGAATTCGTCTCGGCACTGCAGTGAGTGTGCTTCCTCTACACGACCCTGTCCGGTTAGCGGAATCCATTGCGCTGACCGACATGTTATCCGGCGGACGGCTTGATTTTGGGATCGGACGTGGGTATCAGTGGGGTGAATTCAACGGTTTCGGCATCGATTTAGAAGACCGCACCGCGATGTTCGATGAAGCCATCGGCATCATTCTGCACTCGTGGGCGGCCGAAAGTCCGTTTACGCACACGGGCCAATATTGGCAATACCGCGATGCCCTCCCCCAGCCTCGCCCGCTACAGGATCCGCATCCGCCTATTTGGATGGCCACAACGAGCGAAGACGGCTTCGAGCAATGCGTCAAAAACGATTGGGGGGTGATGCTACCGCAAGCCGTTTCATTGAAAGTTGTTGCGAATTGGGTGACGTCCTATAAGTCAGTAATCGATCGTCATGAGAAGATTTTCGATCCGCGAAAGCTCATTCTGGCCCGCGGCTTACACCTCGGTAGCAATGATTCGATCGCGTGGTCACAAGGCAGTGGACCGTACCTCGAATTTCTTGAATTAGCGCAATCCGTGGCCAAAGCGCCGAACAGCTCAGCCCCGGCGATGTCGTTCGATCCCGCAGGCATCGCGGACAACGCGATGATCTGCGGCCCCGCGCGGTGCGTCGAGCAACTTGAAATGATCCGCGAGCTTGGCATTGAATACGTTATATTTTTTAGCAACACGGGCGGTCTAGACAACCGCTTAGTGATGGAATCGCTAGAGCGATTTTCAGCTGATGTGATGCCGAAAATGAAACACGCCTAGGACTGTAACAACAACGAGACGAACACCGCGCCATCTCGCGCTGCTTTTAGCTAGCGCGAATTAATTCACCGGAATGCCCTCGCGCAGGCGCGAGGTGCAAAGCGGCTTGCTTGTTTCTCTCGGTCGAGCAGGCGCTCAAGTTGGGCCGAACAACCATCCGCTAACTTCACCACAATCCTGCTTTTTGCTACTGCCATTTTGTCGGGCTCGTCACCTCGAATTGAGCGTCGTTTCAAATTTTCCGAGAATATTCGAGCCGTCGTTGAGCAGGTCGGATGGTGTCTGAGGGATCGGTAACCGACTCGTAGAAAGTGCAATTCCATGGATTAAATAATCTTCCTATACCATTGATATAAATAATTATTTACGTTTCATCTAGAAATTACATTAAATAGAAAAGCAACGCGCAATCGCCCCACTAGCCGATCATTGTCAGCCCGCCTGAAACGCTCATAACCTGACCCGTAATATATGCTGCATCGTCGCTTGAGAAAAAGGCAACGGCACCCGGGAGGTCGCTCGGCTCTCCGAGTCGGCCCATCGGCACTGAACGTCGAAAGGCTTCGCGGAGTTTTTCCGGGTTACTCACACCTTCCATGAAACCGTCGAACAGCGGCGTCTCAGTGGGTCCAGGGCACACGACGTTGAAAGTAATGTTGTGGCGAGAGTGCTCTCTCGCTAAGGATTTTGATAACGCCATGAGTCCGGCCTTGCAGCCGGAATAGACCGCTTCTCCTGACGAGCCGCCGCGACCCGCATCAGACGCAATCGTCACGACCCGACCACCGCCGCCGGCGATTAAAAGTGGGATAGCCGTGTGTAATACCGATAGCGGTGCTCGGTAGTTGATGTCGATCACTTTCGTCCAGAAATCGGGTGTCGTGTCGACGAACGGTATGAACAGATCCCATCCAGCATTGTTAATCACGATATCTAAACCGTGGGCCGCGTGTGTCCTCCCGATCGCATCGACGACTTGCTCGTGATCCGTCAGGTCGACCGTCAACGCGTGCGCATTGCCACCGGCTGCGCGAACTTTCTCAACGACGGCGGCGGCGTTCTCCTCGACGATGTCGAAAACGCTAACACAGGTTCCCTCCTCGGCCAGGCGTTCCACAATGGCCGCACCGATGCCACGTCCGCCGCCGGTCACAATCGCTGATTTTCCGTTTAGTCCTCGCATCGTAGTCCCCTGGTTGTCTATCGATAAATATTTGGGTTCGGCCGCGTCACTGAGTTGAAGCTGCCGGCCCGCCATTCTACCCAACCGCGCTCCAGCGCCAAAAGCTTTAGTCCAGGGGCGAAAAAATTCCAAGTGTCGCGGTCGATGATCGCCCCACATCACGGCTTACCAAAATACGGCGATAAACGAGCAGGGGCTGAAAGACTCGAGAAACATCAGTGCTGCGTTTTCACCCCCCGCGCCGACTGCTAGGCGGCGTTTTCAGTGATTTTGTCGCTATAATTCACCCGATGAATACAGCTAAAACTAACGACTTACGGATCCTCGTGACCAATGACGACGGCATTCACGCGCCCGGCATCGAAATATTAGAAAACATCGCGCGAACATTCACCGATGATGTGTGGGTAGTCGCACCAGACCAAGAAAAAAGCGGTGCCGGTCACTCGATCTCGCTCACCAAGCCCATTCGCATGCGACAACTCGACGAGCGACATTTCGAAGTCAGCGGAACCCCGACAGACTGCGTCTTGATGGCCGTCTCTCGTATTCTCCAAGACCGTCGTCCGACTTACGTACTTTCAGGGATAAACAGTGGCGCGAATCTCGCCGAAGACGTTACCTATTCAGGAACGATCGCCGCAGCCATGGAAGGCACCGTCATGGGGATGCGGTCGATCGCGCTTAGCCAGTTGCGCGCACCCGACCGAAGCGTGGACTTCGCGCCGTGTGAAATGTATGGGCCAGATTTGATTCGATCACTGCTAGCGCTCGAACATTGGCCCGGCAACTCGTTCATCAATATCAACTTCCCGCACGCCAAAACGCACGAAATAAACGGCGCGCGACTCACGACGCAAGGACAGCGCCCGCCAGGGTCGTTTTCAATCGAACCCCGCGCTGATACGCGGGAGCAGCCTTACTACTGGATAAAGATCAAGTATCAAGAAGGCAATCGGCATCCGGAAACGGATCTACAGGCTATCGCAGAGAAGGCGATTTCAGTTACGCCGATCAATATGGACTTCACCGACATGGCGTGGCGATCCGAATTGCGGGGCTTGTTGAACTTATAACGCATTTATTGTGGCGAACGGCGACTTAGGCGCCGTTGATTCCGATGTTCCTCTGCCTTTTAATTGAGCGCTCGCGACAAAGAAGTCGACGAGCCGTCCTCTATTCTACTGCCTGGCAGTCGTACCGCCGTCGATCGGTAACACCACACCATTACAATAAGTGGCCTCATCCGAGCCTAGATAAAGGCAACCATAGGCCATTTCTTCCGGCGTTCCTGCACGTTGCATTGGCGTTAGGACGTCCGCCAGCGCCTTGTCGTCAAACATATTCATCACCGGTGCAATCATCGGGGTGTCCGTGTAGCCAGGGCACACGCAGTTCGTGCGAATGCCATCCATCGCGTAGGTGGCAGCCATCGCGCGCGTGAGGTTAATTGTGGCACCCTTACCCGCGCAATAAGTATGCGCAGTTGTCATCCCCACAAACCCGGAAATGCTTGCGACATTGACGATTGAACCACCGCCCTGCTTCTGCATGATGGGCACGACACCACGACACATGTAGAACACTGAATCTAGGTTGATTGACATCACTTCGTGCCATTTTTCGGTCGACGTGTTGGCAATGTCGTCCATGGAACCCGGACTTTGGCTTTGGCCCCAACTCCACCCAACCCCTGCGGCTTGGACGAGAATGTCGATGCGGCCGTAGGCAGCCATGGTCGCTTCGATGACGGCATTAGCGCCCGCTTCGTTGGATAAATCCTGTGCGATCACGAAACCGTCGCCACCCGCGCTGCGGGTCATCTCTAGTGTTTTATCGAGAGCGGATTGGGTTCTAGATACGCCGACGACCGTCGCGCCTTCACGACCGTACAATACCATCGCCGCCTGACCGATCCCCGTGCCTGCCCCGGTGACGATAGTGATCTTATCTTTAACTCGTCCGCTCATAAAATTTCCTCTCAATGACCTGCCTTACGGCGCCGTATCGACAATTTGACAGGCCTGCTACAGCCCTCTAATTTGTAGATCATATTGTATGACAAAATTAAATTCATAAATGCTCGATCGAGAAACGACACTGCAGCTGAGTTCGCCTGATCATGTCGCGCGAGCCTTACTCGATGGTATCAAGGGTGGCCGCTATGTGCCTGGTCAACGTCTCATCGAAGCGGATCTAACCGCCGAGCTATCGGTGAGTCGCGGCCCCGTGCGTGAAGCGCTCAAGCAGCTATCAGCAGAAGGTGTTGTTCGATTGATCGCGAATCGTGGTGCGTATATTCGCAAGCTCACCCGGCGCGAGGTCACCGACATTCTTGTCATCCAGGAAACGCTAACCGCGTTGGCTGCGCGGCTTGCTGCCGAGAACATTGCGCTTGCAGACAACCGGCAGCAGTTTCAAATTGCCTATGAACGATTAATGAGTTTTCGCGACCGCGACGATAGTAATGCTGTGCTCGACGAAAGAGCTAGATTTTATGAAACATTAGTCGTCATGAGCGGTAATCGCGAACTATCGCGCTTTGTCCCCATCCCACAAACTAACTTACTGCGGACCCAATTGAGTCAGCATCTCGCGCCGAAAGATCGCGACCGACAATTTAAAGAGTATGAAAACATTGCCCGCCACATTCTGGCCGGCAATGGCCAGAATGCGGAATCGGGCATGTCACGTCACATCCGCAACACACGCTTGAGTATCGAGCAACTCGACGATCTTGCCTTCGCCGGTGAAGTGAGCGCTTAAACGATGAGCAGTGGTTTTTCTATAAAACCGCCTAAATCAAGTGGCGGTACATGCGCATTACCACCATGGATACTTGGCGTGCCGTCGTAATCTTTAAGCTCAAGGCGCGCCAACTGGGCGCGATGAACTTCGTCCGGACCATCAGCAATACGAATTAATCGTGCATTAGCATAAGCGTGCGGTAGTCCGTAATCAGTCGTCACACCCGCAGCGCCAAATGCTTGAATCGCCCAATCGATGACCTTACACGCCATGTTTGGCACGGCGACTTTAATCATCGCGATTTCCTTGCGTGCCACTTTATTTCCGACAGTGTCCATCATGTACGCGGCCTTCAATGTGAGCAGACGCGCTTGTTCGATCATGATGCGCGATTCGGCGATCCGCTCTTGCGTAACCCCTTGTTCTGAGACAGGTTTGCCGAACGCAAATCTCGTTTGGCTGCGACGGCACATCCGCTCTAAGGCCCGCTCAGAGGCGCCAATCAAGCGCATACAGTGATGAATTCGACCAGGTCCAAGGCGCCCTTGGGCGATCTCGAAGCCGCGTCCTTCACCAAGCAGTAGGTTCGATATTGGGACTCGTACGTTATCGAAATGGACTTCGGCGTGGCCATGCGGCGCATCGTCATAGCCGAATACGGGTAGCATGCGTTTGATTTTTATTCCGGGCGTATCTTTCGGTACTAGGACCATCGATTGTTGCTCGTGACGGTTCGGATTGTCCGGATCCGTTTTACCCATCAGGATGAGAATCTTGCAGCGACTATCCATCGCCCCGGAGGTCCACCATTTGCGCCCGTTAATGACGTAGTCATCGCCGTCGCGCTGGATGCGCGTTTCAATGTTGGTGGCGTCGGACGATGCGACTTCGATCTCAGTCATCGCGAACGCCGAACGGATCTCGCCGTTAAGCATCGGCTTCAACCATTGTTTTTTGTGCTCTTCGGTACCGTAGCGCGCGATGACCTCCATGTTGCCAGTGTCAGGGGCCGAGCAGTTGAATACTTCTGGTGCCAATAGTGAGCGACCCATTTCTTCGCATAAAGGCGCGTATTCTAAGTTCGTGAGGCCCGCACCGAGATCGCTCTCTGGTAAGAAGAGGTTCCATAAGCCAGCGTCTTTCGCCTTCGCTTTTAATTCTTCCAACAAAGGATAGGGCGCCCAGCGATCTCCGGCGTCAATTTGGGCGAACATTTCAGCTTCGTTCGGATAGATATGCTCGACCATGAACGCGCGGACTTGGGCGATTAGTTGTTGGCTTTTATCGTTGTACTCGAAATACATGGCTATACTCCTGCCGGCTTTAACTTAGGTAATAACGCGTGATCAGGCGATCTATTCACGCGGCGTTGATTGATTTGTTCGATGCTGTCGTCTAGTTGCTGGAACTGTTGCGTCGTGGATGAGATTAAACCACCTGGCCCGTCGAGTACATTGGGGAACTGCCCAAAGCCTCGCTCTCACCGTTTTTCGAACCGCTGTCCCGTTTCTTCTGGTCGTATTTATTTTTCGTCTAGATCCCGAATCTCAATCCGGTTGGAAACTAAAGACGCTCAAACAAGGTGGCATTCGCCATACCGCCGCTTTCACACATCGTTTGCAGGCCATAGCGGCCGTTGGTGGTTGCTAATGCCCGCAACAAGTTACCCGTTAGGCGACCGCCCGACGCACCGACCGGGTGCCCGAGCGCAATGGCGCCGCCGAGCGAATTTAGGCGCGCCGGGTCGGCATTAAATTCCTTTTGCCAAGCGAGCGGCACGGACGCAAAGGCTTCATTCACTTCGTAGAAGTCGATGTCTTCAAGACTAAGTCCGGCGCGTGCGAGTAGTTTTCGGGTAGCCGGGATAACGCCGGTGAGCATCATCAGGGGATCGTCGCCACAGACGGCGAAGTGCGTTATCGCCGCCTTCGGGGTTAAGCCCAGACGAGCAGCGGTTGCCTCTTCCACGATCAACACCGCACTCGCACCATCTGTTACTTGACTCGCACTACCCGCGGTGACGGACCAAGATATTTCTGGAAACCTCGCGCTCATCTCATCGGTCTCGAATGCCGGTTTTAATGCGCCTAACTTCTCTAAGGTCGAATTTGCTCGGATCCCGTCATCAAGCGACACCGTCTGGACACCGTCGTCATTGTTGACGTTGATAGGCACGATATCCATCGCAGCTCCGCCACGATCGGCTTCCGCAAGCGCATGCGAGCGCAGCGAATAAGCGTCTTGCGTTTCACGGTCAATTTGCCAACGTGCGGCGATCAATTCTGC
>JBLFWX010000027.1:0-55670 GCA_047611805.1 Gammaproteobacteria bacterium
TTGGATCGTAGTATGTGTCGTTGATTTACCACGTTTTTTAAATCTGGAGACGGAGATGACAGCCGCGCTAAAAGGAGTACGACGTGGATCGTACTGACATCGAGGATCCCGACTATTTTCACAAAGTTGTAGATTGCCAATGGGCCTGCCCGGCGCATACGCCGGTCCCCGAGTACATTCGACTGGTTGCTGCCGGCCGCTACGCGGACGCATACATGATCAATTGGCGCTCGAATGTCTTCCCAGGAGTCCTCGGACGCACCTGCGATCGACCGTGCGAACCCGCCTGCCGGCGTGGTCGAGTGGAAGAAGAGCCAGTCGCAATTTGCCGCCTGAAGCGGGTTGCCGCCGATTTCAAAGGCGACATCCGTAAACGACTGCCGGAACCGGCTAGTAAGAAAAACGGCAAGCGAATTGCCTGTATTGGCGCGGGTCCGGCCTCACTGACAGTCGCGCGGGACCTCGTGCCGCTGGGCTATGAGGTAGTCGTATTCGACGGTGAGGATCGCGCCGGCGGCATGATTCGTAGCCAGATACCTAAGTTTCGCCTACCGGAAAGAGTCATCGATGAAGAAGTCGGGTACATCCTCGATCTGGGTGTCGATTTTCGGGGTAACAGCTGGGTCAATTCTCTGAAGGATGTAGTAGCTGAGGACTTTGACGCGATATTCGTCGGCACTGGTGCGCCGCGCGGCCGGGATCTGGACGTTCCGGGGCGAGTAGAAGCAGGCAAAAATATTCACATCGGTATCGACTGGTTGTCGTCAGTGTCGTTCGGGCATATCGAGAAAATCGGCAAACGAGTGATTGTGCTTGGTGGCGGAAATACCGCGATGGATTGTTGCCGTTCGTCTCGACGACTCGGAGGCGATGAAGTGAAAGTCGTCGTGCGCTCTGGATTCGACGAAATGAAAGCGTCGCCGTGGGAAAAAGAAGACGCGGCACACGAAGACATCCCAATCCTAAACTTCCTTGTGCCGAAAGAGTTCAACCACGAAAACGGCAAACTGGTCGGCATGACGTTCGTGAAGGTCGCGGCGCGCTATGACGACAACGGCAAGCGCTCATTAGTCCCAACAGGGGAACCAGACGAGTACATTCCTTGTGACGATGTTTTGGTCGCCGTAGGTCAAGAAAATTCATTCCCTTGGATCGAGCGCGACATCGGTCTCGATTTTGACGAGTGGGGCATGCCAAAAGTCGATAAAGCAACGTTTCAATCGACGTTGCCAAACGTATTTTTCGGCGGCGACGCCGCCTTCGGTCCGGAAAATATCATCTGGGCTGTGGCACACGGGCATGACGCCGCCATCTCGATCGACAAGTTTTGCCATGCAGAAGATATAAGCGTGCGCCCACCACCAAGAATCGATTTTAGCTCGCAAAAAATGGGTATCCACGAATGGAGCTACGACAACGACATCTCGAACGATTTGCGCTACAAGGTGCCGCTGAAAGATCTACGCAATGCACTGGCCAGTATCAAAGTCGAAGTTGAGCTAGGGTACGACCAAAATCTTGCTATCGCTGAAGCCGAGCGGTGTTTGAATTGCGACATCCAAACAGTGTTCGATCACAATTTATGCATCGAGTGCGACGCCTGCGAAGATATTTGTCCAACCGACTGCATTACTTTTACCGAGAACGGCGACGAGGCGGATCTACGTTCGCGTCTCCACGCACCGTCGGAAGATCTAAGCCAAGATCTCTATATTTCAGACCCGTTGAAGACCGCCCGCATTATGGCCAAGGACGAGGATATGTGCTTGCACTGTGGCTTGTGCGCTGAGCGTTGTCCGACCGGCGCCTGGGATATGCAGAAATTTCTGCTTGATATGGAGCACGCCGGTCCAAAATGCCGCGAGCCTAAAAAGCGTGCAAAGGCTGCTTAGGCTACCAAGGTTTGTGACACCACTGATGGCAAAAATAGCGAAAAGCTCAGCCGCTGCGCCCTAGTCGAAGGCACGTGGCTGTGTCGCATTTGAAACGATACCGTGCACGTCACGTATCAGAACCGTTAACTAGATAGATACCCAATAGGTAGGTCCGGTCATCAATGAAGAATATCCAGGCAATTAACGACTTCGTCGTCAAGTTTGCGAACGTTAACGGCTCCGGATCGGCATCTGCTAATGCCCTGTTCGCCCGCGCGATACTACGCATGGGAGTCGCAGTCAGCCCGCGAAATATTTTCCCATCAAATATTCAGGGTCTACCAACGTGGTATGAAGTCAGAGTGTGCGAACGCGGTTGGCAAGGACGACGTGGCGGTGTTGACATCATGGTTGCGATGAATCCGCAGACTTGGGACGAGGATGTCGCCGAAATCGACCCAGGTGGTTACTTGGTCTACGACTCCTCGAAGGATTTGCTACCGTCGAAATTTCGTGACGATGTCCGGTCAATCGGGATCCCGTTAACGAGAATTTGTAACGAGGCTTACACAGACGCGCGCCAGCGGCAGCTATTCAAGAACATTATCTACGTCGGAGCGCTAGGCGCCCTCCTCGATATCGATCCGGACGTGATTGGTTCGCTTATTGGTGAGCAGTTCCAAGGGAAAGAGGCCCTAATGCAATCCAACGTCAAAGCACTAGCAATGGGTCGCGATTACGCCTTATCGCATTTCGATTGCCCGATCGGGCTGCAAATCAAGAAAAGCGATTCCGTTGGCGACAAAATATTTCTTGAAGGCAACAGTGCCGCCGCACTTGGCGCAGTCTATGGGGGCGCGACAGTCGCGGCCTGGTACCCAATAACGCCGTCATCGTCGCTAGCCGAAGCATTTGAAGTTCATTGTAAAAAGTACCGGCACGAAGATGAAAGCGGGAAAGCCCAATACGCGATCCTGCAGGCTGAAGACGAACTCGCATCCATAGGGATGGTCATCGGCGCGGCGTGGAACGGCGCGCGCGCGTTCACGGCGACGTCGGGACCAGGCATCTCGCTCATGCAAGAGTTTATCGGATTCGCTTATTTCGCCGAAATTCCAGCGGTGATATTCGATGTTCAGCGCGGCGGGCCATCGACGGGCATGCCGACTCGAACACAGCAATCGGACGTCACTCTGTGCGCCTATGCGTCTCACGGCGACACCAAGCATGTGCTGTTGTTTCCCGAAGATCCGCGCGAAGCATTTGAAATGGGGGCAATTTCTTTTGACTTGGCAGATCGTCTTCAAACGCCTGTATTTGTGATGCTTGAACTCGATGTTGGTATGAACGAACGGCTCTGCGAGCCGCTCGAGTGGGACGACAGTCGACGCTTCGACCGCGGCAAGGTAATGACCCACGAAATGCTCGAACGCGGCGCCGAATTTGGGCGCTACTTAGATGTCGATGTCGATGGAATTCCCTATCGGACCTACCCTGGCACACATCCGAAGCATGGCTCATATTTTACTCGCGGCACGACCAAAGATCGTTATGCGAAATATAGCGAGGCCGGTCCCGACTACGTCGACAACATGCAGCGCCTATTGCGCAAATTCGAAACGGCTAAGGGCATTGTCCCCGAACCCATACTTTACACGGGCACCCACGCGTCCCAGATCGGCGTGATCTATTACGGTTCAACTGCGCCGTCGATGTCTGAAGCGATCGAGGCCTTAGAGCTGCGCGGACTCGACGTGGATGCGTTGCGGATCCGCGCGTTTCCATTCGCCGATAGCGTCAGTGAATTCATCGCGGAGCACGATCTACTTTTTGTTGTCGAGCAGAATCGCGATGCGCAGCTGCGCATGTTGCTGGTAAACGAATGCGGTATCGACCCAACGAAATTAATGGCCGTACTGCACTATGACGGTACGCCGATTACCGCGAAATTCATCGTCCGCGAAATCAGCGAGGGCATTGCAGCCGTCAACGAAGCGCCCATGCGCAGCAGCGGAACGAAATAGAACGTTCGGCGAATGACGAACCAAGCGCCTCGCCGCTATTTAACAAACACCCAAAGACCCAAGCGCTGAGTCGCTATCGGATTACAAAACGATGACATACATTACCAAACCAAAACTCGCTCATCCTGGCATTGCGAGGAACGAACTCGGCTACACCCGACGCTACTACGAAGGCGCCGTATCCACGCTATGTGCTGGCTGCGGGCATGACTCAATAAGTGCTGGGATAGTCCAAGCGTTCTTCGAATTAAATATCGAACCGCATCGAGTCGCAAAACTGTCCGGGATTGGTTGTTCATCGAAGACCCCGACGTATTTCTTAGGCAGCTCGCACGGACTGAATAGCGTTCATGGTCGCATGCCGTCCGTCTTAACGGGTGCGAATCTCGCGAACCGCGACCTGATCTACATCGGCGTTTCAGGTGACGGCGATTCTGCATCGATCGGGCTTGGGCAGTTCGCGCATTGCCTACGTCGCGGCGTGAATATGCTCTACTTGGTTGAGAACAACGGCGTCTACGGCCTTACTAAGGGACAGTTTTCTGCAACTGCTGACAAAGGTTCAAAGTCGAAACGCGGCGTAGTGAATCGCGACAGCAATATCGATATGGTCGGACTCGCGCTGCAACTCGGCGCGACGTTTGTTGCGCGAAGTTTTTCAGGTGACAAGGCTCAGCTTATACCGTTACTAAAAGCCGCCATTGAGCATCAAGGCGCGGCGTTTATCGATGTGATCAGTCCATGCGTTGCGTTTAACAACCACCCAGGTTCGACGAAAAGCTACGATTACGTACGCGAACACAATGAGGCCTTGAACCGACTAGACTTCATCCCGCGACGCCAGCCGATAACGGCCGACTACGAAGCAGGAACGGTCGAGAATATCGTCCAACACGACGGGTCCGTTGTGCGCTTGCGCAAAATAGCCAAAGACTACGATCCGCACGACCGTATCCAGGCGACGAGCTTTCTACAAGCTCGCGCAGCAGAAGGCGAGATAGTGACAGGTCTTATTTACATCGACCCGGAAGCGGAAGATTTGCATTGCAATCTGAATACGGTCGATCTGCCACTGAATGCCTTAGGTGAAGAAGAACTGTGTCCGGGTTCGAGCATTCTCGACAAAATTAACGCGAGCCTTCGTTAATATCTGGACGATGACTCGCGCGTTACATACCTATCGGGCTATTGCCCGCTTCTACCCGGCAGCAAGAGATCAGTCTATGACCCTCACGCATCGCCAACCGTTGTTGTTCATACTGCTCGTCCTGTGCGCTTCGTGGACTACGTACATAAATGCTGCGACATTCCCTGATAAACCTCAGAAAACGGATTTTTTTGTCGATAGCGCCGCGCTACTGAACGTGGACGCGCGGAAAGCAATCAACGAGACGGCGTCCGCCCTACTTAAACAGGAACAGATCGCGCTTTTTGTCGTGACCATCCCGTCGCTCTCAAGCTATGAAGCCACCGGCCTTGGTATAGAAAAATACGCCAGCGAGCTGTTTAATGAGTGGGGCATAGGATCCCAAGAGCGCAATTACGGGATGCTGTTACTGGTCTCTGCAGGGGATCGCAAAGCGCGCATCGAACTCGGCGCCGGCTTCGAGCACAACTACGACAATCAATCACACGATGTGATGCAGTCGCTTATTATTCCCTCATTCAAACGCGGCGATTATTCGACAGGTATTACCGACGGCGTCGGTGGCATGGATGCGATGGCACGAGGACTGCAATTACCAAAACCGACGACACCGTGGTGGTTTTTACCGGCGATAATCGGCGTTGCGATATTTCTCGGTTTGGTTATCTACAACTTATTTAAGACGGGCCGTTCCGGCTGGGCGTGGGCATTGATCGCGTTCATCGCGGTCGCTCTCTTCTTTTTAATGCGCAACTCAGGCGGCGGTTCTGGAGGTGGCTTCGGTGGCGGCTCTTCCGGTGGCGGTGGAGCAACAGGATCATGGTGAGTCGACAATGATCACCGCAGGTAAGCTGCTTAGCAGCACAGAAATCGCTTCAATTGAGCACGCAATCGATGAAGCCGAGAAAACGACGGCCGCTGAAATTGTCCCGGTAATCGCAACCGCATCGGGCCGCTATGACCGCGGGGAGGACTTATTCGGCGTCTTGTTTGCGTGCGTCACACTCGTAGGCGCTTGGTTCGTGGTACCCAGCGAAATCAACCTCGGCTGGTCCGCGACTTCTACCCCGGGTCTCGGCATTGCTATGAGTGTCGCCATCGTGGTGATTGGATTTACGATCGGTGCGGCGCTAGCCAGTCGCTTCACTTTATTGCGCCTTCCTTTCATTCGACGTGAGGAGATGCTTGAAGAAGTCGAACGTCGCGCCGTAGAGACGTTTCAAAGGCAGCGGATCCGCTCCACGAGCCGCGCAACCGGGGTATTAATTTACGTATCCTTATACGAACACCTAGTCAAAGTGCTCGGCGACGATAACGCCGCAGTACAACTTCCGCCGTCAGCCTTGGAGGAGATCTGCGCCTTAGTCGTTGACGGACTGAAGCAAGGTAATCCGGCCGTCGGACTCGAAACGGCAATCAAAAAAACCGGAGAACTGCTCGCCCCCCACCTACCCGCCACCGCAGACGATACAAACGAGTTAGCCAACCGGCTGATACTCATCGATTGACAAAATCCGTACTGATTACCGGGGCCAGTGACGGCATCAGCCGGGAGACTGCGCTGCAACTTGCACGCAACGGCTTCCACGTACTTGTTCATGGACGTTCGGAAGCGAAAGCGCGAAAAATAACAGGTTCGCTCGATGCCACTGACACGACGGTCACTCCAGTTTGGGGCGGTTTTGAGAACTTACACGAGGTCGCCACCCTTGCCGAACAAGTCGTCGCGGCAACAGATTCCTTAGATGCTCTGATAAACAACGCAGGCGTATCCGCAAAGCAGCGTCGTATGACTACGGACGGATTCGAACTGACGATGGCGGTCAATCACTTCGCTCCGTTTTTGCTAACGCTCAAATTACTGCCATCGTTGAAGCAGGCAAAGGCTGCCCGGATCGTCAACGTGAGTTCAATGACTCACAACGCGCCTACCTTGGATCTCAACGATCTATCGTTCGAACAAGCGTGGAGTAGCTACGATTCCTATGCGACGTCGAAGCTCGCCAATATCTTATTCACGCAACAATTAGCGACGAATCTCAAACAGTCGTCCGTTACTGCGAACTCACTTCATCCCGGCGTGATCGGTACAAAACTTCTACGAGCAGGATTCGGCGACGGCGGCGCGTCCGTTGCCGAGGGTGCACGCACGTCGGTCTTTCTCGCAACCTCGCCGCAAGTTTCTAGCTTGTCAGGCAAGTATTTCGTCAATTGCCGTCAAGAAAAATCGTCTAAAAAATCGACCGACCCGCGACTCGCAGCCGCATTGTGGGAAGCGTCTTCGAACGCCGTACAAAGCTACCTGTGAACCGCCCTTTGCACCATGTCGAACCTACCTAGCTTCGACTAAGTTTCCGTCGCTATCTAGCAATAAGCCAGCCGCAGCCGCCATGGCTTTCATCGACTCCGGCCACCCAACTCGACCGGGGTCATGGCCACCAACAACTGCCAGCATCATTGCCGTGGACGTCCCGACGTTACGAAACCCGCGCATTACGTGGATCGGCAATGAAATGACATCGTATTGTTGAAGAACCACTTCCTTGTCACCTTCCGGTCCCCAAAAAATCGACCACGTACCTGACAACGGCATAAAGACCTCCTGGGTTAAATGCGCATGAAGCGCCGCTCCTTTACCTGGCTCTGAGCGTATCATGGCAAGATGAAAATCTTGAGCTGCCAGCGGCGGGCTCATCTCAGGGTCTTCCATAACACCGCCGCCGATGATGCTAAATATTTCGCGTTCGTGCCCTGGTATTCGGGTATCAATGAACGCTGTCGACGAGCTCTTTTGTTTTTTAAAGCGTGCGACGTTCAGTTCCATTTCTGCTACTGAATAGTCGACATCGGATACGTCTGCGACCTTAACCATAAAAATTTCTCCGTGTTTCTGTGCGCCTCGGGCGTTAAATTCAATCGAGTCAACAAAGCTAGAACGCGGCAAGTGTTCGAATTAACTAGTCAACAGTCTCCAGCAGTCGAGCAATCCGCGAAGATGCGATATGGTAGGTATTGAAACCTACAATGAGTTTGGTAAAACGAATGAGTAAATCGCTTTTCTGCTGTCTTCGCCTCGTCTCTATGCTACTGCCGATCGTATTTTCATGTTACTCGTTCGCGCAATTATCTATTCCACAACCGGCTCCAGCCGATCTAAATGTCCCGCCGCCGATCCCAGCGAGTCTGCAATCTCCCCGTGCCACTATGGGCACCTTCTTAGATGCGATGAAAAGTGCCCATGCGGGTGATGATGACCAACTCGAACTCGCTGTAACAACATTGGATCTAGGAGAAATCAATCCCCTTGTCAGAGCAGAAAAAGGGCGCGATCTCGCGTGGATTCTTCTAGAAGTTATTCAGCGTACCCGCCTCCCCAAGGTCGAACGAATTTCGACGCGCACTTCTGGAAATCCGTTCGTGTTCCACAGCTACGACCACGGCGCGATTGAGATTAGTTTTAAAGCAAACGAAGGTTGGCATTTTAGTTCGACCACGATCGCGGCGTTACCAAAACTGTTGGACGAATTGTCCGACGCGGAAAATATCGAGCAGGCGGAGAACGAAGGCGCCACATTAACCTTACCCCTGCATCTTAGATTGCGCGCAGTGATTCCGGCCGATTGGAAACAGCAGCGATTTATTCTCGAAGATTGGCAATGGGTGGCGATTGTGCTTGTGATTTTGATCGGGGTAATTCTCGACAAACTGGTCACGCTGTTATTGAGTATTGCCGTTCGCCTCTGGCGGACGCGATACGCAATCGGCGCATTTCGGCACATCTCAGATTCAATTCTGAGGCCATTCGGACTCATGGCAATGGCGTTCGCTTGGTGGGCCGGGATCAACATGCTCGGACTCCCGGAAGAAGCACTAGTTATTCTTCTCATTTCCGTAAAATTCGTTGCATGTTTATCGACTGTGTGGGGCGCTTATCGTCTCGTCGATTTGATTGCTGCACTCCTATTTGACGTCGCCGCTAAAACATCGAGCAAAGTCGACGACGCATTGGTTCCATTAGTCACGAAAACGATGAAAGTATTTGTGACCGTCATGGGGATCGTGTTCATTGCTGATAACCTAGATATCGACGTCACAAGCTTGCTCGCAGGACTCGGTCTCGGTGGCTTAGCTTTCGCTCTTGCTGCGAAAGATGTTGCGGGTAATGTTTTTGGTTCAGTGACCGTGTTGCTCGATCAAACGTTCCACGTCGGCGACTGGATTATTGTTGGCGATGTCGAAGGATCTGTCGAACATATTGGTTTCAGAAGCACGCGTGTTCGTACTTTTTACAATTCTGTCGTATCCGTCCCCAATTCGATTTTTATTACCGCGACGGTCGATAACATGGGACAACGAACCTATCGACGGTTGAGTTGTAAGCTGTCGATAACCTACGACACACCACCTGAGCGTATTGAAGCATTCTGTGAGGCCATTCGAGAACTTGTCCGGCAGCATCCCTACACCCGCAAAGATTACTTCCACGTCTACCTCAATGAATTTAGCGCCTCAGCAATTGAAATATTGCTTTATGTGTTTTGGGAAACTCCAGAATGGGGCACCGAATTGCGCGAGCGCCACCGGTTTCTTCTAGATTGCTTGAGAGTCGCAAAGCAACTTGGCGTCGAATACGCTTATCCGACACAGACCTTACACTTGAAACAATCAGAAAATGAGGCCCTGCCCCCGGCACAAACTCCATTTACTCCTACTGGAAACGAACGTGAAGCTTTTGACTACGGTCGCGCAGAGGCCCAGGCGATCGTTGCTGCGACGACAGGTAGGGGTGTTGTGCCTCCACCCGTTGCCCCGAACGATTATTTAAATTCGGGGTGACTCGATTAGGTAGGGGTGTACCCCTAGCCAATTAAGATCGGCGACGAGCCTGGGCTGCCGCCGATCAATGGACCTCTAAGGTTATGCGCCGGGCGCTAAGGCCTCGAGCGCGTCCCAACAAGGACCCGGCTTCCCATCTACTCGAACGGGTTGAATAACCACTTGGTCGGCACTGCCATCGAAATACTTCTGGAGCTTCGCTTTTATTTGCTCGGCCGATCCCCAGAACACCATAGCGTCCATTAGACGATCGCTACCGCCGTCTTTTAGGTCGTCTTCATTGAACCCTAAGCGGAACCAGTTGTTGTAATAATTAGGCAGCGACATGTAGATCCCCAAGGCGGCTCGAGCCGCGGCTCTGGCCGTCACGGGATCGTTACACAGGCAAATCTTTTGTTCACAAATCACGGCGGAACTTGGCGACATGTTGGAACGTGAAATTCCTGCTTGCTCCGGCGTGATGTTGTAAGGGAAAGACCCGAGGGTTCGTTCAGCAGCCAGTTTCGACATGTTCGGACCAAGCGCTGCCAACACGACCTGTTTTTCCTTCGGGGCACCGCCAAGTCCATCCCAAGCTTGATCCATGCCGTCGAGATACGCGCGCATCGTGGCCACTGGCTTGGTGTAATCATGACCGCGAAGATCGGAGACGATTGGCGCATGCGAGACACCAAGACCAAGGACGAAACGACCTCCATACAAGGAGTTAAGCGAGTTATGGCCCATGACACTTGCGGCCGGATCGCGTGCATAAATATTTGCAATCCCGCTGCCGACTATCAGATTCTTACTATGGCTTAGCAGGTACCCACCCACTGCGAACGCCTCGTAATTCGTCGCTTCTGGATACCACAAGGTTGAATAGCCGAGCTCCTCTAGTCGTCGCGGCAGTTCGGCAAGTTGCTTAGCATCGAGAATGTCCGTAAAGGTAAAAACCCCATATTTTCCAAATTTCATAACCCCTCCCTCTTTAGGTAATTAAATTTCGCAAGATGAATCGAAATCACCCTACGCTAGGTCGTTATTTTATCGGTGAGAACGGCGCCGCTAGCACGATCTTGCTCGATTGAGACACGAGCGTTTCTTTGCGACCTTTCGGCGGCCATATGCCTTTAGCCACGGCTTGCGCGCGGATTTCCGCGCGATGATTGAGACTTTCGTAAGCCCAAACATGCACAAATTTTGATAGTCCACCAATTTCACTATGCATCGCCACAACAAGCGGCGACAGTTCCAAGCGCTTGGCTAATTTCGTCTCCCAGTTTCGATACACCTCATCCATCATACCGGGAAGAATAGCGTACTCGCGCCATTCGAATACCGGACCCAGCTTTCCTTTAGCCATCGTTGGCGTGAACGGAGATGGAATGTAGATCTCAGAAGTCATTGTATCGATAAGGTGACCCACTTTCGGCGGCCAACCGGAATATTCTCCGGTCGTAAACGCCGCGCGTTTTTTCTCCCGCTCCGCGAGGCTCTTATAGGGCCATAAGTGGACAACTTGGTTTAGCGGCCCAATATCCGTGTAAAAAAACCCACCGAGCTTAGATACTTTTTCCCGGATCGGGAGAGCCTTGCCAAATGTATCGAGAAATTCGGGTATTGACCTTGGTTTCAGCTGATAAGTGCGCACTTCATAGATCATGATATTTCCTTGAACTATTTGGGATTATTCCGTCCGCCGATATCGTTCGGCCTGGGTGCGAATTCATCATAACGAATCCACTGTGGCGCTCCAATGGTCGGCGTCGGAACTAGCCTATGAATCGGATGTGCTCTGGGGAGACGATAGCGCTTCAGATAGCGCGGGCAATAAGGTCGAAGCGAAGGCTCAGGCGATTCGATATCACGGACTCAGACTATTAGTGCTGGGACCGCCAGAATCGTCTGAATTAAGCTCCCTCAAGGACCGAAAATAACGCCTTCCAGCGCCAAACGTCGATTCAGGTAAGGTTCACGCTTCGCACGATAAGCTGGCTTCAAGTACGCAGACCTAGCCTGATTTTAAGCGTAAGGTGGTGAACCATGAACAAGCTAACAGTCAAACAGACTTTTGTTCTAGCCCTCACGGTGGGCACGCTATGCGGCGGCATCACGCCGCTACCCGCAGCGGAATCTGCGACACGTTCTAGTCAATCACAAGCGCCGCTGGAAATCTTAGACCAAAATTCTCTGGAAGCCATCGTCGCTCCTATTGCGCTTTATCCAGATGAACTACTGGGTGTCGTGTTACCCGGATCAACATTCCCTTTACAAGTCGTTCAGGCTTCTCGCTATCTTGAAGAGCATAAGTCCGATCCTACTCTGGAACCAAACTCGCGATGGGACGATACCATCGTCGCATTGCTCAACTACCCTGAAGTCATTGCCTTGCTGAATGAAAATCTTGACTGGACATGGGCGCTAGGTGAAGCGGTCATTAATCAGCAATCCGACGTCATCGAAGCCGTCGAGCGGTTTCGGCAACGCGCTAGCGCGGCCGGAAATTTACAGAGCGATAATCACAAAGTCGTTAGCCAGAATAATGGCGCGATCGAAATTCGCTCGGCCGATCCACAATCCGTTTATGTTCCGTACTACGAACCGACACAAATGGTCTATCCGCAATCGAGCGTGGTCTACCACTATTACCCGAATTCCTATCCTGTTTACTACTATCCGTATTCAACCAGTTCGCACTACTACGCGAGCGCATTTTGGGGAATCTCGACGGCATTTAGTATCGGATGGACTACGAACCGCTTACACCTGAACCATCGTGGGTATCGCAGCCATCCGTACTACGGGCACCGCTTTAATCGGTCCGTCTTTCGCCGACTCAATACGTCTAGTCATGGGACTAATTCGCGGCATCGCGGGAATCATCACCGTTATGGGGATTATTGGAACCCAGGTAACCGACAAGGGCGGCGGTTGCGTCATCACCGGAATGATTTTGATAACCGACGTGTCGATATAAATCGACGAAACGGCGGCGATTTTCGCAATGGTAACGCCGGCTCACGACGCATCGATCGCTCTGGGCGAGGCGCGGATCGTCGAAGTGCCGTCCCGAACCAGTTTAGACGCCAAGAGTTAAATGGTTTTCGACGCAACGCGACGCAAACACTGGGCGTGGTCTCGGGTAACGCATTGAACCGCAACCGGCCCGCGCGAAACAACGAGCTTGCGCGCAGGGCTCCTGGCCGTAGCGCCGCTATTGCGGGTGCGAATCGCGGTTCGTTCGCCGACGCGACGGGTCGCCGCGGCGCGAACATCGATAACCACACTAGAGCGCAAAGAAGCCGAACCCAAAATGCGGTTCACCAACGCAACACGCCTGCACAGGCCCCGAGAAATCAACGTGGAACGTTATATCGAGGGGCGGCAAACACGTCAATTCAAAGGCAAGCTGGAACTTCGGCGCTCGCGAATCCGAGGCCGAGCCCCGCAAATAACATTGAGAATGCGCAAGCGAGGAATCGTGCCAATAGCAATCGTCCCGAAGAACATCGCTCGAATGCGAATAGACCAACGCGCGTCAAACCTGATAGGACGGTTGGTGCGCCTGGCTTTAGTGCTGCGATTCGGGCTGCCAATGCCGGCAGACCGAGTAGATCCGCATCAGTTGGACTTAGAAACGGCGCGCAACCTAGACAAAAGGGTCTGCGCAATCAAAACCGCCGCCATGCTGGCGGAGTTTCAGGTAGTGGCAGATCGCGCAGCGGTAACTAACAAGCTGGAGGAAAGCGTACTAATAGAGGCTCGTTTCGAGCTCAGCGTTAATTACCTGCCACATACGACGCCTCACGAAATCAATGATTCAGCATCACATTCGATAGATTTCGGACGCCTTCTGCGACTGTCTGACTCGGACCGTCCGCCACGGTCTGGTCGCAACCGGCGGCCCTTGGGCTGAGATTGAGTCGCGACCCGATCGCTGCCAGCGGTCTAGTTTCGGTTAGCCTCGAGCGCGACCGGCATCCTGTGCTTCGACGACGAAATGTAGTGCCCCTAACACAAGCCATCCTCGCGCGGCCACTACAATCTCGTGGGCCACTGTTCCGGGATAGGCACTGCTTCAGGCAGTTGCCTAGTGATTCAATAGCTCCCAACGAATTAACGTCGGCTCCGGAGTCCGCTCACTTAGCGACGAGACCTTCGATAGTTCGACACGCGAAGCAATCATAAAACGAGCTCTATCGAGGATGAAATGATTTGCGCTGCGCGCTATGGCAGCCAAGTCAAATCTTGCGTCTATTATTCAAATAGGACCAAATGCTTGGCGGAGAAACGGCGTGCGGCCATACTAGCGGAGACAATGGCGGATAAGAGCAAATTCCGCGGACAAGCACCATGACCAGGCTAAGCGTTCGCAGCAATATTTTCGACAATGAATTCTGATAGAAAAATGCGCCTCGGCGCTTTTATGCGCCCCGTCAGCATCCACACAGCTGCGTGGCGATATCCCGGAGCTTTTAAAGACGCGAACTTTAACTTCAAACATTATCAACGTTTCGTCGCAACATTAGAACGCGGCTGCTTTGACGCGTTTTTCATGGCCGATCATTTAGCAGTGCTCAACATGCCAATGAATGCGCTGAAACGCAGCGCCACGGTATCTTCATTCGACCCGCTAACCTTACTCCCTGCGCTCGCAGTAACGACCGAGCATATCGGTCTTGTCGCGACCGCATCGACAACCTATAACGAGCCATATCACGTTGCACGAAAATTCGCATCCCTGGATCATATTAGCGAAGGCCGCGCCGGCTGGAACGTTGTGACCTCCGCGAATCCAGATGAAGCATTGAACTTCGGCTTTGAACAACACATGGCTCACGCTGATCGTTATGCACGAGCCTACGAGTTTTACAAAGTGGTGACCGGACTATGGGACAGCTGGGCAGATGATGCGTTTATTCACGACGCCGAAAACGGAATTTACTTCGATCCCGAAAAACTTCACGTGCTCAACCACAGCGGGCCTCATTTAAAAGTTCGTGGCCCACTCAACATCGCACGACCCATTCAAGGTTGGCCTGTTATCGTTCAAGCTGGCGCCTCCGAGGCGGGTCGCGAGCTCGCAGCAGAAACTGCAGAGGTCGTGTTTGGGGGAGCCAATAATCTAGATGACGCGATGCTCTACTCTGCGGACCTTAAGCGACGCATGGCGACATTTGGTCGCGACCCCGAGGCGCTCAAAATATTACCCGGCGCCTTTGTTGTCGTGGGAGATACCTTAGCGCAAGCACGAGCTAGAAAAGAAAAGCTCGACAGCCTAGTCCATCCCGACAGCGGCATCGCGACGTTGTCAGTTTTACTCGGATGCGATGTATCGAACCTCGACTTGGACGGTCCACTACCGGAACTTGCCGAGAGCAACGCGAGTCAGAGCGGACAGAGAAAGTTGATCGACATGGCCTATCGAGAAAACCTAACCGTAGGGCAACTCGCACAATACGTTGGCGGTAGCTTTAGCACGCTCGAAATTGTCGGGACACCGACGACGATCGTCGATCAAATGGAAGAGTGGTTTCTTGCCGGCGGCTGTGACGGATTTAACATTATGTTCCCGTTCCTGCCTGACGGGCTGGATGATTTCGTAGACAAAATTGTTCCGGAATTGCAGCGACGAAATCTCTTCAGGCACACATATGAAGGCAAAACCTTGCGCGAAAACCTTGGCCTCGAAAGGCCGCCAGACAAGTTCTCCGGCACCTAAGCGCACATAAAGACGATTTTTTTACTTCGTCGTTCCGGTTTCTCGAACGAACTCGATAGTCGCGATAAAGTATCGACTGATCGCTATTCCTCGACAGGCGATTACGAACTGGCTCACACTTTAGTACTCAAGTCCCTCGACAACTCGGCCGCTGCCGTCTGTAATGCTCAAATCCCGGAAGGCAATCGAACTTATGTCAGCTACGCAGTCAATCGCAATGCAACCAAAATCCGAACCCAATTACGCACACGCACAACCCATATGGGTGTTTGAGTCCCATACGGGCAAGGAAATTAGTCGCGGCGCCGCAGCGATTGCTCGAAAGTGCCGAGGCGCGGATAGCGCCGAGTTGACCGGACTAACAGGCAGCAATTACGCGATTCCCACTCGCGATGTAGCAGACAAACTATTGTCATGGGACACGATCAAGCAACGCGTTCAAGACCTCATCGCAACCGCGAAAGATCAACCGGAACTGCATTTTAAATTAGTACCAAACGCGCTAAAAAAGTCCGCCGCCGAACACCAGAAATTTGCCGATCTCTTTCACAACGCGCCCGCCAACGTGGAATTAACAGGGCGAATGCTAGAGTCCCTCGGCCGCCTGGGATCGGTAAAGATCGTATTTTTGGATGCCAATATTACCGTTGATCATAGCGAGCGGAAGAGAGTTCTCGACCAATATTTCGCCGCTAATGAAGGGTTGTGGAACGCGGAATATATCGAGATCATTAGTTTCGGATCGGCGCTTTCGATCGTGGCAAATGATAAGTACGCTAGCGGCCGCGGATATCGTCACAGGATTGTGAATGTCGATACCACGATTTACGGGGAATACACCGCGCAAGCCCGCGAATTATTATCTGTCGCGCGCGCCACAAAACTGGTCTGTCTAAACGATCCAACCGGCACGACTACGGGAAGTTTGGTCGGCGCCTTGCAGCTCGCAACTGGTGCGGGGCTGCAGATCGATGAGCTACTGATTCAGTAAAACTAGTTCACAGTTAATCGAGAATAGACCTGCGCCCGCTCAATGCGGCGAACCGTGACACCTTGCATGTTTTCTAACCATTGAACGCATTTCCTAATCCGCCACACGCGAAAGGGAGCGATGCCAACAGACCCTGGCTATAATGGACGCTTTAATTAATCGCAGAATTATTCCGCATGCCGGCAACTCCAGCGATCTGGGTATTTGAGTCAAAGTCGAACGGCGATCACGGCGACGGCGCTGCTGAGATGTCGCTAAGACGCCACGGTGCCCTATCCGGGCAAGGTAGCGGAGCGTCTGGCAATAGCTACGCGCTAGCCACCCTTGACTCAGCAAACAAGCCCCTTTCGTGGGCCGATATCAAATCCGAGGTCAGTCGGTTTATCGAGTATGTGAAGGTTCATTCAGACGCGAAATTTAAATTGATGCCCGGATCCGTTCGACGCAGCGACGACGAACATGAGCGATTCGCCGATCTCATGCGCAACGTGCCGCCGAATTGCGAACTTCCAGGGAGAATGCTGGAAATCTTGGGCCGACTCCAGATTGTCCGGATAACCCTGCTCGAGGCGAACATTCGCGCGGCCGATGCGGGTATTCGTAAAAAGGTACTCGATGAGTATTCCACCGCAAACGCGGGATTGTGGAACGCGGAGCAAATTGAAATTGTTAGTTTTGGCGCCGCACACACCGTAGTCGCCAACGATCGTTACGCCAAAGGGCGTGGCTATCTCCATCGCATTATAAACGTGGACACTGAAGTCTACGGCGACGATGCGGCACAAGTTCTGGAGACGCTCTCCATTGCTTATTCGGCGAAACTGCTTTGCTTGGACGATCCAGACGGAACGAGTACCAGCGCGCGTCTAAACAGCATCCGTCTCGCCGCATGTGGCGGCCTTGAAATTGACAGCATATTGATTAGGTAGGAAGGGTTATGGCGAATTTTGATTTTAGTGGTAAGCGCGTCGTTGTAACGCACGCTCACGCCTTCATGGGTCCTACCTTAATCGATGTTTTTCGTGAATACGGGGCCGAAGTTATCGCAGACCGTCAGGAGCTCCTAGACGCGACATCGGTCGCTGCGCTTTTTGCAAGCGCGGGTCCCGTCGATATTCTCATCGCCAATCTCGCTGTCCCTGCTCCGTCGACAAGAATCGCCGACAGCGATGAGGAAGAATGGCGCCATGTTTTTAGCCACATCGTCGATCCTTTGCCCTTGCTACTGCGTGCCGTACTACCGCAGATGACTGAACGCGGCGCCGGCCGGGTCTTGGTAATGGGCAGCGCGTCGGCACTGCGTGGGATGAAACGGACTTCTACGTATAGCGCAGCGCGAGGTGCGCAACTCGCTTTCGTGCAAGCCGTCGGGGTAGAACTCGCCCCGCAGAACATCCAAGTCAACGCCATCGCACAAAACTTTGTTGACAATCCGACCTACTTTCCAGCGGACCTACAGGCGAATCCTGCGTTTCAATCGCGCCTACAACGCGAGGTACCGCTCGGCCGACTTGTAGCGCCGAGAGAAGACGCCCAATTCGCCGCCTATTTATGTAGCGACGCCGCAGCGTGTTTCGTCGGACAAATATTTCCGGTTTGCGGAGGCTGGGTTCAGCGCTAACACCAGTACGGCTACGTTGGTGCGCTTCCGACACGCTGGACAGTCTGCTTCGATGAGAGGCTTGAATTTCGCTCTTTCCTCTAGAACGGTTCACACTGCGAATTCTAATCAAAGTAGCGCAAGCAGGCATGACATAATCTGTGAATAACGAATCCAGCCGGGGGCGAAATGATCAATAACGAACACTACGACGAAGCGACACAAGGCGTCACCGAGAAATTCGAACTCGGAAATTTTCAACTACAGCAAGGTGCGACGTTACGCGGGGCGTGGCTTTCCTACCGAACGCACGGCACCTTAAACGCCGCAAAAGACAACGCAATTTTATTCCCGCATATGTATTCCGGCTCGCACAAAGATATGGAGTTCTACGTGCAAAACGGCTGGGCTTGTGATCCCGAAAAATATTTCGTAATCCTCCCTGGACAATTCGGCAACGGCGTCTCGAGCTCGCCATCTAATACTGCGCCTCCATACAACATGGGCGCGTTTCCGAAAGTACAAATCGAAGACGACGTCGTCGCCCAACACCGTCTTGTCACCGAAAAATTCGGCATAAGCGAACTGCAGTTAGTGACTGGATGGTCGATGGGCGCGCAACAAACCTACGAGTGGGCCATTCGGTATCCGGAAATGGTAAAGCGCGCCGCGCCGATCGCGGGAACGGCAAAATGTACGCCGCACGATCAGTTGTTTATTGGCTGCCACATGGAACAGCTACGCTCGGATCCGAACTTCAAAAATGGGTTTTACACCGACGCACACGCCTGCCACGTAGGCCTGCGGCGCCACGCGCAAGTATGGAGCGTAATGGGATGTTGCACGGAATATTATAAAGTGCAAGCGTGGGAAGACTACGGCTTCTCCTCTATAGAGGATTTCGTACAGGGCTATTATGAAAACTGGTTCTTAGCGATGGATCCAAACAACCTACTGACGATGGCTTGGAAATGGCAACATGGCGATTCAAGTCGCAATACAGGGGGCGACCTTGCCGCGGCGCTGGGTCGCATAAAAGCGAAAACCTTCGTCATTCCGTTCGCTGATGATATGTTTTTTCCAATCAAAGACATCGAGTCGGAACAAGAAATGATCCCCAATAGCGAGCTAAGAGTGATCTCCAGCCTCTGGGGGCACTTCACGATGCTTTCGATGGATCCTAGCGATCATAAGAAAATCGACGATCAATTAAGAGAACTATTGGCGATTAACGTTTAGTCGCGCTGTCGGACATTAAAACAGGAGTTCTGCGATGAATGAGGGTGACCTGAAGGACGTTTTAGCTCGATTGCAACGATTGGAAGACCTCGAAGCAATTCGACACACTTGGCTCGATTACTGTAATCGACTCGACTCCGAGGACTGGAAAGGACTGGGTGACGTTTTTACCGAAGATGGCGTCCTCGAAATGATCGGACTTGATGCGTTACTCCCCGGCATTGACGGCGTGTATAGCGGCCGTCGCCACATCATCGATAATTTCTACGTCCCGGCCATCGAAGGAGCCGCGAATCCCACCGCGAAGCTTTTTGCGACCGGGCACATCAGTACCAATATGCAGATTGACGTCGATGGCGATCAAGCAACGACACTCGCGTACTTTTTCGAAATTGTCGCCAGCAACACGGTGTTGATTGGTACCTATCAACACCGACTAGAACGCGAAGCGGACCGTTGGCGATTCACATTTCTACGGATCTCCGTGCGCTATCACGCCCAACTAACGCTCGACAATGTCGGCGGAAAAAGTTTGCAGGAGATTTTGGCGAAACCTTATTCAGTCGAGCTTTAGCGACCACTCAGTTCGCACGGGTGAACTAGCTCGGTCGGCTGAGAAAATCTAAGACGAGCTGGTTAAATATTGCGGGCTTTTCCGCGTATCCAATATGTCCGACCCCGTCGACCAGATGGAATTCGGATCCAATGATTTGGTCCGCGATCTGACGGCCGCCCGCTGGCGGTAGTACCCGATCGTCACTACCGGCGATCACTAAAGTCGGACAACGGATTTTGTGAATGCGATCAGATAAATTGAAATCGGCCAATGCGCCGGCGAGCACGTGTTTATAAGCTTCTAGTTGGTTATCGGCAATCATTTCGCTTAACCACTCTTCGACAATCGGATCGGGTGGTTGCGCGAGTGCTTGTTTCACCACCAACGCCGCGTAGGCATCCATCGTTGTTTCGTCAAGCGCCTTTAGCCGCGCGGCCATCACATCCTCGGGGATCGCAAATTCGGACGCCGTATGCGCGAGAATGATTCGTCTACAAAGCTGCGGCGCTCTTAACGCCAGTTCTTGTCCGATGAAACCACCCATCGAGCTGCCGAGGTAATTAATCGACTCGAGTCCTAATGACGCGCAAATTCCAATAACATCCTGAGCCATGATTTCGATCGAATAATTCTCGCGACCTTCAGGTTTTGCAGATCGCCCGAAGCCACGCAAATCTAGCGCAACAACACGGTAATGCTCGCTAAATTCTCTTACTTGGTGGATCCACAGGCCGCTGTTCGTGCCGAGTCCATGGATTAATATTAGCGGATCGCCACGTCCCCACTGGCGCACATTAATGTCGATATCATCAAGGTGTATCAAAGCCATTCAATCGCTTCCCGAATAAGCGAGGAAAACCATCGGAGGATCATCTGACTTGCATTTCCGCCGGAACTATCCGTCCCTGATCGACGATCAGATCGTCGTCCAACATCAAGCTGCAATTTTTCATCGGCAGATCGAGATGGCATGGCGTGTCGTTCTGACCACCAAATTCAGTATCGGGTCCCATCGAAAATAAGACGTTGCCATAGCACGCGCGACCGTCCATGCCTATCCCGGGAAGATCGACCGACCATTCACAGGCTGCATTAAGGCCCCAACCGATGTGAGAAATAGCGAATGCGCGGGGATCGTCGTATGTCGCGATAAAGTCTTTTACTTCCGTCGCATCGCCGCCGCCGTTAATCTCGATCACAGAACCATCGCGGATAACGAATTCAATGGGTGAGGTGACGAACTTCTTCAACGGATAGATGATGTCATCCACGTCCATCACAACCTTACCGTTGACGCCGCGATCCGCAGCCAAAGTTGCAAGAAAGCCACCGGGCCAGTGATCCCATCTGCCTCGTGTAGCGGTATAGCCGTATTCGGTGAGAATTGATTTGTCTGCCAAGGCGTACGTTACGTCCGTTCCGGCGTCATTCGTAAATCGCAAGGTGTTCGCCGCACGGAGTCGCCTTTCGCCGGCCTCAACCCGCTCGCGCAGTGCAGGATCCGGAAACAGTCGCTCCAGAATCTCCGGCGGTTCGACAACCAACAAGACTCGCGCGCCGGCCTCTTGCATGGCAATTTGTTCGCGTGAGAACAGGAGCAACATGTGATCAATCACCATATCTGCCTCGCAACATTGCTGGAGCGCATCAGGGTGATCTGACAATGGGTTTTTACCCACGTTGGCGATGCGTTCGCTTGCGCTCATGGAATGTTCTACCGCCAAGTTAACATCGACAACCTTCGCTCCAAGCGCGCTTGCAGCGCTCAACGATACTTCCGCGTAGTCTCTCAATACGTCCCCTTCAGAGAGAACTGCTACCGTCTGCCCTGGGCCAATGTCGCAGAGTTTGAACTCTTCGTAGAACAATTCTTTGAGTGCTGTTGCCATAGTCTGCTCCGATGCTGCGGCTGCGTTGATTTAGGTGTGCGCTTTGCCAAACGATTTCGAATAGCCACCGTCGATCGGCTCGGGATACTTTGCGCTACCAGCGTTTAACGCGGCGACTCCATCCTTGATACGCGACGCCCGCGCATCTTTATCTTCGTCGAGTAGTGCATCGAGATAATAATTTTGCAAATGGTGAATAGCGCGTTCCAGATTCGTCGTAGGCCCTGGTATAAACCCGTTTGAACTAGCACCGGTTTGCAACGATTCCAACATCGCTTCGTCTTCGGTCGCTACAAGGCGGATGAAATCCGCGTAGATTTTATTCTTCTCTGCGAATCCGGGCTCGTCGAAAAAAACCTCTGGAAGCTGCGTATAGATGGTAACTTGCGTATGGCTAACATCAATCGGTGTCGCGACCCACGGCTGAATTAGATCGTGGCGTCCGAAAATATTCATCGTCGGTCTCACCCACGTCGTGCACGCGAATTTATCGCTCACTTTCCCTTCCAACCACGGCATTTGGCGGAACAAAGTCACGCCATTCGGTGCCATGGTTAGCGCTTCATAGACCGCGTTATACCCTTGTCCGGTTAGATTGAAGCGGAAATCGTTTACCGGGAAATGTGCGCCAAACGACGTCTTATGGATCACGCCGACGTGATACATGTCCATTAAATTTTCAGGTACGAACTTCCAGTTGCACGGGACGACGAATTCAAACTTGTCCGAGGTTCGGGTATTCTCAGGCTGCAGGAATGCCGCGAAATCGCGTACGCCGTCTTGATCTAGGCACTCACCCAAGGGCCGGCAGTTAGAGTCGAAATTGATAAAGATGTAGCCGCCCCAGGTATCGAGATTCAGTAATGGCAAACGACAGGATTTAAAATCGAAGCCACTCACTTCACTATTGTGCGGTGCGCCGGTGAGCCGGCCGTCCGTTCCGTAGGTCCAGGCGTGGTAGCGACACGTAAAGCGGTTCGTGTTGCCTTGGCCGACCGCGACCTCGACTCCGCGGTGCTGACACAAATTTCTAAATGCGCGCAATTCGTTGTCTGCGCCGCGACAAATGACAAGCGGCTCGCCGACTATGCGCATTGCGTTGAAGTCGCCGGGCTTTTCGTATTCCTCAACGCGGCCAACGCACAACCACTCGCGCATAAATATCGTGTCGATTTCACGTCGCAGAATTTCCGGCGAAGTGTAGTAATAACCAGGTAGGTGGCGCGCCTCATTTAGGTTCGTGCGCGTTTGCTCGATGGCTTGGCGGGTTGTTGGATCTAATTCTACGATTTTCGACATTGACCTGGCGCTCCATGAAATTAGGGTCTCGAGTGTTACACTCGATGATCAGTCAATTCTTTTTAATTAATCGGCTAAATAAATCCTAGTCGATGAGCCTAGTCGTTGCAAACGCTGGCAACCCTAATCGGCTCTGTTGTGCCTGCTTCCAAGTGGCGACCACGCGTTTGGTGTCGAATAAACAGGACCACCACGTTTTGGAGCAGGATTTGGCAGCTGCATACGGCTCAGGGAATTTGTTGGCGACAGGCAATGCCCTGCCGGCGCGGAGGTTCGGGCGATGCTATATCCAGGGATTGCTGGCAACGTTGCCGCAGTGCCGCGTGCACCCCATGCGCCGCCGCAAATGGTTTTTATCGGGAATAACGCGTTCGTGAGTTGGTGCACCGAGCTCCCTCGCATTGACCACAACATCTATGGCCCTGGAATAATGGTCTTCGCCTTTGGCAGGCAAACTCCCGTCAAGACGCGTATCGCAAAGCGTTCGCTAAGTTCGGTACCGTTACGCGAACTGGCCTATCGGCTGACTGATAGTTCTCACCCTACGGGTAATTAGTTGTCGGGCGTTCCATGCCGCCGACCACGAAATTCGTCAATCGCGCGATCAGTTCGTCGATGTTGCCTGACGTGAAACGGCCGCCGGACAAATCATCCAAGCGGTCGACACCGGACATCATGTACAGAAACGCACCAATGATGAACATCATTCGCCAATAAATATCAGCGGGATCGACATTTGGCAGCGCTCTTTCTAAGGCCGCGAGATAACGTTGGGTGGCTTCGTCGTAGACCTCGCGACGCAATCGAAAATGCATGGCGTCAGTTTCATCGTGGACCCTCGCCTGCAGACGGACGAAACTTTGACCGGGCGCACCGCTGAGTTTCATTTCAAATTCCGCCGTGAGATAGGCGCGTAATAACTCTTCTGCGCTTGGCACGCTCCCTGGTCGTGCCTCTAGTTCGTCCAACAATTCGTGCCAACGACGTGCGATTACGGTCCCGCGTCGCTTGAATACTTCCTCAAACAAGCGCTCCTTTGAATCGAAGTAATAGGCGATTAGCGCCGGATTCACTGACGCTTGTTTAGCGATATTGCGCAGCGACGTCGGTGCGTAACCATGTTCAGCAAAAACGTCTTCGGCAACATCGAGGATCTTTTCGCGTTTGCCTTGTTGATCACCCGGCGCACTTGCAGGTCGCCCTGGCCGTCGAGCGTTCGTCTCATTCATGCGTCGCTGCGGGCTACAATGATGAACGGAACGTGATAAGTCGGACGGCTATACGTCCGCTGTCCAAGCCGGTACAGGCCATCGCGCGCGTCATTCATTACGACTAAATCTCTAAGGATTGGGGATCCTGCGATTATGGCCGACTTCGAAGGCCGACCCAAGGTCGGCCTTCGTCACACGAGGGCAGTGAACTAGAATTCAAGCGCTATGACCGTTCCCGGATATCAGCTGTTGATGGTTGGAATGCGGTTGTTAAGTTACCGGACCTGACGCGCAGAGTTAGCCACGGGAGACTGACTATGGAAATAAATCTTGCAGACGTGCACGCCGAAATAACCGACGTTTTTTGGAAATACACTATTGCGCTCAAGACCAACGACATCGACACAGTGATGAGCTCATTCTGGAACAGTGCGCACACGCTGCGCTACGGAACGGGTGAAAACTTGTATGGCATCGATGAGATCGCACGTTTTCGCAATACCCAACGCGGCAAGCCCATCGAACTCGAAATTACTCGACTCGTCATTACGGCATTTAATCGCGACTTTGGCACAGCGAACTGCGAAATGAACCGGACCGATTTAGGCCTCGCTTGCCGCATGAGCCATAGTTGGGTGCGCTTTGTGGACGGCTGGCGAATTGTTGCAGCGCACGTCTCCTTCGCTCCTTAGACTAATACGTGAGACCAGGCCATTGCCGCGCCAATTCGAGGCCACGTCGATGCCGCCGCTCAGTGTCAACAACGTTCTTGACCAGAACCCTTCAATCACCGTCTAAAAGACGTAATGAAAGCAATTATTGCGCCTTAACTAGAATTATTTCTGGTTTAATTATCCGGCTAATTAATAACTTGCAATTTAAAATTTGACGCGTTTTACTACATGTCGTTTCACAACGAGGACAGGCTGATGCAGACGCGGATGATCGACAAACAGTGGTCCGAGAAATATCCGCAGGTGGGGAAGGGCCCCGTTCCAACTGAACCCTGCATTTCGCCGGAATACTTTGAACGAGAACGAGAGCTGATTTTTCGTCGCCATTGGTTAAACGTGGGTAGGACCGACGAGATCCCAACGGCGGGCAAATATTTCGTCCGTGAGCTCGAAGTATGCAAAGTCTCTGTACTGGTCGTGCGTGGCAACGACGACAAGGTCCGCGCATTCCACAACGTCTGTCCGCATCGCGGCAACACCTTAGTGCTAAACGATCGTGGGACTTGCCCAGGCCGCTTCGGCTGCGGGTTCCACAGTTGGGCTTTCACACCTGAGGGCAAGCTCGCGTTTGTTCCTGACGAGGAAAATTTCTTCGACCTCGATAAAAGCCAGTACGGTTTGTCTGCGATCAATTGCGAGGTCTGGGAAGGATTTATTTTTATCAACCTCGCACCCGAGCCTAAGGAATCCCTGCGCGAGTTCCTCGGCGGTGTCGCCACACAATTGGACAACAGCCCATTTGGCGAAATGAAGTTGCTGAAGACTTATAAGGTCGAAGAGAACGCGAATTGGAAGACCGGACTCGATGCGCAAAATGAGCTCTACCATTTACCGTTCCAACACCGCTACACCATTGGCGACTCGTTCCTGTTGAAGGACGGTAAATACTGTCGCTTCTCAAACGTTAACCTCTACAACTACCACAGCGTGTGGTCGTGCGAATACAACCCGGATCACAAACCGCTGCCAACCGAAGCACTGCTTAACCGCATGGATAGTGCGCTAACCAACATCCGGTTTGACAAACGTATCAGTGACTTCGATTGGTATTTGATTTTTCCGAACATGGCGTTGTTGCTATTCACCGGCCCGTCCGGCGACTTCTTCATGACCTACAATTTTTGGCCTGTGTCTGTGGACCGATGCATGTGGGAAATGCGCTACCACTTCCCACCGGCCGAGAACGTTGGACAGCGCCTAGCCCAGGAGTGGACGATCGGCCAGCTCCGCGACACCCTAATGGAAGATGCCTTCCAGCACGAGAAAATCCAGAAAGGCCTGGCTTCGCGCGCTTGTTCACACATGGTGATGCAGGATGAAGAGATCACGATTCGTCATTTTCACGAAGTGCTCGAGCGCGAGATGGCCAAAGCATGAGCGCCGGCCAACTACCCGAGGCTTTTCGTGATCTTGAACCGTTCTTGGCCTGGTCGTTATCCAGCGAGCGCGAACGCATCGCCAAGCGCATCGCAACGCCGATGGATGAAATTATTGAGTTCCACGGCAAAATTTCCGCGCGGCTGGAAGCGATCATCACCTATCTCAATCAGTATCCTTATGCGCAAATGCCACAAGACGGGCAACGGCTGTGCGATATGGCACTATCACATGTTGAGATCTCCAATCTCGTCGAGATGTATAAAAACCCGGCCGTGCTGAACATGATCGAGGCCGAGCGATTCGTGCCTTACGAATAATCTGTTTGACGATTGGCTTCGAGACAAGAGGAATTCGCGTGACAGTTTCAATGAAAGGAAGAACCGCCCTGGTGACAGGCGGTGGTTCGGGCATCGGCCGTGCAACTGCGCTCGCTTTTGCACGTGCGGGTGCGAATGTTGTCGTCGCAGACATCGATGTGGCCGGCGGCAACGAGACGCTTGCGCTAATCGGCAGCCTCGCTGGTAGGCATTTTGTCGAGGCAGATGTCTCCAAGAGCGCAGCGGTCGAAGCGCTCGTTAAAGTCACTGTAGAAACGTTCGGCAGTCTTGATTTCGCGTTTAATAACGCCGGTATTCAGGGCGAAATTTGCCAAACCGTCGATTGCACAGAAGAGAATTGGGATCGCATTACCGGGATCAATCTCAAAGGCGTTTGGTTATGTATGAAATACGAAATTGCGCAGATGCTAAAACAAGGCGCAGGTGCAATTGTGAATAATTCTTCTAATTTTGGTTTAGTGGGCTCGAACGGAATGCCCGCCTATTCCGCGAGCAAGCACGGTGTTATTGCGCTAACGAAAACAGCCGCACTTGAATACGCGCAATCCGGCATTCGAGTCAATGCGGTGTGCCCGGGCCCAGTAGAAACGCCGTTGGTCACTAAGATAATCGAGCGCCGACCCGAAATCGTCGATGCGATCACCGAACGCGAGCCGATTGGTCGGATGGGGCAACCCGAAGAAATCGCCAGTGCCGTTGTGTGGCTATGCTCGGACGAAGCCAGCTTTGTCGTCGGCGCAACGTTGCCAGTCGACGGCGGGTTCGTTGCGCAATAGGCGCGCCACCCGGGTTCGTATTTGTTGATACCCCACCGTCGAAATCTCATTTAGGAGACAGAAAATGATCGTGCAAAGCGCTCCACAAGGCGGCAAACATTTCGTCATCACGATGGATCAGCACACGTCCTTCTCAGCACAACTCGCCAGCGCGTTCGGCAACGAACAATTCGAAGCCATCGAACCTCGTTCGCAGATGCTCCACGTCATTGAGCACCACGATGCCGGTTGGCGGGACCTCGATGCAGCGGCATTACGCGATCCGGAAACGGGATTGCCGTACAACCTCGTTAAAACACCTTTCGAGCGGATCCTTAAAACGAGTTCGGCATCACCCGATTTCAATGGTAAGACCCATCCGTTTTGCGAATTGATGTCGAGCATGCACAGTTGGGGACTCTATAACGGACGCTATGGAATGTCCGAGAAAGTCCTCCTGGACGGTCTCGCCGACGAGAATCGCTCGAACGCCGACACCATGCTTAACCATGAAATCGCGCGCCAAAAAAGACTCAAGAGCGAACTCAGTAGCAACCCCGAAACGGCGGCTTGGATCGACGATTTGCACCTATTTCAAAACTACAAGCAGCTCCAACTTTTCGACACGATGGCGCTGTATTTTAATTGCTTCCACCCGGGCAGCCGCGGACAAGATACATTCACGCATGTGCCTACGACTGCCGAGTCTGATACCTCCGTTTCGATTGAAGAACTCGGCGATGGACGTTACCGATTAGCTCCGTTTCCGTTCCAGGGTCAAGACGTAGAAGTTAGCTTCAACGGACGCTACATGTCGCCGGTAGATTCCGGCGACGACGTGAAAGAAATTTTGGACCGGGCGCCCATAGAAACTCAAACAGTGCGCTTAGTACGAAACCGCTAGGGAGCACGACAAAGACGGGCAAAGCAGGCACGGACGTGACTGCAACCCTCGCCCTGGGCACGTAATTCGACAATCTGTGACGGAATTTACCGTTTAACCTAAATTTCAGTCGAATTACCGCTATTACGTTCAGAAACTAACGCGAGGGCCGACTAAGCTTTCATGATGCCTTAAAAGGAAACCTCAATCATGAAAATAGTAAGCCCCTGTTCCTTAGTCATTACCCTGATTTTCCTCCCCCTCGCTGCGCAGTGTTCCGACGCCGTGTCTGCATCACCAATGCTTGAGACAGTGGCCCCGTATCAGGGCGACGCTCGTGAATATGTGCCAAACAATTCTCGCGAGAATGTGTCGGAGCCTCGTTACGGCGCGGTCGAGTTTGCAACACAAGCACACGTTAACGAAGAGGCAAGTTGGTCTCGACTCTGGGAATGAGCTGGGCATAGGACAAAGCTCCCTGCCAATAAGTCGCAGGAGTTATACTCAATCCGCTGCGGGTGTCTGTGTTTACCCGCAAACGCCGCGAATCGATTGAGTAATATCCGATGCACAAAGATTATTTTTCGGCACAATCCGCCGATTACAAAACATTCCGGCCACAATACCCGCAAGCGCTGTTCGATTTCCTGTGTCGCGATTTAAACCCGCATGCGACCGTTTGGGACTGTGCAACTGGCAACGGCCAAGCCGCGCTTGCGCTACAACAATACGCGGCTCACGTATTGGCGACCGACCAAAGTGCGGCACAACTTAAGCACGCGGGCCCGCATCCAAAAGTGCACTACATCCGCGCGTTCGCAGAGGCCATTCCGGTCGCCGATCACTCAATCGATATGGTCACCATCGCGCAAGCGCTGCATTGGTTCGACTTCGACCGTTTTTATGCCGAGGTTCGCCGCGTCGTTATTCCCGGCGGGCTGATAGCCGCGTGGACTTACAGCTTTTTATCCGTCACGGACCAACTTGGCAATGATATCGACTCAGCCATACGTTGGTTCTATCAAGACGTCATCGGGCCATATTGGCCGCCTGAGCGTCGCTGGGTGGATGAGCAGTACCGAACGATTCCATTTCCTTTTGATGAGCAGCCATCGCCCGAAATATCTTTCGACGTGATGTGGGATCTGTCCGCGATCCTCGGATATATGAGTTCGTGGTCCGCCGTTCAGCAATATACGGCTGCGACTCGTGAAGACCCCATGCCGATGCTTGCCAAGCGCCTCACTCCACTATGGGGTGAGCCTGAAACAAAAAGACCGTTGCACTGGTCGTTAGCGCTCAGAGTGGGCACGGTGTAGAAGACGCGTCCAAGTATCTTGCGGCTTCGCGCAAGTAGAAATGCACACCAAACCCAAGATATTTTCTTGCACACTAATCTTGTTCAAGAGTGCTCTCCGGCACGCCCCTTCGCGATCGGCAGCTGAACTGCGATGCTCAACCCGTCGCACGAAGAACAGGTATAATCCGCGGCCACGCCAAAATTCTCGGCGAGACCGACATCGCGCAACTGGAGCCCAACATGAGCGAACTAAACGAAGTGTTACTGGAAACCTTAGGGGAGATCGAATTCGACCCGAAAGCCCTAAAAGAAAAGTATCTGTCGGAGCGCGACAAACGCATACGTGATGACGGTAACGACCAGTACGTCGAAGTGACGGGTGACTACTCCGACTACATCGATGATCCTTACGTTGAACGAGTCGAGCGTGAGGCGAAATTCGACGATGTCGAGATCGCGATAATTGGCGGCGGCTTCGGTGGCTTGATGATGGGTGGACGCTTACGCGAAGCTGGCTTTAGCGATATTCGCATGATCGAACAAGGCGGCGATTTCGGCGGCACGTGGTATTGGAACCGATATCCTGGCGCAATGTGCGACGTCGAATCGTATTGTTATCTGCCGATGTTGGAAGAGTTGAATTACGTTCCCAAGCATAAGTATTCCTTCGCACCAGAAATCTTAGAGTATTCAAAAAGCATCGCACGGCATTACGGGCTTTACGAAAATGCGCTGCTTCAAACAAGCGTCACATCGATGACCTGGGACGACAATGACGAGATGTGGATCATCGAAACAGATCGTGGCGACCGCATGCGTGCACGCTATGTCGCCATGGCAAACGGTCCTTTAAGTCGACCGAAACTGCCAGGCATTCCCGGGATCAACTCCTTCAAGGGCCACACCTTTCACACAAGCCGCTGGGATTACAATTATACGGGCGGCGACAGTACGGGAGACCTCAATAAGCTTGCCAACAAGAAGGTCGGTATTATCGGCACGGGTGCTACGGCGGTGCAGTGCATTCCACACCTAGGCGAATCCGCGGAGCAACTGTACGTTTTTCAACGCACACCATCGTCAGTCGACGTGCGCAACAATCGCGAGACCGATCCCGAATGGGCAGCCTCACTCGAGCCTGGCTGGCAGACACGAAGAACCGAAAACTTCAACATACTAGTTAGCGGCGGTGATCAAGAAGAAGATTTAGTTGCCGATGGCTGGACGGATATTTTTCGGAATCTAACCGGTACTGCCGCGAAGACCGCCTCAAGAAAGCTCGGCCGTCGTCTGAGTGGTAGCGAGAAAGCCATGTTGATTGAAATGGCGGACTACAAAAAAATGAATACGGTTCGCGCGCGCGCCGAATCGATTGTGGAAGATCCAGCGGTCGCAGAAAAACTGAAACCTTGGTATCGCCAATTTTGTAAGCGTCCATGCTTTCACGACGAGTACCTACCAACGTTTAATCGACCCAACGTCGAACTCGTTGATACCGAAGGTCGAGGGGTCGAAAGAGTCACCGAAACTGGCGTCGTCATTAATGGTAAAGAGTACGCACTTGACTGTTTGATCTTTGCGACCGGATTCGAAGTCGGAACGACATACACTCGGCGCGCCGGCTACGACATCATTGGTAAAGATGGCCAGAAATTGAGTGAGAAGTGGGAAAACGGACTACGGACTTTGCACGGACTGCAAACAAATGGTTTTCCAAACTGCTTTTTCTTAGGATTCACTCAAAGCGCCATCACTGTGAATGTCCCACAGTCACTGAACGAACAAGCCCAACACGTCACCTACATTCTTGATCAGTTGCGCCAGCGTGGGGCAAAAACTGTCGAGGCAACGATGGAAGGCGAAAACGGCTGGGTTGCAGAGATGGAAAGCAAAGCGAATATGGGAGAGCGCTTTCGGGTCGAATGCACGCCGGGTTACTACAATAATGAAGGCAAGACCGGCAACCCAAACGGCTTCTTTGCCTTCGCCTATGGCGCGGGCCCGTTACGGTTCTTTGAAATTTTAGATCAGTGGCGCTCTAGCGGGGAACTCGACGGCTGCAACCTTAGCTGAGATCTGAATTTCTATAACGATTAATCGACAAGCACGCTTTAGCGCGACGAGGAGTTGGTCACATTGAACGCTGAACTACTTTGCGATGGATATGGACTGATCGAAGGCCCCGTGTGGGCTGACAATCAAGGCCTTTATTTTAGCGACGTAATTTTCGGCGGGGTCTTCTGTCTTGAACCGTCGGGCGCGGTCCGCACAATCTTCGAACACCGTCGTGGTATCGGCGGGATGGCATTACACGAAGCTGGCGGTCTGATCGTGAGCGGCCGTAATCTCGGGTACAAAGCCTTTGATGGCGAGACGAGCCTAACGGTGTTCGATAACGACCCCGACAACGGTCGAGTCGGGTTTAACGACCTCACGACCGATGCAGCAGGTCGCCTCTATGCAGGCTCACTGGGTTCAAGCCCAGTGTTCGACGACGGTTTAGAACCGCGTGCCGGCAGTCTCTATTTAATCGACCTCGATGGTAAAGCGCGCATCGTGGGCGAAGATGTAATGCTTACAAACGGTCTCGGGTTTTCCCCAGACGGTAGAACGCTTTATCACTCGGACTCACGTCGAAACGCGGTGTTTTGTTACGCCGTTAATCCCGACGGCAGTCTTGGACCGAAACTGCCTTTTGTGGAACCAGAACGTGGGATACCAGATGGTCTCGTAGTCGCCGAGGATGGCAGCGTGTGGGTCGCGCTAGCTGACGGCGGTGCAGGTGTCGCCGTGTACTCTAAAGAGGGCAAGCAACAGGATTTTATTGGCATCCCAAATCCGATGTGCACGAGTGTCTGCTTTGGTGGCACCGATTTAAAAGCACTCTATATCGTATGCGGATCGCACGGATCAGACAGCGAACGTGCCGGTGGGGTTTATCGGATCCGAACGGAAATCGCAGGATTACCGGTAGCCAAAGCGAACATTAAACTCTAAGACCCTGTAAGGATTCGCGACTTTACTAAGTTCGAGAATCCCTGCAGGTCGATCATTGCGGACGAGTTATTTTCCGGTGAATTTCGCTTTGCGCTTTTCAGCAAACGCAGTCACACCTTCTCTGAAATCGGCACGCGCCGCGCAATCCGCAAACGTCTCGCCTTCTAGTTGGAGTTGCGACTCCCATTCATTTTCCAAGGAACGATAGAGCAAGCGTTTGGTATTACCGTAGACGTGGGTTGGGCCGCTCGCGAGACGCGTAGCCAACTTGTCAGTCTCAGCTTCAAGATCAGCTTGAGGAACAACAAAGTTGATCATGCCAATGTCTTTCGCGGTTTGCGCGTCGTAGCGATCGCCGAGCATCGCTATTTCCATCGCCTTTTTGATACCGACCGCGCGCGGAAGATTAAACGAAGCGGATCCATCCGGCGTTGTGCCAATGTGTACGTAGGCCAACGTAAAGAACGCACTATCGGCAGCTATAACTAGATCGGACGCTAGAGACATACTCACCCCAGCACCGGCAGCAGCGCCCGCGACACTTGCAATGATCGGTTTAGGCATGCGCCGCATCGTGAACATAATCGGGTGCAAATCGTGAATGCGTTGCGTGAAAGACGCGCGAATTTCGGCTGCTGGTTTATCGACGAACTCGACCATCCGTTTGACATCGCCGCCCGCCATAAAATGCTCACCAGATCCTCTCAACACGACGCAACGTACATCATCGTCATATTCAATCTCTGCCAACACGTCGCGCAAACTCGAGCGCATCTCGACACTCAAGGCATTGCGTGCCTCGGGGCGGTTGAACGTTAATGTTGCAATGTTGTTTTTCTTCTCAAAAAGCAGATCGGCCATGCTGGGCTCCTAATTGTTGGCGTTACGGGGAAACAGGATCCTACCGGACTACGGCCGAGAATAGCTAGCAGCGGGGCCTGTGCGCCCACCTTCGAACCCACGCAGTTGAACCGAATGGACGGATGCGGCACACCCATCACTAGTTGGCAGGCGTTCACGCTCACAAGCTTATTCGGCTCGCCCCTGTGTCGCGCAGACGGCCGCAACAATATTTAGACTAAACCGAACGAAAATTGTAGGCTGTGTACTCTGCCGAAAAGGCAGGGTCCTCCTTCGGGAGAGACGACGCGCCGTACGTGGCAGGTCTGCGAACTATTTGAAATTAAAATAAGGAACGCAACGATGAGCCAAGACCCCGATCTCGCCCTTTCTGATCTTCGTATTCTCGACCTTACCCGTGCGGTAGCCGGTCCAACGTGCACTCGAATGCTCGTGGAAATGGGCGCCGATGTGATTAAAGTCGAGCCTGCTCCTGCCGGTGACCTAACGCGTGGGGTATCAGTATTTCGAAATGATCGCAGCCTGTATTACGTCCAGCAGAATCGCGGCAAGCAGAGCTTCTGCGTTAACCTTAAAGATCCTCGCGGCATCGCACTCGTCGCGGAACTTGCGAGCCAAGTAGATGCCGTGGTTGAAAATTTTCGCCCCGGTGTCATGGAGGCAATCGGGCTTGGCTACGATCGGTTACGCGAGCTCAAGAGCGATATTATTTTGTGCTCAATTTCTGCGTTTGGTCAGACGGGTCCATTGGCCGAAAAGCCGGGCTACGATTTTATTGCCCAGGCCTACTCCGGCATCATGTCGATGATAGGCGAACCGGGCAAAGCACCGAACTTAGTCGGCGCCGCGATCGGCGACGCAAGTACCGGCGTGCACGCAGCACTCGGGATCGTGTCTGCAATCCATCGACGCAATCGCACCGGCAAGGGTGATCATTTAGACGTCGCGATACTCGATGCCTATTACGGCTATCACGATGCCAATGTGGTTACCTATAGCGGCTCGAACGGTGAGATTGAGCCCACCCGGGAAGGCGCCCATTACGCCGTCGTGTGCCCTGCCGGTGTCTTTCACGCGCCCGGCGGATTCATTGTGGTCATGGCATTCATGCATCATTGGCCGGATCTGTGCCGCGCGATGAATCGCGACGACCTCGTTGCGCATCCTGATTTTTGCGACGACAGTGTCCGCGTGCAACGTAAACCCGAGGTCACGAAACTCGTCGAGGATTGGCTCGCGACCTTCGCCGACGTCGACAGCGCCGTGAATGCGCTAATGGCGTGCGATGTGCCGTGCGCGCCCGTCTTGTCGGTGGCAGACACTGTGCAAAACGCACACATGCGTGCGCGCGGCACTGTCCGAACAGTAGAAGATCCGGTCCACGGACCTGTCGACATTCCGGGCCACCCCATTAAATGGAAAAACCACCCCAACAACATCGAACTTACCGCGCCGACCTTAGGGCAACACAACGAAAGCATCATGACACAACGGCTTGGAAAAACCGCGGCCGAACTCGACGCATTGCGACGCGACGGAATTCTGCTTGAAAAACCGAGCTGATTTCGGGCTAAGTCTTTAATTCTACGCTGAGCAACCCACGGCAAATTTAACGTGGCGATGCTCAGGCTCGATAGCCAGGAGAGGGTTGGCCTGCTCTAGCCTCCTACGCCTCGCCCCAGCGATTCGAATAACAAACGTCTTGCAGCGGCAATCGCTTAGCGCGACCCAAATCACCACCTTTCAACCAAGCGATTGGCAGCAAGGCGGCTTGGGTCACGTCACCCGGAATACCGAGGAGATCGGACACTTCCTTCTCATAGATTAAATGCAAGCTCGTCCAAGCAGAGGCAATACGTCGAGCGCGCAAGGCAAGCATAAGCGACCAGGTGGCCGGAAGAATCGATCCATACATGGATGCTTGAGTGAAAACATCTTCGTTTTCGAAGCGACTCTCGATACACGGAATAATGAGTGCCGGCGCACGTTGCATATTCTCGAGCAAATGAACGGAGGATTGAATCACGCCATGAGCTTGTTTCGCGCGCAGATCACCCTCTTCAAATTGACGTGTGGCACTGACACCTGTGCGAGTCATCGCGGTCTCATCCGCCAAATATTTCTCTGCACCTTTTCTGTAGTAATCGGCGATCCCAGATTTCAATGCGGGGTCTGTCACGACCATAAACCGCCAGGTCTGGGTGTTTGCGCCAGTGGGTGCTTGAAGGGCGATTTCTAAAGCTTCGTCGATAATCGATCGCGACACTTCGCGGTCGAAATCGAGTCGCAGGCGAACACTACGGGTCGTACTTAACACGTGATCGACGCTAGCCAAATCGAACGAGGTGATTTCTTTGCTCATACAGATATCCTCAATTATTTTCGTCGTAGCTGATACATTTGATCGTGGGTGCTCGTGCATTGTCCACCAGAATGCGTTCGACACGGCACCCGACATGCACTTAGGTTCACATCAATCGAGGGTGAACTTTGCGAAATCATCGCTAAAGGTTTTGTCCCAGCGCGAAAGAGGCGTTCGGTTGTGCGCCAAATCACCTGCGGCCCACAGAATTCGCCGCGCATCTTCGGCCGATGTCACTTCGTTATCGGGGCAGACAACATAGAAGCAGCCGCCATTGATAGCGTCGACCATATAGTCGACAACCTGTCGCGGCAACCACGCTCCATCGGGTTTTTCACTGACATGGCGTTTCGTTAAACCGGTATACGTATAGCCAGGAACCAATAAATGCGCGCTCACTTGGCAGCCATCCGTATTGCGTAGTGCATGCTGCAAGCTCTCAGTTGCAGCTTTCACACCGGCCTTACTCACGTTGTACGCGGGATTACCTGGTGGATTAGTGATCCCTTGTTTTGAGCCCGTGTTAATGATCAAACCCGGCGAGGCCTGCGCGATCATAGTTTCAGTGAAAGCGTGTACACCGTGAATGATGCCCCATAGATTAACTTCGATCAGGTGACGCCAATCGTCGAGTTCACCCCAACTAGACGTTTTTCGGCTGGTCCCTGCGTTGTTCATCAACACATCAACTTGGCCGAACGTGTCGAACGCAAACGCCTTCAACTCCATCACTTGCCCTGCCTGCGATACATCGAGCGTGCGAGTGAGGATCTGATTATCTTTGAACACCTTCGTGCTGCGGATATCTGTCGCGACCCTGTCCAGTTTTTCTGCTTCTATATCTGCCATTAAGACGTGCATGCCGAATCCAGAGAAGCATTGCGCGGCCGCCAAACCAATACCGTCTGCCGCACCCGTAATGACTGCGACGTTACCAGGCTTGAAGGCGGGATGATTTTCCATGATGTTGGTCCTGTATCAGATGTTAATAAACCTTAGAACGCGCCGCTGCCGCATTCGCTTTGCCCAATCGTGCGCCATTCGATCGCTATTATTTACCAGCAACGACGATTTCCAACACATAGGGTTTGCCCGTATCCAGCGCGCGTCGTAGAGAGTCCGCCACTGCTGCCGGATCGTTAACGGCTTCGCCAGCGATCCCCATGCCTTTTGCCATCGCGATAAAATCCAGCGGCGGATTATTCAAATTCATATGCGGATACGGCTTGTCAGACATGATATCGAAGCGATGACGATAGGTATCCAAGTTGTGTTTCAACACGCGATACTCGCGGTTCGACAAAATGACAAACACGATGGGGAGCTCGTGGTGAGCGGCGGTCCATAAAGCTTGAATGCTGTACATCGCCGACCCATCCCCGGACAGCGCGACGACTCTTCTATCAGGACACGCCACTTGGGTGCCAATCGCCCCTGCTAAGCCTTGCCCAATCCCACCACCGCGACCCGCGAAATAATCGCCCGGGCGACGGAAATCGAACAGCCGAGCAACATCGGAAAACGCCGTGATAGATTCATCAACCACAATAGCGTCTTCCGGTAACCCATTCGCCAGTTCATGTAATGCCCGAAACGGCGCCATCGGCGTATCGCTCCACGCGCGCTCTAACTCGGCTTTCGTTTTTTGTACCCTTCTTTCACTGCCTGTCGCCAGATCGGCGTTGCGGATCTGAGCTGCTTTAAGGAAATCACTGGCGCCAGCTTGGATGGAGGCCGCTAAATCTGCGAGAGTTGGCGTGAGATCCGCGCAGATCCCGAGATCTAACGGAAAGTTGAAAGCAAGTTGCTGATTATTGTTTTCGATCTGGATGATGCGGGCTCCATGCGGAACTGCGCTCACGTCATCGTGCCAAATATCTTCGAAGAACGGGCCGCCCAATAAAATAATCAAATCGTGTGGGCTAAGTAACGCGGCTGTTTCTTTCGCCGTAAAAGGGACGCGGCCACGATAACTCGGATGCTTATTAGGAAAGGAAAGTTGCGCGCGCAAGCCCTCATGATAAACCGGGGCACCAATCGTCTCCGCGAGTGCGACAACGCTATCGAACGCACCAGCACGCGCAGGATCGTCGCCTGTGACGATACAAGGGCTATTCGCGTCGAGAATTAAACGGGTGGCTTGTGCGATGACATCCGCACTGGCCCGTCCTTGCCTGATCTCGCCCGAAGTGGTGGCAGCGATCGCCGTTTCTTGCTCCATCACGTTGACTGGCAAGGCAATGAACACTGGCCCGCAAGGTGCTTCGTTTGCAATCTTGAACGCACGCCGCATAAGTGGCCCGAGTTCATCGGCACTTTGCGGCTCCGCGCTGAATTTTGTGACCGGCGCTGCCATCGCGACGAGGTCGTGTGACAACAATGGATTGCGCAAACGCATGCGCGTATCTTGCTGACCCGCCGTGACAACGAGCGGCGAGTTAGACTTCATCGCGCCATACATCATGCCAATCGCGTTACCCAGCCCCGGTGCCACGTGTAAGTTTGCCACGGCTGTTTTACCACTGGCTTGCGCGTAAAAATTCGCCGCGCCAACGGCCACCCCTTCATGCAACGCAACGTAGTACTGGATCTGCGAATAATCTATGAGACGATCAAGTAGCGAATTTTCGGTCGTACCAGGGTTGCCAAAAATGCACTCGACACCATGAGCGAGTAAAGAGTCCATAAAGACTTGAGCGCCGCGCATACAAGCTCCTTTGTCGGGTTAGTTTAAGGAATTGATTAAGCGTACAGACACCACCGTGTCTGTACGCTCAACGATAGCGCACTCGGGTGAGTGCGTCTAAGATCAACCGAGAAGCGTCATCCGGGTATGCCGCCATCCAAATCGTCGAGACGTCGAGTTGCGTATTGCTTACGTTCGGCGCTCGTTACCGAGTCGCATTCCTTCATGATCGCCACGACTTGGTTACTGAGGTCGCGAAGCAGGTCATCATCGTCGCCGTCCGTAGCACGCGGGATATTCAACACCGAATCAGCGCTGTACACGGGTAAGGTGTCGCCCGCCCCACGTGACTTCAGACGCGTCGAGTCGAGTGGCGTTTCGCCCCTAACTGCCGCGCGTAACAGGTTTCTACACATGTAGACGCCAACGTCCGATCGACCAGGGTGTTCCAGCGCGTGGGGAGCAATTTTCCCGATACTGCTAATAGCTTCAAAATCGCCTGGCGCGAGTTGTCCTTCGTAGTAGGTGCGGTGGCCCGTCTGTCCGATCAGAAAATCAACCTTATCTAGCCCGCACTCGTTCTCATCGCCCGTGCGTTTAGGGTCGATCTCATCATTAAAATGCCGCCAGCCAAATATAATCATATTGTGGTCGTCAACGGGCACATGCCATCGTGTTAGCCCGACCGTCGTGTGGCGTAGCTCGGCCGCGGTCGGTACCACGGAAGCGGTTTGCACAAAATTCGGAAATGTCATCTCAGTAATGCGGATCCAAACTTTGTCATCAGCGATACGCCGTCCGGCAGAAAACATCATGCCGTTGCCGTCGCGCGTCTTCTCCCATTGGATCACCGGCATGGTGCGAAAGCCCTGCCCGAGACTCACACCTTCGGCGATCTCCGAATTCACACCGGCGACTGTCATGTTGTTATGCAGCGTCGCGGCGTGGAAATGATCGATCAGATTTTCCGATACTTGCAACCAATTACACGGATAGACATTCGTGAATGGGACCAAGCGCCCATCGGCAGGTGAAGTATAGGCGTCGAATTCCTCGAATTTCGGTTGCTCTTCAGGAGGTCCCATGTAAGCGAAGACGAGCCCGCTCCTTTCGAAAGCTGGGTAGGCACCTTGAAAGATGTTGTCCTTCATTCGACTCTCTGCAGGTTCGCATGGGGTTTCGAGAACGGTGCCGTCTACATCAAATTGCCAACCGTGATAGCAGCAGCGAATTCCGTGTTGTTGAATGATGCCGTACTCGAGCGACGTTCCGCGATGGCAACAATGTCGGTCAAGGACGCCGACGTGACCGCTCCTATCTCGAAACGCGACCAAATCCTCGTTCATGATCCGGATAGCTTTCGGCACTTCGGTGAGTTCCTCGGACAAACATACCGGTTGCCAATGTCGCCGCATATATTCACCCATCGGCGTTTGCGGTCCCGCCTGCGTCAGCTCCATATCGATATGCGCAGATCGATCAGTGTGCTTGTAGTAGCCGGCATACGGTTGTTTTGAGGGATCGGCGCTTTTCGGAATTCGATCGTTCATTGTTATGCTCCTCTCACTTAGAAAACTTTGTACGGCCGCCGTGACCGCGATACTTAAAATTTCCGCTACGTCGTGTCACGCACGCGGCCCATGACACACAGAATATCTTCGTGAAACTCAAACCAGATGTTATGCACGGAATCTCGCCGTGGGTTGCATAGCAGATCGCTATCTCCGGACTCGACTAAGCCGCCGGCTGCCTCGAAACGGCGTTGATAGTCATTATAGCGTGGTACAAGCAATACCAGAGCCTCTATTCGGGTACAAAGGCGTTCAACGATATCAAGCGCCTTGAATAGTAAGTCGTCACTTTGATCCTGCTGCCATGCGGTTATCGCCGCAATAAAACGCGTATTGATACTTTCAAATTGCGCATACCACTCATTAAGTACGGGACTATCGCGCAACGCTTGATAGGTCTTGGTGTAATGCCGTGCAACCGCGCTCGACCCGTCCGGTAGTAATAAGTGACCACTGTCCGTCGTCATAATTAAACCGGCGCCGACGGCGAAGTCTAAAATCGCGTTTAACTCCGCCCCGTCAATTCCCGTCAAAGTCGCGACCTCATCACTCGTTGCGATCTTCTTCAAGAAGATCGCGTTCATGACGACGAAGTGATGTTCATCGAGCGACGCGATCCCAGATTCGCTTATGTTGTGACCGGCTGAATCTGCAGTAGTCACCACTTCAACCCCAGAAATACTTCGAACGGTGTTTGTCTGCGTTCGCCGAGAACGGCAAGTAGCCGGCACCCGAAAATATCTTATTCGGAACCGTTACCTTCGCGAAATCGCGTTTGCCGATATCGTAGTAGTAATTCGAAATGCGCTGATCGATTTCCCAAAAATCGTAATCGACACACGCCTTCTCGTAAGTCCCGGCTCGACGTAGGTGCGGCAAAATCATCCCAATGTAATAAACATACATGCCGTTGGTGATTAATTGGCGACGACACATGCGCGACAATTTTGTATAGAGCTTGAAGGTCGCATTTTGAATTCCGCTAAGACGGGTGCTAAGTTCAGCTATCGGCACCGGATAAATATCTGCAATCGGCGTATCCCATTTTTCACGCACGAACACGGCCGCAGCGACCACATGCGGTATATAGTTTTTAGGTCTCGTGAACGTTGTCGAGATATCGTTAACGCGTATTTCCTGCAGTCCCATGCCTTGGGGATCGATTTCGAACATCACGGTGTAACAGTGCGGAACGTTCTCGTGGTCACAAACGTCGCTCCAGTGATAGGCCTCTTCGTTGCAGAATAGATCCCGAATAATGAGTAGATTACCGTTCGGCAACGAATAAGGGCCGGTATCGCCAAGGCCTAAGCGACAATCAAAATGATCCAGAAAGGACAGTAGTTCAGCCGCCGCATTGAATTGAATCAGAGCATCGTGTTTAGGACTTCCAGGCTCAAGAGTTTCAAGAGCCGGCAATAAGCTTGCTAGGAATTCTGGCGTATGAATCCGACAACGATAGCGATCTTGCGAGTTTAAAATCCAACCATCTTGACGTTTGCCCCACAACACGCGCTGCATAAATTTCAAGATTGTCGAGCTTTCTTCGATATAGTCGTCTGCACCGATCACCTCAAGTGCGAGTAACGCACAGCGCCCCATGCCGAAACCCACCGCGCCGATGCTCCAATCGTGTACAGCATTTATTTTCGTGCCGATCTCGGTTCGCGATGAGGCACCCAGATCGAGCACACCTTGAACGCCGATCTCATTCGTCGTCATGTCGAGCAATTCCGGCCAGCGATAGAATTGATGCATCATCGCCAAGAGTTCATATTCCTGGCGCGGAATCATGCCGGATGCGCCTTCCGTCGCGCGCATGACCAACACATCCCATATGTTCCAAGCCAAATAATTATTTAAATCATTCAGCTCAGCAATGCTGAATTCTGCGTTGCGCACCGCATCAATCTCGACGCGCTCCAGTACCTGGCTTTGCGCGCGAGATTTCATAATGCGGTCGCCGAGGATTCCGTCCGGTACGGGATCCAGGCCAACGAAATTACCCGTATAAACTAACTCCTGGAAACGCAGCCCAGGGTCGTTGTCTTCGTAACGTTGTAGAAATGCGGCGGTCATATTGAACCTCAGCTTAGTCGATTAATTCGATCTGCCCGACGTCTCCATCGCAGCAATTTAGGCGAACGAGCTTGCCATTCAACGCCGCGATCACTTCAGCAAAGTGATCGTCATTGTCACCGCCTGTGACATAGCGCGCGGTACTGGCGCGTAAGTACGCTGTCATGATGCACGGTATCTGAAATTCGCGCGACAGGATCCCTAGGTGCGATTCCGGCGCACCGGACAAGGTAATCACCCCGATAGCGCCCATTGAAAGCGCCGGAGCAAGGAATGTCGTCGTGCCGCCTTGCGCCATCACGATGTGCTCTTTTAGCTTGCCGCTTTGAATTAATGCGATGACGGCTTTCGGATCCGGTAAGTAGAGTATCGTTCCTTGAGATTCTTTATTCGTTTCAAAACAGTTGTAACCTTCGGCAACGACATTTCCCGCGGACATTTCTAGCTCCTCATCGTGGCACTGTTACGTGCCTGTTTGATCCAATCCAACAATTCTGATGGCGTGTGCGCAACGTATTGCGCGCCTGCGTCACGCAATTTACTCGCAGTGTGCATGCCCCAACTAACCCCACAAACTCTTAGACCACAAGCCCGGCCTTCACCTACGTCGCCGACTGTGTCGGTTACCAGGGCAACTTCGTCCGCGCGCCACACTGGTGCGTCGCTAACTTCAGACGAAGAGGTACCGCGATAATCAGCGCCGACACGAAGATAGTGAGCAATGGCAGCGGTTTTTGATGGCTCGTCGTCTCCAGCAAGGATATGCGGAAAACAACTCGCCACATCTCCAGCAGCTAAGATCCTGCGAATAACGTCGAGCATGTTGCTCGACAAAATGGCCATCTCGACTTCATCGTTGAGCGCTTTTATGATTTCAACTATGCCGGGAATGAACGGTGGGTTGTAACAGCGGCGAATGGTGTCCATGAAATGACTAACCACTGCCTCAGCCCGTGCTGCATCGTCGCAGTGATCCGCGATCGCACGAAAAAAATTACTTTCCGACAGCTGCAAAAATTTTTCTTGCGTATCGATACCTAATCCAAACGCACGATCGGTCTCAGCAAATATTTCCCACGCCGCATCGCGCGTGTCCACCAAGGTGCCGTCCATATCAAATAGAACGACGTTTAGCGGCATTTTCTACTGATCGTCGACTTTTGGGCCAGCTTACACAGCATTCAAGCGATTCAGTTTCGGCAGTTCGTAGAAATCTTGCACTTCGCCGTACGCTTCACTGCCGCTATATTGCCAGCGGGCGAGTACATTAAAAGCCACCATGTTCGGCCAGCATTGCCACGGGAAATTAGTCAGAGCCTGGCCGGTTAATTTATGTTCGTGTCCCGCGCTATCGATTAAATCCAAACTAATGGTCTCGGCGAATCGATCGGGACCTCGAATGACTTGGCCTGTGCCGCTCGCAAGCCCGAAAACCTCGCCCTTTCGCAAAGCATATCCGTGAGCTAGGCACAGTGACGTGTCGTCACTGTCCGCATCGAAACTTAGAATGGCGTGCAGCGCAGTTTGATCATCCACATGTGCATGTAACCAACTCATGTTCGGTTTGCCGCGCTCCGGTCGTGGTCCCCAGGAGTGATCCATAGTCGACACGCAATCGATCGTAAAGCGCACGCCGCGCAAAACCACTTCGCCAACCACCCTACCCGTCTGATCAAAGTGACCGTCGTAGGCATTGCCCCAGGAAAACTTGCCCGCATCGCTGCCCGATGCACACATCGGATCTTGGTCCGGGTCGTTTATGTCGAATGGCACCATCAGTGCTCGATAGTGAACGTCGATCGACGTACCTTCTTGATCGTCATAGGTGATGTGCCAATGCCGATTCGGATCGACACATCGCACGTGCAGCGAATTCGCCAGTTGGTAGTCTAGTAAACTGTTATTTCCGGGCATCGGCAATGCGGCGCGATAGTCGCAGAAATCTGCCTCCCACGGCGTGCCGGCGCGTTGAGAATTAATACAGATTGATGAGCTCACCATGCCGAGATTGGGACGAAACAAGGCATAGACGCCAACGTTGAGATGGGCTTCGGCGTTGTAAAACCCGAAGTAATTAGTCTCCGCCCAATCCCTTTGATCGGGTCGGAAGGAATGAAACTCAGCATCGAGGTCGTCAAGCATGTTCGAACTCCCCACTCGTCCAGCGATTATACGGCAGACTCTTGTCTGTGCAGCCGTTCTTACGGTCGCCGTGCGACTGTGAGCCACCTACATTCCTTCAAGTTCCCATCGTGCAGCAACTTGCCTTCCGATGCATTCATCCCAGTCGCGTCTGCGAGTGCACTGTTACTTATGATGCACCGCACAACGGGCATCCGTTTGTGGCGATACCTGGATTATGCTGCAAGAATCTGTGAAAAACGTTCCAAGCTTTGAATACTGTGTCCGCTGATAAACTCGTTGCAATAAGGCATTGCGGTAACCATACCTATCGCTAGCGGTTCATACGTCGGGTCACCCTTGAGCGGGTTCATCCACACGACCGACTTTGCACGGTTCGCGATCTTGGCCATTGCGCGATCCAGCAATTGTGAATCTCCTGTATCCCATCCGTCACTCATGATCACCACGGTCGACTTTCGTGTCACGACCGCTGCGTGAGCGTCGTTTAACTCCGCAAGGGCTGCGCCAATTTTTGTGCCGCCAGACCAACCCGAAAACTGCAATGAAATTGCTTGGAGCATCGCCTCGAAATTCTTCATCCGGAAGTACTCAGTGAGCGGTTGTAAGCGCGTGCTAAACACGAAGACGTCTATTTTTAATGCGCGGTTTTGGTTAAGAAAATACAAGAAATTCAGTAAGAATATGCTGTACACCTCCATCGACCCGCTGACGTCAACAACCATCACAAGTCGCGTGTGCGTGAGCACTTTTCTTTTGTATCGCCACGCCAAAATATCCCCGTCGAATTTCACGCTATCGCGCACGCTCGCACGCAGATCGACGGTCCCGCCGCGTTTCGATTTCTTGGTTTTACGTCGCGCAACTGAGGCGTACTTCTTCGCGATCTGTTCGAGCAGTGCGAGAACGGCCGGAAAATCCTCGTTCAGCATATAGCGGAAATCTTTGTGATGATCGACTTCTTGAGTGGAATAAGCCTCCATCTCGATGAGATCTTCTTGCCCTTCCTCAGACAGAGTCTCGTCGCTCGCAACTCGCCGTTTGACCACTAAGGATTGTTCGTTATCTGGTGGTTCTTCGTGCGAGTCTACCTCGTTAGACGGATTGAGGTAGTCGGCGAGAAGGATCTCGACGAGTTTCTTAAGCCGATATAGATCGTCGCGACGGTTAATCAAAGTCAGACGATAAATCCACATCAGTTGACTGTGCTGCACTGCAGTAAGTGAGACGATCGCTTGAGCGCAGGCGATGGTTTGCACCGTGCCGAGCTTAACGCCGTTATTACGCAGTAGGCGAAATAGCTTCAAGGAGAAATCGATACTCGTCTCGACACTGTCGAATCGGTCGATCATGTGCGTGGATCGTTGTGGACCTTTTCGAGCAGCGAGTCGAGCGTCTCATCTTTAAGTTTCTTGATGTCGCGACGATCCTTTAACAAACACCCCAAGGTCGCGACCACCGAGGAGCGATCAACGCTCGCAGCCTTTGTTACCTGCAATGCATTTGACCAGTCGACCGCCTCTGACAACCCCGGTGTTTTGTTCAGATCCTGATCACGTAAGGCTTGCACAAAGGATGTGACTTGCTTGGCGAGCGCGACGTCTAGGTTCGGGACTTTCAGACGGATCACCTCGAACTCTTTTTCATAGCTCGGATAATCCATCCACAGATATAGACAGCGGCGCCTCAATGCGTCGCTCAGTTCGCGGGTGCGGTTCGACGTGAGGATAATGTAGGGAACGTGATTGGCCGTAATGGTCCCTAACTCTGGAATCGTGAGTTGGTATTCGGCAAGGGTTTCCAACAACAAGGCTTCGAATTCTTCGTCTGCGCGGTCTATTTCATCGAGCAATAAGACGACTCTCCGCTCCGCCATCAATGCTTTAGAAATTGGTCGGTACGATAAATACGCTTCGCTGTAGAAGTCGGTGACCGCAACATCAGTGCGACCGCGTACCTCCTCCAGGCGCAGGCTCAGGATCTGCTTTTGGTAATTCCATTCGTACAAGGCTGAATTAAAGTCCAGACCCTCATAACATTGCAGGCGGATCAGTTCAGTATTCTTAAGCTTCGCTAGAACGTGAGCAATCTCAGTCTTTCCGACCCCTGCCTCGCCCTCTATGAGGATAGGTTTCTCGAGTTCCTCGGCCAGAAAGAGTGCCGTTGCGATCTCCTCGTCCGCAACGTAACCGTTGCGCCGAAGCTCATCGACCGTGTGTGCGTTGGAATTGGGCATATTCGTTGATCGTCGGCAGATTGCGGCGTCGCCATCGCGCGCGCGAACTTTTAGCGCGCAATCGGCTGGTTCGTATGGTTAATCAAATCCATCACTTGTTGCGGTCCAATGGGTGTGACCATCGGCACGAGCGGCCCGTCGTATTCCGATAAGGCATCCGCCAAGGCATTCGATAGTGCGATGTGGATCGACAACATCGCTGCTTCACCTGCCCCTTTGAATCCACCTTCCGTATAAGGCGAGGGCGTCACGATGTGGTGGCACTCAATGTCCGGCATGCTGGTTGCATTAGGGATCAGAAAATCCATAAACGAAGCATTCTTAAGCTGCCCGTTCTCATCGTAATCCAGCGATTCCAATAATCCCATGCCGATCCCTTGTGATGCGCCACCGCGCATCTGCCCGTCGACAATTTTAGGATTAATCATGTTGCCGCAGTCTTCGACGGCGACAATGCGCTTGATATCTAAAATCCCGGTCTCCGGATCGAGTTCTATCGCCACCGCATGGGATCCGTTCGCGTAGGCAGCTGGCGGATCGTAATGTCGCGTTGCGCTTAACGTCGGCTCAACCTCGTCTTCGTCCGGTCTGGAGAATCGATCGAAATAAGTGATGTAGGCAATTTCCGCGACCGTGCGGCTGCGATCCGGCGAACCTTTGACGTAAATCTTACCTTCATCGATCGTGAGATCGGCGGCGTTGGCTTCCATCACATGCGCCGCGATTGTGAGTAACTTATTGCGCACGTCGGTCGCGGCCCGGATCACGGTACCGCCGCCAATTACGGCGCTACGGCTCGCGAAAGTACCCATCCCATAGGCACCCGTGGCAGTATCACCATCGAGTACGACAATGTCTTCGAATGGGACGCCCAGTGTTTCTGCGGCAACTTGCGCCAAGGTCGTTTTCAACCCTTGCCCATGGCTAAACTGCCCACTCTTGATCGTGACCTTCCCAGTCGGATCCATTTCAACAGTGCTGGTGTCGTGCAGAGTCGCCGGGAAACCACTTTCGGCCGCCGATCGGCTACCCCAATTCGTTTGCTCAACGAAAAAAGATATCCCGACGCCGCGCAATTTCCCGTCCGCGGTGAGCCGAGGCTGTTTCTTCTGATTCGTATAATCGGACGCCTCAATACACTTATCCAATACCTTATGGTAATCACCACTGTCGTAGGTTTGCTCCGTTGCCGTCGTGTACGGAAAGTCCTGTGCGCGAATGAAGTTCTTACGGTAGATATCGACGATATCGAGATCCAAAAGTTTTGCGGCTTTGGTGAGGACCATTTCGCGCGCATAACACCCGGCAGACCAGCCGACGCCGCGGTACGCGCCTGTCGACATCTTATTCGTGAGACACACTACCGTTTCGAAACTGATATTGGGAAAAGTAAACGCGCCAGGCGCGCCGTTGTTCGCTGCTACGGATTCAATAAGTCCCGACCAAGGGTACTGCGAGTACGCGCCTGAGTCGCCAATGTTCTTCACCTTCATGCCTGTTATGGTGCCATCGCGCTTAAACGACATGTTCATGTAGATCGTGCACTGCTTGGCATGCGCGGCGCAGAGCAAATGTTCGCGCCGGTCTTCGATCCACTTCACCGGCCGTCTAATCTCTTTGGCGATCCAGGGCACGATAAACTCTTCGGGAAAGAAGTGCGCTTTCTGGCCAAATCCACCGCCAACCGTTGGTGCGACTACTCGAATAATTTGCTCTGGAATACCGAGATTCACAGCGATAGAAGTCCGCAACGGATACGGCATTTGCGTGGAAGACCACACGGTTAAGGTATCGTCCCATCCCCACGTGGCCATCACGCCACGCGTTTCCATTGGTGCGGCCGAGGTACGCCCAGTGCATATTTTTTCACTGACAACGAGGTCGGCTTCGGCAAAGGCTTTATCTACATCGCCGTTACTAAACGAGTCTGCGTAATAAATATTCGTGCCGAGTTCTTCGTGGATGAGGGTCGCGCCCGGCTGCATGGCGTCTTCAACGTTATTGTAGGCTGGCAAACTCTCGTATTCGACTTCGATCAAATCGACGATGTCTTCCGCGATGTAACGACTGGGTGCAACGACGGCGGCGATAATTTCTCCGACAAAACGTACTTTATCCAAGGCAATAAATGGCATCACGACGGGTTTCAATGTGCCGCGGGTGTGTGGGAAAAACGTAGTCGCTGAGCCGTCGAACTCGGCCGCGGTAAAAATATGTAGACAATCGGGGTGTTGCTTCGCTGCGTCTATTTTTAGATTCTTAATCCGCGCGTGTGCGTGAGTACTGCGGAAAAACGCAATTTCCATTGTTCCGGGGAGCTTGATGTCGTCAACATACTTTGCCCGACCCATTAAAATTTGCGGGTCCTCGGTGCGCTTACGCGGCACGCCAATGTGTTTGGTAACGCCACTCAATGCTATGGGTTCTTTCATCGCGATTCCCCCGCCGCCGTCTTTGCAGACGATAGCGCGGCTTCGGCCGCCGCAACCACTGAGTCCACGATGTCGTGATAGCCTGTACAACGACACAAATTGCCTGACAGTGCATGGCGAATTTCATCCCGAGTCGGTTCCGGGTTCTCGATGAGATAGGCTTTCATACTCATTAAAATCCCCGGCGTGCAGAATCCACACTGCAACCCTTGATTTTCCCAAAAGGCATTTTGCAGCGGACTTAATTCACCGTTCGAATCTAGCGACTCGACAGTTTCGACAGGCCGGCCCTCGGCTTGGACAGCGAACGTTAAACAAGATCGCACTGGCAGCCCATCGAGAAGAATCGTGCACGAACCGCAAATGCCATGTTCGCAACCCACGTGGGTTCCAGTGAGATCAAGATCGTGGCGAAGAAAATCCGACAATAGGGTTCTCGGTTCGATCTCGCGCTCGTAGTCGACACCATTAACATTGAGACTAACTTTTTGCTTAGCGTTCATTGCGTATTCCTTAGTTCGCGACCGTGGCGCGTTTAGCGGCGTCGTTCAAGGCTCTCGCGGCCAGCACCCGCGCGACGTTGCCGCGGTACTCGTCGGTCGCGTGCACGTCACTCTCGGCATCAACCACCTCGCTCACATGGTTTGCCGCGGCTTCAATCAACTCAACCGACACCACCTTACCCAGCAACGCTGCTTCAACTTGCCTAGCGCGAACCGGTGTTGCGGCGACGCCAAACAAGACGATGCGAAGGTAGGTGCAAGTATTAGAGGAATCGACTGCCATGACGGCCGTGCTACCGACCATCGCGAAATCACCATCGCGGCGCGCGACCTCGTGAATCCCCCAGCCGCTATTTTTCGGGGGTTCCTTAAATAGTACGGAAGCGAGCACCTCATCGCTTTCTAGTGACGTGGTCATGTAGGTAATGAAAAAATCTTCCGCTTCGATGGTGCGTTCGCCCGTCGCGCTCTTTACTTGCAACTCCGCATCCAGGAGCAGCGACATGGCCGGTAGTTCAGAAGCCGGATCGGCGTTAACGATACTGCCGCCAACCGTGCCTTTATTGCGGATCTGGAAGTGCGCGATTTTCTCGATCGCGGCCGCAAGAACGGGTAACCGCTTGCGTACGGAAGGGTTGTGTTCGGCGGTCCGCTGAGTCGTGGTTGCTTTAATGCGCACACCGCCAGGTTCGTCCGTGATCTCGTTGGGATTTTCGATATTGCTAATATCGATCAAGATCTCTGGTCGAGCTAAGCGAAAATTCATCGCCGCGATGAGGCTTTGCCCACCCGCTAAGATTTTCGCTTTGTCGCCATGCGCGCCTAGCAATTCGCACGCATGTTCGATGGATGTCGCTCGGTAGTAATCAAACTTTGCTGGTTTCATAGGCTTTAAGCTTCCGCGGATCCGATGCTTACTTGATCAAAGTGATTTTGCATTTCAACGTTTAATGCTTTGAAAAACTGCTTAGCCATAAATTTCGAGATTCCAGTCAACACGCGTCCACCGATCCCCGCGATTAATCCGCCCACCTCGGCGTCACACGACCAGCGCATCAAGGTACCTGACGCGCTAGGATCGAGCCAACAATCGACCGTCATGTTGATGTAACCCGGCTGCCCGGAACCGCCTCCCTGGAGTTGGTAATGATGCGGGAACTCCACGTCAATAACCTTAACCGTACCTTCGTAGTCACCTTTAATCGCAGCGACACCCAGCGACACGGCCGCAGTGTAAGAACCATCCTCCGTTGCCGTCATCGACTTGCAACCTGGGATCGTCTTTCGGAGAATCTCGATATCGTGGAGTGCGGTCCATACGTCGGCCGCGCTATAGGGGAAGTCTGCAGTTCCCTCAAGCTTCATGGTGTGGCAACAGCATCTTGTTCAATCGCTTGACCCCGTTGTTGGGAGAACCCGCATCGCGCTCGTGGCCGACGCGGAAATTAATTAACCGATTAATTAGCCTAATCTCTACCTCGCGTCGATGCAAGCTCAAAGAACCCGAGCGCAAGTCATCGGTGCCCCACATCCACCCATTGGCTTTGCGCTTGGCTAACGATCTCATAGTCCGACAGCAATGGAGAATTCTCCGCATTAGCGCTACGTTGCCGAATCTCTTGATCTAAGGACTTTTAGTAATGACGACAACCAACCACCCGGAAATCGAAGACCATGCGAAGGAAATTATTGGCGAACTCTTCGAAGCCTTACCCGCCACCGGCGCGGCATTTTCGCAGCTTCAACAGGCGACGTTCGCGAACGGCGCGTTGGACATCAAAACAAAAGAATATATCGCCTTAGGCATTGCTATCGCCCAGGGGTGTGACGGGTGCATGGCTTGGCACAACGCGGCCCTGCGCAGGATGGGCGTGTCGCGCGAGGAAATCGCGGAAGTGGCAGGGGTTGCGGTCGAAATGGGTGGCGGCGTAGCTCTATATAGTGCTGGCAAAGCCTTGGCGGGATTCGACCAGTTTCGCGAAGCGCGGGATCCATAAACTCTAAAAAATTAGACTTTATGTTCTAAGCACCTACTAGAGATTTTGACCAGAATAGATAACCTTTGAACGCCGTCCAAACCTCATAACGGACGTTCATGGCCGTGCGCTAGCTCGACAGATAACGTTAAGGGTTGTTGGACACCTGCGCCCAGCAAAGTCTCTCCGTTTAGCACGGGATCATGGGGCAGGTGTCTAAAAAGCATCGAGGTAGGAAACCGCGCGGGTGTGCTGATGAGCTATGGGGATAGTACGAACGAGTTGAGTTAGGTTCAGTTCACCGGTGGGCCGATATTCATTGCGATGTCTACGACCCGCTGCGACGATTGGGTTAGAGTTGTATTTTTTCATCGATAGTACGTGACTCGAAAGCGCAGAATGCGCCAATCTGAACACGATAAACCATAGCGTGCCGTCATCGTCGTTTTGACAATGTCGTGCGTTGCCCAATTGAGAACTCAAGTGCTGGGTCATGGCGGCGCTCGAGGTCGATTAAAGCGTCGAAACAGTTCGACGATACTCATTGGCGCGTAACAGGCGGGACACACGAAGGTGGGTGTGTCCTTCGCCTCACTCTTTTCTGTTATCGCGTCGCTCGGATCTGCGCTAGTGATCTGAGCACGGATGAGCCGAAGATTGACTGCCCGGCACGGATTGGACAAGATCCCAAAGTGACGGATCCGGTGAAAGCCCAACGGTAAAATAGGGATGAGGAAGCGACGGATAAATTCGCCGGTGGCGAGCTGCATGGCTTTATTGCGTTCGTCGGGTTTGGCACGGTAGTCGGTCCACTTATCGGCTTTGGCTTCCTGCGTCGCTCTACCTTGTATCTTTCTCGATACGCGGTTTAGCTGACGGTGTATCAGGGCGTGTGAAGAACATTTTGAGACCGGAGATAGTCGCGTTGATCGTTGTTGTCGAGACGCCTTGTACGACGAGATGAAGTTGGAATCGCCGCAGGTCTTCGGCATCGGCTGTGTCGGGTGAACGCGTTAGGAACCGCGTGAAGTTGGCGACGGATCGAACATATTGTGATTGACTCTTGGTACTGAGTTTGCGCATCGTCATGTCTTCGATCATGCGTAGACGCAACGGGCTGTTGGGCTTGGTAGACTGATCCATGGGTTCTTCTCCTGTGTTGTTGTTTGATGTTTCCCGACACAACATCAACCCAGGGGGAGCCGAGCTCCATAATTTAACTCAAAAGAAAAAAGACAACACGGCCTCCACAATACCGCGAGAGCGCTTTAGAACATCGGCCAATAAGCGACCTTCGGCCTCAGGGCGTGAGTTAGGCGGCGGACCGCTAAATAGAACGGGAATACGTTCAAGGACGAGCTTATATGGAATTGGCACAGTCTAAAACGAACCGACTTCTGCGACACGCTTCAGCGCGTTACGTGCAATTAAAATATGGAACGGCATAATCCCACTGAGGTACACGCTGCCGCCAAGGTTATGCGTGTGGACCCACGTAGCCAGCGAGACCTGGCCATTCCAAGACATAACAGATACACGAAAATTCAGATGCTTGTCGTTGAAACCCGCAATTAATTCATCGGGCGTTTCGATTTCAACCGGGAACGGACCTACTTTATCAACAGCGGGCGGCCCATCATTAGACAATCCGAAAGGTGCGGTTACGACTCCACGTAACTTTAATAGTCCGCGAGCCCAAGCCGGAAAATCTGTGATTATCTCTGCAGCCTGTCGAGGACGTAACGAGGCTTCAACAGTGTAGCAGTCGAGAAAGTCGCCAGGCGCAACTCGAGCATGCAACTGACTCGACGCCGGTAACTTAGTTACGATGACTTCGTTTGACATTGGTAGCGACCTAACATTTGTATCAACGTCACTGCGACGTAATATCCGCGACCATTGACTTAGTTTGAGAGCTTAAACCCTACGTCGGAAATCAAAAAGGATAAAGCCAGTCCAGATCAGTAGCGCGGGGATGGTTTTGGGAATGAAGACGAAATTGGATAAGTAGTGACCGTCGGATGTACTCCCACATAACCGTCGATCAGCCCAATCTAGGCGACCTAGGACTAACGCCCAATAACCGACGCTCACGGTCTTCGGATATGCTCACGATTCGACCCAGCGGCAAACGGAGGCAACCATGAATCTCGACAATCTTTCGAATATAGGTGAATTAATTGCCGCGACGGCAACTGTAGCGACGTTCATTTTCGTCGCAATCGAGCTACGATCTAGCCGCCAGAAAAACCGGCTCGCGATGTTGACAACGCTTGATCAAACCTGGAACTCAATGAACGCCCAGCTTGCGCAAAATAAAGAGCTGAATGCGGTGCTTTTGAAAGGACTATCTGCTACTGACTCGCTGACGGGCGACGAAGCGAGTCAGTTCTTTTTCCTTATTGTGCAATACATGAATAACTATAAGGCCAACTCTGCCATCCGGTTTCATTTCGTACGCCGAGGCGCGGCTAGAAGAACAGACCCTTGATTTTCCAGATTGGAGAAAAATAGACGATTAGCGTTCCAATTAAAATGGGATACGACCGTCTCCCAACGGCCCGTTCGAAACCGACGCTTCGATCCGGTATCGGCCTGAACCGCGCCCCTGAATCGTCGTGTGCCCAGGTCGAAGTTAAGCGCATATTAGTTCGTGCTGAAGGACAGGTGTGGGTCGCTTTTACGCATACGCCGGCGACAAACGACCGTCCGGCGAACCTCTAGAGAGCCGGCATTCAGCCCAATTTTGGCGACTTAGTGCTAACGGTCAGAAGCGGCCATTCACGCCGCCAACGCGCTCAGATAGGGTGCCCATATGCGTTATGAAGATCGCGTTATGCGACAAATAGTCCTGCTTGCAATCTATCTATCTATTGATCGTCGCGTGCGCCGTGCGTCATAGATTGCCTGATAGATCCCTGTCGTCGATGTACTTACTACTGCTCATCGCTTTGCTCCTCGTCCTCAACAAATAACACTTCGATTCGACGCAAGCATTCAGCGGCCGCCTGCAGTGGTGTGTCAAACCGATAACCGCTGTGTACGCCGTTCAGGTTGAACTTATCGATCAGGGGTTGTCGAAAGTGACACTCACATTCAAATGATCCCTCCACCTTATTACATCGCACTGACGGCAGGCCATACTTGTCGCGCATGTGTATCAACACGACATTTAGGTCCCGGCGGTTCAGCGCTCGCTCTCGTGGACGAAATATACCTAATGCCGCTAAGTTCATGTGATCTCCCAAGCCTTTCCGGTTTTGTTTCAACGATATCTTGGTCTGTCGTGCTAAGTAGTACGCATTGCACGAATTCTGACCGGGGAAGTTGTTGCCATTAAAACTATTATTGATAATCGCTCAACACTCAAACACTGACAGCGTGCCGCCGTTTAGATTGTGGCGGCTGATCGGGCCCGTACATATCGAACTGAACGTAATTGTCCGGATGCCAGCAAAGAGTTGACGGGTGATAGATTTTTTCTCTTAACCCTCATTCCCGTTTATTTACTTTTTTTCTCAACTTTTAAACGGCTCATAGGGCCGTGACTACGAACTGTTCTGATCGAATGTAATGCAAGTCTCATTCCACAAGGACGTATGTAATAAAAACAATAACTTAGCATGCGGGTCCATCCAGCAGTGTAAAGGTTCTCAGAATTTACAGGGTTTCAGAGCAGTCCATTTGTAAAGATTGTTGACAGTTCAGCCCATCATGTCCCTCCAAATCATCGACGCCGCGCCTATATTAGAAAACGGTAACAGGCTGAATTGGGTCGTCAACGGGCAAACACCTCCGGCGTGCGACTGTCCGCTGTACTACAACATAGCCGACGCTCAGTAGCATCTAAACGACTTAGTACTAACGGCCACCAACGGTCCTTGCATCGACGCTGACGGAAAGCCTCATCCTCGTCGCGTCAATGTAGTCAACTAGCTTGATGCTTTACCGAAACATGGCCGAAAGCACATACAAAAATAAATTACGCCGCAGGTGATGGTCCACAAAAAGCCAGGCTGGCGTTCGGAATAACATCGCGACTCCGTGCTTGCACCTGCGTCAGTG
>JBLFWX010000028.1:0-55599 GCA_047611805.1 Gammaproteobacteria bacterium
GATATTAGAAACTGGAAACCGGTTGGTGATGTACATCTCAACCCGGCAAACGATGCGACTGAAATCAAGATGAATAAGGCGGCGTAATTTTAATCTTCAGGCGACAACTACCTTGAAATCCGCCGAGACGGAGAAGGTCGGACGCTTAGTAAATCGAATCCCAGTAATCGGTCCGCGACTCTGGCACAGCCAGAGCCGCCCTGATTTGGTAGCTAATATGCTCGGACAATTTTCGGGAACAATCGATTCGCGCGAAGCGCGAGACGCTTACCACAGCCGCCTAGGTCGAAAGCCCGATAGAAACGTCAGAACTTTGGACCTCATGTCGTACCATTTACGAAGCCTGCTGCACCGTAACGACACTATGGGCATGGCAGCAAGCATTGAGGCTCGATTCCCTTTTCTCGACGAAGACCTTGTTCACACCGCGATCAATTTTCCATACCGGTATAAAGCCCGCCTATCGACCACGGTGTGGGAAAAGGAACATCCTTTTATTCGCGACAAATGGGTGGTGCGTGAAGTCGCCGATCGATATATACCGAAAAACTTGAGTCGTAGAAAGAAATGGGGCTTTGAAGTATCCGCAATTAGACGAATGCAGACCTCTCCCGAATATTTTCGAGACTCGTTTTTTGCGCGCCATTTCAAATTGTCGCACCAAGAGATGACGTACTTTCTTAATGAAGCCGATCGGAATCTAAAAACCCGTATCTTGATGTTAGAGACCTGGGGCCAAATGTTTATAAATGACGTCCCGGTGCAAACCATTCAGGATAAGTTACTTAAGCATGCGTCAATCCAAAAACCCAACTAATTGCAGGAACGTGGGAGTTTACTGTTCGTCGCTTCCTGGGATCCCAATTGCCCTTGCCGTATGCGTCAAATCAATAAACTGATAAACATCGACGAACCTAATTTAATATTTTAACTACCGCGCAGCCACGGCGGAATCCACAAGATTGAAGCCGAAGCAATAGCACATGACCAGTGAGGATTTGCCCATGAATAATCAGACTCCGCAATCGTACGCAGAACGCTCAGCCAATAAAAAGACCGACGGAAATGGATCGACGGTTCAGCCCGCGAAAGCAGAAATAATTCATGAACTGATTACGGCCACCGCCGTGTGCGATCCAAATAAATCGGCCGTTAGCTTCGAAGGTCAGGAATTGACTTACCGAGAATTGGATTCCCGCGCGAATCAAGTGGCGCACCACCTAAATGGCAACGGTCTTGTCATGGGTGATCTAGTCGGGATCTACGTCGAGCGCTCATTGGAAATGCTAGTTGCATTGCTGGGCGTACTTAAGGCCGGCGGTACCTATGTACCGCTAGATCCGAATTATCCAGCCGATCGAATTGCCTACATGTTGCAGGATTCGAACGCTAAATTCATCCTCTGCCAAGGTGCCCTCGTGGACTCTCTGCCGCCCCATCAAGCGCAGACATTTTGCCTCGATACAGATTGGGAGTCATTCGACAAGCGTCCGGATACACCCGTCTCCATAACTGTTGGCACGAATGATCTGGCATACGTAATCTATACGTCAGGCTCGACAGGGCTACCAAAAGGCGTGGCGATTCCTCATCGAAGTGTCGTTAATTTTTTGCGTAGCATGGGCGACAAACCAGGCTTAGACTCGCACGATCGCCTGCTTGCCGTGACAACGCTGTCATTCGATATAGCTGGCCTAGAACTCTATCTGCCGCTTACCGTCGGGGCGCACGTTGTCATAGCGAGCCGACCAGTTGCGTCCGATGGGATAAAGCTCGCGCAAGCGATCGTCGCGAACGATATCACCGTGATGCAAGCGACCCCTGCTACGTGGCGCGTGCTGCTCGACTCGGATTGGCAGGGCAAAGATTCGCTGCGGGTTTTCTGCGGCGGAGAGGCACTAACGCGTGAACTGGCTGAACGCTTACTACCGAAATGCTCGGAAGTGTGGAACCTATACGGCCCTACGGAAACAACCATTTGGTCGACCGTGGCCCGTGTTCGATCTGGCAGTGGCCCCATCTCTATAGGTTCTCCGATCGCCAATACCGAAGTCGTGATTCTGGACGAGAATCTTAACGAAGTAAGCCCCGGCACGCCTGGAGAACTCTACATCGGTGGTGATGGCCTAGCTCGTGGTTATTTAAATAGAGAAGAGCTCACTAGCGAGCGGTTCATTGATCATCCTTTGCAGGCGACTGCTGGCGCGAAGTTATATCGCACAGGCGATCTCGCGAAGATGCTAACAGACGGATCATTTGAACATTTAGGGCGCGTAGATTTTCAGGTTAAGGTCCGCGGTTTTCGCATAGAACTTGGCGAGATCGAGGCGGTGCTGGATAGTCTCGACGCCGTCCAACAATCAGTGGTTATGGCTCGCGAGGATGTACCCGGGGACAAAAAATTGGTCGGTTACGTCGTTCCAGCAACCGCGAACAAACTGAGCATTAGGGGGCTTCGCGAAGCGCTCGCCGCAACCCTGCCTGATTATATGATCCCGGGCTCATTCGTTAGCTTGGATGAATTTCCGCTTACGCCAAACGGAAAAATCGACCGTAATGCCCTGCCCGCGCCTGATAGTGGACGTTCAATGTTGACGGACGACTACCTGGCACCGAGCACAGAGGACGAAATCTTGCTCGCAAATATTTGGGCGAGCGTATTGCGCGTCGATAAAGTCGGGCTCAACGACAATTTCTTCGAGTTAGGTGGCGACTCACTAAAAGTCGCCCAAGTCGCCACAAGAATTAGAGAGGAATTTCATACCGAAATGTTCCTTTCAAAGATGTTCCAAAACCCGACCGTCGCGAGCCTACTGCGGGAAATAACCGCATCCGAAACCCTAGACGAATCCGATCACGAGCTTCCGATAGCTAGCGTAGCTCGAGGTGAGTACATTCCGCTATCGTTTGCGCAAGAACGCGTATGGTTTTTGTATCAGGTAAACCCAGACAATCTTGCGTACAACTTTCAGGCCAGCATCGATCTCAATGGACCACTGAATGTTGCTGCCCTAGAACGCACACTCGATGAGATATTGCGGCGTCACGAATCCTATCGGACTTCCTTCCCCACGATTGCTGGTCGACCAGCACAGATTGTCCATGCGGCGACGCCTTATACGCTTCCGATAATCGATCTTTCGCTACAGCCAGAATCAGAGCGCGACGCAGCAGCGCAGGCGTGGTGCAAGGAGGAATTTCAGCATCGCTTCGAACTCGACAAGATACCGCTGGTCCGCTGGGCCTTGCTACGCTATAGCGACACGCGAAATGTGCTAATTCATATGGAACATCACCTAGTTCACGATGGCTGGGCGTTCAACTTGTTCATTCACGAGCTCGTCGATTTATATACTGCTTATTCTCAGGACAAGCCGAGTCCACTTGCCGAAATACCCGTGCAGTTCGCAGAATTTGCGACCTGGCAACACGAATGGATGCAGGGTGAGGTGTCCGATAAGCAGCTCGCGTACTGGAAGAAGAAGTTTTCAACCATTCCCCCCGTCCTCGAACTTCCAACAAAAGGCCCCCGGCCCGCCGCTCAGACTTTCGTCGGCCACACACTACGTCCAGAAATACCCCTAGCGTTATGTAACGAATTACGTGCTTTAAGCCGTCGCGAAGGCAGCACGATGTTTATGACCATGCTGGCAGGTTTCGCTGCTCTGTTGCATCGCTATACGGGCGAAACCGACATCGCCATCGGCACATTTTTCGCCAATCGACGCTCAACCGAATCGGAGAGCCTCATTGGAATGATCCTGAATAATGTCGTGATCCGTGCGGCGCTCGATTCGAACCCGACGGTTCGCGAGCTCCTGCACCACCTACGTGACGTTGTCCTCGAAGGGGCGTCACATCAGGATGTACCGTTCGATCGGGTCGTCGACGCAGTGCAGATCAAACGCGATATGAGCCACAATCCTTTGTTCCAAGTGATGTTTAGTTTTCATGACGAGCCGATGCCGGAATCTGGCATGCTCGGTCTCGACGCAAAAGTCACGCCGGTGCTGAGCAACGGATCGGCGAAGTTTGATCTTGGAGTTATTGGAATTCCTCACTCAGCCCAACAATTGGGTTTACCCCAAGGTTCCGATCAAGATGGCTTAACAATGATTTGGGAACACAATACCGACTTGTTCGAGACGGCCACAATCGCCCGAATGATTGAACACTACAAATCACTCTTACAAGGCATGACTCACGATCCTGACGCACGTATCTCCGAGCTACCGTTAGCAACTGCCAGTGAATTACAGCAAATACTTGTCGATTGGAACGACACCAGCGCCCAGAGGTCAGAAGAAGCCTGCCTACACACGGTCATCGAGGCGCAAGCGAAAGCGACCCCTAACGCTATCGCAGTCGTCTACGAATCCACTGAATTGACGTATGCCGAACTTGATTCTCGCGCCAATCAACTGGCCAATCACCTTACTTCCAAGGGCGTTGGGCCGAATGCCCTAGTCGGGATCTGCGTTAATCGTTCCGAGCGCATGCTCATCGGTCTGCTAGCTATCCTAAAAGCAGGCGGCGCCTATGTGCCAATCGATCCGACGTTTCCGGTCGAGCGTCAACAGTTTATGGTTGATGACTCATCGTTGAGTTTAGTGCTTACGGAACTCGATTTGACCGACAAACTATCGCTTAATCAAATTGGCGTCGTGCGCCTAGACGCTGACACCGTCGCAATTGAAAGCAATTCGACATCGTTTTCTCCACTACCGAACGTCACCGCAGAAAGCCTGGCCTATATCATTTATACCTCGGGCTCGACGGGTAAACCGAAAGGCGTCCAAATACCACATCGCGCCATCGTCAATTTCCTTAACTCGATGCGCGCGCGCCCAGGGATGGATTCGGACGATCGTCTATTCGCTGTCACCACCTTGTCGTTCGACATAGCCGGCTTGGAACTCTATCTGCCGCTAACAGTAGGCGCGCGGGTCATCATAGGCAGTCGTTCGGTCGCAATTAACGGCCAGGAGCTTATGGCCCAATTAGAGTCTACTGGTGCGACAATTATGCAGGCGACGCCGACCTCGTGGCAGATGCTGCTTGATTCAGGTTGGAACGGTGAGTCTATCAAAACTGCATTGTGCGGTGGCGAGGCACTGCCACGCTCACTCGCAGAGCAGCTCGTCGGAAAGGTGACCAATCTTTGGAATATGTATGGCCCGACGGAAACAACAATCTGGTCAACTATTCATAAAATTGATGCGGTGGGTGGTTCGATCCCAATTGGACGCCCAATCGACAATACGCAAATCTACATACTCGATCACTACGATAATCTTGTCCCAGCTGGCGTGACAGGTGAGCTTTGCATCGGGGGACAAGGCGTTGCCCTGGGTTATCTGAATCGACCTGAGCTTAGTGCCGAACGGTTTATAGACAATCCTGTTCCCGATTCACCCAAGGGGAAAATTTATCGCACCGGCGATTTGGCGCGCTTCCGAGCAGACGGTACGATCGAGTGCCTCGGGCGAACTGACCACCAAATCAAACTGCGCGGATTTCGTATCGAATTGGGCGAAATCGAATCACAAATTGATCTACAAACAGGCGTCAAACAATCAGTCGTTGTGATGCGCGAAGATTCTCCTGGGGATCAACGTCTTGTCGCCTATGCTGTCCCCGCGACGAGTGAAAAACCGGAATCGAACGATATTCTTGCAGCGTTACGGACCGTGCTACCGAACTATATGGTGCCGAATACCTGCGTAATCCTGGACGCAATACCACTGACTCCCAACGGAAAAGTGGACCGACAAAAACTCCCGGTACCGCAAAACGATAGGAAATCTGACATAGACCCATACATTGCGCCGCGCAGTGATTTGGAAAAGCAACTCCAAGAAATATGGGAGACACTACTCGGTGTGCAACCAGTGGGTATGCAAGACGATTTCTTCGATGTCGGCGGGCACTCGTTACTTGCTATTCGATTGATTTCCCAGATTGAATCTAAAACGGGCAAACGCGTATCAGTTGCCTCCTTATTACAAGGCCGCACAATTGAACATGTTGCCGGTGTCATCGGTGGAGACGAGCCGACTGCCAAAACAGGCAGTTTCCTCGCGATTCACCCTAATGGTTCCAAACGTCCATTTTTTGCGGTGGGAAGCCATCCCAGATACGTCGAAATCGCAAACATGCTCAGCGCCGCCCAACCGTTCTACCAACTCGATGCGTATGCCCTTCAAAGCCAACGGATTGCAGATGGACTGAAACCCTATAATCGCATCGAACAATTCGCGACGCATTACCTAAATGATTTGCGCCAAGTTCAAGCTGACGGCCCCTATCATCTAGGCGGCGGTTGTGAAGGAGCCTATATCGCCTACGAGATGGCCACGAGATTGCAACAGGAAGGTCAGGAAATAGGATCTCTAACCATGTGGATCCCGCCGCCACTACAAAGTTCCAAAGGGCTATCGCTACGCCGCGCGCCGCTGTATCACTCAGCACTTCGACTACAGAATTTATGGGCTGCCGACGCATTCCGGGGCGCGAACCGTCAATCTTTGAATATCCTTTTGCAGCATGAGGGTATTGAATTCCGGTTTCACCAAGCACTGTGCGCCTACTCTCCTAGTACTAAGTTTCAGGGAGAAATCGCCTTGGTTCGAACCGAAATCAGCCCGCCCGGTCGAGCAAATATCAACCAACAATGGATTGATCTTGCGACGAATGGAGCCGTCGTTAACGTCGTACCAGGAAGCCACGGTAACTGGCTCCATGAACACCTGGATAATTTTGTTAATGTTATCCGCAAGCAACTGTCGACGGCGGAGAACGGCCCATAAACAGTCTCATCCAAAGCGAACCGGCCGCGTTATCGTCCGGATCAGAAGCGTTATTGTTGGCAGTCGGTTCCGAAAAAATCGTCTGCCTGCAATGTCCGATCGGCGACTACTCCAGCTCCATGCCGGTAAACGAGCAACTATGTATTTCACGCGCCCGCGCGAAACGGCGGAACGAATATTCGACCGGTCGTTGGTTGGCACGTACTATCCTGACATCTTTTAATTCTGAAAACTTTGAATTACTCGTGGGCAAAAAAAGGCAACCACTTTGGCCGACCCACGTGGTGGGGAGCATCACTCATACAGATACACACGCGGCTGTGGCGGTCGCTCACAAAGCGGAATTCCTGAGCATTGGTATCGACATGGAGAGAATAAATCGAGTGACCGCCAATTTGGTCCCGAAACTGCTAACGAGAACAGAGCAGCAGCTCTATAGCGAAGTCGACCCGACGCTTATTTTTAGTGCCAAAGAAGCCTGCTACAAGTTTCTTTTTCCGCTGCAAGGCGAGTACGTCGATTACCTTTCGGTTGAAACCCGTTTTAACTTTGCCGATAGTACTTTTACACTCAGATATATCGGCGATTCACAAGGCAACAGAGTTGCGGACCGCGCGCAAGGCAAATTCCTAACAATTGGAGAATGTTGGTTTTGCATCGTAACGATGCCGAGCGCGTAGTGACTAACGAATTTCGATAAATTAAATCTGTTCAGCGTCCTCGGCATAATTAATTTCTATGCCGCAAACCTGATTGGCCGCGGGCGAGACAATCGAGCGACCCTTGGCGCATTGCTGAATGCTAATCGAGAGTGAGATTTTTTTCTGTTCGAATCGAGCTGATAGCATCCCGCATAAAAAGTTGATCGGTGTAAGCATACTAAGGCTCTACGTTCCTGCCTCAATTCAAAATTGGTACGTGGTTGACCAGGTGCGACGGTGCGAATTTAGTGCGTTCAATGTGACGTCCTGATACCAAATTTTTACCGACATTTAAACACCGACTTGGTTCGAGGTCTCACACTTTGTCGGAGTCTCACTTATGTCGTAGTGCGATTGATCAACGATAGTGAATATCGGATTGCGAGTTAGTAACCCTCTTTGCCTCCCGAGACTGCGTTTCCTATTAGCCGCTGACGTGATTTAGCGTCGCCGCAAAGGAGCGGTGCCATACGGGCGACCGAGAACCAAACGCTTGGCCTTGCGCCCAATGATATGGCGCGCCGCTTGTAGAAGCCCTGCCGCCGTACGCGGGTTAAATGCATAAAAGCCCCATCGTTCCCGACGCTCGGTCATCCATTCTTTCTTATACGGATCATCACCGCTGAGGTAATCAATCATCTCCACATGATCTTCATCAAGAACGTAACGGAATAATTCGTTTGAGAGGATCGTGCCGGGCGAATACGGCCGAAACGCTTCGTCAAAAGCGAGTTTGAAAATGCTCGCGACAGCGTCTCGAACCAGCCAGATCTGCGCCGCCGCAGGCTGCCCGTCGATATACAATATCCCTAAGCGCAGCCAGCCGTTTTCGGCGCACCACGACGCAATGTCTCGAATGAATTCCGGAAACGGTTCTACCTTTTTCCAGCTATGGGCATAAACGGTCTCGTAAGCCGCAAAGGCTTCCTTGAGGGAGTCTGCTGCCAGATAGATCTGGATCCGCACGTCGTGGGTTTTATCTAAGCCACCAATTCTGCGCTTGATCGTACGCCTCGTTTTGGACGGCAGATTCGAGAGAAACGTTGCGTGGTTAACGCCCGCGCAGTGCAAGTACCAGTTGCCATGACTGAAGTACTCCTGCGTCAGCCATCCGCGAGATCTGAACGCATTGAGGACATTGCGTAATGGTAGAGAGTCGGCGTCAATGGGGGAGAAGTTGAGAACATCAAATCGCGGTGACGCGTTATCAAATTTGTCGATTAGCGCATCGATGTCCGTAGCAGACGGTTCGCCAACGAACGCATAAATCGGCGAATAGTAGTTAGCCAACGCGTAGGCCTCTCTGCACAGCGGTCGAAAGCGCTCCATTACCGGGAGATAAATCGGCTCATCGAGATCTGTACCAAGCGCCACTCGGAATGGTTGATAATTGCTCCGCGACATTGTCAACGACAAGCGATTGAACCAGTGAGGGTCTAGAAACAAACTGGCAGGACTCGCGCCGGATAGATTCTCCGGTAAAGGACGCCGGTCGGGGTAGAACACTGCAGCGTCCGCGAGCTTCCGATTGGGCGAAAATTTTCGGCGCAGCAATTTTCTTATTCCAAACACAAAAGGCCATGGATCCGACCATTTAAAAAATGAAAACGCCGGTTTTCGCAACAACCATTTGCGGGTCTCACGACGTTTCATCAGTGTGCCGAGCACCACAGGGTCAGTGTCCGTGTCGAGCCACAATGCAGACTTCGTTTGCCGCTGCTCAGGCAATGGATGAGCAAGCTGCTGGAGGTACTCTACATATGGCAGGTTGACCCCATTGTCTGTGCAACAACCGACCCAGAAATCGGAGCGACCGACGGTCGGCTCAATGCACCAGTACTCGCCGTTCGGTGCCATCTTCATTTCCAGAGATACCGGGCCAGTGATGTTTGTATCCCGGAAAAATTGCTCAGTCAGCGTGCGCAGCTCTTCGTTCGGGTGCCCAACAGCAGCTGTCGTCTGGCCGAGTGCCGGTGGGTTTGAAAGAATTTTTCGGCCCTCGAAGTTCGCGACCGGCTTGCCCTCGACCAAATGCAAGGCGCAGAAATAAATTGCCGTGTCATCTCCCTCAATCCAAGGCTGCACTAACAACGGGAACGCATCCGGATATGATGTACGTAGTGCATCAAATTCAGCTTCGCACGTAAACGTTTTAACTTTGAACGAAGACAGCGGCTTAGCCGGCTTCGCGACGAATTTTCCAATTGACCAATCGAGAACGGGTAGTGTGCTCTGGGGTGACTCAACGAGTTGCGAATTCGGGTAATTGATACCAGTCGAGGCGCATTGGGCCTCAATGTTCTTCTTGTCCAGCAGCCGGACGACTGCTTCGGCGCTCCCGCTCCAGCTGAGCGTATAAAACGCGCTTAATTTCGGCCACGCACCTGCGACTGCGCGGACCATGTTGTCGTTCACTGGGAATAGCACGACCTTCGCGCCTTCCGGTGCGATCGCACTGTGCAACCGCAGCAAGTTTTCTACCAAACCGTCCCCGCCAATGTCGTCGACGAGATGGACGTGCGCGGTGTTGGTGAATACTCCCGGCAAATCGGTATTGCATTCCAGCGCGTGCACGGGGACGTCACGCAGACTCAAAGCTCGGCAGATAGCGAGGCCGTGAACGCAAAGCCCAATTACAACAGCGGGGACGTGATGGTTATCTCTTGCCATGCCTTCTATCTCAAGCTGAGAACGCAAAGCTTGGTCGCGGCGGATACCGAAAGGGGGATTATGCCTGTTGCCCAATCTTCGCATGAGGCACTGGAGCGGTTAATCGGGGAACGATCATCCGGAATATTCGGCGTTGCCTGTGCCAAAAAAAAAGCACCACCTAATCCGCGCGGAGCTCTGCCAGAGGCGCTGGTTTCGGCTGGCCGGAGCTTGCAATCACCATTAGGTGTCGCCAACACGGGTCGGCGGTTAGCGACCATCACGCCCGTTTCGCACAACATAGTAGGTCGGACGAAGGCGCCTTTTACAGTCGAGTTCGAGTTCAAGTTAAACATCCTATGACGAATAATTATCGGTCGCCGCCGACAACTAAATTTAGTACTGGGCTGGGGATTGGCTGGCAATTGAACATAAATAGGCTGTTACTTGCAAGAGAGGCGTTTCGAGCTCAAGGGAGTTTTTAGTCTGTCGGTGCCAAGTTCACGACATCCAGAGACGCGCCGTAGTAGCGCAGTCTCGATTTCACCTGCGACAAAAATCCGCTACTCCATTAGCCCGAATTAAAACGGTCGCCCGTAGCGATCTAACTGGGTATCGCTTTTCCGTTTCACGACGCCGGATTCGGTTTCTAAACGAGAAATCGATGGTAGGACCAATAAGATTCCTAAAAACCAATATCGCACCTCTAGTTTGAGATAGTCGACGAACATATCCCCTATAAATATCGCACCAAGACCCGCGGCTACTGCTACAAGGCTAAGCTCGACCAGCTTATCGCCACCACGAACGATTTTAGTCGTTCTGAAGATCGTTATTGCGGACCACCACATCATATAAAAATAGAAAATTGCCCCGATAACACCTTGTTCTACAGCTAAGGTCAAAAATGTATTGTGCGACGACCTCGCTCGATTCCCTTTAGCGTCCGTCGTCATGAAACGGTCGTCTAAATACAAAGTACTTAGTACAACCGTACCGCGATGGCCCGTTCCAAGTGGATAGTCCTCGAACATTCTGATCTGGGCTTTCATTAGCGCAATACGATCCTGTCCAGTATTGACATCTACCACTGCTTCCTGCCCGACCGAACTTAACGAGTCGATTCGATTCCAATACACCCCGTTCGTCAAATAAATAAATGCCATGAGGCCCAAAACTGCGAGGCCGGCAACGACGCTCTTTTTTTCGCGCGGCGTGAAAAAACCGAATATCAATCCAGCAACACCTAACTCAAGGAAGCCGCTTCTGCTAATGGTTGTAATGATACCGTTTAGGACGAACACCATGGCTCCGATTAAGACACCTTTCGCCTTCCATCGTCCGAATAAGAACAGGGCTGCAATTACGTAGACGCCTGTTACCAAATTCAGGGCCCCCGCATTTGCCTCGTTTAAGTTCGGCGGTACAAAACCTTCAAACCTTCCGCCGTCGTAACTTGTGTACGCATCCCACCCCATGACGAAACATCCCGCGACGTGCACCCATAGAAATATTCCGAGTTTTGCTGGTGAATCGAGAATCCGGTATACCAAAAACAGCAGGACAAGGTATTTCGTGTACAGGACAGAAAGCTCTAAATGAGAGGCGGCATCCATCGCCCAGCCGGTTTGTACCCACAACCAGATCGTGAACGCCAAAAGTGCCTTGGAAATCCCGCTTTGCATGAATGGGGCTTGCGGCCGAGCTTTGCTCGAATGAAACAAAAAAGCGATATAGGTGACTATCGCAGCGGCTAATGACCATCTCAAATCAGGAAGCCCTGCCCCCCACCACCGACCGGGGGGGTGGAGGTAGAAGGTAATCATGTAGGCGACGAGACCAAAAATCGGATGCCGGCCCAGAGCCAAAAGCAAACCACCCAGGTAAATTGCGACGAAGGCGATTCCCGTTAGAGTCACGAACGAATCTCCGATTCGCACAGATAGTGATGGTAAACCAAACTTTTCACGCTGAATCTATACGGTCCGCGATGGATGAGTCTGGTACAACTCGGCTTAGCGATATCGAACTCGTCCATTTGGAAAGGTTAGCCACATCGTTTGTCAAGTTAGGTCCGATTGAATTCATTTCCCGATCGCCGCCGTTGTTGCTCGGCGAACTGCAAAAATTCGATGTGGACCAGTACAACATCAACCCAGACGGGAAATTGTACAGGATCACAAAAGAGACAACGGCCATCCCAAAGAGAAGTTTACATTGTGTCCCCGGAGCCCTCCCCCGCTGCTTGAACCCGGTATCGCATTCGGCGCCGAAATTCAAGAAGCTACGATGAGCCATGGCACTACTCAATCGCGATCCCGTGTCCGGCACTCTCGACAAATGGGACGCCGCAAATCTATTCACCCCTAGTTCGGTGTCGAACCAACAGACGCGTAGACTTCAGCGTAACGCCCAAGCACCTCCGACCAGCTTCGTTTAGTGGCTACAATGTCGGCGTTCTTGATGCCGGTATCACTCCAACTCGTACGTGCAGCGATTAGCTGAAGGCAGGCCCTCGCTAAATCGGTAGAACTACCGGGCTCGAAAAATGTCGCTTCTGTACCGGCAAGCAGTTCCGTCAGTCCTCCAACCCGACTTGCAATAACCGGCTTACCCATAGCCAACGCCTCAAGTGGTTTCAAAGGAGTGACTAGCTCTGTTGTGCGACTGCTCTTGCGTGGATAAATACATACGTCGGCAAGCGCGTATTTCTCCCTGACCTCGTCGTGTTTCACTCGTCCTGCGAAATTCACACACGAGTCCAGATCCAATTTCCTTGCCAGCGCGACCAAGCGGGGATATTCGATGCCATCTCCTACGATCTCGAGGGTAATTCCCGGAGATTTTTGCCGCAGCAACGGCATCGCCTCAATTAAAGTATCGACGCCTTCCCACGGATACAACGAGCCGATATACGCTAGACGTATAGCGTCGCTATTGCGCTGGATCGTGCTGGGCACACTTTTAAAATTGGATGGTTCGACGCCGTTAGGAACTACAAATATCCTATTCGCGTCGTGCCCTCGATCGATTAGGTCTTGCTTTAGCCCACCGGAAATCGTGACGACAGCTGACGCCGAATTCACTACAGAATTCTCGATTCTACGTGTCACTTTATATTTGACCGACCAGCGAGGGTCCTTGCCTTGATCAATAATTCCATCCTCCCAGAATGATCGGATCTCATACACTGAGGGGATTCCCATGGTCCGTGCAACAGCATTTGCAACTATCCCCCAATGACAAGGTGAGTGTGTGTGAACGACTGTCGGGCGCTGTTCACTCATCGCAGTTGTGAGACGCCTCCTGAGAGCGGACATCATCTTCAGTTCTCGCGCCACCGGTGGGTAAGTTCGTTCGAGTCGCGGAGTCCTGTAATAATTCGTTCCGGATATAGTTTCAATCGGCGCACTAACGTCTGGCTCGTGCTGCGCGGAAGTAACGACCACCGGGTCCCATCCCATTCGTCTTTGGTACTCAATAATGTTGTGGCTTCGAACGCTATAACCATCAAGATGCGGAAATGAATGGTTAAGGACATGCAGAATTTTCATTGTTATAGTGGCGTACTCGGTTTTAAGGTGTTCTATCCGCCCGTGAATTGGACGACTTCGGGGAACACGACCTCGATCGCCCGCGAGTCCGCAGAGGGTAGCATGAAGAATTGTTGGCTAAACCAAACACTTCAAGAAAACAATGAGTGTTCCCGATTTTTACAAAATTTTTCGATACCCACTCCCCTACCAATAGACGTCCTACGATTCAAAGAGTAAGACAACTCACTAAACTGGCCAGCGCTCGGCGATGAGTGCCAACTTACGGCTTGGATGGATTAGCGGCTGAGATATCAGCAACATTAGTTAAAGGCTGTCGTGTGATTATCTTCGTAATATTGTTTTGGTTGTCGGCGACCGTACTATTTGCCGTGTATCTCGGCTACCCACTCAGCATGCCCGTGCTTGCCAAACTTTTCAGGAAGCCCCATATACAACGCGACGCAACCCCCAAAGTTACGCAAGTAATTTCAGCGTACAACGAAATCAATGTCATTCAAGAGAAAATCGAGAATTCCCTCGCGCTCGACTATCCTCGGGCGCAGCTTGAGATTTTAGTCATTTCCGATGCTTGTGATGATGGAACTGACGAAGTTGTGCAGCAATTTAACGATTCGCAGGTACAGCTCAAAAGACAAGACGAGCGAGGTGGAAAGTCACGAGGCTTAAGCCGGTTCGTCCCGCAAGCGACCGGCGAAATTATCGTTTTTAGTGACGCAAATTCGATGTATGACAAATCGGCCATTCAGAAACTCGTCAGACATTTCGCCGACCCGACGATCGGTTACGTCGTAGGCCACCAACGCTATGTAGACGATCGCACTTCACTCGTATCGGAGTCTGAGCAGGCCTATTGGGACTACGAGATCCGATTGAAGCAATATGAAAGCGATTTAAGTTCGGTGGTTGGCGGTGACGGCGCTATTTATGCTATTCGAGCGGAACTGTTCTCGGAGTTAGAAGACGACGATATAAACGATTTCGTCAATCCCTTGCAAATAGTCGCGCGCGGATATCGCGGAATCTTTGACGCCGAGGCATTTTGCTACGAAGAGTCGGCCCGTTCATTTGACGGCGAGTTCCGCCGAAAAACTCGCATTGTAAATCGTGCATTCAGAGGACTGCGGCGCGTCCCGGCCGTGCTGAACCCACTGAAATCAGGATGGTTTGCCTATCAAATTCTTTTGCATAAATTGCTAAGGTGGTTCAGTCCTTATTTCGCGCTCGGAACGTTCTTTGGGGCACTCGGTGCGATTTACACTGGCGGCTCCGAATTTTATGTCATCGTGCTCACGTTACAACTTAGTATTGTCGGCATCGGTCTGCTGCGTTTCTTTCCACCCTTAGCGAACGTAAAAATTATTCTATTAACTTATTACGTGTGCATGTCGAATATTGCTGCAATATGGGGCACTTTAAAGGCATTCAACGGCGAGAAATTCACCATCTGGAAACCTGAACGGTGAACGGTTCAGGCAAAGTCATGAAGTAATGGGGTCTGCTTAATTGAAGATCCTAACGTACACTTCTCTATTCCCTAATTCTGCGCAACCGCAGCAAGGACTCTTCGTCGACAAGCGGCTACGGGAATTACTTGCAAATTCGCCCGTTAGCAGTACGGTCGTGGCTCCCGTTCCTTGGTTTCCTTCTGTCGTAGCGGCATCAGGGCGATATAAAACTTTCGCCCAAGTCCCGGAATCCGAGCAGGTTCGTGGACTTCAGGTATTCCACCCGCGCTATCCAGTAATTCCGAAAGTTAGTTGGCGTATTTCCCCTAGGTTAATGCAACTAGGTTCACGGAAACTGGTTCGTGAACTGCACATGAAACAAAACTTTTCGCTGATCGATGCGCATTTCATGTATCCCGATGGCGTCGCGGCTACGTTCCTAGGACAGCAATTGAACATTCCCGTGTGTATAACGGCGCGCGGTAGCGACGTTAACCTCATGTCCAAATATCATTTGCCGCGCCGTTACATACAATGGGCAGGAGCGAACGCCGCAGCTTTGATCACCGTTAGTTCCGCCCTAAAGGATGTCTTGGTCAATCTCGGTGTGCCTACCGGGAAGATTACGGTACTGCGCAACGGAGTCGATTTGGAATTCTTCAGACCGTTGGATCGAGTCGTGGTCAGGGACAAACTCGGCATGGTCGGCAAGAACATTATTTCCGTCGGTAATCTAGTTGAGCTTAAAGGACATAATTTAGTGATAGAGGCGCTCCGCGAAATGCCCGATATCACATTATGGATTCTAGGCGGTGGACCTGAAGAACACCGACTCAAAAAAATCGCAGTCGATTGTGCTGTTTCGGATCGCGTTAATTTCGTCGGGGTCGTACCACAATCGGAACTTCCAACATACTATTCAGCCGCGGATGCGCTCGTACTTGCGTCAAGTCGTGAAGGGTGGGCGAATGTGCTTCTCGAATCGATGGCGTGTGGCACGCCTGTGATCGCAACCGCAGTTGGCGGCACGCCAGAAATAGTGACCGAGCCGGCAGCCGGCATTATAGTTAATGAGCGCACGGATCGCGCACTCGTTCACGCGTGCCAACAACTGTTCGCCGCCTACCCGGACCGCGCCTTAACGCGTCGATTTGCGGAAGCCTTCGATTGGAATGAGACGAGCGAAGGCCAATTCAAATTATTTAGCGACATCGCCAGAGATCGACCACCTCGAGGAGCCGAGTAGTCAGACGCCGTTGCTACCGCAAGTGCGTTTCGAACGCCTCGTGTTCAGTAACAAGGTATTAGTGCCGTTGACGACTACAGTTACCGCTATCGTATTTCTCCCGTACGTCGTGCACGCACCATTGCGTCAATCGAAACCAAACTACCGCAGGAATCAACGGACCGGTGAGACGGTCCCAATCGCGATTGCAGCGGATCCCGATGCGGCGAACTATTCGAATGCTGGGTTGTGAGAACTATGCGTTCGTGTGTTGCTCGAGCTTAAGCCTTTTTCTCGATAATGCAGAAAATCCAGCCACGCAGCGGGCTGAACAATTCACTCGAACGTAGCAGTCGCTCATATTGAGACCCAAGCCAGAACAGCGATCGATTGAATGAAAAGTAACCGGGATACTGCACGAGTCGCTCCAGCCGCTTAACGTGAAAACCATGCGTGTTTGCCAATGAATTGATGTCCTTAAAGGTATTGCACTGGTATTCAGTGGGGAAGACATCCTCCTCTTCCCGACCTTCGACTACCTTGACGATCCGGCCGTGGTATTTGTTCGGCACGATATTCGCGATGATGCTCACGTAGTCGTATTTGTTAGGCGTGAGAAACACGTACTGCGCAGACGGCTTGAGGACTCGACCTATTTCGGAGAAGGCCGCTTGCGCATCAGGCACATGCTCCATGACACTACGAGAGTAGGCTAGGTCAATCGAATTGTCTGCGAGGGACTCTATATTGCCGACATCGTTCGGATACAACTCAATATCGTCCCCTGAATACGTAAACTCCACCAGGTCTATTCCACAAAGGCGCCCTGCCTTCCCACGCATGGCGGCAAGCACTGGCGCTTCGCGACCGCAACCAATGTCTAGTACCGCCGATGTGGGCGTCAGACGTTCCTCGACGACCCGTTCCAATAAGCGGTACGGGTGCGTGGCCGGAGGAAAGTATTGGTTAATCTGGTCTTGAATCGGTGAAAATGGAGTAATCAAGAGATCCTACCCTTACAGAATCGGGATTTGAATTGAAAGCGGCGTTACCTGGCGAATTTGCCCGCGGATGCAGCACGCTTGCCGGGTGGTGAGCGCTCAAGTATATGAAGCGCGTCGTCTGTGTTCAATGACGTATGCAAACGAAACAGAATTCTCCTTTAGCCTTAATTTTACTGGAAAATCTTTAGCCATTGACGATTTCAACGAATTTTTCTATTCCATAAAATTGATGATTGGGAGCTAACAAGCAGGCTGATATAGATATCGCATGGCCTCGTTCGGGGTAGGAGAATTCTTGCCAGCTATCTCGAACCATTAATATTTGCGAAATAAAACGACATCATTACGAATTTGATGACAATAATACGCCGTCTAGTTCTTTCGCTAACTCAACGCACTTCGCTTCACGGGAATACGACTGAACAAAATTCGGATCGTAGACGGGACTATTTTCATTTTCCGCCCCCAATTTTATCAACAACGCTTCGAACATAGTCTCGATTTCATGTTCACTATCAAGTCGAGCAATCCAAGGAACCCCTGCTTGCCGCAATACGCCAGCCGTGTCCCCTTCCGGGTCCGTCAACGCCACAATCGTACGGCCCGCGCGCAAATACTCGTAAATTTTTGCCGGAATTTGAAAATTGCAACCGCTTGACTGAAGAACCAGGAGCGCATCGCATGCGCACATCTCTTCGAGGGCTTCTTGATAGTTGACCGGCGGGCCTAGGACTACGACATCGGTTAAATCTAAGGCCTCAAGCATCGAAGAAAAAAGCGCATCGTGGCCCGAGCTTCGAAGCATTATCCGGTGCGAACCAGCACGCAGAACACCGCGTAACTTTAAGTTTTTCAGCGCCCCGAAAAACTGCGTCGGATCACGCTCGCTAGGATAAATTACCCCGCTATGGAGAATAGTTGTGCACGCTCCGGGCGATTTCGACTGTCCATCAACTGCCTTTATCCCGGCAAACATTTCTTCCTCATACCCGTTTTCAATCACAACGCCCTTCGCGGAAATCTCTGAGGGAAAGCGTTCGCGGTAGTAGTCCAGTGCACCGGGTGCCGCGAAAACAATTCGATGCGCGTGCTTAAAAACCCGCTTTTCAATTTTTGCGAAGGCGCGCCAGGTGGGTAAATCTGTTGGGTATCCATCTTGCGCCATGGGATCCCGGAAATCGGCGACCCAAGGAATGCCAGTGAGCCGATGAAGAACGTAGCCTATGAGGTGTGCAGTCGCAATAGGATAGGTGGAAAATATTATTTTGGGTTTGTGTCGGCGTATGTGGGCATAGCCCATGATTACGGCGGGAATTAACCAAGTGATCCAGCGATCTGGGATCGCTAAGCGACCAGGGTATTTACCAAAAATCGATAAATGCTTAACGGTGTCCAGGGATAGCGCTCTGACCACGGTAGTCCCAAGAGGGATCATCGCTTCGTTTTTATCTAGATACGCCGTGAGACCACTCCGCGAGACGGTAAGAATAGACGGGAGCCACCCGTGGGACGGAAGGTATTTCGAAAAACTCAACGTCCGATGCACCCCGCTACTTCCCTGAATTGGGGGGTAATGATAGGCAATCATTAGAATACGGTTCATCTGCACACCCTAGTAAACTATCGTATCCGGGACGATTCCGTCGGAATTCGCCACAGGACTCCTAATCGCCAGTTGGTGGGTTGTTGCTCTTGGCGAGCGCGCCCGATGTTTCGGTTAGCTCTTCCCACCGACGTGCCCGGGGGGGCCTCCAATTCAAAAAACACAGATGGAGCTGGGCCTTTCGGTAGCGGAAGTTTAGCTGCTTGGGCAAGATTAAGGTAAGGTTCGATCAATTAGCCGGGGCCAACCGTTGCGCCACGATTCGAAACTACGAATCGTGCAATAGCGATATTGCCAGTTGCGGACCTGCGCCAGTCAGCTAGAGTTATAAATCAAATTGCTACCGACTTGTATCAATCGCGCCAGTGGCCCGAGGCAAGCAGGTTTCGCTTCAAACCGGGCAGAGGATAGCCGAGTCGCATTGCCTCCTTTGCTTGAACCACCGCCGCTCCGTGTTCGCCAAGGCGAATAAGCACAAGTCCGAGGAAGTAGTGCAATTCTGCAGATGGCTTCGCGACATGCTCCATGCCATTCGTCAACAAGGTTTTGGCGCCCGAAAAATTCCCATCGTCAAAATAAAATTTAGACAAAACAGTATACAAATCTACATGTTCAGGGTTGGTCTTGATGAGTTGTCGGATCATCTCGCGGGCCTTTGTCTTCTGCCCCCGTAGATCGTGAGCGCGCGCAACTAATGAACTAAGTTTTGCGTGTAAGAAATTATCGCGAGATAGATATCTGAACGTGTAATCGCTTTCACCTATTGTGGATCGAATTGCAACTTCGCGCGTGTGGCTATCGGAAGCCCGTTCTGCGCGGTTTATCCATACCATTGCCGCACACCCGTGATGTATTGGGGGCCACAACGTGTGTCCTAATTTTTCTTCCCATTTTTTGACTTCGCTAGCGGGGACCTGACGGGCGAATTGTGACCGTTGGCCAATACTCGTAATGACGTATTTCGCTTTACAGTACGCGGGCCAGGAAGACCATTCTCTTGCGGACAATGTAAAACTATAGCCCCAGGCCGATGTTGACAGCACGGTCAGCACGCAGAATAAGAGCACAGGAACAGATCTCGTATGCGCGGATCGCCGGAAACTGCCAGTTACTGAAACCATGATTCATCCTCCACCACGTCAATGTCAAAGCGGGCTAACCTTCATCGGACGAGTCTTCAGGCCGCTTCTTGGTCACGCATCCTTAGGGTTAGGGTTAGGGTTAGGGCAATGACGAGCGCTAGACTATCTCACGATGACTGCGTTTTCCAAACGATTTGGGTGTCAATTATTGTAAGACGTCACAATGCGAGTACTTAGAGAACGCAAGCAGCCGTCTTTGATCGTGCGAAATAAGCCGGATTGCCGGCGGTAATAATGCATTAATTCAAACGCTTATCGGAATTCCGCAAAGGAAACCGCGGTGCTAAATACTTCAGAGATGACTATAGACCCGTGATGCGTATCCGTGCTGACGAGCACTCGATCGACTAACAGGCCTCATCATCTCGATCTCTCGTCCGCCCGGGTAAACTGGCGCGGCGCTAGCGAGAACGTGCCCGACTCCCGGCTGCGGGAGGGAGGGAGGAACTAACCGACCTACGTCCGCCGCTTGACACCGACTGGGTCGGATGTCCGCATTGCGCGATCGGCGACTACTCGAGCGCGGTCTCCCGCGGGAACCGCAAATTATTGTGTTCCCAAGACCTAAGCAACGAATGGGTTACACATTTGGGCGCTGGTTCACGCGTCGATTGCTGTCCATGTTTAATATCGACGAATTCGAGTTACGTGCTCCCGCTCACCCCGTCTTATGCAAAAGGAACGCAATGAAGCATCTGCAGAAATCCTGCGAACACGCAGACCTTGGAGGTGACAATCGGCAACCTAATCAAGTTTTTGCCGATCCGAAGGGGCGGCCGAATATCGAACCCTGCGATACGGCCTTGATGGATGGATCCATTGCTACAGTGCTGGACACATGCATAACGACGAGTTGTGCTGCGACCGAACAGTGCTGGGTAGAGTTAGACAGGCCGTCAAACGGATCTCAAAGAAAAATAATTAGCTGGACTTCAACTGGCAAAAGATTCGGAAAAATCCGTACCTGTCAGATCAGCAATGATGGCCGTCGAACCATAATTTGCGATCGGGCGAGCACAATGACCACTTACGTTTGGGCAGCATTGCCCGTTCGAGAATATTTTTTACCGACTGCTTCGGTGGAACTTCGCGTGAACGAGATTACGCGTAATATCGGCGCCACCCGCTATTTCGCCATGAAATTCCGGGCATTGGCGAAACGTGAACAAGGCCAGCCAAACACGAACTCGCTACCCACCACTCGGATTGACCAGATGCCTACCTACCAACGGATATCTTCCCGCAATGAGTAATACATCGAAAGAACTATTGGCATCTCTGCGCCAACAACACCGGGAACTGTTAGAACGATACAATCCGGATTCGTGCATTGAATCACTAGACCGGGTGGCCGAATCGGACTCCTACCATAAAATACCTGACGACGTCATTGCAACATGGCTCGCAGTCCGGAGTGACTTCGGAAGAATTGGATTTGAGGCGTTTCAAAAAATCACGCTGGCGTCGCTGATTGATAATTTTGAAATAAGGAGTCGCGAACATAAATATACCGATAGCGTCCGACAATGCTATACGAAGTCATACGACAGGATCATCAAATCAATCTCTGATCCCGATTTCTCCAATTATTGCGAAGATAACGATGCACTCAAAAAAGATCTGGGTTTATGCCGGCAGAAATTGTTTCCGGCTGGTGCCCAGGTCGTCGAGGCCGGGTCTTCGTTTCATCGCGCGATGATGTTTAGGGATGGAATAAAACAGGCTTTGGCGATGCTCAGTTTGCTATGTCGCTCCGGTGACAACAAAAACTGGTACCAAATCCACACACATCTAGGGGAACTCGACGACTTCAATCCGGACGGCTGGAACAAGTGCTACATCAGACTCGCCGACATGATGGAATTAGATACGAATGTGCGAGGTATCTGGGGGGGTAGCTGGTTCTACGATCCGATACTCGATACGATCAGCCCAAGGTTGTCGTATTTGAGAGAAGTACCACAGAATAACGGCGCGTTTGTGCTCTACTCCAACATCGATTTGAACGGAGGAGCACTCTCCAAGTCTGAAAGTCGCAAAACCGCACACGATAATGGGGAATACGTCCCGAAATCTTATGCGATGATCTGGCTGAGAAAAGACATTCTTAAATGGGCATCGACAATGCGCGACGCAGATTAATCCTGACGACTCCTTAGACAACACTACAGACGCATGAAGAAAATAATATTAATTAACCTTCTCCGTATTGCTCGATTCTTTGGGATATTTTCTCTCGCCCGATTACTTACCTCGCAGCACTTGCGAATACTTTGTTACCACGGCAGCGCGTTGGATGACGAAAACGAATTTCGGCCCGGTTTATTTATGACGCGAAACACCTTTGAACGAAGAATGGCCTATTTGGAACAGGCTGAGTACCCAGTGTTGGAACTAAGCGACGCTTTGCACCGGCACCGCGAAGGACGATTGCCGAAGAGCGCCGTAGTGATCACGATAGATGACGGCTGGTATGGGACCTATAAAAACCAGCTTCCAATCTTAATGAAATACGGGTTTCCAGCCACGTTGTATATCGCCAGCTACTACCTAGATAATCAAACCCCGGTTTTTAACGTAGCCGTTAGCTATATTCTATGGAAATCTGGAACGACATCCTTGCCTGCTTCGGCGATCGACGACCTGCTTGGTGAGCCAAGACATCGTGACGAAACCTTGGACGTAGAAGAAATTTCGTCACGAATTAATCGTTTCGCAGACTCATTAGACGGGGCCCATGCACGCCAAGCACTATTAAGGAAATTCGGTACGCTCGTGGGATACGATTCCAAGCTGTTTGAGGAGCACCGTTTAATCAGCTTCATGAACGCAAGCGAAGCCCGCCACGCGGCTTCAAACGGGATCGACATCCAATTGCATTCACATCGCCATCGGTTCCCCGATATCGATTTCGAACTCGCGAGAACTGAAATTGCGGATAATAGGCGTTCGCTGGACGGTCTGGGAAGCTCGGCTCTCCAGCATTTTTGTTACCCTAGCGGAATCTATTCGGATAAGAGCATTGCCTACTTGCGCGAACTTGAAATCGAAAGCGCTACAACGACTAATCCGGGCTTCAACCGCCAGACGTCGTCTCATTTCGAATTGACGCGTTTTCTCGACTCGGAGTTGATTTCGGATATCGAATTCGAGGCAGAATTATCTGGAATCCTTGAGTTGATCCGCCTAACCGGTTTTAGGATCTAGGTGTGGCAGTCGATAAGCGTTTATGGAACGATTCCAAGCTAGCTCTACTAATGCAACAGATTCGGATCGGCCTATGATTGATCTCGTCTGCCGTTTTTCGATTCAGTGTGCAGCCCTACTCGCACGAAGACTTCCGATCGTAATGTACCACCGTGTTTTGACCAAAAGAGATCCCATCTTCCCTAGTGTGCCGACAATCGACGAATTCGCCCGAGAAGTAAAATGGCTTAATAACAGCTTCACTATAATTCCCCTGGAATCCGCTATCGATCAATTGTTCGCCGGAACCTTACCCGCCCGCGCGCTCTGTATCACTTTCGATGACGGTTACCGGGACAACCTATACAACGCCGTTCCGGTGCTCTTAGAGCACGATGTTTGCGCCACGTTCTTCGTAACAACCGGATACATGGAAGACGGAATGATGTGGAACGATCGAATCATCGAATCCGTCCGTGCTTACAACGAACGCCACAGCGAATTGGATCTAGGCGAACACGGGTTGCCCCGCTACGCGCTTGGTGCACAATGCGGCGACACGATCGGCACTATATTGGCCGATCTAAAATACCGACCCTTCGACGAAAGAGAGGACATTTCAAAAGAGATCTACCGCAAATTTTGCGGCGACAAAATCGATCGACCCATGTTGGACGCAGGCGAAATTGCCAGACTGCATAAATCAGGAATGGAAATCGGCGGCCATACGCATTGTCACCCAATTCTGAGTCGACTGTCCGATAAACAAGCATCTATCGAAATAAGCACCAATAAAACGATCCTGGAAGATATTGTTGGCAAACCAATAAGGAGTTTCGCCTACCCGAATGGGCGACCGAATCTAGATTACGAATCATCGCACACGAAAATATTGAGCGAGATAGGATTCGATTTCGCCGTCTCTACCTCCGCCGGCGCCGCGTCACAATTCTGTGACCCATTTCAAATACCGCGCTTCTCTCCGTGGGATAAATCACAGATGAAATACAATTTACGTATGGTTCGTAATTACTTCAGCGACCCCGAGCTAGCTGCAACGTCTCAAAACCACTCAGGCCGGAACGAATGAGTACACTGCAAATTAACGGGAAATTCGCTTGACGGTTATTGGAACTAACGAGCCACGGTTTCTATCGATAGTCCATGCGCGATTCACGGGCAACAGAGTTAGGAAGGTTTCGTGCAATTACTTTTCTAAATATCAAAGCAACGAACCGAGTGTTTTTCGCCCCGATTCGCTTATGCGTGAGCTGACAACCACAACTCCAGAATCATAATGATCCAAACTAACTCACCGTAGTAACCCGGAGAATCGGTATCGTGCATACGCAACGCCGTGTCAATAAACTGAGGATTGAAAATATTCCGCGTGCGCATTGAGTCCAATGCATCCGAAACGATCTTCCTCAAAGCCGGATCCTTCCTCATCCAGACACCAAACGGCAGCCCAAAACCATGTTTCGACTTCGTAAAGACAGACTCTGGCAGGAAATCGCGCCATGCGTACTTATAAAATCCACGCAGATCCCCATTGAGGAGTAAACCCTGGCTATCAAGCTGAAGCGAGGCGTCAACAACGCGTTGATCTAGCATTGGATAGCGTACTTCAACTCCAGCAAGTGAGCACATGTTTGACACTTTGATCAAATCGTTATCGGCTAAGGTAAATTTCCAATCTAAATAGAGCATCCGCTGCAAAGGACTACCGCCACTCGGTTCGTTATACCTTTTTCGCCACTGTAGCCAGGGTTCGTTTTGATCGGCGGACGCTAGGAGGCCCGCATCAAAAACGGATTCGGGCGCAAATTGACTAAGGAAGTTGTACGCCTGCAACCGGTCCGGCAATCCCATTTTTGCCTTCGATATGTAACCAAACCCTCTCCTCGACACGGGCAGGCTTTTCAGAATTGGGGCAAGCGCATACGCCTTTTCAAGAACGTACTTTACGGAGCTTGGGACGGAGTCGTAGCGGTCAAAAACAGCATGCTCGACGTATCGCGTATTGCCCGCAAAGAGTTCGTCACCCCCATCGCCGGCTAATAGCGTTTCAACTCCAGATTCGCGCGCGAGTTCTGCGCAATAATAAGTGGGAATGACCGACGAATTACCGAATGGCTCTTCCAGATAATTAGTGATCTTAAATAACGCCTCTTTCACGACGCTTGGGGTTAGTACGATTTCATGATGGTCCGTCCCGAAATGTCTCGAAGACGTCTTCGCGAACCGCGACTCATCATATTGGGGCTCGTCGAACCCTACCGTGAATGTCGCCGCGCTGCCCGCTACCGTTTTCAACATCCCGGCAACGGTCGAGCTATCTAGTCCGCCACTTAAAAAGGCGCCCGGCTTTTTTCCGGCGACCGCATCTTCAACGGAAGATCTAAACGCTTGCCGTAAATCGGAGGCTGCGCTGTCCGTTTCATTTGGTGACAGCCGCGATTCTCGAAATTCCGGATTCCAATAAGATTCACTACTTACGCCGCGTTCTCGTAGGATTAATGAACGCGCGGGTTCTAACTTTGATATGCCCGTATATATTGTTCGCGGACTCGGAATACAGTGGAAAAAGACGTAGTTGTAAATCGACTGCAAATCAAGCGCGCGCCCCCCATCGATCAATTCATTCAGGACGCCAAGGCGAGATGAAAACGCAACTCCCCCGTTGAAGAAATGATAATAGACAGGAGTCGTAGAAAAGCGGTCTGTAGAAACGATACATATTTGCGAGTTCGTATCAACGATTATGGAAACATAGGTTCCATAAATACTTTGAACTGCGCTCTCTCCGCGTTTGATATACGTGTCGAGTAGGCGTTCGGCTGTCATTGGAGGCTGGCTGCCAGACGCTTGCGTCTGCCCAACAAGCAGCGCCACAACTCCTGCATTTTTACAAATATCAAAGTCGCAACCGGACACCGCGATGCCGTAGCATCTATCGAGTTCATAAGCGCTCTTGGCATCGTCGCCAAGCGCGCGGTTGTCCCGCGCGATACCGTCTAGCGCATGGTGTAGTTTTTCATTTCCATCTGCGAAGCCTACCCAGCCACAAGTAAATGACATATCCAAAAATCCGCTCTCAATAGTAATAGTGCGCGAAGAGTTCACAACGCGCAGATAGTATACTGCGCGCCAATGTGATTCGATTAATTAGCGTCGAAATTGGCGCCCCTGGTAATTCTGGCCCGCACGAGTGACTCATTAGAATTCTTTTGTGACGATTTCGTGGATTGAGGTAGAATTGTTTACTCGTTGACAAAATGTCACAAACGTCGTGTCAGCAGCCACCCGTACGGCATGTATGCTACCGAACACTTTAACGACTGGGTGCGCGTTGGCCACGCCAGCGAAACTTATTAACCCAGGACATCCCGAATGCTAATCGACGAAATAATTCAAGTTTTAGGCGACGTGTTGGTTCTCGGCAATCGAGCCGGACATTTTTCCAATGAGACAGAATTGCTCGGCTCACTTCCCGAATTCGATTCGATGGCGGTGGTTTCAGTGCTGACGGCTCTCGAGGAGCAATACGGCATCACGATTGACGATGACGATATCGACGCAAGTATTTTCGAAACGGTGGAGACGTTAACAAGTTTTATTTCGGATAAACTTTCTGCGTGAAGCAAGTTGCTCTGGCTCTTTGTTCACCACCCGCAACGCCGTTTTTTTTAAGCGGCAAGCACGGCTCTCTATTTTGCCAATATTATGCCTGTGGTGATGGATCCCCAAAGTATCGTCTAGTAGTCATACCCCCTTTAGGCGAAGAGTTGAACAAATGCCGCCAACTGGTCGCGCAAACAGCTGTACGACTCGCCAGTGCGGGTTGCGAAGTGCTTGTTTTTGATCTGTTTGGAACGGGTGACAGCCAAGGGCATTTTCGCGACTGTCGTTGGAGCAGCTGGTCCGACGACATTCTGGACGCTGTTGCTTGGCTCGACGCCCATTCAAATGCACCCGAGTCGGCGATATTGACTATTCGAGTCGGCTCACTTTTCTTGCCGAGCCTAGCAACCATCGGGATCCTAGACCGCCGAAAGGTTCTTATGTGGCAACCCGTCTACGACGGTGAGCAATTTTTGAAGCAGCTCTTGAGACTACGAGTCTTGTCGAACCGCTTTGCAGGCATAGAGGAGTCTATAAGCGATTTAATTGAAATGTTCGAAGCCGGCGAGTCAGTAGAAGTGGCCGGTTACGAACTAAACGCGGAACTCGCACTCGCTATCCGTCAATTGAAGTTGAAGGCCTTAGATGCAAATCGATGCGGAATGATCGAGTTCTTCGAGTTTCGTTCGACAATTTCAGATAAGTTGACCGCCCCGGGCGCCAGTTTCTTAGAGCACCTTCGTTCCGGCGGAACTTCGGCGATGGGAAAAACCGTTACTGCAGAACAATTTTGGACAACTCAGGAAATTTCGGCGCCCATCGAAATCGCTGAATTAACCGTCAACACTATTTTTCCGTAAGCGTCGATGCCGCTCAACGAAACGCCCATTGCTTTCGACTGCGCAGGCGCACCGTCCACGGCGATCCTGCATTCCGTATCAACCGAGGCCAAGGTCGGTATCGTAATAATCGTCGGTGGTCCACAATATCGTGTTGGTAGTCATCGTCAATTCGTCTTGCTAGCTCGAGCGCTCGCTGAAAATGGGATACCGGTATTGCGTTTTGACCACCGCGGAACCGGCGATTGCGCGAACGACGCCGTCGCATTCGACGAATTGAATCAGGACATACATTGCGCCGTCAATCTATTCGTAGACCGAACAAAAGTTAGCTCTGTCGCGTTGTGGGGACTCTGTGACGCAGCGTCTGCCGCCATGATGTATGCGCCAAGTGACGCGCGTATCGGAGCGCTCATTCTTTTAAATCCATGGGTCCATACTGACGAAATTGAGGCGCGAACCCGCCTAAAAAGCTATTACCTAGAACGGCTCAGAAGTAGGCAGTTTTGGCACAAGCTATTCAGATTAGATCTCGATCTGAGAGATTCAATTGGAAGTTTGGCAGGTTACATCCGCAAAGCGCTAGCTAACCGCTCGCCACAGGTCAATCGCGGCCCGGAAGATCTCCATTTCATCGAACGGATGCGATTGGGTTTAACCGAGTTTAATGGCCGCGTGTTTTTAATCCTTAGCGGAAAAGATTTAACTGCGGAAGAGTTTCGAAGCTTAATCAACAGTAATAGTCAGTGGCGTAAAACAATCGAAATTACGAACCTAACTCGAATCGACCTTCACGACGCGAACCATACGTTTGCCTCGCGGGAATGGCGTTCACAAGTACAAGACCTCACCGTCAAATGGGCCACCGAACTAGCAAACACAAAGTGATGAAGATGGGTCGTATGATCCGCAGCACCCTGCGTTCGTACCTAATCGTTTGCGGGATCGGCGTAAACTTGTTACTCCTCGTCGTTGCCGCCTGTGTTGTGCAAGAGGGTCCGACGTGGATCTCATTCCAACTGGTAGAGATATCAAATCGCGCCCGTTCACGGAGCGAATTCGCCAGCGATATCCTCTCTCGTGCCGCACGGATCATTCAACCGACGGCAGCCCCCGATACGTCCGATCCCATAGAAGACTTATCTCACTTTGCGCTCACGCCGCCCGTGACGCCGAACGGTTTTGGCTACGGCCAAATATTAAGCGTCGGCCCTGCCGAAGATTTCTTACGCGTGAGCGACGCTGCAAAAGCGGTGCGCGACGGCGACATAATTGAAATCGCGCCTGGAGTGTACCCATACGAAACGTCCATATGGCTGGCGAATGACGTCCTCATTCGCGGTCGAGGCGGAATCGCCATACTAGATGCAAGCGACACGCCCTTAGCTCAGGAAAAAGCCATATGGGTGATCCAAGGTGATAACTATCGTATAGAAAACGTCGGCTTTATAAACGCAGTAAGTATTGATAACAACGGCGCAGGAATTAGAAGCGAAGGAGCCAATCTGCATATTAGTCATTGCTTCTTTCGCGATAATGAAACTGCTTTGCTGTCATCGCAAAATCCGGAATCAACGATCACGATTGAGCATTCGGAACTTGCTCGCAATGGCCACTTAAACGGACAAGCGCATCAGGTCTACATTGGTGCCGTTAAATCCGCGATTTTTCGATTCAACTATATCCATCACGCGCGCACTGGATCGAGTATAAAAAGTCGGGCCCTATCGACCACTGTCGCTTACAACCGCATCCTCGATGGCGTAGCTGGCACCGGCAATTACTCATTAGACTTTTCAGAGGGTGGTCGCGCGGTGGTATTTGGAAATACGATACAGCAAAGCCGCTACACCAATAATGAACATCTCGTTGCATTCGCGCCAGAGTCCCAAAAGCGCACGGGCAATCTTCTTATCGTCGCGCACAATACGATGGTCAATGATCGTTCTGATGGTGTGTTTATACGGCAGTGGGCGAGCGAGTTGGCGTACGTTTATAACAACATTTTCATCGGGCACGGGACAACCGTTGAAGGCAACGCCGTAATGGCTGGCAACGTCCACGCTGACTACAATTCTTGGTACTTTTGGCATTCAGAAGAAATGGCGGGCATCGATGCAAGTTTCGACAATATTTATTCTCGCGACGCGGGAATTGTTTCTCGCGAAAATTTCAACTACGAACTCGTTTCGACATCAAAGGCTGTTGATGCGGGTGTCGAGCTAGATGCTATCGACGGGTATCCACTAGCCCCAGAATTCGAATATATGCACCCGATCACAAAAAAGAGTCGCTTGATGAACGGAACTGTCGATGCCGGAGCGTATGAGTATCAGGCGCCCCATTGACCCGCTAGATTCTTATGTTGTCGATAAGCTATAAATACTAGGTGCATGTCCGGCTTAGTCTGAGGGCCAAGGAAGATCCGTGACATTTTTTGCGAAAATAATGTCGTCGTACAAGGTGAACGCCGGCGGCTTATTTGGGAGCGGTTTCTCGTTTGTGTTGTACGGGGTGAATTTGAAATGACCGAATCGACCCGAATGCGCGTCGTGCCAGCGCGTCGGCATTTGCTTGTCGTAAACCAACCACGGTCGGCGCTCGTTCGAATACTTCACCCAATAACGCACGCGCCCAGGCAGATCCCGGCAAGACTCTGGGATTTCGTTGGTGTTCCACGCCTCTCGGCAAAATTGAATTGTGAGTTCAAACCGAAACGTAATCCACTGATTCGGTAACCAACCGAAGCAACCGTGAACTAAATTCTCACCGACTGAATCGGAGAATCTCGGCTCGTCTAACAAGTTCTTAGGAACCGTCGGATATACGTAGTCGACGTCTCTAAGATAACTCGCGTGCGATTGGTAATTGTAGCGACACGTATTGTCGCCGCCGGGTTGAAAATCCAGATCGGCACGATCCGTTCCCGTTGGATCTCGATTATTCGGCACATACCAAATATTGCAACCATGCGAAATCACTAAAAAGAGGAATCGCGAGGTTGTTAATCCGAAGCCACCGAACGAGCAGCCATTGGTATCGCCAATTTCGGCGATCGTCAGTTGCTTCGACCCGTCACCGCCAACCTTTGGGTAAACGGGCAATCGGTTCTCATCAAAATGAACCACTAGCTCGGGCGAGAACCACTGGCGCCACTGAACCACCATCGTGTCTCCCTCTTCGTATTCATCCATCAGCACGTCGAACGCACCATGATTGGCCGCGTCGCTAGCTAAGTAATTCATTCGCAGACTCGTGCGGCCCCTCGCGCGAAAGCCTCGTTCGTATTTCGGCTGCTCAGCACCTTTGCTGTCAAGAGACAATGCCCCCTTTTTCGACGACATCGTGCTTTCTATCGGCGAGTCTCCTTCGAAATCGAAACAGGCTAATACGCCAGGCCGGGCGCACACATTGTTGAAAGAATCGTCGTACTGAATTCTGCGCTCGACAAGCTGCGGGGACGGCGCTTTAGCGACCTTTATTTCCGATGCCACCCCAGCCGAAACCGGATTCGCTAGTGAGACAGTCTCAAGCTCGGTTTTAGGTTCGGCTATTTTTGATAAGGCAGCGATTCTGGCGTCTAAGTCTTGAATGTCAGAATTGATACGGACAACATCGGGATGTCTATCTGTGAGGCGTTCGAGCAGCTTCAGGCGTTGAGTGTGTAATTTCTCCCGATCGGTATGGAGTATACGGGCCTCCACATCTTGCAATTCGCGGCTCCCGTCGGACGCTGACCAGCAGTACGCGGGAATAAATAGTACGGCACACCAGGTAAGTAGCTTAAAATAGTAAGCGATCACAGTAGATTACAGCTCCGTTTCAACCCTGCTATTCGCGCAGAACACGACGCGTCTCCGGATTAGATCAGAGTAACGAGACAAAATCGCGCTTTTTATGCGTAGTAGAACGCAAGTTCGAATTCTCAACGAGATCGACGTCTAAGTCGCGACCAAAATACTTAGTAATTTCAGCATTGAGCATGATCTGCTCATGCTCCTCTAGCGAACGATCGATACGCAGCTCGATCTTTCCGCGCGTGTCTTGAACGGCCTGATAGTTCAAAACGACGTTGTTTTCCTGCGCAAGATTCTTAAAGACGTAGTACAGGGTTAGGCTCGGATAGTTGGAGTTGTGGCCAACAATCTTGGCCCCGATTCTCCCCGTTACTTCCTTTAGAACCGGATGCGAGCGTCCACAGCCGCACTTAGCGTCCAGATCAAGTTCGATTTCGTCACCTAGCAAGTAACGGATTATTGGGAACGATCTTGAAACCAGATTAGTGACTGCGATCTTTCCTTCAAGGTCCTCGACCAGGGTCGTCTCAGAATTGATGTGCATCGCACCTTCGGGACACTCGAACGCGATAATGCCTGATTCTGCGGCACCGTATTCGCTACTGATTTTTCGCCCGAAAGCAGACTGCGCTTCGTGCTGATAGCTATCCAATATTTTCTCAGACGTACCTCTGACAAACTTCAAGTTCAGTTCATTTGCCCGTCCAGTTTCATTGATGCGCTTCGCCACCTCGTAGATCATCGACGAATAACCGCCGATGTATTTCGCGCGACGAAGTTTCGTGATGAATTTGTCGATCTCGTTGTTATCGTAGGAAAACAGCCTAAACCTATTTTGGATTTCGTCGAGTGCACGTGTCTTAACGCGTTTCGCAAACGATAAATTATAGCCCCACAGATAACCATTTCGGTCCCATGGTTCGACGCCGTGCCAGGCCAAGCCGCGCATTACCGAGGCTTGGTGCCACGCATCCCAGTCCGCGTTGCGATAAAAAACAAGCGGCGAACCAGTGCTACCTGAGGTTTCAGAATAGAAGCAATGCTCCGGATAATTATTCACCTGAATCCGAAGTGCGTTCGCCAACACATCCGCTTTTTCGATCAGAGGTAATGCCGGAAGATCGTCGATCGTCTTCACGGTATCAACGGATATACCCAACCGACCGTAATATTCACGATAATATTCCGATGACTCGATTGCGTGATTCACCAGCCCCGCAAGCGTCGTGTTCTGATGATCTCTAATCTCGTCACGACTCCAATGCTGTGAGCACATCAGAAACTTTAGTCGCTGTGCGATTAAAGGGCTTCTGTATCGCATACCGACTCGGTAAATTGCTTGTGCGCCAATCATAGTGAAATCACATTATCGTGTTCTTAACAGTGTTTTCAGGAACATTAGAATGACTCAAGAAAACTCTTGAGGACCCAGACGGATCGCGGCTTCGACCGCTTCGAAATTTGGACGCACATCTTTTGTTGCGTCGGCGTCGATGAATTTTCGATGCCAAAGCTCGAGCGTCAGCAAGCCCCACAACGCCTCTTGATGATCGACTCGTCCGCTCATGTGTTGCGAGTACAACTGCGCAACAGTCTGCTCATTAAAGTACCCTCTGGAACGAGCCTGCTCGTCGAGTATCGTGCCGGCAAAAGGTTTAAGCACATTATCATCACGCAACCACTCTGCAAGCGGGGTGCCAAATCCTACTTTACGTCGATAGATGATTTCCTTCGGCAACCAACGTTCAGCGACTCTTTTTACCAGGACTTTATTCTCTCGACCTGGTCGGATTTTGTATTTGTCTGCGATTGTACGACTCCATTCGACTAACCGGTAATCGAGAAACGGGACTCGACATTCAAGTGCACTCGCCATACTGGCCTTATCCAATCTATTTAACAGCGGTGGAAGATAGGTACTTTGGTCAAAAAGTAGCGCTTTACCGATAACCGACAAGGCGTTGTCGTCTAGACCCGCCATGATCGCCTTTCGCTCCGTGTACTCACTGCTCGTTTTGAAAATTCCCCCTAAGGTTGATTCTGGTACGCAGCGAGAATTCTCAGTAATGCTCTTGTTCAGATCGTGTGCATTTTCAAACAGTTTCACAGCACGTCGCATACCCAGAGACTCGCTTGCGGATCGACAAACGGACACCAACGCGCTCGGCAACAAATTAAAATAGGACGCTAATGCGGGGATCTGAAGCCGCGGGTAACCACCGAACACTTCGTCAGCACCTTCGCCAGTTAATGCTACCGTCACATACTCTCGCGCGATCTTGCTCAACAACATAAGCTGCACTGTGTGTGCATGCCCAACCGGTTCCTCCAAGTGCCAAAGTGTTTTCTCGAAACTATCTCGATAGTCCGCGCCAGTAACGACCAGACTGTGATGGTTAGAACCAATATGTTGCGCGATTAGGTTGGAGTATTTACTTTCGTCGTATTCGGGTTCGTCGAATCCGACAGAAAAGGTGTGAATCTCAGAGCCAGTAATATTACGCATAATTGCGGCGTTTAGACTCGAATCAACACCACCACTGTTAAATGAGCCGACCGGAACGTCTGCCACGAGCCGGTGGCGCACAGATTGCTTCATCAGAACTTCGAACTGCGCTTCCGCAGATTCATTTGGATCGAGATCGGTGGCCGCATAGACGTTAGAGCTTGTTGGCCAGTAAGTGCGTACGCGAGGTGCGAACGAATCCTCCGAAATGACCATCATCGAAGCGGGAGCCAATTCGTAGACCCCTTCGTATAAGGTTTCTTGTCCGACGATCGTTCTAAAAGCGATGTATTCCGCGATGCGCTTCGTATTAGCACGCCGGTCGAAACCTGGATAAGCGAGGAGCGGCTTAATTTCGGACGAAAATATAAAGGTGTCGTCTGTAATCGCGTAGTAAAGCGGCTTAATCCCTACCCGATCTCGAAATAGCGACAGCGAATGTCGATTTTCATCCCACATTGCGAACGAAAACATTCCGTTAACATCTTCCAACCAAGAGAGGTCGTCTGCATTCGCGAGATGCAGCAGTACCTCCGTATCACTATCGGTATGAAACACCTGGCCCCGTGAGCTTAGTTTCTCCCGCAGAGCCCGATAATTGTATATCTCGCCGTTGTAGACCAAGGTCCTGCCGCTAACCGCGTCGCGCATTGGTTGGCGACCACCAGCAATATCAATAACGGATAAACGGCGATGAATGAGACCGACGTTGTCGGCGACAAACAGCCCTTCACCGTCTGGACCCCGATGTTCTATCAAAGCACTCATATGGGCCAAGACTCGGGGATCGGGATGACGAGATCGATCTCGGTGGAAAATACCAGCTATACCGCACATATTCTCTGAAGTTTCACTCGTTCGTTACGTTAAGCTTACTAGCCGATTCAATGGTTTCATAAACTAGGCAAGGGGATTCTCGGTTCTAGAATTTGCAGGTGAATTTAGATCTAGCATGAGTAATGGTTTTCTAATCACACAAATAGTTCGACTGGGGTCGGATGGCTTAGAAATAAATGAGGGCTAGCGGAAAAGCCGTAGGCGCCTGATTGAAACACCACGATAAGATCACCCACGTGGAGTGCAGGTAACATCATTCGATCCGCCACCTTATCTAACGGCGTACACAACGGACCCACGATTGATACCTCAGTGTCGGCCATCTGATCCATTTTGCAGGCGGCAACAACCGGGTAATTCTTCCTCAGTATCTGCCCAAAATTACCGGAATTCGCTAAATGATGATGTAGACCACCATCGACGATTGCGAAATCTTTGCCGCACGATTTTTTAATATCAATAACACGAGTGACGTAGAAACCAGCCTCGGCCGTGATGTACCGACCAAGTTCGACGACAAACTCGCAATCCCCTAAGCGCGACCGCGACTCATCTATCAAAATGTGGAGCGCTTCGCCAACGGCCGCTAGGTCCAGGTTCTGATCCCCCGGAAAATACGGAATTCCATAACCTCCACCAATGTTGATACGCGGCATTGCGACATCGCAGCGCTCACGCAAATCGGCAGCCAAACTCAAGGTTTGTCGATTCGCGTCAATAATATTTTCACTATTGAGGTTTTGCGATCCACAAAATATATGCAGCCCTTCTATCGCGAGACCTAAGTCGACAGCCGATTTCACGGCCGCTGGCACTCGTTCAGCATCAATGCCGAACTGGCCGGGACTACCGGACATTTTCATGCCGGAACCTTTCAGTTCGAAATCGGGATTCACTCGCACTGCGACGCGAGCTGTGATTCCGAGTTCTTCGGAAATCTCAGCCGCTCGCCTTATCTCTAATTCGGATTCGACGTTCAGACATATTCGCGAACCTATTGCTGCTCGCAGTTCCGGAATACGCTTCCCGGGACCCGCGAAACTAATGTGCTCCGGCGACATCCCTGAGTTAAGCGCGACTTGCATTTCCAATTGCGACGCGACGTCTAATCCATCCACGCGGGCTCCGATAAAGCCAACGACGGCAGGCAATGGATTAGCCTTAATCGCGTAATGTAAATTTATCTCGCTGGGTAGTGCGCCCCGAAGTTGCTGGATTCTCTGCTCAAGGAGCGCACGGTCGTAGGCGTAAAATGGTGTGGCCCCGGCACGTAGCGCAATTTCGCTGACCGGGATCCCACCAATAGCGAGCTCAGCGCCGACGCATTCGATGGTGCTAAGGCGCACATGGTCTGCGGATTTCTTAGTCATTACCCGTTGGCAGTATCATACGTTTCATTCAACTTGGAATACTCTTCGGAAAGTGATTTTCGATCAATCTTTCCATTCGCGTTATGAGGTATTGAATCACGATTTACGACTCTCGATGGGACCATATACGCAGGGACAGCTTTTCGGTACTCGGCTATTAGGCGTTCAACAAATGACTCATCTGCGTCGTGAACACACACGACTAAAACAATCGCCTGCCCGAGCGAGATATCGGCAATGCCAATTGCAGCCGCTTCGATTACATTTGGATTCGCGTAGGCGACTTCTTCGATCTCCTCAGGACTCACTCGATAACCCGATGTTTTCAACATTGAATCGGTTCGTCCGACAAAATAAAGAAAACCAGCCTCATCGGATGTTACGGTATCGCCAGACCACACAGCGATCTCGGGCATCGGCAGTCCGGAAAGCGAACCTGGTACGGGTTTGAAACGCTCAGCGGTTCGCGCCGGATCGTTCCAGTAACCTAGCGACACGAGCGCACCCCGGTGCACCAACTCACCAGGTTCATTCGGTCCGACGATCTCCCCGTTACTGCCAACAACGAGGATCTCCGCGTTCGGAATGGCCTTTCCTATTGAGCCCCTACGATTGTCGATTTCATCTGGAGGCAAATAGGTCGAGCGAAATGCTTCCGTTAAGCCGTACATCAACACGGGCGCTGTCGTCGGGAGTTTCTCCCTCAGAGACTGCAATACTTGCTCCGGCATTGAGCCGCCGGTATTTGTGAAATAACGCAAAGAGTCGCGTGCCTCAGTAGGCCAATCTAAGTGCGCAAGTTGCGACCACAGGGGCGGGACGGCCGCCAAACCCGTGACTCCAAACTTCACAACCGCCTTGATGACGTCGTTAGGTAGAAGATAATCAAGCAATACGCACGTGGACCCGTTCAACACGGCGCTGGTCAACTGGTTCAAACCATAGTCAAAACTAAAAGGCAGTACCGCGAGCAGTCGATCATCCGAAGTAATGCTCAAATAATCAGAAACGCTAACCGCGCCGGCGACAATATTACGATGCGAAATGATCACGCCTTTCGGCTTCCCAGTGCTTCCCGAGGTGTAGAGAATGGCTGCCATATCGTGATCGATGCGGCGAACGTTCACCCGCTTGCAGTCAGTTTCAGGGGCTTTGTTCCACACGATATGTCGATGCGCCAGTTGCCCGTCATTCGGCAGCTCGGACGACAAAACGATCGTCTCCAAATCCGGACAGCTTGATAGCTCTGTCACCATCCCGGCGTATCGTTGCGGACTAGTGACCAACAACTTCACATTACAATCCCGAAGGATGTAGGCGACCTGCTGCGGTTTCAGAATAGGGTTCAGCGGTACGAAAACCCCGCCGGCCATGGTCGTCGCGTAAAACGCCGTCGGCGCTAGCGGCTGTTTTTCAAGATAGATCCCGACCCGATCGTTCGGTGCAAGTCCAGCGTCTATAAGATTTTTGGCTAATGCTTCGACGTTACGTAGGAATTCACCAAATGACTGCGCAGCGTATTTGTTATGGCGAAGCAACGGCGCATCCGGTTTCGAATCGACAGTTTCCAGCAAGGTTTCATGCAATAGTCGTGACATAGGGTATTAATATTTAGGTAGGAGAAATTATTGTAGCCTGAAGCTTGCGCAAATATGGGTGAAGCTCGTGTTTCTGACAAGTGAAACGGCCGTTAAACCACAATCTTTAAATATTCGCGCCTGTATCGATCGCAAAAATTTGACAGCCCGCACGATCGGGGCGCCTCAGAAGTCGTCTCGAAACTGCGCAGTGCGGGTAGATCAGCAAAAACGCCGCATGTGCCCGCTGCTAGCTTTGTACCTTGGTGCGAATGCGAAAATCAACGAACGATAGTTTAGCGATACCTCACCCGCTCCACACACAATCGTTAAAATCTGTCACGCTGCTGCCCCGCTTTTCGTTGGGCAAGCTTAGCTGAGGCGACACTGAACCTCCGGGGGTATCCGCCGTTGTGGTCTCGGTTTTTCCCCAAGTTTCATTTAGATACCGCCTCCATGGATTCTCAATAACGTCATCGCGTGAAGGCACACAGAACGGCTGTTGCCACTGGTAGATCGAGAAAAAGGGGCGATTCGAAAAAAACGTCGCTTATAAAACGTCGTGACAGGAACTACGCTAATGAACAGAAGTCCGCCCATTAATTCACCGACAGATCAAAGAAAAGATTCAAACCGAACTTGCAGAGATTTATCCTGTCGACCAGGAAGAAATTTCCAATCAGTAAAATACGATAGCCATACCTCCCCAAGCATCGCGATAAACTAGGTGGGGCCCTCAGTTTCGACTAGTACCCTGCTGTTGCGGCCCTAGACAACGGACAACCCCCGACCTTCGATAACATACGCGGATCACGCCATCACATTACTTCCCCGATGGCGCCAGCGAACGTAATGAATTCATGCCCCAATGCCGGGTTATCGGCGAGCATCCCGAATACCCGATCGCAATCGCTGTGGCCTGGGTGACATTTCACATTTTACTGAGTGCCCTTTTTCGTCGCTTTATCACGACCGTAATTCTAGCGGTAAGCGTCTAAATTATTGGAGCAGTCCGTTTCACAAAATGACAATCACGCTTTCGTTCTTGACGACCGCTCTCCATAGAGGACGTTATGGCATTCCGCCAGCACTATTATCGTTCAACCCAGATGCAGTACAGCAAAGACCCTCGAAACCAATTGTGAACATCTCTTTCATCGCGACGATGTGTAACTATCTTGGAGACAGTGTCACGAAGCACACTGCATCAGCGAAACTCGAACATCCCAATCTCGATCGTTTTCAAGATCCCGCGGGTTTATTTACGTAATTTAAATTTCTTCGAACGGTTTCGTCATCAATCGCCGATAGAAATGTTTCGCGATCTCGCGCTGGCCGGTTTTTTTTCAACACCAGTGCGCAATATCGGGTACCAATATGGATACCCGAAGTCGTTAGATTCTATAATCTCCTGAGCGCGTAACCGTCGTCGGTTACTCCAAATTGCAGGATATCTGTGAAGCCTAAGCTACAAGGGACGAAACGACTCGATGAACATCATGCCTTGGCGACTGAAAAATTTCTTTTCGAAAAACACGCCTGTCCTCTACTACTTGGTAGGCAGTCTATTTTCGAGGAAAAACTCTGAATTCGACTGGGATGTACTTCTGGCGGAGACCTGGGACGATGTCGGCCGAACATGGCCACAACGCTTGTCTGCGATCCGCAAGTTAACGTCACCAGAAGACAAAATCCTTGATGTCGGCTGTGGTACCGGAAGCATGCTCCGGTCGCTTAAGACAGATGGATATCTGCATCTACATGGGCTTGAACATTCGGCCCTAGCCGTAGAAAGGTTATCGGCAATGGGGATCGAAATGCGCGACGGCGTGCTGCCGGAGATTGCATTCGAAGACGATACTTTTGATGTTGTCATCGCATCAGAGGTGATGGAGCACATTCTATTTCATAAGCGTTTTCTGCGCGAAATAGTCCGAGTACTAAAGCCGGGAGGGGAAGCGCTAATCTATGTGCCAAACAATTGCCTTGGTCCCATAGACGAACCCACCCACGTCAGAACTTATACAACGGATTCTCTGAAGTCAGTGCTATCTAAGTTTGGTCGTGTAAAAAGTGTGGAAGTCGTTCACGAAGCGCATTTCGCCGCATCGTTCTTATTTGGGCATCTTGTGAAATCCTAAGACCGGCGAAAGCCGTGATCGGTGGCTCAATCTATTCAACTCGCATAAAACGCAGACCTAATTGCGAACCGATTTGTCTGTTCGCCTAACGGCGAATTACATCGATTGCCTCATACAGAAGTGCCTTGTTAATTGAGTACATCACGGCGCCGTAAATAATCGCGCCAGACATAACGAGGGTCGGTAAAACGATTACGGAGTTCGTGTCCAGGAGCGACATTCTTATAAGTTCCACCGCCAGAAACATTACCGAGGACGCGAATAAGGGATCTCGGATAACAGCCCAGAGCTCGGAGTATTGAATTCTCAAAACTGGTAACGAAATCCGTTGGATAATTAACCACAAAATGATGTACGCAATTGACCAACAGACGATGACACCGTCCAATCCCCAATGGGTCCCAATCCAAGTTGCGAGTGGCATTAGAGCGAGACCAATTGCGGTCCCAATTAGACTGATCTCGGGGCGGTTAATCGCCATTAGTGCCGGTGCACTAATGTTGTTCATCATGCGAAACGGTATCAGTAGCGCGACGCATTGAAGTGGCATTGCAACAGCTAACCAGTTGTCACCTAACACGACCGCCACGATTTCCCTGGAAGTAACCGACATGCCGAGAAACACCGGGAACGCAAACAGCGCGATTAGACGAATAGCTTTGAGATAGTGTTCCGCAAGTAGAACCGGATCGTCCTGTACCTTGGAGAATGCAGAATACCCAACATCGTTCAAGATACCTGACACTTTAATCATCGGCATCGCTGCAAGCTGTCGAGCAACATCGTAGATACCGACAAGATAGGTACCCAAAACCTTCCCGATAATGAGAGTGTCCAGCGACGTGTACAGATACCATAGAACACGAGTCGCTGTCACCGTCGCTCCAAAGCCTATTACTTGGCCTATCCCTCGAAACGAGAAAGACGGGACAATCAACCGGCCGATTGCCAGGTTCACCCCAACGGCTTGCGCGAAGGACGCCGCCAGGCTACCGAATACGAGCGCCCACACCCCGTAGCCGAGCAGCGCGAGAGTGAATGTGGTTATTGCGCTTGCTATCATCGCAGCGAAATCGACAGCCCCTTTTGCCCGGAAGCGCATGTCCCGACTAAGCAAACTTGATGGAACCATCGCGAATGCCATCAGTAGAAACTGTAGCGACTGGACGCGAACGATCATCTCGATACGCGGTTCGTCAAAGTAACCTGCGATAAACGGTGCACCGAACAGAAGCACCAGAAAAACCGCCGCGTTTACGCAAACAGTAAACCCGGCGACGCTACGTACAAGTGACTCGTCAAGCGTCTGCTGGCGCACCAACGCGCTACCCAGCCCAAACTCATTAAGATAGGTAAGCAGGCCAATAAAAAATCCAGCAAGCGCAAAGAGACCGTAATCCTGCGGCGTAAGAATCCGAATGATTACTAATGTGATGCCCCAATTCGCAATTTGTGCCGAAAAGCGGAAGGCCATTTGCCATTTGATTGACGATATAACTGAGTTACCGAGCGTCACAATCTGCTGCTCACTTGTAATAGGGAAAAGTAATTGGTGTGATATTCCGAGCCCAGATTTAACGAACCTAAATCGGATTAGATTTTGGCCGCATATCCAAACCGTTCAAAGCTCAGCATTGGCGCCGCCTTTCCGATTTAGTGTTCAACGCGCTAAGTCGGCGCTTGTTGGGGATCGTTTACGCGCAGCCTAGGCGCTGACGCTTATTCAAAATTCTTTTTTAAGAAGGCGTCGAACATAAATAGCATCCACAATGGCGCACTATTGTCACGCCGACCAGATTGATGCGAATCCACTAAGTTTCGCAAATAATCACGATCGAAATAGCCTGTGTCCATCAATCGCTCACCGTTCACGGTGTCTGCGAGGCGCTGCTTTAACGGTCCCCGAAACCACTGTGCGAGTGGGACTGAAAAACCCATCTTCGGGCGATACAAAATAGATTTCGGTAACAGCGGTTCCATCGCCCGCTTGAGCAAATATTTTCCTTCGCTCCCGTTCAATTTCATCTCCGGAGGTATTCCACCGAGCCAATCTACGAGGAGATGGTCAAGTAACGGGACTCGAACTTCAAGTGAATGCGCCATACTCGCCCGATCGACCTTAGTTAAAATGTCGCCAGGTAAATAGGTTTTTATATCAAGATACTGAATTTGCGAGAGCGGATGGTCCGGACCGCTCTGGCTATGACGCCGCATTACTTCAACCGCCGAGTAACCTTGCAATTCGCTCGTGAACGATTTCGAAAATAAACGATTCCGGAAAGCGTCATTGCAAATTGAAACCGTGTTGAAGTAGGCCGTAACGGAATCGATAGCAAGCGCTTTGAATGTCGTTTTCGCGCGAAAAACTCGCGGGGCCCAATCCGCTTTAGGGTAGACAGTCCCTAACAATCCGAACAAGGGCTTACGGATCCCTATCGGAATTCGCCTTCGGACTTGCTCTTCGACCATGTGCAAGCGCTGGCGTCGATAACCGGCAAGAATTTCGTCGCCGCCATCGCCAGATAGCGCAACCGTGACTTGTCGCCTAGCGAGTTCTGAAACGCGATAGGTGGGTATTGCGGAGCTATCGGCAAACGGCTCGTCGTAGAGATCGATCAATCGGTCGACAAGATCAAAGTCGTTCGGATCAACGATTCGCTCTAAATGTTTAGTGCCATATTGTTTAGCAACTGCTCGAGCGTAATTCGACTCGTCGAAAGCCGCTGTATCAAAGCCTATCGAGCAGGTATTGACAGGATCCTCTTGTAGTTTTGACATCGTCGCGACAATCGCCGAGGAGTCCACGCCACCTGACAGAAATGCGCCAATCGGTACTTCAGAGACTAACCGGACTTTAACGGCGTCGGAAATTCGTTGCGTAAGCTCCAGACACAACTCATCTACATTGCGTCCCACTTGAGTTCGAAATTTCACGTCCCAGTATTGCCGTGGTTGGATGTCTTTATCGCCATGCCGCACCATTGCCGTGTGCCCGGGTTCCAGCTTGCGTGCTTGTTTGAAAATTGTACGCGGTTCGGGAATGTATCCGTAGGCGAAGTATTCATCGATCGCGTAGGGATCAATTTCTCGTCTTAGCTCGGGGTGAATCGTCAACGCTTTTAGTTCGGATCCGAAGATTAACAAACCAGACGCTAAGTGAGCATAGTAGAGCGGCTTGATGCCTAATCGATCGCGCGCCAAGAAGACAGAATCTCGGGCCCGATCCCAAATCGCAAAGGCAAACATGCCACGCAATCTATTCATGACACCCTCGCCCCATTGCTCCCAACCACGCAATAAGACTTCAGTGTCAGACTGTGTGCGAAAGACCTTGCCGCAGGCTACAAGCTCGTCCCGCAGTTCTTGGTAGTTGTAGATCTCACCGTTGTACACCAATGTGCAACTACGGTCATCATTAACCATCGGCTGCTGACCACTACTTAGATCGATAATCGACAGTCGCCGATGTCCTAAGCCAATTCCAGGTTGCCGAAAAAGCCCGGACTCGTCGGGACCTCTGTGGACCAAACTATCCGTCATTCGTCTTAGTAATAGCTCTTGGGGTTCGCGACGATCCGTGAGGTCGAATATGCCAGCGATGCCGCACATTAGGCGTTCGCTCTCGCCGTTTGCGCGACAGATTTGTACAGCATATCGTAGCCTTGAACCATATGTTTCAAACTGAATTTATCGCTGACCCGTTGCCTAGCAGCTTCTCCATGGCTCGTTCTAAGCGCCTCATCATCGACGTATCGTCGTAACGTTTCGGCGAGATGATCGTAGTCGTTCGGACGCACAATAGCGCCTGTCTCACCGTCAACAACTAGTTCGCTGTTCCCGCCAACATTCGTCGCCACCACCGGAAGACCGGTCGCCATGGCTTCCAAAACCGTATTGGAAATACCTTCTGCTAACGACGGCAAAACGAAAATATCAAGATTACGTAGTTCAGTGGCTACATTATTCGACGCGCCTATCAATTCAGTCTGTTTGGCGACGCCGGCTGCCTCTAAGCGGTTCGCACACACGGACAGTAAGGGCCCATCTCCAACCATTCTTAGTCGCACCAATCCCGCGAACTTCACGTCCATCTCAACGAGACGAATAAATGCCTCAACAAGTAAGATTTGATTCTTCACCGTCTGCATGCGGCCAACAGTACCTATTACGATGTGATCGGGATCGGCCTTTTCCGGCACAGGTCGGAACAGACGATCGTCAACTCCGTTGTAAATTTGTGTAACCTTGTTCTCTGGTACCTTCGCAGTATTAATCAGGTATTCCTTAAGGTGAACGGAAACAGTGATAAATCGATGCACTGTTCTGCCGACGACTCGCCGAACTAATCTCGATCGCAATCTGGCGCCAGTGAGATCGTCGACATCCCACCCGTGCTCACCGTGCACGCGCATTGGAATGCGGAGCATCGCGCCAATCATTTGAGCTTCTAGTGCACCAAAATTTCGCGTATGTAGTACGTTGGGTTGCTCGCGTTTGAGTAATCGATAAAGTCGGTACAATGCTCGGACATCATTACCCGGCCGCTTGTTTAGACTGAATATTTTAGTATTAGAAGTTGTTATACGATTCGCAAACTCTTGGTTGTAGTCACTTAGACAAATAATAAGATGGCGATAACGCGTCTCATCTAGATGATTGATGAGATTTACCAACCCGTTTTCCAACCCTCCAATGTCGAAGCGAAAAATAACGTGTGCAACCGTGATAGGTTGTTCGTGCATCTACTCGTCGCGCTCGGCAGGAATAAGGGCGGAAAGATTCAAATTTGAAGCCGTAATAAAATTACCTAAGATCCGCGATGCCCGTGACGTGTCGTTCTCAACCAAGGTTGAGATTATAAAATTGGCACCTCCAAGTCGATGCCCCGTCAATTTCCCGAGTCCTTCATATAATTTCGCGCGGCCTTGCGAAACAGTAGAACGTCCATCGACGTCGTACCAATGCCACGCAAGTCGTTCCTCGTTCGGGCTGCGTATTTGCACCTCATTCACGTCGGTCGATTCCTGACCCACTTGCAGTGTGCGAATCTCACCATCCACCTTTCGCCAGAGCTCATCATCAAAGGCAGAGTTGGTCTGATTGATCAATTCAGCACCGTTGTTGTTAACTGCATAATAGGAGACCTCTAGGGTAACGAGCTCACCGTTAGGGCCGGTATAGTCCGCAATCAAGTGTTGGCTCCGGCCGCTAAAATTTCCGCCCAAGGACTTTGTCGACGATGTTGGGCTCGACCAACCCGCAATTGTCGGGAGCTCGAGGTCGTGGCGAGTCAGTTCCGCACGGCTGGACCAAGCGTTGGCTATCGGACCGAGGCCGGCGGCAACTAGAATCAATGCGCCGTACAGGGCGGGACTCCGCGGATGTCCCTGGCGGTGATCTTCTTCTGTCGAGACTGCGGGTTCATCGTCGTTGATGTCACTGAACAACGAGCCGACGCTAAACAGTAGAAACAGGACGATGCCGAAGAACACCCATCCGTAAATATAGTGATCGACGCCCAACGCATACTTGTAGTCGCTGAAATGGGCAATGATGACAATCCCGTACGCTCGGATCCCGTTGGCAAACAATGGTACCGCGACGGCCAGCAGCATAAACGCGATTCTTCGGTACATGCTCTGAAAACGCAGATAACAAAACACCGATCCGACGGCTAAAGTCGCAATGAGATAATTGATTCCGCTGCACGCTTCAGCAACGTGGAAATTGCCACTCGGGATAGTGAGATATAGACCTTCCAAAAAGACCGGAATATTTGAAAACCGTAATAGTGTGACAACCACTTCTGCGGTCCAATCTCGCAAGTACGGAACTAAAAACTCGCCCTCCGGAACGGCGAAATACAGGTAGACCATTGGAAACAATATTACTCGGAATGCTCGATCGCCGAGTAACGCCCAAACGACGCAAATAACCATACCGACTAGGGCAATATGCTGAACAGCGGCAACAGAAACCAATGTCCCAACTAGCCACAACACGCTATTTGCAGCACAACAAACAATCGCCCTTGTTGAACACGATAGGACCGTGTTTATCAGTTCGTCGCGTTTCTGACTGATCAACCAAATCGATATAGGAATGATCAGCAAGCAATGATTAAACGTACTCGACGTCCACCAAATTAAGCTCATATCCCGCGCTGTTGCGGAGTATATCGCAATGGTCGAAAGCACGAGCCCAACGACCAGAACCGTTCTAGTACGCCATTGAGTGGCGCGGTTTAGATTATCATTCACTATATGTTTTGATTAACCCAAGTCTTTGGCTAGCCACGGACCGACCACTCGTGTCACGGGTAAAGGGAGATGTTTCCACGCTTCCACAAAAAACCGGTACTTTGGATTCATTGGATTAATATTAGGCATCTCTTTACTTTCAATTAATTCGTATTCGTAATACAGGGGATGCGACTCGAATCCGAGGTTTTCCTTCCATTTATAAGACCCTGTACCTTTTTTACTGCGTCCGAAATCGAACAAGGTGCAGCCGCGCGACGCTGCGCGACACATAATTTCCCAACACAAATAGTCATTACCTTTCAGACGTCGTGCCGCCTCCACCCCGCCCCAATAGTACGGACAAACTTCGTCTCGAAAGTAATAGAGCAGTGAGCTGCTAACGATCGTGTCGCCGTCGAAAGCACTGAGAAATTCAACTTGGTCTGGAAAGGCCTCAGCAATTTCGTAGAATAATTTTTTTGGGAACACCGGTGTGCCGAGATTTCGAACACTCTCGGAAAATGCCGTATAGAAACTATCAACAGTGTCTACTCTTGCGGTTAGCCCATTCTTAATACCCTTACGTATGATATTGCGTTGCTTGCTCCGGATCGCCTTCATATTGACATCCGGATCTGGGTCGATCGGTTTGCTGAAGTACTCGTATAGATCTTTACCAACCCGATCGACCCCAGATGCTCGGCGATATCGGAATTCTAGCGCGCCTACCTTGAGCTCACGTGCCAATTCGATTGCAGCCGTCTCGAGTTGCCGAAACGCTTCGTCGGACGATGCAAGCACACCTCCATACGCGCAGAACGCGAGCGAACTTAGGCTTTTGCCAAACAACAAACTGTTGACACAAACAAGCGGCAGTACACCCAGCAGGACGCCATCACTTTCGCACATTAGATAGTGCGTACGGTGATTAAAACTACGCTCAAAAACGCGTTTCCAACCGCTGAGATGAAAAAATGTCGCCTCCTCGTGCGAGTTTACATATTCGTCCCAGCTCTTGAGGTCGCGCTCCTCGGCCGAACGAACAGTGACGTTCAAGCTGTTCAAATGGAAGCGCTCTGAACGGCGCCGCCTAGTTCCGGAGCGTAAACTTCAGCGAACGTCGCCCAACGAAAATCGTTTAATAAGTTTTCAAATCGAGCCATAGAACGAGATTGATTCAAGTAGTGGCGGAAGCGTGTTTTAAGTGGAAGCCCGGTGGGTCGGGGCTGCTCTGGGTCAAATTCCCACGGGTGGAAATACATATTTGCTCGTCGACCTTCTGTGTTGTTCACACGGCTTATCAGTGCCCGGCTTAATTTGTATGGCAATAGTCTGAAATAGCCGCCGCCGCCCGCAGGAAACCGCCGATTAAAGATTAACGTCGTGGTAACGGGAATTTCTACTAAGCTACTCACATTGTCAGGCCGAAACGGATCGCTAGGCGCACTAGGTATTCCATACAAGTCGTGCTTAATCGGATAGACACTTGAACTATACTTAAATCCAGCGGATTCGATTTCTTCAAATGCCCACAAATTTTCGACGTTTATCGAAAAACTCGCGGCTCGAAAACCAATGACTTCGACCCCTGCGACGTCCTCAAGTATTTTCTTACTTTTACGCAAATCCTCGCGGACTTGATCGCGACTTTGCATCGTTAGGCGTTTGTGATCGTATCCGTGACAAGCAAGTTCGTGTCCATCACGGATGAGTCGTTTTACCAGTTGAGGATGGCGTTCTGCTATCCATCCGAGTACAAAGAACGTCGCGTGAATATTGCGTGACTGAAGCGCATCGAGCAATTTAGTCATGGAGCCTTCGACCGAAGGAGGCCAGCTATCCCATTCCCCACGAGCAATTAGGGGTTCAAACGCGGAAACTTGAAAATATTCCTCGACGTCAATTGACAATGCGTTTATTGGTTGCTCAGACATAGCGTTATTAAGTAATTTTGCAACTTTCGAGTTGGATCTAAAAAGCTGACCGTGACTGCGCGAGCCAAATCGCTCCCACTAGAGGATGAATACATTCACACCGACGACAACAACGACGACGACGATGGCTGCCATGACTGAAATAAACGCCGCGGTCCATTTGGGAAAACCCTGATCTTGAAGCCCATTGTTCATGTTGCTTGGCGGGATCGGAGTTTTCAATATCTGGTTTCGGGGTAGATTTGATTTACTCAATTCAACGGTCAGCGCTTCCATCATCGATTGTAACCGATCCAAACGTTGCTCGAATTTGGAAAACCGATCTGGCAAATCGGACGGTCGTGTCGGACCTGCAGGAATGTCAGCGCCGGAACGAAGGTGTGCGTTAATCGCGTCTGCTTCTAGACCTTCGTCAGTTAGGTCCCCCTGCTCTGCTTCAATTTCACCACGTACAGACTCGAGCAGCGCGACGGAAATTTCATGCGACTCATTCAGATAGCAGTTCAAGAGCAACCGATCGAACAGTGTATTTATACGGCGCGGAACCCCGCTCGTCGCTACGAACACGCCAAGGAAGACGTCCTCTTGGATGCTAGGGTTTCCGCTCCAGCCAACCTGCTTAAGTCGATGTTCAACGTAGGACTTCACCTCAGGAGCCGACAGCGGTTTAAGGTGATAAGCGGCGATCACCCGTTGGCGCAATTGCTCCAAGCCGGGAGCTCGCAGAACGGCCCTAAACTCCCGCTGCCCCAAAAGAAAACTTTGCACGAGTGGCAATCCATCATTCTCAAAATTGGACAGCATGCGCAGCTCTTCAATCGCACTGCGCGGTAAATTTTGCGCTTCGTCGATTACCAACAGTACTCGCTTGCCTATCTCGCACGACGTCCGAAAAAACCCTTCTAAGGTTTTAAGTAACTCGGCCTTAGATTGGTGTTCATATTCCAAACCGAATTCTGCGGCGAGCAGTTGCAATAAATCGAGATCCTTTACGTTGGTCGACACAATCCGCGCCGCAACGAAATCACCGCTTTCGATCTCCTTGAAAAGATTCTTCACGAGCATTGTTTTGCCCGTACCAACATCGCCGGTAACAACGATAAATCCCTGACCTTGCTGCAATCCGTAACGCAAATAAGCCATCGCCCGCTTATGTCCGGTGCTACGGTAGAAAAATGCAGGGTCCGGATTCAATTGAAACGGCTTTCCGCTCAGTTCATAAAATTTTTCGTACATATCGTTCTGATTAGTAGTGCAGCGTCAAGGCCGCAGTGAGCGAGTTTTCTAAATAATTGTCGTCAATATCCGGTCCGCCGCCATCTCGATACGTATAACTGACGTTCAAATCGGAGTGCGGACCAAGCCTGTAATTTACGGAAGGGCTTATCAAAAAATCTTCGTTATTTAGAATATTGCCAGTCAGAGTTTCGCGGAAGTTGACGCTGAGTCCAACGCTGAATTTTCTCGATAGACTGCGATTCACGGAAGCATTCCATCCTCTTACTGTGTTGTCGATAGTCGCCGCTTGTCCCGTTCGTTGCGTGTCGAAAAAGCCGAATGAAAAATTCGTATGTCGACCTTCGTAGGCTAAATCGATATTGATGCTTTTTGACAAAAACGCGCTTTCATTTAGCGACGCGAGGTTGTTCGGATTAAGAATATTGGGGTTTGCTGTCGGTTCGAATATCGGATTGCCGAATGCGTCATTAAGTGGAACAAGAACTAAGTCGCGCAACTCCTGCGTTCGAGTGCGGAAATCCTCGTTGTAGCGGCCGCTAAGTATCCACCGACGGTGCCGATGTCTCGCGCTAATATTGAACATCTCTCCGAATGCGCGTTTACCGTAATCACCGCTAAAGTCGGTTCTCGAACTCGGTGTCCAAGTACCCCCGACAGACCACGTTGTACCTTTTTGGTCACCGTTTCCAGACGACGACGTGTTCTCTTCGTTTCCTATTCGAGTGATTAGACGCAAGCGCCTATCGAAGATATAAGAAATCTGCGCGTCCACTCGTTCTTGCTTGTTACCTATTCCGGATTGGAACGTTGATTCACTACTGTCGAACGTTATCTCAACTGGCATCACTGACAGTGCCGGCCCACTAGACAACTGCAGAAATTTTCTTTCATCATCGCCGGAACCCACCGAGGTAGCCGCCTGACCGATCGTCGACCTCGAACCGGTGGTGAACGAACCTTCGAATGCCGCCCATCGCCCGAAACGATGTCGCACTATCGGCTTGTATTCGCGGAATAGCAGGCTTACCTGGTTTCCAGCTCGACTGCGGTTTGTGCGACCGAAAGTACTTTGGTTATTTATCACTTGCTGTGAAATACTACTGTTCGCTTCAAAGTAAAGGAGTTGATCTACAACCGTCAAAGCAGTTGACCCTTGCATCTGATGTATAAGGGCGGTGAAGTCGTCCTCGGAATCGTAGATCTGCTTTTCGACGTTGTAATCGACATTCGAATTGAGTCGCCGGCTTGTGCCACGGACGGACAATCCCGTGTTTACGGAGGTGATATAATCGGCGAGGGTGTTCTGCCCGGCCAAGGTCACGTTATCCGTATACTCCTCGCTTAAACTCAGATGCGGAACGAACGACCAGTCGCCGCCCTCGACAGTACCGACCCCTACACTAGCTAGTAATGCACAGGCGCTTAATAGAAATCGTCGATGTAACGTCACAATAACCGCTCGACCTCAGGTGAGAACGCCAACCCTAATCGCTCGATTCATAACCGTAGTAACCGTAGTAGCCGTAGCCAGGTCCCACGGTTTGCTTCGACTTATTCAGAATCAAACCAGTAACTGGTATGCCTTCGACCTGTTTGAGTGCTTCATTAAGCGTCTCCTGCTTAGTTTTGCCTGACTCAACAACGATTAGGAGCTGCCCCACATGTCGAGCCAAGGCTGCCGCCGTGGTTGTAGCTAGCAGCGGCGGGGAATCAAACAAAATTACTCGGTCGGGATAACGGTGCGCCATTTCGGCCAACAATTCTTTCATGTACGCACTGGCAAGGTACTCGGTACTCGATTGACCGTACGTGCCGGCGGGAAGCACGACCAGATTCGGGATACTCGTTCTTACAAGAACATCCTCCATGCGCAAACTCGGATCGCCAAGTAAATCGAATAAGCCTAGGCGGTTGCGCAATCCAAACGTGCCGCTCATGTCCGACTTAATGATATCCGTGTCAACTGCGAGTACTGTGTGGTCGATTTCCATCGCAATACTGATCGCAAGGTTACTACTGGTAAATGTTTTGCCTTCGCCGGGGACCGAGCTCGTCACCATAACAAGGTTCGAGGGATTCGGCCCTTGCATCATTTCCGGCACCATGTTCGCCAAAAGGCGCCGTTTAATCTGCTGATACTCCTCTTGTTGTCGCGTCCTAGCGCCGTTCGGAGTTAGAAACCCACCGGCACTTAATGCGTCCTCTTGCAAGAGCACGAAATTGTCGTTTCGTGTTGGTGAAGTGGCGGCCGCATTCGACACTGCGGCGGCGAGTTTTGGTCGCGGAGCAGTTAACGGTGCTACGTCGCCTGACGGTACGTCGACTGCGGATTCCGGTTCAAGGTCAACCAGCTCGGGCAGTGGTTTTGTGGCAACTTCTGGGATCGGTGCAGGTAAGTCGCTGTCCGTGGTGAGTTCGGCGCTCGACGGGTTCACCGTCCGCTCGATTTTGTCCATGGCGCGTTCGATGGAAGTCATACCGTACGACCGATTAGGCTCACAAACTTAGTGTAAATTTCAATTTGCATTGTTTCCATCCCGACCAGTCCACCATACATTGCGATCAGCCCTAAAAACACGACCCCGAAAACGGCAAATTCCATTAAACGCTCGGTGCGCTGTCTGCCGCTAGAAATCATTGTCACCACACCGATCACGGGTATTTGGGCGAATTCTTTGAGTTCATCTGATGAATAAAATCGCGGGGTGATTTGCGTTAGCAAGAGGGCAAGAACGGCGCCGAAACCCAAAGCGCCAGTCAAGACGCCAGAGAACATCAGAATTCGTTTTGGACCAACCGGGATAAGCGGAATCCGTGGGGGCTCGATCACTTTCAATTTTAGATGATCAGCTTCGCTATCAACTTCGTTTGAAAGACGTGCCGATTCTCGTCGTTTAAGCAGCTCTTCATAATTCTTTTTGTTCAGTTCGTAATCTCGGTCGAGGCGCTGCAGTTCGGCTTCTACTTCGGGCACCGTATCAAGTAATCGCGCCAACGCTTCGACTCGTTTATTAAATTCTTCCGCTCGAATTTTTAATCCAGCGACATCGGCATCGGTCTGACCTAAGGCAATTTTCAATTCCTGATATGCCAGGCTTTCATTAGTTGAACTTGACACATTAGATAGCTCTTCGCGTTCATTCTCGGCAATTCTTTTTACCTCTTCCTGGCGCTTTTCTTCGAGCGCCTTAACAGTCAGACGAATACCGACAACATCCGGGTGTTTTTCCGTGTATTGCAATAACAGCTGATCAAGTTGCGATTCGAGCTCTAGGATCCGGCCGTCATATTTTGTCGAGACATCCGAATTCCAAACGTCTTCTTCGACCATGATATCGAAAACGGGTACTTCGCCGCCGATTTGCCGCGCTAGCTCTCCCCGCCGGTTCTGCGCCTCACGAAGGTCGAGTTCCGCGTTGCGGAATACAAGCTTGGCTTCCTCCAAGCGCTCGTAATAGTTGCCCCCATCTCCGGGCATAAGCCCTACATTTTTTTGCTTAAACTCCTTAAGTCGCTCTTCGGCTTCTACCAGCCGCTTTTCGTAATCTGAAATCTGTTCTCCGAGAAATTTCTGCGTCACGACGGAATCCTGGCGACTATCGCCTAACGCTGTTTCTAGAAATGAGTTTAGAATCTCGTCGACAATTCGTTTTGCCTTATTAGGATCGCTATCCTCGAATTTAATTTCATAGATATTGTCTCGCGGCGTTCCAGTCAGCTCGATGCGCTTAGCCAATCCAGTGATCAGATTGTCAAAGTCTTCATCACTCGCGGTACCCAGATCGAGGTCTGTCTTGCGCGCTACCTCTTCTAGATTCGGCCGAGTTAAGAGGGTTTGCCGCATTAGGCTCGCGGAATTCGAGATAGAATTATTATTAACGGTCAAGCCGGCGAGCAGCGGCTTCAGCATGGAACGGGTATCAATAAATATTTTCGCCGACACCTCGTATTGGTTTGGCAACGAAATGACCACACCCCATCCTATGATTGACGCTAGCGTTGCCGATGCTAATGCAACCCACCGGTACGGCCATATCCGCCGCGCGTAACTGCGCAATAATTGTATTTGCTCGATCATTTATAGTGTGTTTTTTATGTATAAAGAATTAGGTAGAAAATCCCTTCTTCTAATGTCCTAAAACCACGCTTCCGGAATAATTAAAATGTCGCCAGGCTGCATATCGACATTCGCGCTAATGTCGCCGTCTTTTATTAGGTCGTTTAAGCGAACCCGATACTGTTGTTGTCCGGACCCTGCCGTTCGTACGATCGTCGCCCGGTTGCCTGCAGCAAACTCAGTTAAGCCCCCTACTTGAACCATGAGATCGAGTACCGTCATGTTTTTCACGAACGGAATCGAAAGAGGTTGGGCTGCTTCACCGACGACTCGGACTTGCTCATAGAATTCGCCACGAAATCCGCCGACCGTTACCGTTACTAACGGATCACGAATGTAGTCGCCCAGTACGACTTCGATCTCTCTCGATAAAGCGGATGGCGTTTTTCCTGACGCGACTAAGTCTTCGACCAATGGTGTAGAGAACTTTCCGTCAGGGCGTACCGGGACACTGGTCGAAAGCTCGGGATTACGCCAAACAAAAATAGTTAGGTTATCGCCAGGGCCGATGATGTAATTGTAATCATCACTCGCGGTTTTCGTTGGTGCCGGTTCGTAATGGTTAACGAACGGCACATGTTCCATTACGGTGCTGCAACCAGTGAGGTAGATAAGTATAAAGGCAGAGGCCGTCGCGAGTTTTACTGAACTGCTCATTACGAACTTCTTCCCTGCTTGCATTTCGTCTTGCTGTGCCATTAGCTATTCCCCATTTGCACACCCCGACTGTTCGTCTGGCGCGGTGCGGCTTCTAAGTCCCAATTGAGACCGGAATATTGTAATTTAATTCTGTATTCTTAATAAGTTACAGGATTCTTCTAACTCATTAGGCGAATTCTACTTCTCATCATTAATGCTTGTCCACAAGGTCGCACCGATCGCCCGAAAGTAGATGTCTCGATGGCCACGCCAACAGCACTGCAAGACGGATACTAGCAGGTCACGAATTACGCAAATGCGACGGGCTCCCGAAGTCATGAATTTTGTCAATGTTTTCATTTGTTCACTTGTGCGATCGAACGGCGAAATCGCGTCGAATTCGTATCGCAGTTAGGTGTTCTCAACTGCGTTACACGGAGTCTCCTGATCAACCAATTAGTACACCGTTGCGCGACGCTAGCGCGCCTTGGATTTACCGGCAGAACCAAGCGAAACCTTGGAGCCGCAGACCAGCGTCGAGAATAAACGTGACAGTCTAGAGTGTGAGGCTTGTTACGCTGCGGATGGCAAATGCTCGCCAATTCTCCTACGGCTCATTAGCGGGGCATCAGCCAAATACGATCTAACACACTATTTTTAAAGCATAATTCAACTGAAACCGATGCGTTCACAAGCGCTTCAATCCGGGCAAGACAACCGTGCATCCGAATGATAAAAACTACAGACACAGGTAGAGGAAGGTCAATGTCTCGTGCGTTTCCGCTCCGGAAACATCGATCCGTTATCACCAATCCCGTTCGGCTCCCCGCTATCATTGTCGCAGCGCAGCTCACGATATCCAGTTCAACAACCGCATCGACAGTAGAGATTTGGGGTGCCGATAGGCGGATCTTGCGCCTGAGTACAAATCGACGGTTACTTCAACCAATTCGGGCACCCGTTACGACGCTTGGCGTGCCTAAAATACCTGGAATATCACACTCTACGGGCCCGTGGCGATGTTCTACCCGGTTATTTCGTGTGCGCGGTGCCCATCGCGCACTTCGAGGAAGCTTTTGGAACAAATGCCCCGGGCACCGCACTTGCCGTACCTGACTTCTCAGGTATCCTCGAGAATCGCTTAATGTTTGCGGACGCAGGCCCAGTGGTTCCGCCTCGTTCAAAGTGGCTAGTGCTTTCGAAACATTCCCGTTCCGGGTTCTACGTATTCTCGAGCGAGGACCGAATCCTCAGTTGGTCCGCCAAGCGCAGAAGCTGCGTTCGCTACATCTAAATAACGGAGCAGAAATCCTGATCATGTAATGGAACTCGGGTGGTCCTTGTTGATCAGCTCGGTTGTTAAAGCTGAACAACCCACAAGGAGTGCTCCACCTGATGGAAAACAGTGTAACGAAG
>JBLFWX010000029.1:0-52470 GCA_047611805.1 Gammaproteobacteria bacterium
GCGATATTAGAAACTGGAAACCGGTTGGTGATGTACATCTCAACCCGGCAAACGATGCGACTGAAATCAAGATGAATAAGGCGGCGTAATTTTAATCTTCAGGCGACAACTACCTTGAAATCCGCCGTGTGACGACAGCACATTATCAATGACAGGAGCAATAGAATCGCGGGCGCTCCAAAAGATAAATTTCAAATGCAAATTGAGGCCGTCGGATGGAACGAGCGTCGAATAGTCGTCAAAATCGTTGTTAGATTATGAATCTCGTTTCGGCCGGAATACTCAGAAATTTATTGTTGGAGCTAATTTGCAATGAAGACTCTTTCGTGTGGAATCATTTACCTGTCCGCGATGTTGACTGGTTGCGGTGACTCGAGTCACCAAGCCGACAAATTCGTAGGACGTTGGGAAAGTCATTCATTTACGATAGACATCGCTCAGAAAGATGAAGGCTATCGCGTAGAAATCGACAACCGCAGGGGCATGCTCAGCGGGAGCTATCAAGGAGAACTGGCTCCGATTGGGCTTAAAATTGTTCTGCCACTAGCGGGAGAGCAAATCATTGTCATATCGGGAGATAGCGAGCAGTTGGACTTTCTGGGCGAACAGCTAGAGAAGCAACTGCGATAAAATCTGGGCATTGCTAGCCTATCATCCAGGTGTTGTCCGTCGAGTTGTTTCTATTGAAACACATCTCGAATTGCATTTTGGCCATGTGCGCGGCACAACGCCAACAGCTATCAATCACCTAAGCCGTCCCTGCCGTAAGAAGTCGCCGCACCCGGCCCGTTCGGGCCAAGTCGTCCGCCTTCCCCGAAGTGGCCTTGCTCGGGGACATGATTAAATTCGACCCGAATACCGTCCGGGTCTTCGAACAAAAATGAGTAGTAACCCGGCGCGAATTGTGACCCCTCTTGTGCTGGATGAATGATCGTGGCTTTCAATTCTTGTGTTACAAATTTCGCTATTGACTTAACGTCCTCGACACTTCGGGCGCGGAAACAGAAGTGGTGCAAACCAACTGTCTCCTGATCGAAGTGTCGATCTTGCTTTTGCGGCGGCGCCTCACGAACCAATATCCCGGTCCGGCTGCCAATGCAGTACAAAGTTGTTTTATTTCTCACTAACGTCTTCATTTCCAGGAAATGGCAAAGCTTTTCCCAAAACGGAATGCAGCGCCCAGCGTTGTTTACGGTGATGTGAATATGCGCGATTCCGTTAACGGCGATTGTCATGGTTCATCCTTTGTGTCTGTCTATCTATCGTGATGCAGATACTAAGCTGCGCGCAAGGTCAGCTTATATTTCAATCTCAATGCGTTTGGGATCAAACAATGTGGGTAGGATAGCCGGCGGCAGGAGATAGGGTGAGGGCTATGATTGGTGGAGAAGTTAAGGGCACTAATTCCAGTTATGTACGAAATGACCTACCGAGAAGTAAATTGTCCAAATCCTTTACGAGCAAAAAGGCATAGGGGAGCCAGGGTACCATGCTGTCTTTATTGCGTATTGTTTCACGGCGCCGAAATAACGAAGCCCGTCGCAATTGCGGTAGCGCTTAATTCTGTCGAGAATTTTTACAAATGCACTGTCTCGGGTGCCCGAGAACCCGGGCGAGTTCCATAATTAATTGTTTTTAAATTTTTTTGTTGGATTCGCACCTTGTATGCACGTGAAACCGGTAGAAAGTTAATGTCCCCGGCGGGGAGTTTATCCTTCTTGCACTTTGGGTAATTAGATTATATAAATCAATCTATTAGATGCCATGGCAGCGTGTCTCGGAAACGTCATTAGGTGATGTGAGGCGCAATCAGAATAATGAAGCCGACTCATTTGAGTATCCGATCCCGGAACATCTGCGCAGCGAACCGTTCGTGGTGGAAAGTGTGGGGATGCAGCACGCAGTATTTCGTTCGGCTCGCCACCGAGTCGCACGCATCAACTCACGCGTTCGCGGACTCAACAATGAACTGGGCGCGCAGGCGCGCCAAATATCGACCACGCGACGCAAGCTTGGGATCCTCGATACAGAAATCGTAGAAGTGATTGAACTGTTGGCGGAGCAACTCGTGTCAAAACCAAGGCTTACTGCGTTGCAGCGGCAACAGGTCGGAGTAGAGGCAGACATTGACGGTTTACGACTCGCGCGCACGCGCAGCGCCTTAAGTGATTCCAGCAACGAACTCGATGTACGCAACCGCGAAACGAAAGAGCGGCTGCGGCGCGAAATCGAAGAGACCCAAACTGAACTAGAACAAGTCGAGCGCGAACTCGAGGCAGCGACCGATCGTATGTCCCGACTCGTGATCACTGCACTGGCGGCCGGTCGAGTGCACGAACTTGGCGTCAACAATACCAATGCCGTTATCGGACCGCGCGAAACGATCGCTGAGATCGTGCCCGCGGATGCGAAGCCTGTTTTGAGCGCGAGGATCGGTTCGCTTGATATCGACCAAGTCGCGCTGGGGTAAACAGTTCGCGTTCGTTTCGATACCTTAGACAGGCACGAGACGCCCGAAATCGAGGATGTCGTATCGAACGTGTCGGCCGACAGCATCACGGATGAAGAAACCGGTGAGATGTAGTACACCGTCATGGTGGAGCTACCCGCCGAGCAACTTAAACGTGTCGATGCTGCGCAAATTATTCCCGGTTTACCGGCTTGTGCAATGTTCGCGTCTGGCGAGCGAACCTTGATCGATTATCTGACAAAGCCTCTAAGCAAACAGATGTTCTCGGCGTTTCGAGAGGATTGAGGAAATCCAGAGCTGGCGCGACGGCTGATCGTTAGAAGAATACCTCCCCGTTGAACGTAACCATTTGGCGCAGGTTGGCATCGACTCTTGCCGATTTGAGTTGCTGTGCAGAAAACGGTCGGCTGCAGGCCCGCTGCGTTTCCTTGTTCGCTGTATTCGAAAAATAGTCGCCGCCGGGGCGGCTCCCGGCCGTATCGAAGTCACCGCGGCGCCGGGCAAGTCGCGACATAACACGTGCGTTATCCAATCCATGGTAGTGGCTTTGTAACTGATCAGAAATTCGATGGTGTCGAGCGGAATATGATGGTCGCGCAGCTCCGCGTCGTAGCGCGCTTTGACCTTCAGATACGGTCGATTCAGTGTCCATTGGATGGCCGCCGCATACGATCGCCTGCAAGACTGTATCGATGCAATGTACGTCGATAAGCTCGACCGCCGGATGACAGTGCCTTCTTCGATAGCATGGCCGCGCAATGGCGTCGGCATCAGCAGAAGTGCCGGGAATTGAACCATGGGCACCAGGACGCTCGCGAAGCCTTTCTTATCGGGCATCCAGCTTCTCGAACACGGCAGGAGGCCGGTGAGATGTTCCGCCAGCAGTCGTCGGCTTATGAAGCGCCGGCTACTCGGTTTCGTACTATCGAACTGCACTTGGGCGGGCGGCGTATTGACTGCAGCCTACGAGCAACCGTTTGATCTGCTGGCAATAAACGTAATTGTGATGGCAACGAAGAAGTGGACGAGGGTAGCGGGATCGAGTGATTTTGATTAATTGGCTCCCCGGGACGGGCTCGAACCGCCGACCTAGTGATTAACAGTCACCCGCTCTACCAACTGAGCTACCGGGGAACAGGAGCAGGCGCGTATGGTACTGATGAGCCCGGACTGGGTCAATGTAAGTATCGGAATCAAGGAATAATTTTCTTAACACGCGAGCGTTGATTTACTGATTGCGCGCTCCGCAGGCGGAGCCTACTGCGCCGTTTCGACCTCCGCGCACCATGATAGCCTAGGGTCTTAACACGGTTTCGGGCTGTGGGTTGCAGATTGAGCCATATTCCGCCCTTAAACAGCAGCACACTGCAGGTCGTACGGCGTGTGCCGAAACTTCATGTTTTTCATGTCCTGACCACCGTCTGGTTTGTGTACCATAGGTCGACTCGGAATTTCGATGGTATCCATGGCTAACGCATTTCAACTTGTTGCAGATTTCAAACCGGCAGGTGGACAACCGGAGACAATTGCCAAGCTCATCGAAGGCGTTGAAGCAGGGCTCGCTCATCAAACCTTGCTCGGTGTTACGGGATCGGGCAAGACGTATACGATCGCCAATGTTCTGACCACGGTTCAGCGGCCGGCAATCATCCTGGCACCTAACAAGACTTTGGCCGCGCAGCTGTACGGCGAGATGCGCGAGTTTTTCCCGCACAACGCGGTCGAGTATTTCGTTTCTTACTACGACTACTACCAACCCGAAGCTTACGTTCCAGCCTCCGATACGTATATTGAAAAGGACGCATCGATTAACGCTCACATCGAGCAAATGCGTTTGTCTGCGACAAAAGCTTTGATGGAGCGGCCTGATACGATCATTGTCGCAACCGTCTCGGCAATTTATGGCCTTGGCGATCCCAACGAATACCACGGCATGGTGTTGCACTTAAAGCGCGGCGACACGATTGATCAACGCGACATCTTACGGCGCCTCGCTGAAATGCAATATATCCGTAATGAACTCGACCTCGTGCGCGGGACATATCGGGTTCGTGGCGAAATAATTGATATTTTTCCCGCTGAATCCGAGCGGCACGCGGTGCGAATCGAACTATTCGACACTGAAATAGAGTCGCTCGCCTTCTTCGATCCCCTAACCGGTGAAGTGTTGAGGAAAATGCCACGCTTGACGGTCTATCCGAAGTCGCACTATGTGACGTCACGGGCGACGATTCTAAATGCAGTTGAATCAATCAAGATCGAGCTGGTTGAACGGCTCGAACAACTGCGCACGGCAAACAAGTTGGTCGAGGCGCAGCGTCTCGAGCAACGTACCCGGTTCGATCTCGAAATGATGGTGGAAATCGGGTACTGCTCCGGGATCGAAAATTACTCCCGTTATTTATCGGGACGTAAAGCGGGCGAACCGCCGCCGACATTATTCGAGTACCTGCCGAAGAATGCGATCATGATCATCGATGAAAGCCACGTCACTATTCCGCAACTCGGCGGTATGTATCGTGGTGATCGTTCCCGCAAAGAGAACTTAGTCGAGCATGGGTTCCGCCTCCCTTCGGCGCTCGATAATCGGCCGTTGCGATTCGACGAATTTGAACGTCTCGCGCCGCAGAGTATCTTCACGTCTGCCACACCAGGCAACTATGAGGCCGATCACGCCGGGCAAATCGCGGAACTGGTCGTTCGGCCAACCGGGCTTATCGATCCGGAAGTTGAAGTCCGCCCGGCGGTTACTCAAGTTGACGATCTATTGTCCGAGATTAATATTCGGGTGCAGCTCCACGAACGCGTGTTGGTTACGACATTAACGAAGCGGATGTCCGAAGACCTCACAGACTATCTTGCCGAACACGGCGTACGGGTTCGGTACCTACATTCCGATGTCGACACAATTGAACGGGTCGAGATTCTCCGCGATCTGCGGTTAGGGGAGTTCGACGTTCTGGTCGGGATAAACCTACTTCGCGAAGGTTTGGATTTACCCGAAGTGTCGCTGGTCGCGATACTAGATGCGGATAAAGAGGGTTTCTTACGCTCGGATCGATCACTTATCCAAACCGTTGGGCGTGCAGCGCGTAACTTATCGGGGCGCGCGATTTTGTACGCTGACCGGATCACGGGTTCTATGCAGCGAGCCATGGACGAAATGGACCGACGCCGTGTCGTGCAAATTGCTTTTAATCTAGAGCACGGAATAACCCCCGTCGGTATCCAGAAGGCCGTTCCTGACATTATGGAAGGCGCCTATTCGTCCGGAACCGGGAGAGCCCGACAGTTGAGAAAAGTCGCTGAGAAAACGCGTCAATATGAGCACTTAACTGGCGACCAATTGACGTCTCAGGTCAAAGCGATGGAGACAAAAATGTACAAACACGCTCGCGACCTCGAATTCGAGGAAGCGGCAACGCTGCGCGATCAAATCGAAGATATCAAGGCTCGATTTTTGAACCTCCCCAGTTAGGACATTCCGCGGCGCGGGTTGCGCGATGGCCCACCGTGCCAATTCAGCCTCGTGCGAAGTGTCGGGACTCGAATTTTCCTAGGCTTAAACTCGCTTGCCATCGCGCGGGGATCGATGATGACGTCGATGAGAACTCTATCGGCGCAGAACGCGCCCTCACGCGTCGGTCGACAGTAGCTGGATCCAAAATATTCCTGTATCCTTCGCAGCCCTGCGAGACGGGCAATGAACAGACACCCCAGTTTGGAACGGTTGAGGTGCTCTAAACAATGGCCGAAATCTCTACAGGCGCGTAGCTCAGTTGGTTAGAGCACCACCTTGACATGGTGGGGGTCGTTGGTTCGAGTCCAATCGCGCCTACCAAATTTTTCGACGACGTTAGACCGAAATGACGTACCAATTAGGTGACAGATTTGGGTGCGGATTCCGATGCAGCGTTAAACCCGTCAAACGATTTGTTCGATGGCTCCTCGTACCGGCCACGGAGATGATTAATTAGATGCCTATAATAACGTTACCGGACGGGACGCTTAAGCAATTCGATGCGCCGGTGACGGTCGCGGCCGTCGCAGCATCTATAGGCCCCGGGTTGGCAAAGGCAGCACTTGCCGCAAGACTCAATGGCCAGCTGGTCGACACCTCGCACGAGATTTCTCACGACTCAAGCTTAGCCATTGTGACTGCCAAAGATGACGACGGTCTGGAGGTTATTCGCCATAGCTGCGCGCATTTACTAGCGCACGCGGTCAAGGATTTGTTTCCGAAGGCACAAGTGACCATCGGGCCGGTAATTGACGACGGGTTTTATTACGACTTTGCGTTTGAACGCTCATTCTCTCCCGAAGACCTCGAATCAATCGAAAAACGTATGGTGGAACTTGCGACCGAAGATTTCGTGGTCGAAAGGTCCGTGATGGCGCGCGACGAAGCTGTCACGTTTTTTCGTAATCTCGGCGAACAATACAAAGCTGAAATAATCGAATCCATTCCTGCGGATCAAGATCTCTCGTTGTATGGACAAGGCGAGTTCATCGATTTGTGTCGCGGGCCGCACGTGCCCAGCACCGCCCACATCAAGGCCTTCAAATTGACGAAGATGGCAGGTGCGTATTGGCGCGGCGATTCGAACAACGAAATGTTGCAGCGAATTTATGGCACCGCGTGGCCCGACGCTAAGGCGTTAAAGGCTCATCTCCATCGTATCGCGGAGGCGGAGAAGCGCGACCACCGAAAGATTGGTAAGCAGTTAGACCTGTTCCACTTCCAGGAAGAAGCACCGGGAATGGTCTTTTGGCATCAAAAGGGCTGGATACTTTATCAACTGGTAGAAGCCTACATACGACGAAAGTGCGACGCGGCCGGCTATCAAGAAGTTCATACGCCGCAGATCCTGTCGCGGTCTTTGTGGGAGCGATCCGGGCATTGGGACAAGTTTCACGACATGATTTTTGCGACCCAATCGGAGCATCGCGAGTATGCGATAAAGCCGATGAATTGCCCTGGCCACATCCAGATCTTTAATCACGCGTTACGAAGTTATCGTGATCTGCCCTTCAAACTTGCTGAATTTGGCGTTGTTCATCGCAATGAACCGTCGGGAACACTGCACGGTTTGCTGCGTGCACGACGTTTTACGCAAGACGATGCCCATATTTTTTGTACAGAGGATCAGTTGCAGCAAGAAGTGGGTGAACTCATCGATCTGACGTTCGCGGTGTATCGCGAATTCGGATTTGAGGATATCGAAGTAGCTCTATCGCTGCGCCCCGAACAGCGGGTCGGCTCTGATGAAATGTGGGACAAAGGCGAAGCCGCGCTCGAGATTGCTCTGAAAAGTAAGGGGCTGGATTTCAGAGTGCAGCCGGGAGAGGGCGCGTTCTATGGGCCGAAGATCGAATTTACGCTGCGCGATTGCATCGGTCGGGTGTGGCAGTGTGGTACTGTACAGGTCGATTTCTCGATGCCCGAACGACTCGGGGCGAAGTATGTGACCCACGGCAGTGAGCGCAAGGTGCCGGTAATGATTCACCGCGCCATCCTAGGGTCATTGGAACGGTTTATTGGAATATTGATTGAGCATCACGCCGGCTTATTGCCGACTTGGCTCGCTCCACAGCAAGTATCTGTACTGTGTATTGCCGATCAGTTTGCGCCATACGCCGTAAAAGTAGCGGAATCCTTGAAAAATCAAGGGGTCCGGGCCGAAAGAGACTTGAGAAACGAGAAGATCGGGCTTAAAATCCGCGAGCACACCTTACAACGCATCCCGTTCATGCTGATTGTCGGCGAACGGGAGGAAGAAAAACACACAGTAGCCGTGCGTACGCGAGGCGGAGAAGACCTCGGTTCGATGTCCGTTGACGACTTCGTTACCCACCTCCGCGCTCAAGGTACTTAGCACGGCTATTTTATTTGGAGGAGCACGAATATCGCCGCTGATAAGAAGAATCGCGTAAATGCTGAGATCACCTCACCAAAGGTCAGATTGATTACAGCAGACGGAGAAAATGTCGGAGTTGTAACGATCGACGAAGCACGGCAGCTTGCGAAAGACAGTGCACTAGACCTTGTGGAAATCGTTCCGAACGGAGAACACCCGGTTTGCCGCGTGATGGATTTCGGTAAATATTTATTCGAAATCAACAAAAAGAAATCTGCTTCTAAAAGGAAACAAAAGCAGGTCCAGGTAAAAGAGATAAAGTTTCGACCTGGCACAGATGATGGCGATTACGAAATTAAGCTACGCAGTCTGAGGCGCTTTCTGGACGGTGGCGACAAAGTCAAGGTGACCTTGCGGTTTCGTGGACGCGAGATGGCACACCAAGAGCTTGGCGGCAAAATGCTCAAGCGCGTCGAGGCCGACTTGGCAGAATTAGGTGCTGTTGAACAATTTCCAAAGATGGAAGGTCGGCAGATGGTAATGGTTATCGCGCCGAAACGCGTATAAATACATGAGTGTTAGGGTCAGGAGTTTCAGATGCCCAAAATTAGGACAAATAGGGGCGCTGCGAAGCGCTTCTCCAAAACGGGCAGCGGCCGCATAAAGCGCCGCCACTCGCACAAAAGACACATATTGACGAAGAAGAGCCCGAAGCGAAAACGTCACTTGCGGCAAGCTGCGTTGATTGACCACGCTGATGAGAAGTCCATCAGACAAATGATCCCGACGTTGTAGGAGTTTCTAGACAATGGCACGAGTTAAACGTGGCGTACAGGCTCACGCCCGCCATAAGAAAATTATCGATCAGGCGAAGGGTTACCAAGGCCGACGTAAAAACGTCTACCGGGTCGCCAAGCAAGCGGTCACCAAAGCCGGCCAGTACGCTTACCGCGATCGGCGCCAACGTAAACGCCAGTTTCGGGCGCTCTGGATCATGCGTATCAATGCAGCGGCTCGGATGTTTGGTCTCAGCTATTCGCGTTTAATCAACGGTCTCAATATCGCCGAAATCGAAATTGACCGAAAAATCCTTGCGGATTTGGCCGTGAACGACCATGCCGCTTTTGGCCAAATTGCTGAGCGAGCGAAAACCGCATTGGCGATGTAGATTTTTAGGTTTCGGCCTTCGTAATAGATTGGAAGAGGGGAAAGGCTTAGCCTTTCCCCTCTTGTTTTATAGCGTCGATATTGTGTGCCACTGAATAAAATGTCGGACATTGACGAAATTGTATCTTCCGCGGCACGCGCGGTCGTCGAAGCTCATGCGTTGGACGAGCTCGATGCAGTTAGAGTTAGGTACTTGGGTAAAAAAGGTTTGTTAACCGGCCTACTCAAGTCACTGGGCGATCTACCTCCCGAGCAACGACCGCAAGCCGGCCAATTAATTAACGTTGCTAAGAGCACAGTTTCGAACGCTATTGATGCGCGTAAGCAACAACTTGAGGCGGCAGAATTAGAGGAAAACTTAAGCGGCGCTCGGCTTGATGTAACACTGCCTGGCAGGGGTACAGTGGCCGGTCGTGCTCATCCGATTAGCCAAACGCTTGCCTTGATAGAACAATTATTCGTGCGTTGGGGATTTGAAGTCTGCGACGGCCCCGAGATTGAGGACGACTACCACAACTTCGAGGCCCTCAATATCCCGGCGCATCATCCAGCCCGCGCAATGCACGACACGTTCTATTTCGGTGATGGATCGCTACTAAGAACACATACCTCGCCTGTGCAAGTTCGGGTGATGGAGCAACGCCAGCCACCGCTACGAATTATCGCGCCGGGTCGCGTCTATCGGTGTGACTATGATCAAACGCATTCGCCGATGTTCCACCAAGTGGAAGGGCTGTTGATTGATGAAGACATCACCATGGGCGATCTGAAAGGAGTCCTTGAGACATTCCTAAAAACATTTTTCGATGATGAAAATCTCAAGATGCGCTTTCGCCCGTCCTACTTCCCATTCACAGAACCGTCTGCAGAAGTCGATATAAAGTTGAGTTCTGAACACGGAATTTCTGATTGGCTAGAGGTTCTCGGCTGCGGCATGGTGCACCCTAAAGTTTTGTCAAACGTGGGTATCGATTCCGAACGCTTTAGTGGATTTGCATTTGGACTCGGTGTGGAGCGCCTCGCGATGCTCAGATTCGGGGTTAACGATCTACGTCTATTCTTCGAAAACGACCTGCAGTTTCTACGACAGTTCTAACGAACTGAACAATTTAATCTTGAGATTATGAAAGTTAGCGCGCATTGGTTGAGTGAATGGGTGACGACATCGTTGCAGCACGATGAACTCGCCGAATGCCTGACCATGGCGGGGCTGGAGGTCGACAGTGTCACACCAGCCGCACACCCATTAGGCAACATCTGGGTCGCCAAAGTTATTACGGTTGCCCCACATCCGAACGCAGATCGCTTGTTCTACTGCACCATCGGCATTGGAGGAACCGAAATCATCGAAGTGGTTTGCGGCGCGCCGAATGTTCGAGCAAACCTCGTCGTTGCTTATGCCGCGCCTGGCGCAAAATTGCCCGACGGACGTGAGATTGGCGAAGCGAAAGTTCGTGGAGTCGTCTCTGCGGGGATGCTCTGTTCTGCCGCCGAGCTCGACCTAGGAGACGACAGCAGCGGCCTGTTGGAACTCGATAATGACGCCCCGATAGGAACGCTGCTACGCGATCATCTTGAGCTCGACGATGTGGTTTTCGACATCGAACTGACACCCAACCGCGGAGATTGTTTGTCAATTATCGGCGTGGCTCGCGAAGTGAGCGCGTTAACCGATAATGCCATGCGCGAAATTAACGTCGATTCGGTAGTGGCAACGATCACCGCTGAGTTTCCTATTGAGCTTGAACAAGCCGAAGCGTGTCCGCGTTATGTTGGGCGAGTTATTCGCAATGTCGACGCCGCGGCAGCAACCCCGCGATGGATGACCGAACGTCTGAGACGCTCTGGTGTGCGGTGTATCAGCGCGGTGGTCGATATCACAAACTATGTGATGCTCGAGCTAGGTCAGCCAATGCATGGTTTCGATTTGAACCAACTTCGCGGTGGAATTTGTGTCCGCAATGGTCGTGACGGCGAATCGCTGGAATTACTTGACGGGCAAACAATTGAGTTAACAGTCAACACCTTGGTGATTGCGGATCGCGAGCGCGCAGTTGCTTTGGCCGGAGTAATGGGCGGCGCACAAACCGGTGTCGCATTGACCAGTACGAATATCTTCCTCGAAAGCGCGTATTTCGATTCAACTACACTGGCTGGTGTCGCGCGGCGATATCGTCTGCATACGGATGCGTCACATCGCTTCGAGCGTGGGGTCGATTTCTCCGGTCAAGAGCGCGCCATCGAACGTGCCAGCGGGCTAATCTTGGATATTTGCGGCGGGCAAGCAGGGCCCCTTAGCGTGGCGCAGGCGCCGGCCCACATTCCGAGGCGCGAAGGAATCAGTTTTCGACCCAGTGAAGTGTCTCGCCGGATTGGAATTGATGTATCGCTCGACAAAGCTCGTGAGCTCATGCGTAGGCTCGGCTGCGAAGTGTCCGAATCTGCGCGCGAATTAATAGTGACGCCGCCCAATTTTCGTTTCGACTTACAAATCGAGGCGGATATTCTCGAAGAAATCGCCCGATTAATCGGCTATGACGACATTCCCGTCACGTTGCCGCGGACGCTAATGAGCTTAACGCCGCCAACGGCGCGTCATGAGCGCGACACACTTATACGCCAGGCGCTAATTACTCAGGGTTATTTCGAAGCGATCACCTACAGTTTTACTGACCTCGCCTCGTTGACACTAATCGAGCCGACACGTAGCGCCAAAATCTTATCGAATCCTATTTCGAGCGACATGACAGCCATGCGGACCACGATCTGGCCAGGGCTAATTCGCGCGGCGAAAAATAATTTGAATCGACAAATTGACGACGCACGCATGTTTGAGTTGGGGCTGATTTTCGATAATTCGGGCGCTAGCCTGCAGCAGCGCCATGTACTGGCCGGCGTCGCTATCGGTGGAGCGCACCCGGAACAATGGGCGGCAGCATCGCGAGCAATCGATTTGTACGATGTAAAACAAGAAATTACCAAAATTTTTGATACGCTGAGGCTGCCTGAATGTGAGTGGTCAGTCGGGGTCGATGCTGCGCTGCATCCAGGGCAATCTGCGCAAATCAGCGTTTCCGGAACCAAAATCGGTAGGCTTGGTGTGTTGCATCCCGGTATTGCACGTGAATTCGATTTGGACAATGCAGTCATCGTTTTCGAGCTCGAACTTGATGAATTGCCTAAGGTTGAAACAGCTGCATATGCGCCGATTTCGAAGTTTCCGTCGGTGCGGCGCGATATTAGTGTGGTGCTACCTGATGATATTGCCGCGGGCGACGTCCTTATTGCGGTTCGATTGGCGGCTGGGGATCATCTCCGAAACCTGCAGTTGTTTGACGAATATCGGGGGCAAGGTATTGATTCAGACAAAAAAAGTCTGACAATAGGCTTGATTTTTCAGGCACTTTCGAGCACTCTAACGGATGAGGAAATCGAAGAGACTATGAAGCGCGTGCAATTGCAGCTGCATGACGACTTCGGGGGCACTTTGAGGAATTAAGTATGGCGCTGACAAAAGCCGACATGGCAGAACGCTTATTTGACGACCTAGGTCTCAATAAACGCGAAGCTAAAGAGCTCGTCGAGGCCTTCTTCGAAGAAGTAAGAGGCTCCTTAGAAGTGGGCCGCCAAGTGAAACTTTCGGGTTTCGGTAACTTCGATCTACGTGATAAAAACCAAAGGCCAGGCCGGAATCCTAAGACCGGTGAAGAGATTCCGATAAGTGCACGCAGAGTCGTGACATTTCGACCTGGTCAAAAACTAAAAGCCCGAGTAGAAGCCTATGCTGGAAGCCTCGAACAATAACGAACTGCCCGCGATACCTGGTAAACGCTACTTCACGATCGGGGAAGTGAGCGACCTGTGTGCGGTAAAACCGCATGTCTTGAGGTATTGGGAACAAGAATTTCCGCAGCTCAAACCGATCAAACGGCGTGGTAATCGTCGTTATTACCAACGGCAAGACGTAATTCTGATCCGTCAAATCAGAAGTCTGCTGTACGAGCATGGGTTTACGATAGGCGGTGCAAGGCAGCGACTATCGGGCGACGAGGTTAAGGCCGACAGCAGTGTGAGTCAGCAAATCGTGCGCCAGCTCAGAACGGAATTAGAAGAAGTCCTAGTCATACTGCGCCGCTGATCTTGCCTGCTCATTGGCTGCGGTCGAATTCCGCCGAGGTGAAACCGACGCTCGGTGCAGTGCCGATATTTTGGCGGAACATTTGAATTCGGGGTATAGCTCAGTCTGGTAGAGCACTCGGCTGGGGGCCGAGCGGTCGGCGGTTCGAATCCGTCTACCCCGACCATCGAACCCGGCCCCATCCGGTCACGTCGGACCCAATGGTCATTCCTTATCGCTGCAAGCACTCCTCAAGAAACTAATTCGCTCATTCAAGTGGTCCAAAGCCGAAGCCGACTACCATTGCAGGTAGCTGTGCTATTGAAAACATAGAAAAAATATTAACCGCTATGATCCGTGACGCAATTGCGTCTTACACAATTTGTTGCGAATGAAATATAGGGTCGATTTTGGCGATCAGACATACTCCAAATAAATCGAACCGAAAGGAAATCTCACATGTGTGGAATCGTCGGGGCTGTAGCCCAGCGCTTTGTGGCGCCAATACTGCTTGAAGGACTGAAACGTCTGGAATACCGAGGCTACGATTCGGCGGGGATCGCCACGGTCAATGTAAACGGTGCGATCGAACGTCTGCGCGCACTTGGCAAGGTTATTCATCTTGAAGAAGAATTAAAAACGGATCCGCTCAATGCCGCAATAGGCATTGCGCACACGCGATGGGCCACACATGGTGAGCCCAGTACGCGAAACGCGCATCCTCACGTGTGTCGCGACACGGTGGCGCTAGTACACAACGGAATCATCGAAAACCACACGGAGTTACGCGCACTGCAAACAGCAGCGGGGCACCAATTTACGTCTGAAACCGATACGGAAGTCGTGGTGAATTTAGTCTACGACAAAATTCAGTCTGGACTGTCGCTCCTCGACGCGGTCACCGCTGCGGCTCAGCATCTGGAAGGCGCATTCGCTCTTGGTGTTATCAGTACGACCGAACCCGAACGTCTAGTAGCTGCCAGACGTGGAAGTCCGTTAGTGATTGGTCTCGGCATCGGTGAGAATTTTATCGCGTCCGACGTATTCGCACTGCTGCCTGTAACGCAGCGTTTTATCTTTCTGGAAGATGGAGATATCGCCGATATAACGCGCGAATCCGTCACGATTTACGACGGTAACGGACAAGTCGTCACTCGACCCGAAACGATCTCCGAGCTCTCCCCAGAAGCGGCGGAGAAATCCGGCTATCGACATTTCATGTTAAAAGAGATTTTCACGCAGCCACGCGCTATCGCGGAAACCCTAGAAGGGCGCATCGTGGGTGGTGAAGTCCTTGACACAATGTTCGGCCCTACGGGAACTGAAGTGCTCGACAGCATCGAATCAGTCACTATCGTAGCTTGTGGCACGAGTTATCACGCCGGGATGGTTGCGCGGTATTGGTTTGAGGAACTCGCTGGCGTGTCTTGTTCAGTAGAAGTTGCCAGCGAGTTTCGTTATCGAAAGCCGGTGATACGTAAGGGCACTTTGCTAGTCACGATCTCGCAATCGGGCGAGACGGCAGATACCTTAGCGGCGTTGCGTGAAGCTAAGATATCAGGGATTGCTCATTCATTGGCGATCTGCAATGTCCCGGAAAGTACGTTGACGCGCGAATCAGAGCTCGTGTTTCTTACCCGCGCGGGACGCGAAATCGGCGTCGCATCGACAAAGGCATTTACGACTCAGTTGGCAGCCTTAATGCTTTTAGTTATTGCCTTGGGGCGACGCCACACGATGTCAGACGGTGTGCGGGCGAGTTTGATTGGACAGCTCGAGAGCTTGCCCGGAAAAATTGATGCCGCGCTAAAACTTAATGACGATATCGCAAAATTGGCTGAGAGATTTGTTAACAAGGATCACACCTTGTATCTCGGTCGAGGTTCGATGTACCCGGTCGCGATGGAGGGCGCGTTGAAGCTAAAGGAAATTTCATACATTCATGCGGAGGCGTATCCTGCTGGCGAGTTAAAACACGGACCGCTGGCATTGGTCGACGAGAATATGCCCGTCATCTCCGTCGCGCCCAATAACGAGTTATTAGAAAAGCTAAAATCGAATCTTGCGGAAGTGCGCGCTCGCGGTGGCGAATTGTATATTTTCGCGGACTCCGGAGTCGACGTCCCGTCAAGTCCGGGGATTCACGTTCTGAACGTTGCACCAGTCGAAGACACCATAGCGCCAATTGTCTACACAGTCCCCCTACAATTATTTGCATACCACGTCGCTGTACTGAAGGGGGCCGATGTCGATCAGCCGCGCAATTTAGCGAAATCAGTAACTGTCGAATAATGACTATTCGCCATCACAAATCCCTATAACGAACCCGGATTTTGAATTGATACTACACACTAAACAGTGGCTCCAACTATATGAATCACTTATAATTTTGGACCAGATGGTTTTGATGGAATGGAGCCGTGTCAGAACAAGCTAGAAAATGTGAAGGAAAACTGCTGGTCGTCGATGACGATCAAGACATGCTCAGCCTATTGTCGACTTGGTTGGGCGGCTCAGGATACACAGTAACGACCGCCCTGCGCGGTACTGATGCGCTTGCCCAGATCGAAATTTCTAAGCCCGATCTGGTGATCACCGATCTGTTTATGGAAGAAATGGACGGTATGGCCCTGTTAACGAAGATCCATAACAGCAACCCATTGATTCCGGTCATCATGCTGAGTGGACAAGCTCAAATTCCGGATGCGGTAAAAGCAACGCATCTAGGCACGGCGGCTTTCCTAACCAAACCAATAGAAAAAGCTGAATTGATCGCGCAGGTGTCCAGACACGTGCGGATCCGGGCGCGCGGTCCCGAAATCACTACGTTTGGCCGACATCTAATCCATCGCAGCTCCGCGATGGTTGAACTACTCGAGCAAGCAGAGATGCTCGCAGCTGGGGACATTACGGTCTTCATCCATGGTGAAACAGGTACCGGAAAAGAGGTATTGGCAAAAGCTATTCACGACGCGAGCCCGCGTGCCAATGCTGCTTTTATCGGGATTAATTGCGGCGCTATTCCGGAGCAGCTACTCGAATCTGAGTTGTTCGGGCACGAGAAGGGCGCGTTCACCGGGGCTAACGTGAAACACGAGGGGCTATTTCAAGCGGCGGATGGTGGCACGCTATTCCTCGATGAAATCGGCGACATGCCGCTAGGATTACAAGTAAAACTATTGCGCGTATTGCAGGATTTTGAAGTTCGACCCGTGGGTTCCACGCAAAGCGTGGCAGTCAATGTGCGCATCATCTCGGCGACCCATAACGATTTGGATAAGCTCGTTGCACAAGGTGAATTCCGCGAGGATCTTTACTACCGTCTGAACGTTGTTCCATTAAAAATGCCGAGCTTGCGCGAAAGACGCGAGGATATTGGTTTGTTGCTTCGCCACTTCCTCGAACGGCATGCGATTAGGACGGGTGCGAAAGTTCGCCGTTTCGACGTCGATTCGATGGAGTATTTAGTTGCGGCGACGTGGCCGGGGAATGTTCGGCAGCTCGCTAATGCCGTTGAGCTATGCGCAACATTGACTAAAGGTGATCTAATTCCATTAGAAATGGCGCAAAAAGCCCTCCGCGAGGAGCCGCGCCAAATTCAGACGCTTAAAGATGCGAAACACGAGTTTGAACGAAAATATTTAATCAGCGCATTGAGGGTCAGCGCCGGGAATGTCGCAATTGCTGCGCGAATTGCTGGCCGCAATCGAACGGAGTTTTATAAATTGCTCGGGCAGCATGGGATTGATGCTAGTGACTTTCGCACAGATAGCGCGCCCGACGCTTAAGATGGGAACTCGAGTTGGAATTGAAGGGAGAAGCATGTGAGCGAGAAAATCATTGTAAATATCGATCCTGACTTAGAGGACTTGATTCCCGGCTTTCTTAGCAACCGAGCGAAGGATGTTGAGTCCATCAATAAGCTATTAGTCGACGGCGACCTAGCTGCTATCCGGATTTTGGGACACAGTATGAAAGGTGCTGGTGGCGGCTACGGATTTGATTACGTCACTGAACTGGGGGATACGATTGAGCGAGCTTCACTTGCAGGGGATGTGGATGTAATTCGCGTCGCGAATGCCGAGCTTGCAGACTACCTCAATAGAGTAGAGCCGGTTTGCGAGCAATAGGTAGAACTAATTTCGCAACGTTGCGCGTTGGGTGAGCATGCGCTTCGTCACAGAGGTGTACAAACCAGCGCGGGTTGCTGCGAAACAGCAGTCTAACCCGAGCTGTTCGACGATAAAATATTTGCTTTTTGGAAGGTCTAATTGTGCATTCGCAAACCCAAGTTCCAGGGTAACAATTCGTCGAGCTTCGCATCGACGCAAATGGTCGAGCGTCGATCGCCTGCGTGACTCTACGATAGAAGTCAGGGTGATATGACACGTCTGACGGTTGCACGTCATGCCTGACGCGCAGGAAACTCGGTCTTCGAACTGGTTTTTTTACTTCGTCGCGTCCGCGTTAGGATTGTCGTTTCTAGTAACGCTGATGGTGCTCGCTTGGAATAATGTTGTCGAGCAAGAAGTTCAAAAATTCGCCTACGAATCGTTATCACTCGACGACACGGTACGCACAAATGTGCGTGCTGCGAACAATGCCCTTGAAGGGTTCGCCAGTCTCTTAGAATCAGTCCCCAATATCTCGGAGCGGCAAATTGAAAGTTATGCTGACGATATACTTGAGCGTTTTAGTTTCATTGCCGCGATCGGCGTGTACTCGCAAAGCACGAGCCCGAGCAAATATGAGCGGGTTTTTGAAGGGCGACGAACTCAGGAAAACGAATTACCGCAGAAAGTTACGGTGGGTAACGACGATCCGGCCGGCCTTGGATTTGCTGCGGCTCTCGGCTCCCAAGCGCCCATTCCTACCGGAACAATCGAGGGCTCCAAAGTTGCCGGCCGCTACATGCTACTTAGTTCGACCTACGGCACCGCTGGCGGGATGTCCTCGCCGCGCCCTGTATTGGCTTTTTTGATCGATCCAACCGAGTTATTTGGGCGTGTTGCGGCCGATCCTCGTATGACGGTGCGCCTATTTTCTGAATCTGAAGGTGTGGGAGGGCGCCAACAACTCTTCGAACGAATGCCGGCGATTGCCCCGGGAAAATGGACTGTCGATTCGCTCGAAGAAAGTACTCAAGTCAGGTTTGCCAGTTATTCAATGCGATTGATTGCTGCGCGGGCTTCCTACTGGGCGGACCTTGAGAAGGGGCTGCTATTCACTGGATTGGTTCTCGGGGCCGGGGTGACGTTATTATTGATTGCGCTCGCGCGGGCAAAAGAACTCCAGGCGCGGGAATTACGCGAGAGAAATCGAGTCATCGAAGACCAAGTTCAGCGTCAAACCCAAGAGTTGGCTGAGGCCCGCGATCAGGCGCTCGAAGCGTCAAGAGTCAAATCTGATTTTCTAGCCAGCATGAGTCACGAAATTCGAACGCCGTTGAATGCGATCATTGGTATGGCGGAATTACTTTCCGAAACGCAGCTGTCGGGTGATCAGCAAAAATATGTCGGGGTGTTCAAAAACGCTGGCGAAGCACTACTAAGCTTAGTTAACGACATCCTCGATCTCTCAAAAATAGAGGCTGAGCAGCTCGTTTTGGAGAATATCGATTTCGACGTTTGCAGTATCGTAGAGCAGTCGGCAGATATTTACGCACTGAAGACTGCCTCGAAAAATATTGAGCTCGCAGCACACGTTGGGACCAACGTTCCGAATACGCTAAGAGGCGACCCGTCGCGCCTGCGGCAAGTGATACTCAATTTGATTGGGAACGCGATTAAATTTACGGAAAACGGCGAGATCATCATCGATGTGTCGCTTGTCGACACTAACGAAAACCGCGTGCGGTTGCTTTTCGCGGTATCTGACACCGGTATTGGAATTCCCGTTGACAAACTCGAGTCAATCTTCGGAAGTTTTACGCAAGTTGATTCGTCTACGACGCGGAAATATGGCGGAACCGGTCTCGGACTCACCATCTCTAAGCGATTAGTCGAAATGATGGGTGGTCGGATTTGGGTTGAAAGTACTGAAGGGTCGGGTAGCACTTTCAAATTCGAAGTCGAAATTGCTATCGCAAACGCGCAAGTACAGACGGACTTATCAGGTTTACCGTCACTTGCAGGGGTGCCGATATTAATCGTAGATGATAACGACACCAATTTGCTGATTTTGCGCGAGATACTAAAAGCCGAGGGTGCCGCGGTCGTTGAATCCGGATCAGGCGCAGATGCAATAGCGATTTATTTAGAGCGTCTGAACAATAACCAACCGTTTGAAGTCGTATTGTGTGATGCGCAGATGCCAGGTGTTGATGGATTCGCAGTTGTCGAAGAGGTTGTGAATAAAGGCGGCGAGGTCCGTACTTTGATGATGCTCACCTCGTCGAACTTGGCCGATGACCTACGTCGCGCGCAAGCAATTGGTTTAGGAGGCTATCTAGTTAAGCCCATCAAACGAGCTGAGTTGATCCGTGCAATCGGTAGCGTGTTGGAAGTACAAAATGAAATTGCCATCACCGGTCCGGAAATCGGTCCGAGTGATGGCGCAACGCGTCGCTCGATATTGCTTGTTGAGGACAACCCGGACAACCGATTGTTGATAAAAGCCTACTTGAAGCGGGAACCCTATGACGTCGATGAGGCGGAAAATGGCGCGGAAGCTTTGGAGCTATTCAAAACGAAACCGTATGATTTGGTCCTAATGGACATCCAAATGCCGATAATGGACGGCCATAGCGCAACTCGAGAGATACGTGCGTTCGAGCACCGTTCCGGTCGCCAATCAGTTCCGGTGATCGCACTTACGGCGCACGCCATCAAAGAAGATATGGAGCGCAGCATTGCCGCAGGTTGCTCGGCTCATTTAACCAAGCCAATCAAGAAACAGACACTCCTAAGCGCTCTAACTGAACATCTGGATCAATAGTTAAAGTAAACCGCTGCGTCTCAATCGCGATCGAAATGAAATTCGGTTGGCGATACCCTCCTCATAGTCCGCGTGCTTGCAAGCTTTGGATGTGTCGTCGGACAGCGACAAAAAACGCCAAAATTTGGCATCTACATTGCTGCCCTACAATGGGGTTTCTTAAACGAGCCTGTGGGATCGCTAGCCGTAGAACAACTAAGTGTATGAATTTTAAGAACAACACCCGTCATAGTCGGGCAAGTGATAAAGAGTGTGATTTTTGCAAACAGCTGGCACGGACGTTGCTGTTGTTGTAAGGAGACTTCAGATAGTAATTTTAATGCAGCGCATCGGCGTTGCGGCATGGCGTAAGCATCAGCAGGCGGGCAAGGATCGAGATGTTACGAATATTTAGACATTACATACCCAAATCATTAATTCTCTTCGGCGTGGCCGAGAGTTTGATCCTACTAGTTTCGATCTACATTGGCGCAACCTTTGATCTCGCGGTCGGCGCATTTTCGAAGACGATTTCGTTCGTTCGTGACCCTTCAGAGTTGTGGTGGCAAGCAATTGCATTTTGCATTGCCATGCTTGCGGGGATGATGGCGATGGGCTTCTATCAACGTGACCAGCGCGATGGTCCAATCGCGACGATGATCCGTCTGCTGTTAAGTTTCGCTGTCGGGTTCGTCATGATGATTGCTGTCAACCTCTTATCTCCGGGTTCGATTGCCGGCGGTCTGTCTTTCGTCGTCGCGTTACTGAGTTCGTTCATCGGTATCGCGTCGTGTCGCTTGCTATGTTACTCGCGGACGGACAGCGACCTTTCCCGTCGAATACTGGTCCTAGGAGTTGGCGATAAGGCGCAGCAGATTGACAACCTGCGGCGTGCATCAGATCGGGTTGGAATTAAGATCCTCGGCTTTATAGACCTCGGTAAAGACCCTAGGCGAATATCTGATACAAAAGTGATTCGCCCAAAGGGTTCAATTCTAGAACTAGCAACAAAGCTCTCTGCTGATGAAATTGTCATTGCGATAGACGACCGGCGGAACGGTCTACCGCTCGATCAAATACTCGATTGCAAGATGCATGGCCTACAAATTTTAGATACACAGACCTTTTTTGAGCGTCAGCTCGGAAAAATACGTCTTGACGAACTGCAGCCGAGCAACATGATTTTTTCTGACGGTTTTACGCAAGCGATCATGAAGCAAAGCGAGAAACGTATCTTAGACGTCGTCGCATCTAGCATCTTATTACTTGCCTCTCTACCCGTTCTAGTCATCACGGCGATCGCAATTAAACTGGAAGGACCAGGGCCAATACTGTACGGACAAAAGCGTGTCGGTTGGAGAGGAAAAGATTTCACGGTTTATAAGTTTCGCAGCATGCGTGAAGATGCAGAAGGCGATGGTGTTGCTGTTTGGGCGAAAGCGAATGACGACAGAGTGACTAAAGTTGGCGGGTTTATCCGGCAATGTAGAATTGATGAATTGCCTCAATTGTTTAATGTGTTGAATGGTGACATGAGCTTTGTTGGTCCGCGTCCCGAGCGGCCGGAATTCGTGGATCAACTGAGCAAAGCGATCCCGTATTACGACTTACGACACCACATCAAACCTGGCATCACGGGGTGGGCACAAGTGTCATACCAATACGGAGCATCGATAAATGACTCAAGAGAAAAGCTCCAGTACGATCTTTATTACCTGAAAAATTACAGCCTATTTCTGGATTTGAATATTCTTTTGCTAACGGTGCAAGTAATACTGTGGGGCAAAGGTGCACGATAGTCTCTCGGTGCCGGCGGCCCATGGGGAGATGATATCCGGCACAAATACGACAACGTCAGGAAACGCGACGCCACTGGCCTAATCGGGAAATTTCTAGCGACCCTCTAATTCTCGCGAACGGCGCCACCTCAATAAAACTCTACAACGACTGCGATGCGCAGGGCACCCGCAGTCCGACGAGCCCAAGTCCCTCGTGTCGAAAAGGAGAACCCGGAGCGATTCACCGCTCGCTTAGCCTACAATAGCAGTGGGCCAGTTGAGCTGAGTCCGTTGGACACAAAACAAATCGGTCTAAAACATCAATAATGTTTGAATTTGCCGCCTTATCTGGATACCTAGCCGCCGGTGGATTTGGCGTTCTTTGCGTGCTGCTTATTGCTGCAGACGGAGGTAACGTGGTCGGTCGGTTCCTCATCGCCGCGGCGTTTAGCTCTGCGCTGTGGTTCGGTCTCGGCGCCGTGTACTACTCAGGGTACGAATCCCGGTTGGTTATTTCAGGGCTCGCGTTTCTTGAACAGCTTCGGAACCTGGCTTGGCTAGGTGTACTTTTCGCCATCCTTTTTCGTTTCGGCGATCGGTCGATTACACGAAGGATAAAGTTATTAATTGGATTTAGTATTCTAGTTACCGTAGCCGGCCTTGCGACGCCCGAAATTCCGAATTGGTTCGGTGATACCCTTTTCGATGCAACCTCTGTTCGTAAGGTCAGTAGCATCTGTTCTTTGATGATCGCAACTATCGGCCTGATTCTCATCGAGCAGTTGATTCGATGGACGCGATCCGATGCGATTTGGGCAATCAAACATCTATGTCTTGGTCTCGGCGCGCTATTCGGTTACGACTTCTATCTGTATGCCGACGCCGTGTTATTTACGAGAATCGATCCTGATCTTTGGGCCGCCCGTGGCGCCGCCAACGTCGCAACCGTACCGTTAATTGCGCTGGCGGCGGCGCGCAATAAAGAATGGGATCTCAACATCTTCGTCTCGCGACGGGTGGTCTTTTACAGTTCCGCGGTCGTCGGCGCAGGATTGTACTTGTTGCTGGTGTCCTCTGCTGGTTATTACCTAAATACTTACGGTGGAACATGGGGCGGAGCGCTGCGAGCGGCTGTTGTATTTGCCGCAATTTTATTTCTTGTCAGCCTGATTTTCTCGGCACAAGTTCGATCGCGATTGAGACTTCTGCTTGCAAAGCATTTTTACAAGAATCGCTACGAGTACGGTGAGGTTTGGCTATCATTTACGCAGAAATTATCCGCGACAGATACCGACCCGAACCAGTTGCGCCATACTATATTGCGCGCTATCGCCGATGTTGTGGATAGTACCGGCGGCATACTCTGGTGCAAGGAGGCATCGGGTGCGTTTGTCATCAACACACAATGGTCTATGGACGCTCAATCTAGACGAGCCATCGAGCCGACCGACCCGATTATTGTTCAATTGGAAGCGAATCAGGAAACAATCGCATTGAATGTTGGCGCCGCAGGCAACATCGGACCGGTTGTAGCGTCGCCAGCGTGGTTTACGGAATTACCGCGCGCTTGGGCGGTCGTGCCGATATTACATGGCGATGAACTCCTCGCTTTTCTTGTACTAGCGGAGCCGCGAGCCCAGGATGACATCACCTGGGAAGACAGAGATCTGCTTCGCACTGTTGGCCGTCAAGCGGCCAGCTATTTGGCCTTTCTTCGCGCCACGGAGGCGCTAACCGAAGCCCGTCAATTTGAAGCGTTTAATCGCCTGTCCGCATTTCTTGTTCATGATTTAAAAAATGTGGTTGCTCAACTTTCCTTAGTAGTGAGCAACTCCGAACGCCATCGGGATAACCCCGAGTTCATTGATGATGCGTTTACGACGATCGGAGATGCCGTAGCTAAAGTGAATCGTATGCTAGCTACTCTGCGGCAAGAGTCGGCGGAGGCGGATGTCCACGATCACAGAAATATCGTTCTAGCTGATCTGATCGACAGAGCTGTGGCTAGTTGCGGCGAAGGACTGCCACGCCCAACGTTTACGCGAGACGAGGAACCGGTCGTGATTTGGGCACATTACGATAGTTTCCTATCGGGCATTCAGCATTTAATTCAAAATGCGCAGGATGCAACAGACGCATCGGGGGCAGTGAGCATTGTGTTAAACCGTGAGGACAGTAATGCTTTCATACAAATTGTCGATACAGGTTGTGGGATGGATGATGAATTTATCCGCGATCGACTCTTTCGACCGTTCGATACGACGAAAGGTAAAGCAGGGATGGGTATTGGGGTTTATGAGAGCCGTCACATCATAACGACAATGGGTGGGCGGTTTGTCGTCGAAAGCGAGCCCGGTCACGGCACAACAATAAAATTATGGGTACCATGCTTACCGATAAGATGAACAATTTGGTGAATCAAGTTAACGGTACGAGAGCATAGTGAAAAAACCTAAACTTCTAATCGTCGACGATGATCCGGGTCTCCAGAAACAACTTAAGTGGACGTTCGAAGACTATGACGTTGCGGTTGCGAGCGACCGGGAGTCGGCACTAGACGAACTCCGCCGACACCAACCGCCGGTCGTGACTTTGGACCTCGGATTGCCGCCCGATCCGGCGAATGCGTCTGAAGGCCTTCGCGCGTTGGGGGAGATTCTCAGTGAAGCGCCGAATACAAAGGTCATCGTCGTATCCGGTAACGACGATCGGGCAGTTGCTGTTCGATGCGTCGGTCAAGGCGCCTACGATTTTTACGAAAAACCGATTGATCCGGACGTATTACGGCTCATTGTCGACCGGGCACATCGTGTTCACCAATTGGAACGCGAAAATCGAGAATTGCTCACCGCACGGCGTGAGCCGCTTGATGGAATTATTGCCGGAAGTCGCCAGATGCTCGATCTGTGCCGCCACATTGAGAAGATTGCTCCGACGAACGCGAGCGTCCTATTACTCGGTGAGAGTGGAACAGGCAAAGAAATTCTCGCTCGCGCGATCCACGATTTAAGCGCCCGAAACGAGCGCGCGTTTGTCGCGATAAATTGCGCGGCGATACCTGAAAATTTATTGGAAAGCGAGTTGTTTGGTTACGAGAAAGGCGCATTTACCGGCGCCGGGAAGCAAACGAAAGGCAAACTGGAATACGCCGACGGCGGTACTCTGTTTCTAGATGAGATGGGTGACTTACCGCCGTCTCTACAAGCGAAGTTGCTGCGATTTCTCCAGGAACGGGTCATTGAAAGAATCGGCGGAAGGCAAGAAATCTCAGTCGACACTCGTGTGATCTGTGCGACGCACAAAGACCTCAAGAAATTAATTGGACTCGCGGAGTTTCGAGAGGATCTGTACTACCGAGTGAGTGAAGTTTCGGTTTCGATTCCGCCACTACGTGAGCGCGCCGGCGACACTATCTTGATCGGGCGTGTTCTTCTGCGGAGATTCGCTGAGGAGCACAACCGAGCGATTAAGGATTTCAGCCAAACTGCGCTGCTAGCTCTCGAACAGTATGAATGGCCAGGGAACGTTCGCGAGCTCGAAAATCGGGTGAAAAGAGCGGTTATCATGGCCGATGGCAGTTTGATTGAGCCGGAAGACTTGGAAATCGAATTCGGCCAAACTAACTCGAACGGCGTTCGAAGCTTGAAAGACATTCGCGAATCGGCCGAGGCCAATGCAATCCAAGAGGCGTTAGCGATCACCGATGGGCAGATCGGCAAAGTGTCAGAAATTCTCGGAGTCAGCCGCCCGACCGTCTACCATTTACTAAAAAAATACAAAATCCCGGTGTAAGGCCTGATTCCGCACCGCCGTCGGGCCCCGATAAATCTTCGGATAATAGATTCAGAAGAGCTACTGGGTAGCCCAAGGGCAGTTTTTGCGCTGCTTAATGACTTTCTCGCTAACGTTAAACGTGAGGGTTACCTGTTTAGACATTAATGAAGTTTGGTAACTTCGTCGGAACCGGTAGCCTCAACCTTTTCCAAGCGCGGTCTCAGATCTTGTTGAAACGCCAACATATTATCTAAAGGCTGTTGGTCAAGTGCTTTGAATAATGCCAACGCAGAATCGAAACTAAATTCGGCATCGCTTCTCGGCGCGGAATCACAGTGGGCCAACAATCAAAGAAAGATGATCGTCTTCGCAGTGAATTCGATTTCACCGCTCTCCACTAGTTTGTTCAAGTACGATGCGGCGTCGCCGGGTTCCACGGCAGCAATTCTCGCGAATTCTTCACAGCCCCCTCGAAATATTCGCCGGGTAGGATCTTTTCGGTCTTTAATCGCGCGCCGACGCATGGCTTGAATCGCGAAATCCAAGCGTTGGTCGTTCGGTGCAAAAGCCATCATCATAGCCAGATCATCTACCAGCCTGATACGATCAGCAAAGATTTTGAATAATTCCTGGCTGCGATGCGGGTTTTCTTTCAGATCGCGTAGGAATGCGTCACGGCTTAAGGTAACCAACTCAGTGTCGGACGTAGCAGTCGCTGTGGCCGAACGCGGTTTGTTATCCACCAAAGCCAGCTCACCAAAGAGGTCGCCGGACACTAAACTCGCCAACACTAAATCTTGACCGTCGTCGTAACGCCGGGAAATTCTGATGTGACCGGATTCAACAATATAGGCTTGATCGCCGACGTCGCCTTCGTCGAAGACCACCTCGCCCTCACGAAGAACTTGACGCTCGAAGCTATCCTCGAACGGGCTCAACGGTGTGTCTGACAGACTGCCCAGTGCCCACTCGAGAAAAGTATCCGTGGACGCCGCCAACGGAACAACGTCATTTCCGATTTCTTCAACCCAAAACTTCTCGGCCAAGACCTTGAATCCAAGTCGTCGGTACATCCCAGCCGTTTCTTGGTTTACAACTAGTAGTAAATGGCTTGCGCCGCTGCTTCGACAAATCGCGGCGCTAATTCGGAACATCGCGCGGATTACATCGCGACGTCGGCGCCATGGTTCGCGGATTGCGAGCATCCCGGCAGAGCCAAAAACAGGGGATTGGGTCGGAGCAAAACTAAGTCGCTCGCTTTTAGGCTCTTTGCGGACATTGCTAACGCTCGACCGATAGGCAGAGAAATCAAATAGATGGTCGCACGGCAGTCCGCATGAAGATTCTTTCACTAGGCGGATCGTGGCGATTGGCACGTCACCGTCATAGGTGATGACGTTGAAAACATCTGGGAATGTATCGAACCGATCAATCATCCGGGCACCAGGGAGTGGTTTGCCACCGAACTTTCCATCTTCGACAACGAAGACTTCGTGCCGAACCCAAAGCGCATCGTCAATTTCCTTAGGGCTGCGCGCTATTGTTATTCTTATTGCCATATCATTAACCTTTCGTAGGTTGCCAGGTTAGTTACTCGTGACAGGATAATTGTCTTAATTGTCTGTGGAGCCGCGTAGATTCGGCTGAACAGAGAAGTTAATTCAAGGGACTGCCCAGCTATTCCGCGCCGATGTGGGCGCCGGATTTCATTAAACCTGGCGTGTTTATGTGTCATTCAATTTACGTGTTGCCGTGGCGGCGGCATACCCGTCACACGTATTGAATAGCTTACTTGAGTTTCAAATTTAGCTTTGTGGGCATGAACGGCGGTTCGTTGGCAGTATTTGCTTGATTCATGAAAAGCGGCCTCACAACTCACTATGGTGTTAATCCGCCTGTGGGGCGAGTCTGACCATATTTCGAGCTAGCGTCAATTAGGCGGGGCCGTGTAACAGGCGCATAAGGGTGAAATTAAGCGCGCCCGATTACTCGAAGCGGTATATTTTGGCCATTCTCAGTGTGCAGCTGCGGGTGGTGATAACGGATCATGTAGTCAACCACGAGGTTGGCGAAATTATCGGGAATTTAATATTCGGGTAATTTAAAAACTGTAGCGGAGTTCGTAGTACACGCGATCTTTAGCATCGTACTGGCCGAGAAGTCCTTCCGGTGGGCCGCCAAATACATCTGCCCCAAGCGTGAATCGCCAGTTTTGGGAAAAGCGCCAGTCGACCTTTGCCTGAACAAGCCACTCGTCGCGATCCAAGCTCCTGATCCAAAGTATCTCGGGTGTGATGTCCCGGTGTAGGGCTTCTGTGGTTAAGAGGACACTGAAGCCTGATTCTATCTCGTCAGGTGTCATGTCCCGATCATGGTCGACGAACCAGGTTTGAAAAAACTGCAGGTTTGCGCGATGTTGCGCGAGCGCCCAATCGGCACTGACTAAGTAACGCAATTCATCAGTCTCGATTAGACCATCGATGTCGCTCAGACGTGAAACGCTCGCCAAGCGATCTTTGGTGTATACGGCTTCAGCTTTTAGCAGCATGTTATCCAAGTCTTTGGCGACGGTGCCACCGAACTGGTGGATGCGTTTGTGGATGGGACGAAACGTCACGGTTGGAATAGGGGTCGAGGTGATTTGACGCTCGAACGCGGCACCGCGGTCAGGGCTTGTATAGTAAAAAAGTGAAGTGTCCCAACCGTTTTTCAAATACGAGCCACGTGCTCCAAAGCCAAATTCGCTAGCCGGATCCCGTGGAACGTTCTCATCCAACACTCGTAGGTTCACACCTGGTGGAACGGAATTGGGCACGATGGGATAAAACTCGGCGCCGAATTCACCAATGTTGTCGGTGGTTACGACGGGAATCCACACAACTTCCCCGTAAAAATCGCCTTCGAAATACTCGGCCCGCGCCGCCCACTGGGGCAAGCGAATGAGTTCGAATTCCGGCAACACGAATTCCCTAAGATCTAAACCTGAAACGACGTCGGCAAAAAACAAGCCGACTGCTTCGCCCCACACTATGTATTGCCGACCGAGCCGTAGCTCCCAATTGCCTAACGCTACGTCTAAGTAATTCTCGAGGAAATAACCGTCAAGTTTTTGGTCGTCTTCAACCTTATCAGAATAAAAATTGTCGATCTCAAACACCGGGTCATAGATTAAGCGACCGCTGACCTTCCAATCGATATTCTCGGTCATCGATCCTGTCCAGCTTAGCTGGAGATGATTCTTCCATTTGGAATAGTGTTCAGGATTTTGATAGGCATAGGCGAGTTCGTTTTGCCAAAAACCGCTGAGATTACCGAACGGTGAGCTGTCATTACTGCTAGGGCTAGATTCGGCGATACCAAATAGCTCGTCAGTACTGTCGGGTTCGTGAGCCTCGTCGTCATTGCCGAAAAGTTCGTCGGTAGAGGACGGCGTCTCTTCGTCGTCAGATTCAAATAAGTCGTCGAGCGGAGATGAGTCGTCAGTTAATTGGGCGACGCGTAAGCCATCTGCCATGTAATCATTCGCCGAAAATTGATTTGGAGACGGGGCAGGGTGCTGCGGTTCGATCCTAGGGGCGTTGGATTCTGCCGCGACCGTCAGCGTCGCCGAGAAGCACGCCACGCCAACCGCAATTAGGGTTATCGGCCCAGATATTTTAAGCATCGGCGTGTCCTGCCAATTTAACCGGTGAGAAGTCGTAGCCCGAATTGCTGATTTCACCACTTGCGATTCGCATGGTGCGCTTCGCCATGGAAATGACCTTTGGATCGTGCGTCGAAAAAATAAAGGTCGTGTTTTGCAGTTCGTTAATTTCGCGCATTAAATCTAAAATCGCCTGTCCAGTCTTTGTGTCTAAATTCGCGGTCGGTTCGTCTGCGAGAATGATGCTCGGGTCTACGGCGAGCGCGCGCGCAATCGCGACTCTTTGCCGCTGGCCACCGCTCATTTCGTTTGGGCGATGCCCCATATAATCTTCTAAGCCGACGAGTCGCAGGAAATATTCGACTATTTCCCGACGTTTGCGCCGCGCGATCGCCCGGTTAAGTAAAGGATATTCTACGTTTTCAGCCGCCGTTAGTACGGGCATCAAATTAAACGTCTGGAAGATAAACCCAATACGCTGGCTGCGGATTCGGGCCAGCGAATCTTCGCTCATCTCGCTAACCGCAGCATCGCGGATATAGATGTTTCCTTCCGTTGGGGAATCGAGACACCCGATGATGTTCAGGAGTGTGGTTTTGCCACTACCGGACGGCCCCGCAATGGCTAAAAACTCGCCGGGCCGTACCACCAACGATACGTTCTTCAACGCCGGCACGCGTTGCGTCCCGAGAAGGTAATCCTTGTAAAGTCGCTCGACCCGAACGACGTAATCGATGACTACATTGTCTTTGTCGGCGTGTTTTTGAATCGAGCTCATCGTATTACTAGGGCAAAGAGTTGAGTTTCCGAAAACAATCGGCAACCTACACAAATCGACCGATGCATGAAAGTCGGGTCGACGGTGCCGCTCGACGATGCAGTTTTTTTCGAAAAATGGCCACGTCCTCCACTCGGGTGCTGAAGTAATGATATATGTTCTAAGAAAAGATGTCTAAGTCTATAATATTCTGGCTATTTATCGACCCGGCGGGGCTAATGTTCTAGATCGCAGGACCAGTTTCGGTGTGGGTCCACCAGAAAAGCCAACATGGATTGGAAAGAGCGAAGTTGGTCCGAGCGGGTCGCCGAACTTTTCCGATTGCCCATGTTGCTGCACGCATGGCTCACTGGAGGGAATGTAAATACCGATGCCCCAAACCGCGGTCCGGTTGTGATGACGATACGAGTAACGCCTGGGGGTCGATAGAATCACATTTCAATACGCGAAATTTCAAAGATTTTAGGAGTCACCGGTCGAAGCGTTCTAATTACGAATTCGCGCTAGTAGCTCTCGCGCCGTTGCAACGTGACTTGAAGTCTCGCCCGAATCGACAATTTCACTTAAGCTGCGCCGCGCCGCGTCGACGTCACCTGCTTGAATCTGCGTGCGGCCTAAATTCAGTTTTATTTCGTTGCTCTTCGGGGCTATACCTACAGCCCTTCGTAGCGTCGACAGCGCGGACTCGATTTCCCCTGCACTGGCCTGCAGCGTGCCTAGTGTATCCAAAATTGCAGCCGATTTTGGTTGAATCTCGGCTGCTCGGCGAGCGTATTGCAAGGCGGCGCTAAGGTCGGATTCGCGCAGCAGCCAGGCTAAATTGTTTAAAGCAAGCACATGATTAGGCTCCGCCGCAATTACCTGTTGGTACATGTCGATCGATTTTTCACCGTCTTTGTACATCGACGAATAAATATTGCCGAGTTGATAGCGAGCTTGAGTGTCTGAAGGTTGCCTCTCCAGCCAATTTTCGAGCTGTTTCGCGGCAGCCGCGTTGTTGCCAAGGCGACCTTGCGCACGCGCAATTAATAAATTCGGCTCTCGACTATCTGGTTTCTCGGCGATCACGGCTGCGAATATGTCGCGCGCTTCGGCCGTCTCACCTTGTTTGAGTGCGATCATGCCAGCAAGTATTTTGCTAGGGATCGTATCACCGCGCAGTTCCGTGAAACGCGCAAGCGCTTGCGTTGCGATGTCCAAACGACCGAGTTCGGTTAGCCACCGAATCGTGTCGATTTGTAGGCCGATGGACTGGGTATCTACAGTCCGTAAAACGGACGTGTACGCGTTTTCTGCGGCGGCTAGGTCACCCGAATTTGCGTGCGCCTTGCCCAGTAAGCTGTACAAATGCGCGGAATTGGGTTCGATCTTAATCGCGCGGTCCAGTACTTCAATGGCGCGTTGCGGATCGTTTCCATTGAGGTAGATTTCCGCACGCAAACGCGCCGCCTTCATGTTGCCAGGTGCCAAGGAATAGAGCTTGTCCAGCGTTACGATGGCGTCGCCACTTTCATTGTTCGCGTTTTGTATGAGGGCGAGCGAGAACAGTACAGAAGGGTCGTCCGGTTTCACTTTGAGCGCAGCGTCTAGTTGGTGGCGCGCAGCGACAGTGTCGCCAGCGTCTAAGTTAAGTTCTACTAGTTTTAAGTGCGTGTGCATGTGGGCTGGAAAATACTTAAGGACATTCTGGTAGATTTCTCGCGCGGCGGCTAAATCTCCCTCTACTTTCGCAATGCTGGCAAGGTTATTCGACGCTGACGGTTCGCCCGGGACAATTTCTAGGGCTGCCTTAAACGCGTCTTTCGCACCTTCTAGATCCTGCTGCGCCAGCTTTATGCCACCGATAAGATTATTCCCGATTGGGTTATCCGGTATGGCGTCTCTCGCTCGCTCAGCGGCGGCTGTTGCTTGAGCAAAGTCGCCTCGTTGCATATAGCCGAACACTAGTACGCCGTGCGTCAGGGCTTGGTCCGGCGCCTGCTCACTCGCAGTTTTTAATTCTGCAAAACCCTCGTCGAATTGCCCGTCGCTCAGCAAGCTCATCCCGAAACGTGCTCTCGATCTTGGAGCTTCCGGCTGATCGGCCGCCGCACGTTTGAGTGCCGCTATCCCCACATCCCTATCGCCCATCGCTAGTGCTGCGGTGCTCAATATGTTGAGGCCATCCGGATCATTAGGCCGCGCCGCAACGATCTGCTCGGCAAGACCGCGCGCCAAGCGCGCATCACCGAGACGAAGATAGACTAAGGCGAGTGCTCGCTTTACCTCCATAGATTCCGGCCGCATCGAATTGACGGCCTCGAGTTGCGATCGCGCTGTTTCGTCTCTCTTAAGGATGAAATTGCTGAAACCGGCGTAGGCCAATGCGGGTACATAATCTGGAACAATCCGCAGAGCGTCGTTAAACCCATCAATTGCCTGTTCATAGCGTTTTTCGTGGAATGCAACCAGGCCATTGCCATAGGCGACAAGAAGTTTGCTCGAGCTAACCTGCTCATATTGCGCCAGGTCTGCCTTCGCGCCATCCAAATTTTTGAGCCGTAAGCGGACCAAAAACCGTGAAAATAGGGCCTTTGCGTTGTTAAGTTCTGCGTCGATCGCATGCCCAAACGCGATTTCTGCGGCAGGTAAATTTTCCTGGTATTGTTCTAGTGCACCTAAATTACGCCAAGCGACTACGGATTCGGCTTCGTTGGTGATGGCACGATTGAGGAATTCCCGAGCGCCCACCTGGTCATCGTCGGATAGGGCAATAAGCGCTTTGCCTGCTAGAGCCTCATGGAAATCTGGATCAATCGCCAACGAGCGATCGTAGCTCGCCGCTGATTCGTCGAATTGGCGCAGTGCCCAGTAGGCATGACCACGCAGCGCGTGAAGTTCGGCGAGAACTCCGGGCGGAACGTCCAAGGAATCCAAATCGATTCCCGCAAGTTCGAATGGCTCGCCATCTGCAACATCCTGGTTTTTACCGGCTTGGAGAAAAGCTGTAGTTAGCAAGACGGGCACCGAGTCGTCAGTGTAACCACTTTGGATGGCGTGTCTGATCTCCTTCTCAGCGAATGCCCCGGCACCGCCCTCTATGTAGAGCCGCGCTAACGCGATCCGGACGTCACCACGTTCGGGGTTCTCACTAATAGCGGCTTTGTATTGAAACACCGCTTGATCAAGTTCGCCGTTCGCCACATGTCGTCGTGCCGTTTCTAGTCGGTTCACGAGCTCTGGCGGTTTCGAGCAACCGTAAAGCACGCTGAGTAACGCAAGCAGCGCTAACGGCAACAGGAATGCGTATTTAGAACCCGGGAAGGATGATCGGCGCTGATTGGTCACGATTTGACAAACCTCTATTGGTTAGAGCTCCGATAAGCCTTGGGAAAGCGATTGGCTTTAAGTACAAGACAGCCAACCACGCGTTGGCCCCTCGGAACGCTGCTATGTAGGATAAAATTCGTCCAGCAGACCAGACAGTTATAGCATCACCTATAGGTAGAGTTAGACTTTGTAACCCTAGAGCGGCTGTGAGACGTTAACTATACAAGAGGGCATGGAGCCTTTGTGTTCCGCTCGTTAGTCGCTGTTTTTATAGGATAAAGCGTGAATGTCGGTCCGAGAGAGGGTATGGTGCAAGTTGGGCCGCGGCTTGTCAATTGGCGGTATCCGGGCAGAGGCTTGTCAATAAATTTTACAACCCTAAACCGCCTTTATTTTGCTGGTTTATACGAGTTAAGACTATATAAAACAATTGGTTATGAAAATTTTTATTTGAAAACCGAACCACCCGGATCCCGAATACCCTGAAAATGCTGTCAATAATCTTTACAACCGTCGGGCGAGAAAAAATTAACCTCTTGAAATCTATGAATAAAAAATTTTGGCACAACGTTTGCATATTCTTACGGCAAGTGGAGACGCAGGATATTTTCCAACTGTCTTAACGACTGAAGGCATTAACACAGCGCGATTACGCCCTAGCTTAATCGACGATATTTTAGACGGAGACTTAAATAATGAAAACTAAGACAATAAACTTGGGTATCGCCGCCCTGGCGTCCGCAATGATGGCAGGAACGGCTAGCGCCGCGCTAATCAATCCGGATGCTGGCGGTATCGACGCCGTTGTCAATGCAGACGTCATCGACATCGCACCGGGCAACGCACTTGTGACCTGTGTGCAGTGTTGGTCGTTTGTTGATACAAATAACCCAGCGAATAACGTCGCGACTGACGATGTCACCATCGCCGTTGCGGGCAGTCTCATTCAGAATTTTGGACAGGCTAGAGTGTCGGCTCTACAAGATCTGAACAACAACAACGTCTCTAGCGGAAACTTCAACAACGCCTACGAATGGACGGTGTCGTTTGGCTTTTTGGAAGTCATTACAGCGAATATTCCTGGAATCACCACGAATACGGCGATTATCGATGGTGGTGTGAACTTCTTCGAAATTTATTTCGACGCAACTAATAACGCCAATAATCTGGCCGGTACGGGTTTCGACGATGGCACGTTGATCCTTTCTGGCAGCATATTAGCGCTTGACCAATTGAACGGCGTTAACGGCACCACGAACTTTGCCCCGAACGGTATCTTTGGAGATCTTGATACGAATGGTGCAAACGACTATGTGGGTCAGACGACCGTCAATGGAACAGGTGGTGGGCAACTCGAGATTGCGATCGACTTCCAAAACCCTTTGTTTTTCATACAAGACATCACAGGGTTCAACGTCGACGTGAATACCCAGTTAAACCTCCCGTTCAACGCGGTGGATCCGTCAAGCTGTTTTGATGGGATTGCCGGCGCAAATAACGGCGGAACAATGCTCGGCGCTGGTGGTGGTCATGGTCCATGCGATCCGGTCGCTTCTACTGGTAGCATTGGCGCGTTTAACGGCGTTGATGGTCCTAACGTGATGTTCGTGCTAGACCCTACGGCTACGATTACAGGTGTCGTGCCGGAGCCAGCTAGTGTTGCGCTTCTAGGGATTGGCTTTGCAGCGTTTGGCGGTCTTTCCGCAAAACGCCGCCGTAAGCAAGGCTAGGCACTTAGTTAATTTAATTTAACATTGCCATGAGAGCGCGCCCCTGAGAGGGCGCGCTTTTTTTTGTCTTGTTGGCGGACAAAATTTAAGTTGGGCCGCACGGCCGTTCAATCATCTTTCCTGCGCTGCACCGCCTGACTAACGGTCCCTGTAAAAATCGACGCCGCCCTGGCTGTCAAAGCGCGAGATCTGAATACACAGAGAAGCGCTGGACGCGAGATTCGCTGGTGTGGATTCCCAGCCAACGTTCCTTCGGCATATTGGTCATCGTCATCGAACGTGAGAAGATTGCCATCTTTTAGCAGCACTCCTTAGTCGATGCGGCCCGAACCCAAAGACTCGTCAAATTTTTCACCATGAGCAGTGAGCTGACGCGCTATGAAGCGGTAGTTATCGCACCGCATTACGATGATGCGGTATTTTCTTGCGGCGGTTTGATCGCCGAAAGCGTCAAAAAAGGAAACGTTCTGGTCGTCAACGTTTTTACCAACTCTGAAGGTGGGGCAATGCCTTGCGTAGTAGGCGATGCAGAACGCCTTGCCGAAGAGCAGGCCGCTGGCGCCTCTTTAGGGTTTGAGACACGCTCGTTCGGATTCCAAGACGCTGCGCTACGTAGAACCGGCAGCCATTCGACAGCGCGGCTTTTTTCACCGCCGACCGAATCCGATGTCGACCTGATCAAGACAATCGCAGCTGCTTTCGAGAACATCTTGAGCAGTGTTACTGCCGAGAAGGTGTTCGCGCCGCTCGGTGTTGGCTGGCACATCGACCACGTGCTGTGTCATTTGGCAATCCGGATGGTCAAGCCGGCCGCACCGATGCTGTTTTATGAAGACGCACCATACTGCTTCCTAAAACGATCGACGGCCCAGCGCGTTGCGCATGTAACGAGCGAGAATTTATCGTTCGCGAAATTGAGCTGGCGCGATTTCGGCGACACGTGGGGTCGGGTTCGGCGCACGGCACTAGCGCAGTCGGTGCCCGTACTCACGCGCCCAATTGCAGAACTGGTAATCGCGAAGTTTCTGCATAGTCTGCCTGCGTTGCAGGTCGGCAATGCAGCCGAATTGCCGCTCAGCGAGATCAAATATGATTTAAGCTCGCATTTTGACGCTAAGATAACGGCATGCGAACGTTACACTTCTCAAGTAGCAGAGTTCTTCCCCAATCGGTCGACCATGCGCGAATTTTACTTAGCGCATTCGCGGCGTGTATTGCCCGACGTAACCTACGCCGAGCGCTATTGGCAAACCAAGTAACACCGGGACTGAATGCTCTCCGGTGGACTCAATGAATAACGCGGCTTCCCAAAGTGTTGCGCCAATGCGAATTTGTATGGTGTCCGATGACTTCGCACCAGGACGCACGGGGGTTGGCAGCCACTTGCAGTCGGTGGTCAAAAATCTTGTGACTCGGCACCACGATGTTTCAATATTAACCACCCGGCGACGCGGTGAGGCGAAAGTCGAAAATTGGCATGGAGCGACGGTGTATCGTAGTTTTTCGATTCCCATCCACGGTTATTACCAGTCATTGGCGAGCAAGCGCGAGATACGCGCGGTGTTCGCGGCTCACGATCCGAATATTGTGCATTGCCATTATTTGTCGAATTTAATGATCAGCGCCGTCAGTGTTGCCCAAGCACAAAACTTGAAGAGCATTCTCACTTACCACATGCCGATCGAGCTCATTACCAGCGTGCCGCTTATGCGGCCGATGAAATCCATCATCGACCGGATCTGGGAAAAATCCGTCAACCGATTCGATACCGTCATTTCGCCATCGCGCGGCTTCGTCGACGAACTCAAGGCTCAGGGCGTTCGTGTTCCCATTGAATACTTAAGCAACCCGATCAGGCCGCCGGAATTGAATGCACCCCATATCCGGCGCGATCCTGAAGCGTTCATTGTCCTGTTCGCCGGCCGCCTGGCACCTGAGAAGAATATCGGTTTGCTTGTTGATGCCTTCGTCCAGATTGAGGCTTCCTTGCCGAATGCGCGTCTTTGGATTGCCGGGGACGGCGAGCTGCGGGCCAGCCTCGAACAGCGCGTGGGGGCGCTAGGAGTCGCCGGTAAAACGCGCTTTCTCGGGCCGCTGAGTTATGCGGATCTGGCGGGGCATTATGTCGCGAGCGACGTGTTTGTATTACCCTCGAAAATGGAGACTCAAGGGCTCGTGATCATGGAAGCAATGAGTTATTCGAATCCCGTGATTGCGACGACGGAGATTGTTTCGGGGCCGGAGCTCATCGAGCAGGGGATTAACGGCTATTTGGTCGATCCCGACGATCCGAAGGATCTCGCGGAAAAACTTATCGCTCTGGCTAACGATTCGGCGTTGCGTTCGAGCATGGGTGAAGCCGGTTTTGAGCGCACGGCGGAATTTACGGAGGATACGGTGATCGGCCGATTAGAGCGGATCTACCAAGGTGTATTGTCGGAACGGGTAGGATGACTCATCGATAAATCAACGTTTCCGTTCCATCGGACGCTGACTAAGGTCTCACCATCGTGCCACGAGTGAGGTTCAGATTTCGGGCTCAAAGCATGCCTTCGCCTCTCATCCATTCGATGCAATCACTGACCATTATGTCGATCGGAATATTCTTGTAGCCGAGATCCTGTCGCGCGGGCTCGTCGCTGTCGAGGTTATCGTCGTTCGCGGAATTCAACAAGTGAACGATGCTTGGTGTTAGCAACGGTTTCTTTTTTGTAATGTACGATAGCCAAAGCGCCGGATAAGAATAGAGAAAAAGTAAAGGTATGGGGACTTTTAAAACAGGTCCGGACACCTTTAATTGTTTCGCCACAACATGCATAAAGTCGTACCACGACATATAAGGTCCGCCGAGGTGGTAGCGCATTCCTGGTAGTCCTTTCTCGTAGGCACTGACGTGCGCCTTGCCAACTTCTGCGGCGTGGCAGAAGACAATTTTCCCAGGCAGGATGCCCTTCATATTGCCTTCGTTGCACAGCACAAACATTTGCGAATAATTGTTGTAGTCGTATGCACCGACCACGATTGCAGGCAAAACGGTAACGACATCCAATCCCTGTTCAATTCCCTTAGCCACTTCGAATTCGCTGAGTCGTTTTGTGCGAATATATTGATTGGAGATATTTCTAGCTTCTTCTTCGCTGTAGCTTTGATAAGGGCTCGCTGCACCGGTCGAGGTGAAAACGAATTTCTTGATCTTCTTCGCCACACAAGCACGGACTAAGTTTCTGGTCGCGGTGACGTTGTCGTTGTACTGCTGTTCGGCTTCTAAGGGCCATTCGCTGGTGTTGGCGGCAACGTGAAAGACGCAGTCGATATCGTCGTCGACGCTGGCAGCGACCTCATCGTAGTTGTGGAGATTGACCTCGCGCAACTCGATATTCAAATCCTTTAGGCGATTCGTATTTGACGATCTTCGGTGAACGGCAACCACCTGCCAGTCGTCCTTCAGCAACACGTCTATTACGTTTCGACCGACGCAACCGGTTCCTCCCGTGATGTAAGCTTTCTTCATAATATATTCCAAGTGGGGTTGCTGGAACCAACGTCGAGGCGAACGAGTTGGCTGGTTGCCCGGATAATCTTTACCCCTCTCCCGCGGGCATCAAATCGGACGCACCGGCTCAATTTAGTCGCGTAATCGACGCTCGCACAGGGACCAATTTTAAGCGGTATCGCGGAGCCGAAAAACGCGATTAAACACCCTGGTTCGCGTGCCATTATAAGCCGAATTATAGCCTCTACAATTGGAGATCAAGTCCCACCAATAACTTCGTCGATAGAGAGATCTATTTTCCTCAGCGTCTTGTTTGCCTCACTGACTAGACGTCCGGTTTTTACCCCATATTCCAAGAGTTCAAACGTATTTCGCCACTGCTCCTTGAGCGCTTTACCTTCGCGGATCATTTGCGAGAACTCTGGCTCAAAACTGCAGTAGCCGAGATTCAAAATATCAACGACGCACATGGGTAAAATAAGATCGCTATTCGTCACCACGGGACTGTCCTTTCCCTTGGGGATTAACGCTTTGTCCTGTACATATTTCCTCACAGCATGTTCTTCGGTTTTCCATGCGCACAGAGGAAAGACTTCGACTAATTTAATGTGGTCGTGCGTTTGGGTGAAGCTATTTTCGATGCCAGCAATTTGTTCTAGCTGCGCCCAGGATAGCCCACTGATCATCAAGGGGATGTGGAAGTCGTTGGCGAGTTTTTTCGCGGCGTCAAAGATCATGGTGCCATCGACATAATCAATCGCGCCATACGCACTTTTCCCGTTTAAGTCGGCAAAAGCTTGTCGAAGGTTTTGTCTAAATTGCTGCACGTGAGATCGTAGCAATAAAAAATCCACGCCCAATTTGTTTGCCACGAATTCGGCATTCGAAAGTGCGACGGGCGAGGTGAATCCGTTATCTACCATCACGGTTAGAATTCTCAGATCGGCAAACTCCTGTTGCAGCCGATGGAGAATGTAAGCGCTATCTTTACCCCCACTAAGCAATACCAGCGCATCGTAGCTGCGCTCCGGAGATTCGTCGCAATACGGAGCTAAGAACTCTTTGAGTCCGAGTGACTGGTCTTCTAGTTGTGCGGCATCCTGGTGCATTGGTTGCTGCGCATATTCGACGCAAAAGGTGCACAAACCGGCCTGATCTAGCGGCGTATGGTGAGATGACAATGCGCAGTTCTTACAGCGCAGTGTCAGCTTGTTGGTGAAGTGCCTTTGAATGGGCCAAATATACTCAGAATAAACTTCGAATAACTTCTGAATCATACGCGTTTCACGCCTTTGAATAGTTAATGCTTGCAGAACTTGGGGTATTCATGAGTGCGTCTGTCGAACTGCGATCGAAATTCGGGTTAGCTCAATGCTCGGTCTTCCTGAACAACACCAGCATATTCGTATGCACCGGCAACCAATATCCAAAGAGGCCTTCGAATAATAGTCGCGGAGAACGCGCCACCATTCCGATCTTTGGCTCCTCGAAGCTCGCGTCCAAGGTGTTATCAATGCGGCGTAGATAACTGCGCAGAAACGTCCAATTAATAAATGGGACGATGGTATCGAGATATAAGCGGCGGTGGACATTTTCGATTTCGAGATTATTTATCTTGCCGAGCTCCAACAGCGCCGATTCGGACAAAATACAAATATGGTAGGGCACGTGCAGTTCGTGGATGAAATTCTCGAATTGTAATAGGTCGATGGCATCAGCCCGCGGCGTCCCAATACAAAGAATCCCTCCTGGTGCGAGCTGAGTGCTTAGCTCGGAAAATAAGGCGCATGGATCTTCGACGTGTTCGATAACATCTTGAGCGACGACAATGTCGTACTTTTCGTTCAGCACACGACGGTCGCTGAACTCTTCTACGTACGGATCAAACCCGGAGACATTCTTGATGCCTGTTTCTCTTAGGTACTCGATGAGAAGCCCGGTACTGCATCCATAATCGAGCACCTTGCTCGCGGAATGCATGCCACAACTTCGCAACCAGTCGGCATACCGCTTATATGTTTGGCGCGCAAATCCATCGAGTTTCTTATTTGATATCGGGTAGGCGTCATAAAACGGATCGAGATCCACTTTTTCCAGTGACACGAGAGAGTTGCAATTAGGACATTGCCAAACCGTCGCAAAATGGGTTTTCCACGCACGCACATTGGAGTGGACTCTTGATTTCAGCTTTGCATTACTAAAGGTGCCCTCCTGACATCGGGGGCATGTTTTGCGCTCGCCGCTGTTAATCATCGATCACGCCTCGCTATTCGACTGCGACTATAATTGGCCGCTACGCTCTGGAGAATACTACTCATTTGATCCTCCGGGAAATGGGAATGTCTGTTGGTCTTCAGACCGCATGTCAGTATTTGTGCATCGACATCATTCCTCGGTGGATTACATCACCTTCATGGCTAGCTCATCGGTTAACGCTCTTTGGATGGATCACGACTTACTGACAATCAATTTGCTCTTGTGCGCTTGACCTGATTCACCTCCCCAGGAAACCAGTACATAGCGGTCCACAAACGCGTCGGGTGCACGTCATGTTGTGCAGACTGGTCGTCGGCTGCCAACACAAAAGTTTTCGGCGCCCCGTTTGTCGTTAGCTGGCCGCCTGATTAGCGCTGAATATGATGAGTGAGTTTATCCAATATTTTGAAGTTGAAACCGGTTCTCAGATAGCCGGGGTGCGATATCGATTTGAGTGACTGTGTCGCGAAGGTGGCTCGTGATGGTCTCGGGAAACCTATTGAGTCCGTCGACGATCGTAATAAGAATATTGTTGAACCGACGAGCGTGTGGCTAATTATCTCTTAATGCGGCCGAATTCTGAGGTAAGGTTATATTTGAAACACTCCGTTACCCTAGCATTTGTTTCATACTCGACAAGGTCCTACCTTGAAGCAGTGGTTTACTTTATGTCATCATCGAACGCGCAAATTAGCTCGAAAGGAAAGGGCACTTGTCCATTTGCTGGCTGTGGCCACAAACGGTGCGGTTGAGTTTCGGGGACTATACGCATGGGCCTAATTGCAATAATGGATTGTGAGATCAACGATTTCTGTTGCTGCTGTATCTTGCGGCAGGCGAACCGGTTACTGTCGGGCCATATCAATCTACAAACGGCTCTGTGAAAGGAATCATCGGCAATTGCCGCTAACGAATATCTTGGGCCAGTAGTTCCAACGCCTACCGCATACCCAATGACCTTACGTGACTAGGTAACGACGAACATGGTGTACACAACGTGCCCAATCTGCCGCACGCGCTACCGACTCAGTCAAAATGTCGCAACATCGCAAGGGATTGTTGAATGTTCGGAGTGCGATACCGTCTTCGACGCGCTGGTTTCTCTGATCCAAATGGACTTTAACGACACGGTCGATGTTACCGACAGAACCATTGTCCTCGGCGATCGGCAATTGATCAGAAGTATCGGGCTGGTGGCTGCCAAACCTTGGTATCCAAGCGACGAAATCCGTGAGGCGATTGCAAACGATAGTTCGGACAACGAAGCGGAAACATCAAAAGAACCGCTGAAGCGGGCCAGCGTCCGATTCGGGAATTTCAATCTGGCGTTGCGCAATCTGATTCGTTATCGACGACGCACTGCGGTCGCGCTTAGCGCCATTGTCTTTGGCGTGGTTGCGATCCTCTTGGCGGGCGGTTTCATCGAGTGGGTCCTGGATGCGATGCGCGAATCGGCGATTCGTTCCCAATATGGTCATGTGCAGGTGGTGCGCGGCGGCTATTTCAAACACGGTGCAGCGGATCCTTTGGCGTATATATTGCCGGCCAAGGCGGCGATCATCAGCAAGATTGAAGGTGACTCAACTGTCGATACGGTGGCGCCGCGGCTCTATTTTACTGGACTCGCAAGTCGTGACGAAACGACGATCTCGTTTATCGGTCAGGGCGTCGATCCCGCTAAAGAGGCGCTACTTAGCGAGTCGGTTATTATTCGCACCGGCGAGAATTTAGATGTCAACGATCCGAGCATGATTATTGTTGGTGCAGGGCTCGCCGAAATTTTGGAAGTCACACCAGGTGACACGTTAGTGTTGTTGACGACTTCAAGTGAGGGTGGCATCAACGCGGTGGAAGTTACCGTGCGTGGCATATTTGTGACCGCGGCAAAGGCATTCGACGACAGCGCGCTGCGCGTTCACATCGATACCGCGCGAGAGCTACTGAGAGTTTCGGGTAGCCATAGTTGGCTGGTACTGCTCAACGAAACAGACGAAACCGACCGCATGAAGGGTCGAATCGACGCCATGATAGGCAATCAAGCGGATGAATACGAAGTGATCCCTTGGTACGAGCTTGCAGATTTCTATAATAAAACCGAGCAGTTATTTTCTCGGCAGATTAATCTAGTTTGGATTGTCATAGGTCTGCTTATCTTGCTGAGTATTTCGAATACGATGATGATGAGCGTTCTTGAGAGAACTCGCGAAATTGGTACCTTGATGGCCGTTGGCCTGACGCGACGTTCAATCATGCGCCTATTCTTACAAGAAGGCATCGTGCTCGGCGGCGTTGGGGGTATTGTCGGTTTAATTCTCGGTATATCGTTGGCGGCTCTGATCTCTAAGATCGGTATACCGATGCCGCCACCACCTGGAATGGACATTGGCTACACTGCCGAGATTTTAATAACCGGCGAGTTAGTGGCGGCTGGGCTATTTGTCGCTATGTTCGCGACTACGGCTGCCGCGGCCTATCCTGCTTGGAAGGCATCACAACTAAATGTTGTGGATGCACTACGACATAACCAATAGTTTGTAACGCCCGGTTACCCCCCAAAGGCATGTTTAAACTAGCGCTTAGAAATATTTTTCGCCACAAAGTCCGAACAGCGTTGACGCTGAGTGCAATTATGTTTGGCGTTGTTGCGTTGATCTTAAGTGGCGGGTTTATCGAAGACGTATTTGTTCAATTACGCGAAGCGACGATTCACTCGCAGCTTGGCCATGTTCAGGTCAATCGAAGCGGTTATGCGGAATTAGGGCGACGCGATCCGAACGCATATCTCATTAGCAATCCCACCGAGTTGTCAACCAAACTGCAAGGTCTTCCACATGTTAAGGAGGTCTTACAAAGATTGCAGTTTTCAGGCTTGGTTTCAAACGGAAACGCAGAAAACCCGATTGTTGGCGAAGGCGTTGAGGCGAGTAAAGAAGGTCGTTTGGGTACGTTTCTGGAGATCGTCGAGGGTCGGAATTTGGAAGATCAAGACGTCTATGGGGTCATTGTAGGTCAAGGTGTCGCTGGTGCGCTGCAACTTTCCAAAGGCAGTTTTATCACCTTAATGACGAACACTTTAGACGGGTCACTAAATTCATTGGAGTTTGAGGTTGTCGGGGTTTTTCAGACGTTTTCGAAGGAATACGATGATCGCGCGATAAGAATAACGTTAGACGCGGCGCAGGAATTAATTGCGACGGACCAGGTCCATACACTTGTGTTCCATCTCGAGGAAACCTCATTCACTGATAGCGTGTCGGAATCGCTGAAACAGATTTTGGAAACGCAAACCTTCGAGGTATTGAGCTGGCTGGATATCGCCGATTTTTATCGAAGCACTGTTGCGCTCTACAGACGCCAATTCGCAGTACTGCAACTAGTGATCCTCGTGATGGTGCTGTTGGGAGTCGCGAATAGTATCAACATGGCGATATTCGAAAGGACCGGGGAGTTCGGAACCCAAATGGCAGTTGGTGATCCTCGCAGTCGCTTATTTCGGCAAATAATGATCGAATCCACTTTGCTCGGGTTGATTGGATCGGGTCTTGGAGTGTTGTTTGGTGCTGGATTAGCGTCGTTAATATCGGCGGTTGGGATCCCGATGCCGCCACCACCTAATTCGAACGTGGGTTACACGGCGTTGATTCGGCTAGTTCCAGTCGTACTCGTTACTTCGGGGCTGGTTGGTTTCGTCGCCAGTATAGCTGCAGCCGTTGGCCCGGCCCGGCGGTCGTCGAAGCTCAATATCGTAGACGCACTTCGCAAGAACATCTGAGCTCGAGTAACTAGCCGCCGTCTATTTGAGCTTCTTCAAGTACTGCTTCGTAAAGATTTTATCGGTTAATTTACGCGCGCGCATCTTGGAATAGACCATCAGTGATTTTTCCTTACGACCTATGGCATCTTGAAGCGACAGAACGGTTGGGCGAATAATGCCACCGAGCTCTGCGTATTCTCCATAGTGAGCGGTCTTCAGTAAGCGTTTCGATAGGGCATAGAACTCCGCTTTATATGGCCAATAATTGCTGGTGTCTACCCAATAGATCACCCGGTGATACGTGACGCCGCGGCGTGCGGCAGTCAATTCGAGCACATAGAACTCACGTTCTTCGATCGTCTCTCGGCGCAGCAGCGTCGCAGAATAATCTCCGGCGAAATTAGCTCGCGCCAAGTCGCCGTTTGCCACTTGGCCCGTCAATTTTTGAGAAAGCGGTAAACGAACGGGCTGGCTAACTCTCGGCAGGAATACCCAAAGGTCCTTGTCGCGCATTAATAGAAACTGGCCTTTTTCGCTCGCCGGAGCGACGGTATTGACTAAGGTCCTATCGTTACCTTTGCTGAGTACTCGATACTTTCGAACATCGCCTGTGGCTGTGTTCTGTTTGATCGTTGTTACATCTATGTCTACCTGAAACGCGTACGAAGGAAAGCGAATTTCATCGGCCTTTACGACGATGTCGTTCGCATCAACGGATTTCAGTTCGCTGGAGCTTGCCATTTTTGTGGTCGCTGCATGGCTACCATTGACCCCGAGTGTGCCGGCGATTATCGCGGCTGCAATGATTGAGCGACAAGTGCGGATAGTGCGGTAGGTCATGAACTTTTCACCTATAATCGGGAGACTTACGTGCATTATGCGTAAAAGGGCGCCGAGATCGTTTTGCCGATTTACGACTCGTGGTGTAATCGAGAAACATTTGGTCGCTCGCCTAGAAGGAAACCGATATTTATGAACATCGTCGAAGCGACCCATGTGTCGAAAGAATACTATCTAGGCAAACAAAAAGTAACTGCTCTAACTGACGTCTCGATCACAATTACGAAAGGCGAATTTCTCGCCATCGCCGGCTCATCCGGGAGCGGGAAAACAACCTTGCTCAATCTAATCGGTTGCATCGACGCACCAACTTCAGGAACTATCACTATCGATAGTGAAGACACGACGAACCGTTCGCATGACGATCTTTCTAGTTTGCGTGCTAAGCATATCGGTTTTATTTTCCAAACCTTCAATCTGCTCCCGGTATTGACGGCTTGGGAGAACGTGGAGTTTCCCTTGCTAAATCGTCCGGATATATCGCCTGACTTTCGTGACGAGCAGGTGTCGCATTATTTGAATTTAGTTGGCCTTGCAAAACTCACGGGCCATCGTCCGGATCAATTGAGTGGCGGTCAACGGCAGCGGGTTGCGATCGCACGCGCACTAGCCGGACGGCCAACTATCATCCTAGCGGACGAGCCGACGGCAAATTTGGACCGCGAAACGGGGTTGAACATTTTAGCATTGATGAAACATATTAACCGTCGAGAGCAGGCTACATTTATTTTTTCGACGCACGATCCTAAAGTGATTGCGCTTGCAAATCGCACGGTGAGGATCGTGGACGGTCGAATTGTCGATCCCGCGTTGGAACTTAATGAGGCCGCCGGAATGGCGAATGATGCGTAGCATTTCACTTAACTAAAAGTGCGTTAGCAACAAGGGCGCCGCCAGCAACGGGGGCGCGCAAAGTAAATGTTATTTTTAGTTGTCGCTGCGAAATTGGGCCGTTCGCATGGTGCCATTGATGTACTGAAATGTTAATTTTCGGCGGTAAATAGAGGGTTACCGTTTCGTCTGTAATGCCGAAAGTGGTTGCCGGATTGAACGCGACTGTGGCCCGTTGCTTGAGCCAATCCGACCCATCCAAACTGCTCGTTCACATTTTGATTTGCCAACGATACCTTCGAATTCGTTTTTCAGTGCGGTCGCTAAACTTACGGCGCGGTCTTGCACAGTGAAATCGATCTTATCGTGAAGGTAGCCACTAAATATTAACGGCGTCATTTCTGGTTGCATCCACCGTTCTAAGGCCGTTAGCTGTAACCAAACTCTCTGCACAGCCATGCCTGCATCGATAAAATCATCAATTGTTTCTGGTCTTTTTGTGGCTATGAGCGCGAAATGGCCACTGCAAAACAGTGACGGAATGAAGTCCAGTTGTAGTCTCGATACAAGCGTGCCGCCGGGGATCGAATTAATCAGATTCATACGCGTCCAATCTTGCATCGCCCACTGGGTGAGGCGCAGTCCGACCGGATCGAGGCCTAGCGCCCGATCTGGAATTCGAGTTTCGCTAAATTGGGCGTTCCATTCAATGACACTACGGTGAACTTCGAAGGCCTCCGGCGTTATCAAACGCAAACGAGCGTTCTTGAGAAGCAATCGCGCAATGCGGAATTTCTCGGCGGGGAGGGTCCACCACTCAATAGAGTAGTTTGGCCCTGCAGCATCAGATAATTGCTGTTTATCGGATGGGGATAAGCTTCTCCAGTTCATGGGGCGACGTTGGGTTGCGCGTTTCTCGATGCTATCGACTAACGCATCGGGAACGGCATTGCTGTCATCGACAAACCGTACATCGAAGCAGGGCGCAATTTCGGGCGCCGACGTTTGCCGACTAATTTCGCATCGAAGTTGGTATTTTGTTGCGGCAATTTTAATCGTCTGAAGCAACACGCCGATCGAGAGTTGACTTGCGCGGCCGCGCAAATCGTAAACGCAATGGGATCGCGTATCGAAACCGTGAATAATCACATGGCGTTCGTCCACGATTTCGAATCGCCACGGTTGTGTATTGTCGCCGCTCGGCGCCCAGCGTGCGAGTTCTAGAATGGGCTCAATCCTATTCATTCGCTAGCGCGCTTTATCGATCATGGCGAGCTGTCGCTTAACCAATGCAATGGTCGCCTTTTGAATCGGATTGTTGTTACCTCCGGGTCGCCACGTGCGCACGAATTTACTGCGATAGGCGTCGAAATGCATCGCGCTTGGTGCGTGGATGACGCGTCCTCTGCCAAGTAGAATTTTAAGCGCCTCAGTAATGGCCATACCGGCACAGATGGCACATGCCATGCCGGTTGAAGGACCTTTCTTATTGGCAAAATCCACAGCTTGCGGCCACGCCAAATAGCCTCGATGCGGCATCCAAGGCGACAGGCCGACCAGAAATCGAATGAGTTGATCCAGCTCACGGTGGCCGTCTAAGCGAAAGTATTCTTCGAAGCTGGTACGCCTCGGTAGGAAACTTAACACCGCGGCACCCATGCCCAAGGGCGCGGCAGTAACTGCAGGGATATTTTGGCGATGGCATCGTTCAAACACCAGGCGACGTATGTCCACCGCGAAATAATCAAGTCCGTCAACGTAAAGATCGGCGCCGGATAAAAATTTGTCTACGTTGTCGGTGTTAATTCCGTCTGGAAATTTTTTGATCTCAATCTCAGGATTGATCGTTAGTATCATCTCTTCGATAACATCAACCTTAGGCCGGGTGACGTTAGGCAATGTGGCTGACATCTGGCGATTGAAATTCGCGATTTCAAACGTATCGAAATCCGAGATATTGAGTTGACCGACACCGAGTCGCGCAAGCAGTTCAAGGTGCCGACCGCTAACGCCGCCACATCCGGCAACCGCGACTCTTTTGCCACGCAATTCGTTTTGTTCGGTTGGTGTTATCCAGCCGATGTTTCGCGAAAACGCTTCGTGATAATTAAATGTCATATGCTGAACTCATCATTCGTACTCGGATCGTTAGGTGGATTTATACGAATTACGTACGCTCGGACGGCGCAATTTGCCGAGCGTTTCTTCGAGGATATCACGCATTCATTTACCGCTAAATTACGTGCGTTTCATGCTGTTAATTAGATCCACGACAGCTTCAATTCTTTCGTTACCAGCCGCTCGTCCTGCATCAACTAGGTTCTCAAACTGGTCGAAATTGTATCCCGCGTGGTGAGGTGTCCGCGGATTGATGACGATATCCGCCTGCAGTGCTTCATTCGACGAACCAGAAGACCCAAGCAGCTCCCACGAACTGCCGAGTATCGCTTTCAGGCCTAGCCGTTTGATGGATTGACTACCCGATTGTTGCACGTCAGTCACTATGTCGTGTTTGTCGCGGCCAGAATGCTGCAATACATTGATCGCGATACGCAGGCCACAGCGGCGATAATCTAAGATATCGACGGGGACGCGCGACACCACCCCACCGTCTACCATGAGTCTCCTTTTATTCGCGATCGGCGGATAGAATCCGGGAATGGCCGAGGTCGCAAGAATGGCAGGCGCCACTGGCCCACGGTTGATCACTACTCGTTCGCCGCGGATTAAATCAGCCGCGACGACGGCGGTCGGGAATTCAAGATCCGCAAACGTGCAATCGCCGAAGGTCGCTTCCGCTGCTGCCGCAACTTTACGTCCCCGAAACAAAGAACCACGTGGGAAAAAGGACGGATCGCGGACCTTTTTGTTCGCGCCTAGCTGCTGGCGGACTTGCGCAATAGCATCGCTGACGTTGCCTGTCCGCGCGACCGTTAGAGCGACTATACCGCCCATGCTGCACCCGCAAAGTGTGTCGATTGGGATCCCATGCTGTTCGAATACGTCCAACACCCCGAGGTGCGCGAAGCCACGTGCAGCACCCGAGCTCATTGCAATTCCCACTTCTTTGTAAGTGAGATATCGGGCGATCTTATCGATATTTGGCACCGCTGCAGGGTGCCATCGAGAATCTTGAGCGCGGACACTGTGTAGTTCGTCGACCGATATTCGGAATGCCCAGCCACCGTTGTTGCGGCGCGCGGGTGTGCCAATGTACACCCGTGAAAAATCCGCGATGCCAACCTTATCTTGTAGACTCGTGTGCGTGTTGCCGTCTTGGGTCATGTCCGAAATATCCAACACAACATCTCTCTGCTCAAGCACGTCCGTGAACCTAGACAGATCCTGCGGACGTATTTGCAGCACGAGATTTCGTCCGCGCGGAGCATTTTCTCGCCACCGAATGATCGTCGATGGCCCAATCGACGTGCCATTTGCGCCCGATAATTCCGCTGCACTTTCCTGTAAAACCGAACCTGGCGAGTAGTGCATGACACCGCGGATGAGCAGGTCGATGAGTCGTTTCGCGTGAATCGACTCGAAGGGATATGCTAGAACGATCAATCCAGGCGTTGGTCCTTGCGAGTGAGTTTGGGTGCGTAACCGTTCGATCAAAATTTTAGTCAGGTTTATGTGGAGTGACGGTTCCGCTTCGAGTAACTTCAGGAATGCGTCACCGTCCAGACAGTACGTTGCTGTCTCTTTGGTAGCAACCAGAGTTGCTGTGACTGGGGTCCCCGAGAACAACGACATTTCACCGAATACCTGACCGGGGCCCAAAAACAAATCGCGATTTGTCGCGCCGGCGCTCGCGCTTCGTCGAACCCAAACGGCACCTGAGGCGATGGCTTGAAAATGACGACCTGGCTCTCCGACACGAACAATAATGCTACCTTGAGCGTAATGGCGAACAGGAATCAGTTCCCGTAATCGATTTAGCGATCCAGGCGGCAGAGTGTCGAAAAACGGTATCTCAGCTAGGTCAAGCATGTGGCACCTTAGATTGAAATTTCACGCACGATTAAAATTCACTTTATCTCGTGGCGCTCGTCTCTGTGCTGGAGCATTGATTAATCATTTGGTCGATTTACGTTTCGATGAAATTCGAAATGCAGACCCAAGCCACGAGGTCACGTGATTCGCGTGCGATGAAGCACGACGCGAATTCCTAAGGTTCTGACGGCGTTTCGCAATCCACCTTGGATCGGATAAACGCTAACAACTCTCTCAGTGGAGGCGACAGTGAGTCTTCAAAACTGTCACGTGTCAATCGATATGCGGCACGATGACCGTGGTGGTCGATTGGCTCACCTATCTTTTCGAAGCGGATACCGAAAATGCGAAGGCGGCGAGCAAGCTTCGGTTCCATCATTGCGAGTACGACGGTTAGATCGCGGGAAACGCCGATTGCGGCCGCCGCTAAATAAAGCCCGAGCGCAATGTGGGGAAATCGACGACGTCCTTTGGGATCATGGTGAGAGTGGTCGAGGTTAATTGTATCCGGGATATTTTGTTCGCCAGGGCGATGCCGAAATTTCGACAAAACTGCGATACGTGAAATTTCTCCGAATGAGCGCCTAGCGCTCGAGTCTGCGACAAATCCTTCTGTGGAAAATGGTCGATCGTAGAGCTTTTCTATTGGTAAAAGCAGAGTCGGGTCGTTTGGGTCGGCCAGTACCAGACGGACACATCCGACAAACTGATCAGAGGGTCGGTGCTTTAGCAAACAGTGAATTGAACGGGTGTCGTATTCGTCGAACTCTCTTTCGTCTGGGAATTGTTTTGTATTCTCCCAGCCAAGTTCTTCCGCATAAACGTGATAACGGATTTTATAAACCTCGTCACGCAACGCGTCACTGTATGCCGGTACGATATCGAAGTACGAATCGAAATCACCAACGATATCTCTCGGATCCATTTTCATCCTCGGGCGTGGCTTTCGGGTGGTAAACTGGCCAGTGATCGCGTCGTAGATTTTTATTTGCTGCTGCGCTGCCCACAGTTGGGTGGCCAATGACGCATCCGCCGATGACGATGATATCAGTAAATATTGCCGTTATCCGAGAAATATCACGTCCTAGCCCATTCAATTCTAAGTTCGCAATTCGTAAATTGCATCGAAATCGTAAGAACGCTTGCGGTGACCGCTACAGATCTATTACATGACCGGATCGATTTTTCGAAAGACACGAAATTGATTAGGCACTTCAGTTCGGTCCACGCGGATTGCTCGCCAAAAGAATGGCGGTGCTATTTGCTCAAATAGCGGTCAGGGGCAGCATCAGGGAAAGTTCCACACACACACACACACACAGAATCAGCTTGGCTGCCGTGGGAACTCGGCGTAGAGTTCTCTGTCTACTCGCGCCTGGAACAGCTCATTCGATACTAGGCAAGGGCGAAATTGCGCTCGACGATTTGCCAAGAATACTGCGCCTCGACTGCGACCAAGCGCTTGGTCGATTCCTGCTCGCGGATATTGTTGCCGTTAGCCCAGACCAAACGAAGTCGGGTAAGTACAAGTCCGCAATTGCGCTCTTGGAGACGGCGCGCGAAGTGCACTCGAAAGTACCGCTGGCTGTAGCTATACTTTGGCGAGTGCACATCGTCTCTGTGGAATTTGGCATCGGGCTAAATAACGGAACGTAAAACGTGATCACTTAGCGTTGATAACGTATCAAGGCTGAATGATGCCCGGGAAACGGTTGTGACTGGTCCATGAAGCAGGTCACGGCACGCATCGGGCTCGCCATTGTC
>JBLFWX010000030.1:0-51886 GCA_047611805.1 Gammaproteobacteria bacterium
AATCAGAAACTGGAAACCCGTTGGCGACGTACATCTCAATCCGGCAAACGACACGACAGAAATCAAGACAAATAAGGCGGCGTAATTTTAATCTTCAGGCGACAACTACCTTGAAATCTGCCGGCGGTAAGGGGGCGTAGCGTCTCGCTATTTCTTGCTCGGGCCGGTGAAGGGCGACATATTCGACGTTCGGTTATGTGCCATCGGCACGATGGGTCGGATGGTTCTGGATTGGAGTGGAAGCTCCCAGCGGCTGGTTACACTGCTAGCGCTAGCGAATCTGCAGAGAGTAAAGACCGTTGCGTATTATTACTTCGATAGTAAGTCTTTCAGATATCGAACTGGAATGGCGTAGGTAATGGCGCTTGGGTCACTCAGGATTGTCTCTTTTTTTTGCTTCACGAATACTTTGTTAATAATCCCAATGACTCGTCCGGTCTCCATGTTAAAGAGGGGGCTCCCGCTATTACCTGGGTATGCCACGGCGTCGAGTTGGTAGACAACGTAGGGGTTCTTCAGGGCCCCTATTTGTTTCGCCGAAAGCTCCCTAGAGTTTCTTGCCGGGATTGCGATCGGCGTAACTGCCGAGACAGTTCCGGTGTGAGTTACGGGGTATAGACCTAGGACGGCACCTATGGGGAAACCCGTAAATCCAATCGACGTGCCTTCGGCAACCACTGAGGCAGCATCGAAAAGTACGGGTGGTAGCTTCGTGCCGCCGATTTTCAGGATGGCTAGATCATGCTCCTCATCATTAGCGATCACTGTCGCAGGGCGGATCTCCGGGGTGCGTCCTGAACCAACATAAACCACGAGTTGTTCTTTGCCCGCGAGTTTGGACGGATCGGGAACGACGTGGAAGTTAGTCACGATTAGCGTACCGTCGCCAATGACGAACCCCGTGCCCATCAAACTGTTAGGCGGGCGACGCACAGCCGAGAATGTTCCGATCCCGACGACCGACGGTTTTATCTGGGCGATTGTCTTCGTTATTTGCTGTGTGTCGTGCGCCTGACTATTTGTTAGCGCAAAACTGATGGCCGCCGAGAATATAACTCCGAGATATCGCGGTACCCGAGACGGGCGTCTAGGCAATCTTCTAAAAGTCACATTAATTCTGGGTCGCGATATGCGATTCACCAGCCCTGAGCCAACAATTTACGCTCCCACTCAATTGAGGTCGAAACGATGGTCCTGAGATCGTCTAACTTAGGCTGCCAGCCTAAGGTCTGTTTTATGCGATCCGCTTGGGCGATGAGCTTTGGTGGATCCCCCGCGCGACGCGCTTCGTCAACGACTGGTATCGGCCGGTCTGCAAGATCTTGAACCATGTCGAGCACTTCACGGACGCTGAACCCGTGGCCATATCCGCAGTTCAATATTGTCGATTCGCCGCCACCGCGAAGATAACTAAGTGCACTCAGATGCGCGTCTGCGAGATCGGCTACGTGGATATAATCTCGGATCCCCGTGCCGTCTTCGGTTTCGTAGTCGGTACCATAGACAAACACCTTCTCACGTTTGCCGACCGCCGCTTCAGCAGCTACTTTGATCAGAAGTGTCGCACCAACGGTCGATTGTCCTATTTGACCTTCCGGATCCGAACCCGCGACGTTGAAATATCTCAAAACCGTGTATTTCATTTTCGCGGCGCTACAGGCGTCTCTCAGCATCCACTCGCTCATCAATTTGGAAGTCCCATAAGGATTAATGGGGTTGGTCGCTGTTTGTTCACTACACTCGCCATCGACTGGCGTGCCGTAGACGGCTGCAGTCGATGAGAAGATGAAATTCTTGATGTCATGCTCAATGCAGCGCTCGATGAGATTGTGCGTATTGCACGTGTTGTTACGGTAGTATTTTAACGGGTCGCTGACGGACTCCGGAACGATGGTCGAAGCGGCGAAATGCATCACGGAATCAATTTTCCGGGATTTCAATATCTCAGAAACAAGATCAGCATCGCCGGTATCACCGACTACCAATTCGCCATGCACGACGGATTCTTTGAAACCCTTAGATAAATTATCGAGGACGGTGACGTTATGACCGTCAATACCGAGCGTTTTAACGACATGGCTTCCGATGTAGCCGGCACCGCCTGTGACGAGAACATTACTCATATTTTTCCTTTTATCTCGATCGTCTGAAGTCGCTAAGTAGAATACACGGAAAATTCCGTAAACGGGTGTGAACCACCGCGCTTTCCGGGCAGCGGCTTGAGTCTCGCGGGGCGAGATAATTCATGCGATCTACGGGCAGATCCGAGTGCGAAAGCAGGTCCCGCGATACGCGACTGTGCAACGCAAGTTGAACAACGACGAGCACTGTTAATCGTCGTCGATTATTGCTTTGGTCGATATTCGGCTCCGTACGTGAGAAGCAAAATCAAGTGTGGCGTCGTCATCTATATGGGGTTGTTCGTGGTATGGTGCCTTCGCTGATAGGGTGGCGGTCCCGCGTGGAATGATAACGAAAGCAATGGGTTTGAAAATATCACTGTTCGTGCTTGGAATACTGCTGCCCTGTGTCGCGAATGCCAACGATTACCCAACCTTAGAACGGGTGGATTACGTGTTGACGTGCATGCGATTAGCCGGCGGGCAAACGATCGATAATCTCTACGCTTGTTCTTGTGAGATTGACGTGATCGCCCAAAGAGTAGGAATTGACGATTTCACGGCAGCCCGCACGTACGAAATTTACAAGCGAATGCCGGGAGAAAAAGGCGGTTTGTTCCGTGAAAGTCCCGAAGGCGATGTGCTGCGTGAAAGGCTGAGAGAAGCACGCCAAGAGGCAAAGAAGCGATGTTTCATCGGAGTGGCACGCAAGCATGACATCAACTCGGCGACTCCTACAAAGTGAACCGTAGCGGGAGCTCTGCGGTTTTGTACAGTTTTAGTGACGGGGAATCGACCCGGTTACGTCACGCGGGAGGTGTTGCTGAGCACGACACATACACTATAATCCTTAAGGCCCATCAGAGCACTCAGCGAAGAAAATTATTAATACGCCAAACTACCCTTGGGAGAGCTGTAAATGGCGACATAACGCACGCTACCAGGCACACGCGATTTCGAATGCTGTATCCGACGTCTCATGGCGAAAACCGCCAACCGTCATCTACAAATATCGTGACGCGCCGTCACAGCGATCGCAAAGCCTGTATTTCTCTTTCGCGCCTGTGTTCCATCTGGCGTGTTGGGCAGCCGGCCAGGGAAATGTAGGCAAGTCGAAGGGGTGTAACTGATTGACACGGAGACTTCGCAACTAGGTTCTAGCTTGTGTCCAAGCGAACGTGAGGGCCGGGTTAATTGCGTATTTCGGAGGCTGGTTCGAACTAACACGAAAACTAAACGAATTGAACAAAAGCAGGAAGGGAAGGGGCCATGAAAAAGGTGTCGTTTATGCAGTATCTAAAAGTCGTTATTACTCTATTTGTCCTTATAGGTTCGAGTGCGGTGGTGGCAAATGATGAGGTGAAGAAACTAAACGATGATCCTAACTACTGGGCCTTTCCCGGCGGGAACTATTGGAATTGGCGATACACCGAGTTAGATCAAATTAACAAAACAAATGCGCATAAGATTCAAGCTGCGTGGACGTTCTCGACTGGGGTCTTGCGCGGTCACGAAGGCGGACCGCTCGTTCTGCCGGCGGCCGCGACCGGGCTCCCCCACGACACCTTGTACATTCACGCCGCATTTCCAAATAACACCTTCGCGATTAATCTCGAGACGTTAGAAATCGTTTGGGAATACGTTCCCGTCCAAGACTACGACGAAACGGTACCTGTGATGTGTTGCGATACGGTTAATCGCGGGCTTGGCTACGGCGACGGGAAGATTCTGTTGCAGCAAGCCGACACGACGCTTGTCGCATTAGACGCGAAAACCGGCGAAGTCGTGTGGTCGGTAAAAAACGGTGATCCGAAGCTTGGGCAGACAAACACCAACGCACCGCACGTGATGAAAGATAAAGTGATTACTGGGATATCGGGCGGCGAATTTGGTGTTCGGTGCTGGATCAATGCCTACAACTTAAGCGATGGCAAACTAGTCTGGCGTGCTTACAGTATGGGCCCCGATGAAGATATGTTATTCGACCCCGAAAAAACGACGGCGTTGGGCCAGGCTGTAGGAAAGGATTCGTCACTTAATTCCTGGGAAGGGGACCAATGGAAAATCGGCGGCGGCGCGACATGGGGCTGGTGGCCCTATGACGAAGAGCGCAATGCGTTTTATTACGGCACTGGCAACCCATCGACCTGGAATCCCGTTGTTAGACCAGGTGACAACAAGTGGTCGATGTCAATTTTATCGCGTGATGTAGATACTGGCGTCGCACACTGGGTCTATCAAATGACGCCGCACGACGAATGGGATTACGACGGCGTGAACGAAATGATACTCGCCGACATTGAGGTGAAAGGGAAGGATACCAAGGCGCTGGTCCATTTTGATCGAAATGGATTTGGCTACACTTTGGACCGCACGAATGGCGATCTACTCGTGGCCGAAAAATTCGATCCGGCAGTTAACTGGGCGACTCACGTCGACATGAAGACCGGACGTCCCCAAGTTGTGGCGCAGTACAGTCCTGATTCTAACGGCGAGGACGTAAATTCCTCCAATATTTGCCCCGCCGCACTCGGCTCGAAGGATCAGCAACCTGCCGCCTACAGCCCACGAACCAAGTTGTTCTACGTGCCGACCAACCACGTCTGTATGGACTACGAGCCGGTAAGTGGTGGTGAATACGTCGCTGGCCAACCATATGTAAATGCCGTTTTGAGCATGTTCCCGGCTGGGCGAGTATCGCCTGGTAAGGAGTTCGCTAACAACGAAACGAATAGTAATCTTGGGAACTTCATCGCTTGGGACGCGGACAAGGGCAAAGTAGTCTGGACCATTCCGGAGCGTTTTTCGGTGTGGAGTGGTGCGTTAGCAACTGCTGGGGATCTCGTCTTCTATGGCACCTTGGATGGCTATCTAAAAGCGGTAGATGCTGAAACAGGCAAGCTGCTGTGGGATTTTAAGACGCCTTCAGGGATCGTCGGTAACGTGAATAGTTGGGGCCATGCTGGGAAACAATTTATCGGCGTGCTGTCCGGCGTAGGTGGTTGGGCCGGTATCGGGATGGCGGCAGGCCTGATTAACGACACCGATGGCCTCGGCGCCGTGGGTGGTTACAAAGACCTAAGTAAGTACACTCGCCTGGGCGGCGTACTGAGCGTATTTAGTCTGCCGTAACTCGGATACGAATTTAGTCTACGTTATCTGATTGAACCCGATGCTTCCGTAGGGGCATCGGGTTTTTTTATAGGGCAAGTACAAACCCGTTGTTCTGTGTGCTGCCGTGGCACCACGACAGTATTGACGTATCGAAAGGAGAAAATAGGCATTGTTCAACTCCGCAAAAATATGGTTGTTACTTTGCGTGATCGCGACGATCGGAATCAGCGCGTGTTCGGATCCCGGTGAATCTAAGGATCCAACTGGTGACGCTGACGCAACCGAAGTCACATCGCCAAATGCGAGCCCATCCGTAGCAACGTCCTCGCCGCCCGACGGTAAGCTGGCAGCCGCCGAGGTTGTTTCTAGGTCAGTGCCAGAAATCGCGGCGGGCGAAGCGTCGTTGAGTAGTGCGGTCGAATCGCGGGCCAGACAGACGTCGGCCCCGCGCCAACACATCGTCAAGGGTGTCGTGACCCAATGGCGGCCGATGGTCTTGTTCGTACAACCTGGCGATCGTGTCATTTTCAAGCAAATGATCGGTCACGATACGGCGACAATAGACGGAATGTTTCCGATTAAGGGAACTTCGTGGCAGTCAAAACTCGGTGAGGAAGGGTTCTCCGTAGTTTTAGAGGAACCTGGCGTGTACCTGTATAAATGCACTCCACATGTGGGCCTCGGTATGATCGGGGCAATCGTTGTCGGAGATTTACCGCCGGCGAATCTCCAGCAGCTAGAAGATCATCCGCAAAATAAGGGGATGTTTGCCCGGGCGATTCGCAAGCTCAAACAGGCACTGGAATCTAAGGCGACTGGCTCGTAGTGAACGTCTCGCCGCCTTTGTTTTATGACATCGATTAGACTAACAACGCGCCGTTGGAGTCGAGATAGCGCGATGGTTCGTGCCGGCCGCAGCAAAGGGCTGTCACGTATGTTAGCGTCCGCGTTGATTTCCATCCTCTTCGCGTTCCACGTTCAATGCATTGCCGAAGAACGGATGTCGCTCCGAGTGTGCGCGCCGCCAGCCAATCTTCCCATGTCGAATAAATTGGGCGAGGGATACGAGAATAAGATCGCAGAGCTACTCGCACAAAAACTCGGACTACCGCTGATCTACGAGTGGTTCCCTCAGCGAATTGGATTTATCCGCAACACATTAAGCTTCAACAACACACCTGACGGCAAGTACAAATGCGATCTCGTCATCGGCGTGATAGAGAACTTCGAACAGGCGGCAACAACCATACCTTACCTGCGTTCTGCGTGGACTTTGGCGTATGTCCGCGGTCGCGGCCTGGATTTCATCCAGTCACAAGACGATCTGAAGGATTTGTCGCGGTCGAGGAAATCAAGACTGCGGATCGGGGTTTGGGACAAAGGTCCGGCGCCTGAGTGGTTTTTTCATCGCGGCTTAATGGACTACGCGACTCCATATCAGATCATGTCTGGCGATACGCAGCGCAATCCAGGGAAAATTATTGAACAAGATCTTGTTGAAGATAAAATAAATCTAACCATGGTCTGGGGCCCTATTGCAGGCTATTACGCAAAGACAATCAAAAATCACGATATCGTGGTTATTCCACTACGCAATGAATTGCGCATCAAATTCGATTTTAATATTTCGATGGGTGTGCGCTTCGATGAGCCCGAGTGGAAAGAGCAGATCAACGCTTTGATAGCCAACAATCGATCCACTATTGAGGCGATACTCGATGAGTATGGTGTGCCCAGACTGGAGTTAGTAGACGGTGCAGACAATCTACGTAATTAAGAATCCGTTGAAAAATGTGTTCTTCGCACTCTGCATTACGATCCTTTGTCTATCTGTTTCCGCGGCAGCGGATAACGAGGAATCTGAATACTCTCAAGCCGAAATCTTGCTGTGGCTGACTGACCAGTTGAAGACGGTCGGTCAGCCAACAACATTCACCTATGAATTTCGACGGACTGGAACCATGGATTCGAGTTTTAGCGATACGGTCCGGTTTGCCGTCACTGCCGTAAAAGAAGACGGTATGAAGTCCGCGAAATTGGAGTTCTTTACCGGAGCCCGTCGTATTGATGTCTCCGCCGCAGACAATACGAGCATTAACCCGGTACTGAAAATATATCTTCAAGGCGACGTCTACGAAATGAATCGTTTAACTGACCCAGCAGGCGCCTCAAAAGAGCGATGGAGATATTTTCAGCGTCAAATTAAACGCGCACTAGCGGACACTGCAAACGTCGAGACGCTGACGGTTGAATTCTCCGGTCAGCAATATTCCGCACATAAAGTGACGCTTAGCCCGTTTCTGCGCGACGTTAAGCTTAGCGATCCTAGTATTCGCAATGGCTCGACTCGAAGGCTCTACGATGGTCTGGTCGCCAAAACCTACACGGTAATTGTTTCAGATGACTTACCCGGTTATTTGTTTCGCATTGAAACGGTAACGCCGGATAAATCGAATGCCCGAGATCCGCTAATTAGAGAAGTGCTGCAGCTCGTCGAGATTGATGTTGGAGTGCCTGACGTCGATTGATGTAGTTTCAATTTTGTTACCGACAAGTCGACTCAGAATTTATTGGCGATTGAAACAAGCGGTACTTGCAAGATCCGTTTCACACTGCTTATTGGATAGTCTGGCGTCGACAGCGCCCGTTGGTCATTGTCTTGTTCGCCTTCTCTCGATCGTTGCGACGCACCACGTATATAGGCCAACGCGCCCGAGCGTTTGAACAGATCAGTGCGACTCGCCGTACGCAGCATAAGGACCCTTACCGCACGATGACATAGCGAAGAAATGAATTGAACTGGCGCTTCGCGGCGCCGCCGTTTTGGACGCAAGTGAAATCTGAGTTTGCGATCCGCTTCGACGAGCGGTTTACAGTAAAGGCAGGTTAGGAGCAGTGCTCTTAACGGTGAGCAACTAGATGAGGAAGTACGGCTCTTAATCTGTGAAGAACCGCGGACATACATAATGTCTGACACGCCTCTATGTGAGCGGCCTGCGCAACTCGCTCGGCGCACGACCGATCGAAAGCGTCCATGGTTGCGCCACCTTTGGGAGCTCTCCAAGGACGGAAAGCCTATCCAACAAGCTCAGTGAAAGTCTTTCAAAACGACAACTTATGTTAAATACGCGCTAGCGCACGTTCTCGCGTCTTCCCTAAGGGCTAAAATCCAACCCGTCAAGATCAACAAAAATAGCGCTTTCATTTAGTGATACCTGTCGTCCGGCGAACAGTTTTAAAGTTGACTGACGCTGCTCGACCCGTGCCAACGCCCAAAATCTCGCCTAAAGTGTGATAATAAAAGGTCTGTTCAAGCCACGCTCTCCTCATGCTATTCAACTCCTACATTTTCATCTTTGCCTTTTTGCCGGTTACGTATTTGGTTTACCGAATACTTGATCGACACTTCCGCGCTGACGTCGTATTGGCATGGTTAGTTATCGCGTCGCTTTTTTTCTACGGGTGGTGGAATCCTAAATATTTGTTTCTAATTTTGTTCTCGATGGCGGTCAATTTCGTGATCGGGCGGAAGATCATCGACGCGCCGTCGAAAAGCTCAGCGCGGCTTTTTGTCACCCTGGGTGTGACGCTCAATCTATCGTTGCTGGCCTATTACAAGTACGCTAATTTTTTCGTCGACACACTCAACAGCGTCGTCCAGACAGATTTCAACCTTCAGCGAATTTTCTTGCCCTTAGCCATTTCGTTTTTCACGTTTCAGCAGATTGCCTATTTAGTCGATATTTATCGTGGTGACGCCGAGCGCTACAAATTTCGACATTACGCCCTCTTCGTCACATTTTTTCCGCAGCTCATCGCCGGTCCGATTGTGCATCACCGAGAAATGCTCCCGCAGTTCCAGTCATTGAAAAAAAGCGATCGGACCTCTGACATGGTGGTTGGCCTAACCATCTTTTGCATTGGGCTGTTCAAGAAAACCGTACTCGCCGATGGTATAGCCCTCTATTCCACGCCACTTTTTGATGCAGCCGCCGGCGGAGACTCACTGTCTCTTTTCAACGCCTGGGGTGCGGGGTTGGGGTATACCCTGCAACTGTATTTCGATTTTTCCGGTTATTCAGACATGGCCACCGGGGCGGCGAGATTATTTGGCATTCGACTCCCGATTAATTTCGATTCGCCGCTAAAAACCACAAGCATCGCTGAATTCTGGCGCAGATGGCACATTACTTTGGCGAGATTTATGCGCGATTATGTTTTTATTCCGCTCGGTGGTAGTCGTGGCGGTAGCATTAATCGTGCCCGAAATCTGTTTATTTCGATGGTTCTGTGTGGAATATGGCACGGAGCGGGCTGGACATACATTGTCTTCGGCCTGCTTCATGGAACCTATCTCGTGATTAACATCACTTGGCGCAGTTTACTTTTACGGCTCGGATTGAATCGCCTGCGCAGCTCGCTAATCTATAGATACGCCTCGTGGATGTTGACTTTCGGTTGCTGGACCATCGGTCTGGTGATCTTCCGGGCCGACGACCTACCGACCGCAATGCGCATTCTGTCGGGGATGTCGGGGGGCAACGGTGCAGAAATTCCAAATGGCATCTTTGTGCGTCTCGGGCCGTTGCGGGAATTGCTGCAAGGCATTGGTGTTGAATCATATATCGGAGGCGGTGCCGCGTTTTCCCTGCTCTATGTGTGGATCTTCGTACTCGCGGGCATTGCGCTACTGCTACCCAATGTCTATCAAATTACCGCGCGTTTCAATCCAGTATTAGACTACGAGGCGCGCGCGCCTAACGACACGATTAACCCGCGAGTGATGCCGGCCCTCGAATTTAAACTCAACTATCGTTGGATGTTTGCAACCGCGCTGGCGTCAACTGTCGGGATACTCGCGCTGACCAGCGTTTCTGAGTTCCTGTACTTTCAGTTCTGATGGACGCACGAACCTATCTTCGGAGATGGACGATTGTCATCGTCGCGATGCTTGCCAGCTTCGCCTTATTTAGCATTGCAGTTGATCCGTATGGTATTTGGGACGCGCCTCGGGTTGGCGGATTTAACGCCAAAAAACCGCAAGCCGCAACGCGTAAACAAATAGTCAAACCTTATATGGTCAAGCGTGTTATGCCCCGCACGGTCATCGTCGGCAATTCAAGACCTGATATGGGACTCGACCCCGAGAGCACGTGCTGGAGAGCGGACAGACTTCCTGTTTACAATTCGTCGATTCCTGGTTCCAGTGTGCTCACTCAACTGTTGCTCGCCGCTCATGCGATTGAGACCAGTGGCACTACGCAAGTCTTTGTCGGCGTAGATTTTCGCGACTATCTAGTCTTAAAATCTATGCATAGCGCTAGTCCGAAATTACCACAGATATTCCCGGGGTCGGAACGGTTGGCGTTGGTCAACTTCGGCGAAAATAATCATCAACTCTGGGGTCGCGCCGCACGCGATTATGGATCTTCGACTTTGTCGCTCGATGCGCTCAAAGATGCGTTCGCTACGATATTAGTCAGCGCGCGCCTCACGCGGATAACGTCACCCGAAGCGGATTCTATAATGCGGGAGCCATGTACAACGTTGTCCGTTACGAGGGGCAGAGGGTGTTGTTCGAGCAGAAATTAGAATCGCTCGAATCTCTATTCGAGCGCGGAAAATACGCAATCTACGCTAAGTCAGCTAATACTTCGGTGCCTCTACAGGCGCTCGAAACCTATTTGCAATTCGCGCATGCGAGAAAGATAGAGACGATTCTTTTTATCAACCCGCTGCATGCCGATTATCTTGATATTATAGAAACTAGCGGATACTGGTCCCTGTTTGAGGGGTGGAAGAAACGAATAACATCGCTTGCCGAGAAGCACGGCATTCGACTTGTTGATTTTACGGATTACGATGAATTCAGCACGAGTGCCGAAACCGAAAACGGGGATGGGCGGATCCTTAAATGGTACTGGGAACCGTCGCATTATCGGCACACGTTAGGCGAACTGATGATTCAGAAATTCGACGGGCAATGCGCCGAAAAAGACGACTTTGGCTACGACTTGACAGCTGAAAACGTCGATCGGCACTTTGCGGGAGTTCGTCAACGTCGGAACCAGTATCGAGCATTGCGTACCAGCGATTCGATCGAGAACTGGCAGGACGCCTTGGCGCCTAACAAGTAGGGGCCGTTGCATGCTCTCCACCCGCGAACAGTTGCATCGTGCTGGCTACCTTCCTTGTCGGGCACGTCCTCCTTATCGAGCGCTCGTTCGCAACGACATGTGTGCAACGCGGCTTGTCCTATTTCGGAACTTTGTCGTCTCAAGTCCGGTGAGGTCTAAACGCTACGCATCTCCGAGAGCACTTCGCTAGTATGCTCGCCGACCCAGTCGAAGCATAAGATGGCGTTATGGTGTAACGATTTGGAAAAAATGGGTCCGCCGCATGCGATGCGGCGGTGTTCTGTGACCTTACTATGCTCGGCACCACGTGAAGTCGCGCCTATCCAAGGAATTCTGGATGAATACGGGACCGATGCTGCTGTTGGGTAGGACGAGCTAGAACAACGTCACGGGTCAACAGGGGGGGGATTCACGTTTCATACTGTTGGAAGATGCGCCGAGGGAACTCCAGATTGCGATAAACAATCGGCTCGCGCTCACCTAAACCGCGGGCTTCCATATCGTGAGGGCGAGCGAGCGTATCCAGAATATTGCCGCCTGTGTACTAGTCTGGCTTATCGAATGCCGCAACGAAATTGAATAAACTACGTAGGCATCTCGCGGATGCGTGAACGTTGACCGGGGCCTTGTCGGGGCGTAGATCAATATTCTCGATCGCCGAGAGGAAATTCCAAAATGCGCGAAAAAGATAAGTAAACTATTCCGCAGGCATTGTTCGTTGAACTGAGTAGCTCAATACTTTCTAGACGCGCTCTAGCTGGAGCGACGCTCGTCGACAATCCGAGTAACGCGATTAGGATTCGATATTGTGATTAAAAAATTCATCAAACGATTTGCGCCACGTCAACGGCGTTACTACGAGGACTTTATTTTCCGACGCGTCAACGAACGAAAACTGGCCGGGATTCTGGAAAGCCTCGGTGTAACCAGCGGACGTACGCTCTACATCCAATCATCGTTTGGCAGCCTTGGCTACTATCCGGACGGTGCGCAACGTTTCATTAGTCTGTTGTTAGAACTGGTCGGGCCCGAAGGAACATTGGTTATGCCCAGCTTCCCCTTCGGCGGCGCTATGGAGGATTATATTCGCGAAGAGCCACTGTTTGATGCGCGTCATTCGCCATCCCGTACCGGTATTCTTGCCGAAGTTATGCGTCAATTGCCGGGTTCGAGACGTAGCTGCCATCCGTCACATCCTGTTGTAGCGCTAGGGGCCGGGGCTGCAGAGATCGTCTCCGGTCACCACCGATGTACTTCGCCACAAGGCGGCGGGTCACCTTTCGATAAGTTGGTCCAAGAGCGCGCATTAATATTGCGAATCAATACCCCGGCGTTCCCGTTGTGCCATCGCTTGCAGGAAATTGTCGAATGGCCCAATCTTTTCTTGCCGGAACCAGCACTGCTTTCGTGTCGTGACGACGAAGGCCGAGAGCAACAGGTCACCACACGCGTTTACCGAAAAAAGGTTCCTTTCGTGATGTATTTGCCGGATCACGACAATCAGGCGGTTGCCACCAATATCATCGACTTTCCGTTACTTTTTGCCTCTCGTAACGACAGAATTCGGGCTCATCACCGGATGTCGGGCGCACTTGAATCGTCAATGGCGTTTCGCGCAGAGTTTGAAGTCGACCATCCGCTTTATTCCGAAACCTATAACGGCTGCGTTATCGATTCCTTTTATGCAGATAGCGCGATGGCATTCGCCGTGGAACGTGCGCCGGCGCTTCTCGATCAGTATCGCGAATACTATGAACTTGCACAACTTACCGACGGACTGGCGACCGGCGATATTGAGATATAGACCTAACCGATTGGGGCCACACGGTAGCTTGCTTTCGGTCTGCCAGGCAGAAGATCGCTGATTGCTCCTCGTCACAGTCATAAAGATTTCTTTGTTCCGACATACCTGTACGGGCGGTCCGGTGCTCGGGTGGTTGCCCAACTGAATAAGTCATAACCAGGTTCGGTCGGCACCACGATACGGCCAACCGAGCCTCACTGGGCCGGACGGGATGGTGCCGGCTCGAGTGCTTTGCCGACATTCAACTTGGTGCCGCCACTCAGGGGGTGATGTGGAGGGTAGGGCTCGGCAGATTTGCCGCGAAGAATTCGTACCCGTTTTTCTGAGAGCTCACCTTACAATCCACACTTGTGCGAAGATTGGGCAACGAAAAATGTCGCCGTCTATCGGTGACCACCGTAAAATAGACCGCGTGCCGACCCGTCGTTGACGAGTCGCAAGTTATAAATCCTGGCGACGAGACACAGATGTTAGATTGATTGTTGATTCTTACCAAACTCGCAGGCGTGCATTCACTCGACGTATCGATAACTTAGGCGGATCAATTTTTTCGCGATGAGATGTCTACCAACGCAGTCTTTTGCAATTATTAACGAAACGCGAGACCAATCTCGCTGGCGTATCGAGTTGGGCAGGTTCGCGTTCGCGTATCCTGGACGGCTGGAAGTAGTGAACATGATCCGATAGCAGGAGTTGGACGCGGAAATCGGCAATTCCCGTAACGGGTTTACAATCAAGGGTATGAACGCCTGCAGCGACGGGAGTCGGTAAATTGACGAGCGCTTTAAAACGAAAATATTGGGAAGCAAACGAGGTCAGTTCGCGTTGGAAGAAAGTACTTTTCGGCCACGACAAATCGTTTCGCAATATCGTCGTGCGCGAGAATCTCAAATCGCCTAGAAAAATTTCACCTGTAGTCGATGACGTTTCACGGCGTGCTGACCTTGCGGTTCGGTGGCTACTTGCGGCTCAGGAACAAACACCGGATGACGGTGTTTCTTACGGCTATTTTCCGGTTTCTGATTCAAACGGGTGGGATGTGTCGTATCCGGAAACGACCGGCTACATCATCACCACGCTACTCGAATACGGAGCGCGCACAACCGATCAAGACATTGTTGAGCGGGCAGTGCGGATGGGCCAATGGGAAGCCGATATCCAGATGTCGAATGGGGCCGTCCAGGGCGGGAAAGTCGCGCCAAAAGATAAGCAGAGTCCGGCAGCTTTTAACACAGGGATGGTTTTGGATGGATGGGTCTCGATCCTGAATGTTCGATCCGACGACGACATAGCGGTTGCAGCGGAACGTGCAGGTGACTTCCTGGTAACGGACATGACGGATGACGGATTGTTTGCTACCAACGGCTTATTCGTTAGTGCGGATACGATTAAGATCTACAACGTTCTGTGCGCCTGGGCGATGTATCGACTCGGTGAAGTGCTCAATGAGTCACGATTTAAAAATGCTGCGATTCGCGCCGTTGAAGGCGCGTTAAAACACCAGCTAGCGAACGGCTGGTTTCAAAACAATTGTCTGACGGAGAAGCTTAGACCGTTGACCCATACGATCGGGTACACAGCCCAGGGCGTCCTTGAGGTTGGAATAGCAGCTAATAGGGACGACTTTATCGATTCAGCGCAACGTTGCTTGGATGGAGTCCTGCCGAATGTGCACAACAATGGTTATCTTTCGGGTCGGTTTGACGAACGTTGGAAGCCGCAACGGTCTTGGGTGTGTTTAACGGGTTCGGCGCAACTCGCCATCGTTGCTTACCGCCTCGCAGGAGTGCGCAATAACCCGTCTTTAGAAACCGCGGCAGATCGTCTTGTTAATTTCCTGAAAGCGGTGCAACGCATCGACTGCGATATCGCTGGCGTGAATGGCGCACTCGCTGGCTCCTATCCGGTCTCGGGCCCTTATATGACGACCGGGTACCCGAATTGGGCGACGAAATACTTTGTCGATGCGTTGATGCTTCAGGCTGACCATGTTGGGGCGAAGTTAGAGCGGCACGCAATCTAGGTCGTTAGATCTGCGATTCGAACGGTCCGATCGGTAGTTTTACTGATCGTGTGTAGACGTCGCATCCGCGTTCGGAGCGGCGGATACGCGGACCGCACAAAATTTAAACTCGGGGATTTTGCCAAACGGGTCAAGATCTTCTACGGTTAGTAGGTTGGCGGCCGCCTCAACAAAGCAAAAAGCCATAAACACGGACCCTCGTTGCAAGCCTAGGTCCGGGCGCACTCGCGCGACAATCTCTCCGCGCCGCGATTGAAGTCGCACGAAACCCGCGGGGCTTATTTTCCTATCTTGCATGTCCAAGGGATGAACTGAAATGACGGGTTCCGGCTCAAGCGCATTTAGCACGCTCGCATGGCGGGTCATACTTCCCGTATGCCAATGCTCTAAGTGCCGTCCCGTGATGAGGATGAAATCGTAGTCAGCGTCGGGCAGTTCTGCGGCATGCGTATAAGCGGCCGGAACGAACTTCGCCAGACCATTCGGGGTTGGAAATCCATCGCGAAATAAAATGGTTTCTCCAGCATCGCCCTCATGTTTGCACGGGTAAGTTACCGAGTGCTCTTTTTGTAGCCGCTCCCAGGTAATTCCGCTGATGCTCGGCATCGCTTGCCGCATCTCGCTAAAAACTTCCGATGGGTCTGTGTAATTCCAGTCTAAACCGAGTCGGTTCGCTAGTTGTCCGATGATCCAAAGATCGTGTCGTGCGTCTCCCGGGCAAGGAATAGCTTGGCGACCGAGTTGCACCCGGCGATCCGTGTTCGTGAATGTTCCGGTTTTCTCCGGGAAGGCCGAAGCAGGTAACACTACATCTGCAAATCCGGCCGTTTCTGTTAGGAAAATATCCTGCACCACTAGATGATCCAGTTTGGCGAGCGCGGCGCGAGCGTGATTCAGATTAGGATCGGACATCGCTGGGTTTTCACCCATGATGTACATACCGTGCAATTTGCCCGCATGGACCGCGTGCATAATCTCGACGACCGTAAGGCCTGGTTTTGGATCTAGCGTTACGTTCCACAATGACTCAAAACGTGCGCGGCTCGCGTCGTTTTGCACAGGTTGATAATCCGGGAAGACCATAGGAATAAGCCCCGCATCGGACGCGCCTTGGACGTTATTTTGTCCACGCAACGGATGCAAGCCACAACCTGGTCGGCCGATTTGGCCCGTCAACAGTGCAAGCGATATCAGGCAACGTGCGTTGTCGGTGCCATGAATATGTTGCGATATGCCCATACCCCAAAAGATCATCGAAGCGCTTGAGCGTGCGTAGATTCTTGCTACCTCGCGGATGGTCTGAGCACTAATACCGCAAATGGGCGAGACCGTCTCGGGACTATATTCTTTAACGCACTCGCGCAAGGCGTCAAAGCCTTCAGTATGTTTTTCGATGTATTCGAGATTGTGCAGCCGCTCTTCGATAATCGTATGCATCATGCTGTTTAGCAACGGAACGTCGGTATCCGAGCGGAACTGCAAAAAATGATCCGCATGGCGTGCAAGATCCGAACGGTAAGGATCAAGAAGAATTAGGGTTGTGCCGCTCTTTACCGCGTTCTTCATGAACGTGGCCGCGACTGGATGATTGACGCTCGGCTTAGCGCCAATGATCAAAATAACATCTGCTTCACTCACATCGGCTACTTGATTCGATACAGACCCTGAACCGATGGTTTCTAACATCGCCGCGACGGAGGACGCATGACATAAACGAGTGCAATGATCGACGTTATTTGTGCCAAAACCGGTGCGGATCAGTTTCTGAAACAAATAAGCCTCTTCATTAGAACCCTTCGCCGAGCCAAAGCCAGCCAGTGCTGATGGTCCCGACGCCGTTCGAATTTTGGTGAATCCCGTCGCCGCGAAGTCCAAGGCTTCCTCCCACGACGCTTCACGAAAGGTCTTATTGATATCTGAAGGGGACAGGATGTCGCTAGTTTTCGCGACACCTTGACGACGAATGAGCGGTTTGGTGAGTCGTTCCGAGTTATGCACGTAGTCGAAGCCGTAGCGTCCCTTGACGCACAAGCGGCTCCGATTAGACGGGCCGTCGCGCCCTTGGACAAACTGAATGCGTTCGTTCTTAACGTGGTAATTGAGAAGACACCCGACGCCGCAGTAAGGGCAGGCAGATTCCACCACTCGATCGGCGACCGTATTAGCGATCTCCGCGGCGGGCATCAATGCGCCCGTCGGGCACGCCTGTACACACTCCCCACAACTGACGCACGTGCTGTCGCCCATTTGATCGTCTAGATCGAAGACTATCTGTGATTGTGAGCCCCGATACGCGAAACCGATCACATCATTAACTTGTTCTTCACGGCATGCGCGCACGCACCGGGTGCATTGAATACAGGCGTCTAAATTGACTGAAATCGCGGAATTCGAAATATCTCGCGCAGGCTGAGCGCGGCGACCGAATCTCGGTTGCGACACACCGATGGTTTCGCACCAGTGATCGAGTTCGGAAGTTGGCGTGTACGGCGAGCGCGCCGACGCCGGCATATCTGATTTAAGTAATTCCAGCACGATCCGTTGCGAGTGTCGTGCGCGTCCGCTCTTGGAGGTGACTTGCATGCCCGCGCTCGGCGCACGACAACATGATGGCGCCAAGCTTCGCTCCCCATTAATCTCGACAACGCATGCGCGGCAATTACCGTCTGGTCGATAACCTTCTTTGAAACACAAGTGTGGGATCTCGAACCCCCAGCGCAGCGCGGCTTGCAGAATAGTCTCGCCCTCGTGTGCCACCACAGTTAGCCCATCGAGTTCAAAAGCGATCGTCTCGTGTTGCTCATTCATGGCTTAACAGAGTTCCTGGGGAAAATATTTGATCACACAGCGCAAAGGATTCGGCGCTGCTTGTCCAAGTCCGCATATAGATGCATCTTGCATCGCTTGGGCAAGCTCTTCTAGTAGTGGCTTGTCCCATTCAGATTGCTCCATAAGGTCGACGGCCTTCGCTGTACCAACCCTGCAAGGCGTGCACTGGCCGCATGATTCATGTTTGAAAAAACGCATGGCGTTCAGTGCCATCTCGCGTGCGCTGTCGTGATCGGAAAGAATGATCACTGCGGCGGATCCAATGAAGCAGCCCAGTGGCTGCAGCGTTTCGAAATCGAGCGCCTCATCGCCATGTGCAGCAGGGAGTATTCCTCCCGACGCGCCGCCAGGGAAATAGCCATAGAATTTATGCCCGGGGAGCATGCCGCCACAGTATTCGTCGATTAATTCGCGCGCCGAAATTCCGGCTGGCGCTAGATGGACGCCAGGATTGTTAACTCGACCACTAACCGAAAACGAGCGCAGTCCGGTACGACCGCGCCGCCCATTTGATGCGAACCACTGCGCACCGTGGTCGACAATATCCCGGATCCAATAGAGCGTTTCCATGTTGTGCTCGAGTGTCGGTCGGGCGAACAATCCGACTTCCGCAACGTAGGGTGGACGCAGACGCGGCAAGCCTCTTTTGCCTTCAATTGACTCAATCATTGCGGATTCTTCGCCGCATATGTACGCACCGGCACCGCGACGCAATTCGATTAGCGGCAATTCACAAGGTGGATTCTCACGTAGCGCTGTTAACTCGGCTTCAAGTGCTAAACGGCAAGCCGTGTACTCGTCGCGGATGTAGATGTAACACGCGCTCGACTCGATGGCCCACGCGGCAATCAGCATGCCTTCGAGAAAACGGTGGGGGTCCCGTTCGAGGTAGTGTCTATCCTTAAACGTTCCCGGTTCTCCTTCGTCGATATTTACCGCGACGAGTCTGGGCGCGGGCTGCCCACGTAGAATCGACCATTTCGTACCCGCGGGGAAACCGGCGCCGCCCAGTCCGCGGAGCCCGGCATTTTTCAGCTCGTCGATCAAATCTTCGCGTGTAATTGCGTCGGTATGGCACCTGCGTAGCAAAGAATAACCACCCTGTTCGCAGTACTGCGTGTAGTTTTTGTGTTGTGTTGGAACTGCATCGACATGCCGCTCAAGAACTGCCGAGAGTACCGAGTCGACCGTTGCGTTTTCGATTGCGTTCGAACCAACCACGGCAACGGGCGCGTTCGCGCAGCGACCTACGCAGGGCACTGCCTGTATCCGCACGCCGGGTTCGAGCTCGGCGATCAAGTCGTCGCGTAATTTGTTTGAACCGAACATCGAACAGCTTACCGAATCACAAACTCTAACGGTGATCGGGGCGGGAGTCGGTTGATCGTCCTTTACGACGTCGAAATGGTGATAGAACGTTGCGACTTCGTAGATTTCTGCGCTAGAAAGCTTCATCTCGTGAGCCAGCGCAACGCAATGTGAACTATGAATGCAACCGAATTTATCTTGGATCCGGTGAAGGTATTCAATGAGCAAGTCTCTTCGCGGCTTGTCAGTGCCCAACAGTTCGCGGATTTCATTTAGTGCGGCATCATCGATCGCGCGGCCGCGTTGTTGTCCCTTGTATCGTCTAGAAGCTTTTGTCATGGACTTACCTAATATCTGAACTTGGGACGAGTGGGTGGATGTTGCCACTTGGTGAGACCGGGCGGGTCTAACCGCGATTGGGGATGAGCATGCAGTACCGTTAGCGATTCGAACGCGAAAGGAAGAGCGTCCAGCCAATTTCGATTTGCACCTAGCGAATTGGGTGTGGAGATCGCGGTCGAATGAATGCTGTGACCCAGTTGTCTGATCGCGCTAAACAAGGGTAACGCGATAGAGCGTTCAAGCCGAGAGGTATTACTAAAAATGAACACCAGTTCGCTCGACCCGGCCACGCGAACTATCGGGCAAGGCAGGTCGTGCCGTCGCCAACTGATCGCTCCAGATAGTGCGCTTATGGCGACAATGATCGGTTGAACGATGTCGCAGATGGCCAAGTTGATCCGGCTGCGCATTCGTGCGGGGCGCTGGTTTTCGGCCCAACAGGGACATTGAGACTTAAGAATTCCGGAATTGCTTGGTTTATTCACGATAATCCGCGCGTCGTTGTGGTGATTGTTGATCCTTCAATCCAGTATGCTTCCGGCAACCGTACGGGATGGTTGCAACACTAGCACAGCGCTCGAACAGGTACACCTAGCTAGCCGCATCGCTTCCAAGTTCCGCGAGCACGCGTACTTTTCAAAGAGGGTACTTGATCGCTAGGATCCGGCAGTTGTGGAGATATTCTGTTTTTTTTGACAAGCGTATGTCCCGCACGGAGTTCGTAGTGTCGCGCACGGAGTTCGTAACGACGCTCCGCCACCGGTGGTTGCGGACCGGTTGTGTTCGATAGTGAGTTCCGTTGGGTATTTTTAGGTAACTAGAGTGACGTAGGTCGATTCTCGGGCGAGATTGTTGTCAAACGAGTTTTTCGTTAAGCCTAGATAGTGGCGGTCGCATCTGTCGGTTATTTTCCATGTTCGCACCGTACACCATAAGCAAATTCTACTTGGCATTTTGTTGAGAGCAGGAGTTGCGACCGAAAAGTCCGCTACGTTTGCCTACAACGTGGCGGGTAAGCCACGCTTGTGATGGTAGCCCGTGATTGGCAGGGAGAGACATATAACAACGAAGCGATAACTGGCTATCGCTAATTTAGCTGTCAGGGATTTGCGTGACCGCAGGGCTGGCGGCGGCGAGTGCGCAACCATCGCAACGGTTCGGATGCGATGACGGTCTAAAGTATTCGAATTAAAAAAAGCCGGTACCTAGCTAGGCTAGGTACCGGCCAATGCAGCACGTCTTAGCTCCATGCGAGGAGGCCTGGTCTAATGCCCAATTAGTCCCAGCTAAGCGCGCCGCCCGTTTGATATTCCGTAACACGAGTCTCGAAGAAATTTTTCTCCTTCTTGAGATCCATTACTTCGCTCATCCACGGAAATGGATTGGTGGCTCCCGGCACTTGCTCCGGTAAGCCAATTTGCGAACAACGTCGGTTCGCTATGAAATGTAAATATTCTTCAAACATTGCTGCGTTCAAACCCAGTACACCTCGCGGCATGCTGTCTTGCGCATATTCAATTTCGAGATCAACCGCTTCTCTAATAAGTTGCGACATCTCTGCCTGGAATTCTTCGGTCCAGATTTCGGGGTTTTCTAATTTGATTTGGTTTATTACATCGATTCCGAAATTCATATGCATCGACTCATCGCGCAATATGTATTGGAATTGCTCAGCAACGCCACTCATCTTGTTGCGGCGACCCATTGATAGGATCTGTACAAAACCGACATAGAAAAATATGCCTTCAAATACGACGTAGAACGCGATGAGGTCGCGCAGTAACCGTTGGTTCGCAGCCACAGTGCCAGTGTGAAAATTTGGATCGCCCAAGCTATCGGTAAAGCGCATGGCCCACTGTGCTTTTTTGTGAATCACGGGTAGCTCTCGATACATGTTGAAAATTTCGGCTTCATCGAGGCCAAGACTTTCTACGCAATATTGGTAAGCGTGAGTGTGCAATGCTTCCTCGAACGCCTGTCGCAACAGATACTGGCGGCATTCGGGGTTGGTGATATGCCGATAGACGGCAAGGACGAGATTATTGGCGACTAGCGAATCTGCAGTCGAGAAGAATCCTAGGTTACGCTTAATGACCAGCCGCTCGTCTTCAGTTAAGCCATCTTTGCTTTTCCACAACTGAATATCCGCTGTCATATTTATTTCTTGGGGCATCCAATGGTTTGCGCAGCCATCAAGATATTTTTGCCAGGCCCACTTGTATTTAAACGGTACGAGTTGGTTTACGTCAGCACGACAATTAATCATTTGTTTGTCGTCTACCGCGAGGCGTTGCGCGCCGAACTCCACTTCTTCTAGCCCAGTAACGCCGATTGCTTCCGTCGGGGCTTTGGCTTCGGCCAGTGGAGCGTCGTGGCTCGCGAGTTCGACCGTTGCTTTCTTCTGCTTGGTCTCGATTCGTTCGACCGCGGCTAGCGCTTCGCTTGCTAACATTGCAGTTGCCTGTTGTCCGGCGGCCGGCGATTTAAATTGCTTGATCGGATCTTCCCAATTCAGCATCTAAGCGTCCTCTTTTCGATTAATTATAATTATTGTTACTGGCAGGCTTCGCATTCCGGATCCAGAATTGAACACACGGCTGGCTGCTCTTTGGTATTGTTACTGCCCGCGACCGCATTCAATTTGCCGTCCGCTAAGGTGCTTTTCTCCACATGAGTTGCGCCTAAGGTTCGCAGGTAATAAGTTGTTTTCAGACCTCTAACCCACGCGAGCTTGTATAAATTATCTAACTTTGTACCGTTCGGTTCCGACATATAGAGGTTCAGCGACTGGGCTTGATCAAGCCACTTTTGTCGGCGCGACCCGGCTTCCACCAGCCACCTCGGATCAACTTCGAAAGCGGTCGCGAAGAGTTGCTTAATCTCGCCTGGGATGCGGTCGATACTCGCGATGCTGCCATCGTAGTACTTGAGATCGTTGATCATGACTTCGTCCCACAGTCCAAGTTCTTTTAATTTCTCAACCAATGACATGTTGACGACTGTGAAGTCACCGGACAGATTCGATTTTACGAACAGATTTTGATACGTCGGTTCGATCGATTGACTCACACCACAAATATTTGAAATCGTTGCCGTCGGCGCGATCGCCATGCAGTTAGAGTTACGCATGCCGATGCTCACAACGCGTTCACGCAACGTGTCCCAATCTAAGGTCGTTGAACGGTCCATATCTAGATAGCCGCCGCGCCCCTGTTCAAGCAAGTCAATCGAGTCGACTGGTAATATGCCTTGGCTCCATAGTGAGCCTTCAAAGCTTGCGTAAGTACCGCGTTCGGCGGCGAGGTTGCACGATGCATTGATCGCAAAATAGCTAACAGCCTCCATCGAGCGGTCCGCGAATTCCACCGCTTCGTTCGAAGCGTAAGGAATATTTACTTTATAGAGTCCGTCCTGGAACCCCATAATGCCCATGCCGACAGGGCGATGGCGTAAATTTGACGCCCGCGCCGTCGATACACTGTAGTAGTTGTAGTCAATGACGTTGTCTAACATGCGCATCGCAGTGTCGACCGTACTACGCAGTTTTTCCATGTCGATACCGTCAGCGTTAATGTGCTGGACGAGGTTTATCGAGCCTAAATTACAAACCGCAATTTCATTGTTTGGAGACGTATTAAGCGTAATTTCGGTGCACAGGTTTGAGCTATGCACGGTACCGGCGTGTTGCTGCGGCGAGCGAAGGTTGCATGGATCTTTAAAGGTGATCCACGGGTGCCCTGTTTCAAACAGCATGGCAAGCATTTTTCGCCAGTGGTCCACGGCTTTAATGCTCTTAGAATTTCGGATTTCGCCACGGGCCGCTTTTTCTTCGTACTCGACATACTTCTGTTCGAACGCCTGACCAACCAGGTCGTGTAGTTCAGGTACTTCGTCGGGTGAAAATAACGTCCAGGGTTGGTTTTCGCATACCCGCTTCATGAATAGATCGGGGACCCAGTTGGCGGTATTCATGTCGTGCGTTCGGCGTCGGTCGTCGCCCGTGTTTTTGCGTAGCTCGAAGAATTCTTCTGAGTCCATGTGCCATGTTTCAAGGTATGCGCACATCGCGCCTTTGCGTTTACCCCCTTGATTCACGGCAACTGCTGTGTCGTTTGCCACTTTCAAAAAAGGTACGACGCCTTGCGACTTTCCGTTCGTGCCTTTGATGTGCGCACCCATCGCTCGCACGGGTGTCCAATCGTTACCTAAGCCACCGGCGAATTTCGATAGGAGTGCGTTGTCCTTCATCGCACTGAAAATGCCGTCGAGATCATCGGGTATGGAGGTGAGATAGCAAGACGACAATTGGGGTCGTAGGGTGCCAGAATTAAATAAGGTCGGCGTGCTGCTCATGAAATCGAACGACGACAATAAGTCGTAGAACTTGATCGCCCAATCTTCTGTATTGACTTCATTGATGGCGAGGCCCATGGCGACTCGCATGAAAAACACTTGTGGGAGCTCGAATCGGATGTCGTCGTGTTGCAAAAAGTAGCGATCGTATAGCGTTTGCAAACCCAGATAAGTGAATTGGAAATCGCGCTCTGGTTTGATTGCCGCTCCTAGGCGCTTCAGATCAAAATTACCGAGGCGTGGATCCATCAGTTCCAGCTCGATGGCTTGCTTTACATACCCTTCGAAATAATGAGGATAACGTTCGGTCATCTCCTCTTGGGTCGCATGCTGATCCAATTTCGTCACAAAGCTCAGCGCTTCGTGGCGCAAGGTATCAAGTAACAATCGGGCGGCCACGTAAGTGTAGTTTGGCTCGCGTTCGATGAATGTACGTGCGCTCATTATCAAGGCTTTCGAGACATCGTCTTCAGCGACGCCGTCAAACAACGATCGTTTCGTTTCGCTGATTACCCCTTCTGGATCAGTGTCTTCGATGTCTTGGCAGGCTTCGGTTACCAAGCGCACCATTCGATTTTCATCTAAGGCGACTTTACTTCCATCCGCGCGAGTGACAGTCAAGCCGGAGTGCGATCTGGCCTTCTCGCTGGGTGTGGCTTTGGCCTCTCGTTCTTGTGCTCGGGACTCTCGGTAAAGTACATAAGCGCGGGCGACTTTATGCTCTTCACCACGCATCAAGCCAAGCTCAACTTGATCCTGAATATCTTCGATGTGGACCGAGCCGCCCGTTGGCATTCTTCTCGTGATCGCACTAACTACTAAGTTTGTGATGCGATCGACAATTTCGTGTATCCGGGTCGAGGCGGCGGCGTTGTTGCCTTCGACCGCTAGAAAGGCCTTCGTAACGGCTACCTTGATTTTGTCGGCATCGAACGACGTAACCTTCCCGTTGCGGCGAATCACGCGAAATTCGCCTGGACTTGTCGCTATTATTGCGGCCGTGACGGGCGCTGAAACTGGCGCAATTGTTGCCGGCGATTCAATATTTCTGCGTGGCTCTGCCGAATTCTCCAGCTCCATGCTCCCTCCTTAGGTTTGCTTGTTGTTTATTCCGTTACAGACCTGTGACAGGCCTTGCCGAAATATTTATATTTTGGTTGTAAACGATTGTATATCACCACAATAAAATGTGGTCAAGGCGTATTTGTACCACAACATAATGTGCTATGCCTGTGTAGGAATCATACAACAACGTGAGGAAAGCTTGGGTATAAACTGGGGATAAATCGGGTTTCCGGGGTAGAATCAGCAGCTTAGCTTTAACCGTCAGGTGCTCCGACGGGCGCGCACTGAAACTCGCCAAAATGCTCCCCAATGCGGGTTTATTCGACGGCAAATAACGATGCCCGGCTCACTACCCGTCGGACTAAGGGAATCGTCACAAGGCAAAAGAGAGGGCGACGCCAAAGCTAGGTTCATTTGAGGTCAACAGTTGTTTCTGCTTCATGGCCATGAACAGCAATTTGAACCGCTATCCCGTCGCCGCGGTAGGTTCCGCCTAAGTCCGAGCGGCTGCTAAAGTAAGTCGATGAACAAATTAGAACTTAATGTTCTGCAGATTACCGATACCCACATTTTTGTGGATCCCGCCGATCGGTTAGGCGGAATGGACACCTCAGCGAGTTTTCAGAGGATTCTGAATCTTGTCTTAGACTCGCAAATAAGGTTCGATCTCGTTCTGCTGACCGGCGATTTGGCAGCGGAATCGGAAGCAGGCGCCTATCACTGGTTAATCGAGAAATTGGCACGGCTGAACACTAGAGTTGCCTGCATACCAGGTAACCACGACGTCGCGACGATGATGGAGCCCATCGTCTGCGCGGCAGGTTGGCATTATTGTGGGGATATTATTGCATCGCAATGGCACGTCATATTGTTGGATTCAGCGGTGCCTGGGGCGGCTTATGGCGCATTGCGCGATAGCGAATTGCATCGACTAGAGCGGTCTCTGAGCGCTCACTTGGGAATGCCAACGATCGTCGTCCTGCATCACAATCCAGTACCAATGGACAGTCGATGGATTGACACGATGACCTTGAAAAACACTGATGCGTTCTGGGCAGTTATCGACCGGCATATCCAGGTCCGCTGTGTTGCCTGGGGCCACGTACACCAAAATTACGATAGTTATCGAAATGGCGTTCGTCTCTTGGCAACACCCTCCACCTGCGTTCAATTTGAAGCGCGTTCGCGCGATTTTGCTCAGGCACGGCTAGAACCGGGTTTTCGGCATCTGCGACTCTCAGCGGATGGCGAGCTGAGCACTCGCGTCGTGCGGCTCGCTAAAGATCACGGGCAGGGGTAGACGGCGCGCCGTTTAAATTGTGTTGCGTAAATAGATTGGTGCCGCAAATTCCGCAGCTACCGTCTGCCCGGATAGCAATGCGTGCTGCGCGGATCCCAAAGCGTCAATTGCGTGCGGATAGATAGGATCGTGCATCAGCATCGTTATCGGCGTACCGCCGTCGACGAGTAGGTCGCGATATAACTGGCAACCCGAACCGACTAAAATGCAGTCTCGATCGTGCGGGTAAACAAAATCTTCCGGCCTGCAGAGCGTGTCAGGGGATAGGCATGTCGCCCGTTGAGTGTCGGGGTCGATTTCGTAGATGGCCCAATATATTTCCGCTTTGCGCGCATCCACCACGGTCGCGACCGTTGAACAGTTATGCGTTCGGGCTGCGCCTATCGCAAGTATTTCCAAGCACGATAGTGGGATGACGGGAATGTCGTGGGCTAGCGCGAGGCCCTGCGTAATAGAGGTGGCGACTCGAACGCCAGTGAACGAACCGGGACCGGCGCCATAGGTAATCGCGTCCAGATCGCGCACCGACAGCTCCGCATCGTGCAGAAGTGCCGAAATCATCGGAAGGATTAAGTCCGTATGTTGGCGCGGTGCAATTTCGTAGCGCGCGCTACGCTTACCGTCGATCAGTAATGCTGCTGAGCACGCTTCGGTTGCCGTCTCGATTGCCAGAATATTTGCCATTAGAGAATTCTCCATCCCCAAGCTACTGTCGTAGTCTTTCCGCTATAATTAGTTAATATGTTTACGCCAGTCGAAGCTTACCTAGGGTGGCGTTATACGCGCGCCAAGCGACGCATCCATTTTGTTTCCTTGATATCTGCGATCGCGATGTTCGGTGTCGCGCTCGGCGTAGCCGCGTTGATCACGATTTTGTCCATCATGAACGGATTCGAAGGTGAATTACGTGATCGAATCCTCGGGATGGCGGCGCATGTGGTGGTGACTACAGAGCGCGGCGTGCTCTCGGACTGGCAATCAATAGCTGATCGAGCGGGCCAGCACGTCGGTGTTCTTGCGAGCGCCCCGTATATTCGTCGCGAGGCGATGCTAACACACTACGACAATGTCCAAGGCGCGATAGTGCGCGGGATACTACCAGACGCTGAAGCGAACGTTAGCGTCGTCGCGCAAAAAATTGTCGCTGGCGCAATGGATCTGAAAGCGGGTTCATTTGACATCGTCCTAGGTCGCGGATTGGCTGACACTTTGCAGGCACAAGTGGGGGACCGAGTGACCTTAATTGCACCCGAGCCGATGCGTACACCCGCCGGCATGGTGCCGCGACTACGGCGATACGATGTCATCGGGATCTTCGAGGCCGGCGTGCAAGGCGATGACACGTCGCTCGCCCTTATTCATATCGATGATGCGAAAAAGATGTTTCGTTATGGCGATCGAATAACGGGCATTCGCCTGACCGTAGATGATCCATTCGACGCGCCAATGATTGGCCAAGGCATTGCGCAGCTCTTGTCTTCGCGAACTGATGATCCGGTCAAGGTGGTCGACTGGACGGAAACGAATATTAATTTATTTAAGGCGTTGAAGACCGAAAAAATTGTTATGTTTATTATTCTGGCGCTCACCATAGCGGTCGCTGCGTTTAATCTTGTTTCGACTTTGGTCATGGTCGTATCAGAGAAGACGAGCGAAATTGCTATTTTGCAAACACTCGGTCTGACGAAGAAAAAAATCATCCTCGTGTTTTTTATTCACGGTGGGCTGATTGGTCTCTCGGGGATAGTGCTTGGTCTTGGGCTCGGCTTAGTATTGGCCAGCAATGTCCAGCACATCGTGGGAGGCATCGAAACGTTCTTCCATTTTAAAATATTGTCGCCGGACGTTTATTACATCAGCGAAATACCGTCAGAAATCGAATTTCGTGACGTCTTAACAGCGCTCGGAGTGGCCCTTATATTATGTTTGCTAGCACCTCTATATCCGGCCCTACTTGCGAGCCGTACAGCGCCGGCGCAGGCACTTCGTTATGACTGAATCCGTCTTGGAAACATTCGACCTGACCAAGCGCTTTCACGATGGCGTGCTTGATGTCGAAGTCCTTAAGGGGATCTCTGTAAGAGTTGAACGCGGTGAAACAATTGCGATACTGGGTGCGTCCGGATCTGGCAAAAGTACGCTGCTGCATATCCTAGGCGGGTTGGACGAACCGAGTGGCGGCCGGGCAGAGGTGTGTGGCCGCGACTTGGCTGCGTTGCGCGAAACGGAGCGAGGCCGTGTGCGTAACCGAGACCTAGGATTCGTTTATCAATTTCATCATTTGTTACCCGAATTCACCGCACTGGAAAACGTTGCAATGCCCTTGCTCATCGGTGGCGTGGATGTTCAAGAGAGTGAATCGAGGGCGCGCAAGTGTCTCACTCGGGTTGGCCTGGCTCATCGGTTCGAGCATCGACCCGGGGAATTATCCGGCGGCGAGCGGCAGAGAACCGCGATAGCGCGGGCCGTTGTGTCGAACCCAAAATGTGTGCTCGCCGATGAGCCGACGGGAAACTTGGATCGCGCGAGTGCCGAACAGGCGCTGGAATCGATGCTCGTACTACGCCGAGATACCGGTGCGGCGTTAGTCATTGTGACCCATGACGACAAAATCGCCGCGGCGATGGACAGAGTCATCGTTCTTGAGGACGGGTTAATTCGAGCATAATTGGGACTATTGTCGCGTCCGGGCGATCTGTTTACGTCTTAGGCTGACCAAATAGAATCTCCACAATCCCCGCACGAGCATGTATCCGACGGCGCCAGCGCTGGTACCGCAGACTAAACATCCGATGAGCAGCGGGTACCAAATGACGCCGAATGCTGCAGCTAATCCGTCGAACGTTGCGACAAACGGAAGCTCCGAAGCCCCATTGCCGGAACCGGTGATCCACGTTCCTACTTTGAAGGCAAAGATAAACATAGGGGCGAAAGTGATGGGATTCGTTGCCCAGATAGCCGTAAACGTGACGGGCAGATTAATTCGCAACAGGATTGCGCAAGGAACAGCGAGGAGCATTTGAATCGGAATCGGGATAAACGACAAAAACAACCCAACGCCTACACCGCCGGCGACCGAACGTCGTCCAAAATGCCACAGGTTTGGATCGCGCATACGACGACCCAGCCAACCGAAACGGGTGGACGGCAGCTTCGTTCGCCGCGTCGCGAAAAAATTTCTTAGTAGAGTTTTTGGACCAACAGACATCGACATGTAGGACTTACAAAAATGCTAAAGTTGCGGCTCGGACTTTTCCGCTAGCGCGCAACACCTCCGGATATGATAAGCGCGATCCGGGTTAGCGCGCACCTCAATTCGATTAACCGGTACTAGCCGGTCGTGAAGAACGTCAAGGATGACATTCATGCGAACTCTATGTTTAGCCGGTGTTTGTGGCATCGTGGTTTTCCACTTCATGCCCAGCATTGCGCGCCCCGTGGTCTACCTTATTGCACTGCCGGCCGTCGTGTGTCTGTGCGGACCTCATTGGTTGAGAGTCGTCGCCTGTTGCGCGCTCGGTTTCCTGTGGACCATGTGGCGCGCTGACAGCGTTCTGCAACAGCGTCTGGATCCGAAATACGAAGGCGCAATCGTGACCGTAACGGGCGTGATCAACGAACGTCCTTCGGCGTACGCGTCCGCGAGTCGTATTGTATTGGATGTTCTGAGCAGTAAAACTGGACGAGACCAGAAGTTGAATTTGGCGCGTCTTCAGCTCAACTGGTACGATCCGCCGCGCTCGCTAACGCTCGCCAGCAAGTGCGCTCTGAAGGTTCGTCTAAAGGTTCCGCATGGCGTGCAAAACCCGGGCGGATTCGACCGCGAGAAGTGGTTGTTTACTGAACAAATTTCGGCGACAGGATATGTCGTCGAACATCCAAGTAATCGATGCGTGCCGGTTGAGGAGCGTTGGTCGGTAAATCAGATCCGCCAGTTCATCGCCTCGCGCGTTCGCGAAGCGTTACCGAACGCTGGCCAGCACGCGATCGTGTTGGCGTTATCTGTGGCCCAAAGAGATGGCTTGAGTACGCGCCAATGGGACGTGCTACGTGATACTGGAACAGCGCATCTACTCGCTATTTCCGGTTTGCATATCTCGTTCGTTGCAGGAGCTGCATTTGTACTAGCGCACTGGACGATCGGACTTGCAGCGCCGCTAAGTCGCCAATGGCCAGTGCAGCGTCCTGCTGCGATTTGCGCATTAGTGGTTGCAACTGGGTATGCTGCATTGGCGGGATTTCCGACATCCTCCGAGCGTGCATTGGTCATGTTGGGCGTGGCGATGGCTTGCGTGTATTGGCGCCGACGCGTTATCTCAGTAGACGCGTTTTTTATTGCGCTCGCAGCGGTCGCTATTGTCGACCCGTTTGCACTACTCACCGCAAGCTACTGGTTGTCGTTTTGTGCCGTTGGGTGGTTGCTGTTGATTACAACGACCGGCGCTACCGGCAACTTACCGCGCCGCTTGTTGCGCGTGCATGTCTACTTAGCGCTAGGTCTCACGCCCCTACTTGGGATTCTGCATCAAAGTGTCCCGATCGCCTCTCCCGTAGCCAATCTAGTCGCGGTACCTGTGGTAACAATGACTATCGTGCCTTTGGTTATCGTGGGGATCGTGGCGCTGCCGATTAATTTCAGCATGGCGAAATTATGCTGGACCGGTGCCGCATGGATTTGGGATCAGTTGTGGCGAGTGCTCGAGTGGTTGGCCGCTCATCTGAGCGCCGTCGAGCTGCCATTTGCACCTACTCCATTAACCGCCTTACTCGCGGCACTCGGTGTGTTGCTCCTCGTGATACCGGTGCTCAGCGGCCGTTGGCTTGTGGGCACGGTTCTCCTGTCGGCCCTGATGTTAGGCGAGCGTGAATCTCTCTCAAGCGGACAAATCCGCGTCACGGTCCTCGACGTTGGACAAGGCCTCGCGGTCGTCGTCGAAACGGCGAGCAAAATTTTGGTCTACGATACGGGTCCTGCATTTGGTGATTATTCGGCAGGCCAAACGATACTAACGCCGTTCTTGCGCAGGACAGGGGTGCGCGAAATCGACCGCCTGGTCCTCAGTCATGCCGACAACGATCATGCAGGGGGATGGCCAGCGTTGGTCGACGCATTTCTCGTTCGTGAGATTGTCGTGAATCCGAGCCATCAATTTGGGGATCCGCATAGAACCTGCCGTTCAGGTGACAGCTGGCGATGGGACGGTGTCGACTTCGATTTTTTGCACCCCGTCTCGGGTGCCGAAGGGTCGCGCAACAATCTTTCATGCGTGCTTAGAATCAGTGCGCCCGGTGGCACGGTACTGTTACCGGGCGATATCGAAGCCCTGGCCGAGAACAAACTCGTCAGCGAATCCGGGAGGTTGTTGGCGGCGGACGTGTTGCTGGCACCTCACCACGGCAGTTCAACGTCGTCAACGCCTCGTTTCGTAAGCGCTGTATCGCCGAGGTACGTGGTGTTCCCGGCAGGCTACGGGAACCGATTCAGCTTTCCGCGCCCGACAATCGTTGAACGGTATTCGTTGTCTGGAGCGACGCTACTGACAACCGGCAGCAGCGGCGCAATTGAATTTGTGATAAAAAAATCTGTCAGTACACCCGAGCGACATCGGTTCAATTACCGCCGCTACTGGCATCGCGTCACTAAGCCTAAGTGAACGGGACATCGCGATAATGCATCGCAGAGCGGACGCTTGTGTCTGTCTGAGACGTGATTGGCCTTCCCGCCGTTCTTCCCGTCTGATATGGTCTCGCCCTGCAGCTCGCGCATCAAGAATTTGCTGAGGTGGCCGCGAGCGATGTCGTATCTGAGCGTGCGACGAACTCGGTTTTGAACAACGACGCGCCCGCGCGCAGAGTGGGTATTTTTGATGAACATCTGAGTGGATGTTTTGAAGCTTAAGTCAACAATGCCACGGAGTGGGCAGTGCCAATGGCTTTAGCAAGGACCCGCAAGCGGGTGTGCGGACAAATGGGAGATTCGATAACACGTGTTTGAATTCGTAAAAGCCGGCGGCTGGATGATGCTGCCGATCCTCATCTGTTCGGTCGTCTCGATGGCGATTGTTTTGGAACGGTTCTGGTCGCTACAGCGACGCCGGGTCACACCGGACAATTTAGTCGCGCAGGTTTGGCAATGGTCGAAGTCTGGCGTCCTTGATGACCGTCGGATCGAGACACTGCGCGACGGTTCGCCGCTAGGTAAAGTACTTGCCGCAGGGCTCGTGAATCGAAAGTACGCACGCGAAGTCATGAAGGAGAGCATCGAAGAAGTTGGTCGACACGTCGTCTATGACTTGGCCCGATATTTAAACACGCTTGGAACGGTCGCAGCGGTAAGTCCGCTGCTCGGCCTCCTGGGCACCGTGATCGGCATGATTAAAGTGTTCGCGGCAATTACGACCCAGGGTGTCGGTGACGCGTCGATTTTGGCGGGCGGAATTTCCGAGGCTCTGATTACCACGGCTGCGGGATTGTCGGTCGCGATCCCGACCTTGATGCTCTACAGATACTTCCGCAATCGCGTCGAAGGGCTGGTCGTTGCTATGGAACAAGAGGCGCTGAAGTTAGTTGAAGCCTTGCACGGTGCTCGTGAGCACGAATCCGCACAACTCGCCGAAGAATGAATTTCAGACCGCAACGCGAAGAAGAAGTCGACGTCAACTTGACGCCGCTGATTGACGTCGTTTTTTTGCTGCTAATCTTCTTCATGGTTTCAACGACGTTCATTCGTGAATCTGAGATCGAATTGACGTTGCCGGAAGCGAGTGCGGAAGTGCGCGAAGATCCGATCGACGTAATCGAGGTCGCGATTGATGCCAGAGGTCGATTTTTCGTCAATGGGAACGCGTTAATTAACTCGCAACTCGAGACAATCAGACAAGCATTAAACGATGTGCGTCCGGCAGATGCTGAACCTGTGGTTATTATTAGCGCTGACGCTGGAGCGACCCATCAAACCGTCATCACCGTCATGGATGCCGCCCGCCAAGTGGGTTTAACCCGCATTACATTCCCGACAAAAATTTCCGAAGATCAATGACACCTAAACGTTGGTCGTGTGGTTCGTTAGTGTGAAGTCACTAGAAGAGTTTATGGAAAGCGTATGGTACGCACAGCACCCGGCTTCCTATGCGCTAATGCCGCTAGGATGGCTGTATCGTGGTTGCGCGAGCTTGCGAAAGCTGGCTTACACTAGCGGACTACTATCGTCCTATAGTGCCGAGGTGCCTGTCGTAATTGTCGGCAACATCACCAGTGGGGGAACAGGGAAAACGCCTTTAGTGATCTGGTTGGTTCGTTATTTCCGCTCGCTGGGATACAGCCCTGGAGTTGTAGCACGAGGCTATCGAGGTCGCGCGACACGTTGGCCGCAACAGGTCCGACCCGATAGCGATCCGGCAGTTGTCGGTGACGAACCCATCATCATTGCACGTCGTGCCCTATGTCCCGTGGCGGTCGGGCCGCGGCGCGCTGACGCGGTTGAAGCACTACTCAAGCATTCGGACTGCGATATCATCATTTCCGATGATGGACTTCAGCATTACGCACTCGAGCGCAATTTTGAAATCGCAGTACTGGACGGTGTTCGCAGAGTCGGCAACGGCCGTTCCTTGCCCGCCGGGCCATTACGCGAACCCGCTGAACGCCTCACATCAGTCGATTTGGTTGTCACTAACGGGATCGCGGGGCGCGGGGAATTCAGCATGAAATATGTGTCGTCGATTGCGCGTAAATTGAACTCTCATGAAGAGGTGGCCTTGTCCGATTTCTCGCCGAAAGAAGTAAATGCCGTGGCAGGTATTGGCAACCCGGAGCGATTTTTTTCAATGTTACGGGCCAAGGGGTTGCGTGTTACGGCGCATCGGTTTCGCGACCACGTTCGATATCAAAAAAAAGACTTCGAATTTGGCAATGATCTACCAATACTGATGACCGAGAAAGATGCGGTTAAGTGTGAACACCTTGGGCTCTCGCGATGCTGGTCTGTGCCTATCGCGGCGGAGCTTCCGGCGGTTTTTGAGAAACGCTTGTCGATCGTTTTTGGCGGAGCTGATAATGGATAGAAAACTACTCGATTTACTCGTTTGCCCAGTCACAAAAGGGCCGCTAATTTATGACAAAGCGGCCAAGGAGTTGATTTCGAAATCGGCGCGATTGGCATACCCGATCAAGGATGACATTCCTGTGATGTTGGAAGAGGAAGCACGCGAACTCAGCGATGAAGAAATTGAGCGCCTCAATTAGCCCGAAGATTGGCAATGGTGCTCGGATTCGTCCAATTGTTCTCACGTTAAGGTCTGGACAAGATTACGGGTAGCCGCTCGCTCAAACCAAGAAATGATCTTAGCCGTCGATCCCTATGCCATTTAAAGTCTACATACCGGCGCGCTACGCATCGACCCGTTTGCCGGGAAAGGCGCTGCTGATGGTCCGCGGAAAACCGATCATCCAACATGTGTTCGACAATGCGCTTGCCAGTGGCGCCGAGGCCGTCGTCATTGCGACGGACGATAGTCGAATTGCTGAGGTGGCGGTGAGTTTCGGCGCGATTGTTGCCAATACGCAGAGTACGCATGAATCTGGAACCGATCGGATCGCGGAGGCGGTCGCGAACAGGGACGAGGCTGGGGATACGATCATCGTTAACGTTCAAGGCGACGAGCCCTTGTTGCCCGGCACTGTGATAAGGCAAGTCGCCGGAATATTGGAATCTAACCCGAATGCCGATATTGCGAGTGTGTGCGAACCGATACTATCGGAGCGCGATGTAAATGATCCGAATATTGTTAAAGTGGTGCGCGCCGCGAATGAGCGCGCCTTATATTTCAGCCGTGCTGCCGTCCCGTTTCTGCGTGACAGTCGTTCAACGACGTTCTCTGAGTACAGGCGTCATGTTGGAATCTATGCTTACCGCGCGAGTTACCTGAAGAAATTCGTCGCCACCCCGGTTGCGGAACTCGAGGGATTCGAGAAGTTAGAGCAGTTACGCGCCTTGGCCAACGGTGCGGTGATACTAGTTGCGGATGCCGTCGCAAACTGCGGGGCAGGCATCGACACTCAAGCGGACTATGAACGCCTTCTTCAGGAGTGGGGTGAAACCCAATGAACATGGAATCTCCCTTACGAATAATTTTTGTATGCACGGGTAACATTTGCCGCTCACCGATAGCCGAGGGGTTATTTAGAGCGCGCCTGCTTGAGGCTGGGATGGATCAGAGCGCAGTGATAGATTCGGCTGGTATGCACGCAATGGTCGACCAGCCGCCAGAACCGTATGCCATAGAATTAGCGCAGGAATACGGCGCCGACATCAGTACTTTGCAGGCGCGCCAATTCGAACTCGACGATTTCAAGAAATTCGATCACTTTATTGCGATGGATTATGGCCATCTGGATTATCTGCAAGCGACGCATCCTGTCGAGAGCACGATGAGGATCAGCTTGTTGTTGGATGAGGCGGGCGGATTTAAAAAGACAGAGGTGCCCGATCCCTATCGGCGCGATCGTGATGCGTATGAGTTTTCTGCCCGTCTAATTAATATCGGCGTTGGCCGACTCATAGAGGAACTTTGCTAACGCTCATCATGGCGCCCCGCGACTCCGGACGGTTAGCGCTCGCGGTAACTGATTCGGCCTTTGCTTAGATCGTAGGGCGTGAGTTCGACCGTAACAGTGTCGCCGGTCAGGATACGAATATAGTGTTTGCGCATCTTCCCGGAGATATGGGCAGTCACGATGTGGCCGTTCTCTAGTTCGACCCGAAACATCGTATTTGGCAGCGTTTCCACCACCGTGCCCTGCATTTCAATATGTTCTTCTTTCGCCATGCGACCTCTTTATTTTGCGCTTGATTAACGGCCTGCCTGCGGCCGATTTAGCCCGCCATTGTGCCTTATTGTGTGGAGAAGCGTAAAGCGGAGAAATTCTCGGTCTAAATGGAGGTCTTTACGATCAACCCAAATGGCTGTCTGCCTGCCGGGTTAACTCTAATACCGTCACCTTTGACGTGGCGTTCGAATTTTTGCGATTCGACCATGGATGTGCTCGTTAAGGCAGAGCGTCTCGCCAAGTGCCATTCACGAAGTACTGATGTGGAACGAACTCCGTTTTATATGCCATTTTTCGGCATTCTGCGATCCAGTAACCCAGGTACAGCCACTCCAATCCAGCCGCACGCGTTATTTCAATCTCTTGCAAAATGGCGAAACGTCCGAGACCGAGTGACGGCAGATCGGGGTCGAAAAAGGTGTAGACGGCTGACAAACCGTCGTCAAGGTGATCGACGACGGCAATAGCAACGAGATCCTTGCCGCGATGAAATTCGTAAAATGTTGTGCTCGCCCAGTTTGCCGTAAGGAAGTCCATGTACGTATCGGGATCAGGGTTCTCCATGCCGCCGCCAGTATGGCGCGCGCTAATGTAGCGGCAGTACAAGCGAAAATGCTCGGGATCGAACCCAGCCTCGCGAGGCGTAATCGTGATGTCGGCGTTTAACCGCAAGTTTCGACGGTGCGCGCGTCGCGGCTTGAAATCTTCGACCGGAATGCGAATCGGGACGCACGCTTCGCAAGTCGGACACTTTGGTCGGTAAACGTGCCCGCCACTGCGCCTGAAACCATGCTGCGAAAGCAGCGAGTAGGTTGTGCGGTCGGGTCGGATACGTGGATCGACGAAAAGGGTGACGGCCCGACGGTTCGGCAAGTAACCGCAATCATGCGGCGGTGTCGTGAAAAACCCCAGAGATTGCTCGCGTGGCGGTTCCGTCACCGTGAACGCTCCTTTTGCCAAGCGAGTTCGCTTGGTTCGGCCGCACAATGCTCGGCAAGTAGACAGTCGAATTCGAGGCGCCTAATGGTTTTCGCCCCGAGCGACACGAGATGAGGGTTGTGCACCTGACAGTCAATCAATTGATACCCCCATTCGTTGAGTCGCGCAACCAAGTCGACCATAGCAACCTTCGACGAATCCGTGACGCGACTAAACATTGATTCGCCAAAAAACACCTGACCGATCGCGATACCATAAAGCCCACCGACGAGTTCTTCGGCGAGCCAGCATTCTATAGAGTGGGCATAACCGTGCCGATGCAGTGCTTCGTAAGCGCCGATCATGGATTGTGTTACCCACGTACCAGCAGCGTCACCTCGTGGGGCGGCGCAGCCACGAATAACTTCGTCAAAGGCTTGATCGAAGGTTACAACAAACGGTTCGCGTTTGAGCGTTTTGCGCAACGATCGCGATACTTTCAATCCGTCTGGTTGCAATATCGAACGTGGATCGGGCGCCCACCACAAGATCGGCTGTCCATCCGAAAACCAAGGGAAAATCCCTTGCTTGTAGGCTTGTAGAATCCGATCCACGGATAAATCGCCGCCGGCCGCAAGTAAACCATTTGGTTCAGATAAGGCGCGTGCGGTATCCGGGAATTGCTCGTCAAAGCGCTCGTCTAGAACCCAGTAAAGTGGTGTAGGCATGACCGTTGGTGAACCAAAAATATTTTTACTTAATTCATCGAACGTCGAGACGCGCGGGACCGTTCGCTGATGCGCCGTAGTTCTGGCGCGTCACCTTTGAGATCTGCCGAGATACTCGCATGCGTTAGCCTAACGGTGCCCTGCGACTCAAGCGACCCAAAATTAATCGATGGCGAGTCAACTAGAAAACCGGATCGTCTCATCGAATTCCGGCTGCTGTTTATAGGCCTTGTGGCTAGAGAGTTCATCCACGTAGTGATCTATATGCTCGCTCTCGCGTTCTAAAAAATCTGCAATGGCGTCACGAAACCGAGGGTCCGCGATCCAATGTGCGGACCAAGTTTTTACCGGTTCGAATCCTCGCGTAATCTTATGTTCGCCTTGTGCGCCTGCATCGAATCGCGCGAGCTTCTGTTCGATGCAAAACTCGATCGTTTTGTAGTAGCACAGTTCAAAATGCAGTTGCTTGAAATGTTGGGTACACCCCCAGTGGCGACCGTATAACGTATCTAGCCCACGCATGGAAAATGAGCCCGCCACATATTCCCCGTCATGCTTTCCGAGTACCAATAGGGGCGCATTCGGAAGTGCTTGCGATAGATAGCGAAAGAATGACTCGGTGAGGCGGGGCTCGCCCCATTTGCGGTAAAAAGTCGAACAGTAAAACTCGTGAAACACGTGCCAATGTTCTGGCGTAATGGCACTACCATGCAGGACTTCGATTTCGATTCCCGGTGCATTGGCGTCACGCCGCTCGCGTTTAATCTGTTTGCGGCGTTTCGAGTTCAAGGCCTGGAGAAAATCGTCAAAAGAAGTGTAATCGCGGTTATACCAGTGATACTGACAACCCGTGCGGACCAGTAGCTTATGTTCTTTGAATTGCTCAGTCTGTTCGAGGGTGGGAAATAAGCAATGCAGAGATGAGGCTTGGTGCTTGTTGAGGAGCTCGATAGCGACGTCCATAAGCACCGGCAATGCCATTCCAAGATCGTCGGCACTCGCGGCCAGGAGGCGGTTTCCGGTGGCTGGAGTGAATGGGATCGCCGAGACTAATTTCGGATAGTATTTCCCTCCGGCCCTTTCGTAAGCGTCTGCCCAAGCCCAATCGAAAACAAACTCGCCGTATGAATTCGTTCTTAAATACAACGGCATTGCCGCGACCAAGTCGCCGTTGTCGTCGCGCAAGAGCAAGTGGGAACCGTCCCACCCCTGCGGTTTCAAGCAATTGTGCAATTCTAATCCGTAGAGAAATTCGTGCGTCAAAAATGGATCGCCACTCGGGTTGAGTCGATTCCACTGTTGCGGTTCGACGTCGGCGAGCGAGGCGGTTATTTCTACGTTCACGATAGGTTCTTAATCAACAGTGACTTCGGTGTCGGCGCCGACGGCACCCTGTAAGGCTTGCTTAGAATTTTGCAACGAAAACTCTGCTTTGCGGTATTGACCGTTTTCAGTTGTGTAGCGAAACGTCACTTTGTTGCCGTTCATAATTCGATGGAGCACGAGCGAGTTAATTTGTTTATCGCTGATCTGTCCGAGCACAATGGTTGCATCCTTAGAGTCAATCGAACATTGCTTACCGACTGCATAGTGATGCAACGGCAAGCGCTTGTCGATTTGGAACGTGGGGCAGCTTGACCTGGTGAGGGTCTCGAAACCGGCACTGAGTCGCAAACGAAGATAGACAACGTCGTGCTCATCCAGAAAAATATCGGCTCGTTGGCGAGCTGAATTCTCAATATACGCAGTATCGACGGATCCCTCGCCATCAGCTTCCGATATCGACCAAGCAGCAAACAGAGTCGGCGAGAAGCATAGCCAAGTCAGTAACGCGACTACTGTGGCGCGGACCATAGTCATTCCCAATTTCGCACTATACGGTAAGCCACATCGGAAGCCGCTGGAATAGTTGTTTTACTAAGAAGTGGCAATTTGTGGGACTCGGTACGTGCGTCTAACTTGATATGTCGTTCAAGGCGGCGCGCGGCACGTGAAGCGCCGTGCTACGGCGGAATATCTCCAGGGGCGGGAGCGTCCATTGCCGTTTCATTTTCGTCGGCCTTATCTTAAGTGCGGTCGCAAAATCCTAACATAACTAGCGCGATGCCTGGATCCGTCGGCGCTAGGCGGGTTTTAGGCGAGCGAATTAACCGATCGAAATGGTTTGCGCAGATCAGCTTTTTGGCGCGTCATGGGAGCCGGTATACACGGGGAATGGCGAAATCTTGCCACTGGAGTCAGTCGCGTCGGTAATTTTTGGGTGCCCCGTCTTTTCGACTTCATCGATCCGGATCATTGAATGCATCGGGATGTAGGTACGCTGAACGCCTTTGAATTCGGACTTGAGGTTCTCTTCAGAGGGGTCCACTACCACCGACGACTTCTCACCAAACACCAGCTCTTCAATTTCGATAAAACCGAACAGGCCACTCTGATGCACTTTCCGGGCGTAGATTTCGTAAACTTTTCCTTGATTATGAAACGTTACTCGGTACGTGTTTTTCTTGGTCATTATGTTGTCGTGATAATTTGAGGGTGTGGCAGGATAACATAACGGGAGACCTGGCAATTTACAGTCAATAGCTAGCCATAATGCAGTCCGCCGCCAGGCCCAAGAGGCACTCCAAGCCAAACCCAAATGAGCAGCATCGCGAGCCACACGCACGCGAACGCGATCGCATAAGGCAGCATTAAGGCGACGACTGTACCCATTCCTGCGCCGGCCACGAAGCGCTGAATGAGTGCCACGATAATCACCATATAGGGGTTTAGCGGCGTCACAATATTCGTGATTGAGTCGCCAACTCGATAAGCAACTTGGGTGAGTTCCGGACTAATGCCGACATACATAAACATTGGGACAAAAACCGGTGCGAAGAATGCGTATTTTGCCGATGCCGAACCGACTAATAAGTTGCCGAACATCACGACAAAAATGAATATAACCAGTAGGGCCCAGATAGGTATGGCGAGTTCGGTGAGCAACTGGCCGCCACTAATGGCAAGCATTTCTCCTAACTGTGAGTACTTAAACGCTTCGATAAACTGGGCGGCGAAAAATGCCAGCACGATATACGGCCCAAGAGCCGATAAAGTCTTACCCATGGCATCTGCTACATCTCGATTCGATCGGAAACTACCGCTCAGGTAGCCGTACACCACGCCGGGGATCAGAAACGCGATAAAGAGGATCGGTACGGTTGCTTCCACCCATCGAGGAAAACGGGATCCCGTGCCATAAAGCGGGGCGTCAGGTATAAAAACTAAGGCGAGCAGGGCGCAGCTGAGGATCACGACTGAGGCCAGCGCCCAGCGCATAGCGCCCCGATCAATGGGCTCGACTTGTTCAATTGCATTCGATTGAATGACGATGCGGTTGGTGCGCGGTTCGACCCACAGTGCCGTGACGAGCCATCCAACGGCGGTTAGTACGAACGTGGAGACGGCCATAAACCACCAATTCGCGGTAACTGCTACACGATAGTCTGGCGCTACGAATCGCGCCGCGGACTCCGTGAATCCAGCCAACAAAGGATCAACCGCTGTGATCACGAGATTCGCGCTAAATCCGGCAGAGATGCCGGCAAATGCCGCCGCTATTCCCGCGAGTGGAGAGCGGCCGCTCAACAGGAACAGCAGAGCAGCAATCGGCGGCAGGACAACGTAACCCGCATCAAGCCCCACGGACGAACTGATACCGAGAAATACGACTGTCGGCGTCAACGCCCGCGCACCGACCCTTTGTGCGACTGCGGTGAGTAGAGCCGGAATGAAACCGCTGCGCTCGGCGACGCCGATGCCCAACATGCCGACTATAACAATACCTAGCGGTGGAAAGTGCACGAAATTAGGCACTAGATGGCTAATAAACCACCACAGACCTTCACCGTTCAGCAGATTGATTGGGACTAGGATGCTCGCCGCGCCGTCGGTCGTTGACGCCCCGGGCAACGCTTTTTCGACCGTCCAACCGATTGAGCTTGCTACGCACGAGAGCACCATCACCAAACCGGTTGCCACAGCGAATAAGAGGGCCGGATGAGGCAGCCGGTTACCTAGGGTCTCGATTCGGTCCAGTAAGCTTGGCACAGGAAATTTAAATGGCGATAGTTTTGGTCGGTGAAAAGTCATCTACCGTCTGGTACCCGGTATAACCTCTTGGATTACACAACACGCGGGTCGCATTTTGCTCATAGTCGACGACGTTATGTAAATGCCCGTGGAACCAAGCATCAATGCTGTAGCGCTCCAAAAAATCGTCGAGCCGGTTGCAGTACGTCGATAGATAATTACGATTGCCAGTCCCGGGCCAGCTGCGAGCCGTCGGTGCATGGTGCGAAACAACAACCGTTTTCCCGGCGAATGGTTTTTCCAATTCACCGGCCAGCCAGAAACGAGATTCCCAATTAATGTCCAACAACTGCGCTGGTGTTAGCGGGCGAGAGGCGCAACGTATCTGTTGGTAATCGTTCATGTTTTGCGTCGCGTAGTGCATAACGCGTTCATTACCGCCAAGAAAGTCAGTCCACAAGGTTGCGCCTAGAAATCGCACCCCATCGATTTCAAGGACCTCGTTTTCGAGAAACGAAATTTGCGTAGAACGCGATTTTTCGGCGATAGCCACCCGTGTATGCACGATATCACCGCTATAGTATTCATGGTTACCGGCTACATAGACGACTGGTTTGCCGAGTTGGTCAAGCCAATCGACACCCTGTAATCCCACTCCGATGTCGCCTGCAGCAACGATGACATCGGCGTCTGTGGTCGGCAGGTCGAACCCTCCGAATTCTAAGTGGATGTCAGAAAAAAATTGAATTTTCAAGAATTTAGGGCGAAAGCAAAGTGTGATTGGGGCCGTTAGGTTGTCACGAGACCAAGTCACCGTCAATTCCGATAGGAGCGGTGGCTGTGGGTCTCAGATCGAACAGACAGGATCAATTTTGCTTCGTGTTTGACGCCATTGGCCGCGGTGACGGTTGCGGGCTTGAGTCCAATAGACGCTTCGCGTCGCGGTGCGTCAGACTTTCTCGGATCTCCCAGGGCCGTCGCTCAACCGCTTGAGTCCTTGCTAAGTAGGCCCTAGCGCACAAGTGCGCCCCGCGCTGGCAGGCCAGCGGCCCAGCTGGATCCGCGCCGATTCCGAGCGTCGCGATGTCTGGCTTAGGTTCATTAGGAGTCGTTTTACTATCAAGCCTTCGCGGCAAAAATTGCGCCGGTCGTCTATCAATGTCCTCGCCTTTGTGGAGCATTGGATGTAAGATAAATAGCTATAACTTACATGGTGTTATTATGGTTTTGGAGATCCGAGATTAACATATGGCTCAAGCGATTCGTAAGCAACCAAGCCTAGCGGAACCTGTTCCGTCGCAGGTCTTGCAACGGGTTAAGGAAGGCCTTCTCATTGCACTCGGTGGTGTCGCACTATTTTTGTTGATCGCGCTGTGGTCCCACCATCCTTCGGATCCCGGTTGGTCTCACACGGGATCCGCCGAACCGATCCGCAACCATTGCGGCATTGTTGGTGCGTGGATCGCGGACATCGCGCTATATCTATGTGGGAATTTCGCGTACGTCTTTCCATTGATGATTGGCTTTTCAGGGTGGGTGATTTTTCGCGAGCGAAACGACGATTTCGGATGGGATTATTTTCACTTGAGCGTACGAGGCATCGGTTTCGCGCTGACCTTAGGCATGGGTTGCGGTCTTATTTGGGTTCGCGCGCGTGCGCTCATACCCGTCCTGCCCCACGATGCGGGCGGAATATTAGGCGACGTGATCGGCGGCGTGTCGTTTGCCGTGTTCGGTCACCTGGGTGGCTCGTTGCTCATGTTGGCGATGTTCTTCACTGGGTTGACGCTTTTTACCGGGCTTTCGTGGTTGTGGGTGATGGACAACCTCGGCCGTTACACCTTGAGCGGCATCGAACTCGGCAAAGCGCGCATCGAACTTCTCGTCGACTACGTGCAAGGTCAGCGGGCGAAGCGCGAAAGATTCGCAATCGTGAAAGAAGAAGTTATAAAACACGAGCAACGTGAACCGGTACATATTGAGCCAATCGTTAGAGAGATTCCGAGCGGCGATCGCATCGAAAAGGAAAAGCAAACCATCCTGTTCACCGGCGCGCAGAATTCCTCGCTACCGGCTCTGAATTTACTCGATGAACCCGTGGTTAGCGTCGGGGGATATTCCAGTGCCGCGCTCGAAGCGATGTCGCGACAAGTGGAATTGAAGCTTAAAGATTTTGGGATCGACGTTGAAGTGGTCGCCGTGCATCCGGGACCCGTGATAACGCGTTTCGAATTACTGCCTGCGCCCGGAGTGAAAGCGAGTCGCATCACCAACTTGTCGAAAGATCTTGCGCGTTCCTTGTCGACCATCAGCGTGCGTGTCGTCGAAGTGATTCCGGGTAAATCAGTGATCGGCTTGGAAATTCCGAACGAACATCGTGAAATTGTGGGTTTGAGTGAAATCTTGAACTCAAAGGAATACGACTCAAGTAATTCATACCTGACATTAGCCTTAGGCAAGGATATCGGTGGCAAGCCCGCCGTGGTGGATTTGGGACGAATGCCGCATCTGTTGGTCGCTGGAACCACAGGGGCCGGCAAATCAGTTGCACTGAACGCGATGATTCTAAGCCTACTGTATAAATCCACGCCGACGGACGTTCGTCTCATTATGATTGATCCGAAAATGTTGGAATTGTCCGTCTACGACGGCATACCGGCGTTATTGGCCCCCGTGGTGACCGACATGAAAGAGGCTGCCAATGCGTTGCGTTGGTGCGTCGCCGAAATGGAACGCCGTTACCGCTTAATGGCGGCCCTCGGGGTGCGCAACATCAGCGGCTACAATCGCAAAGTCGAAGACGCTATTAAAGCGGGCAGTCCTATCGAAGATCCGATATTTAAAGTGATCATTGAAGACGAGACGTGCCCGACATTAGAACCATTGCCGTACATCGTGGTCATAGTCGACGAACTGGCCGACATGATGATGACGGTCGGCAAAAAGGTTGAGGAATTAATCGCTAGACTCGCGCAAAAAGCGCGTGCTGCTGGGGTTCATCTCATACTTGCAACACAGCGGCCGTCGGTGGACGTAATTACTGGATTGATCAAAGCAAACATCCCATCGCGTATTGCGTTTCAAGTCTCCTCTAGGATTGATTCACGAACAATTTTGGATCAGATGGGAGCGGAAACCTTACTCGGGCACGGCGACATGCTTTATTTGCCGCCCGGTACTGCGATTCCGTTGCGCTTCCATGGCGCGTTTGTCTCCGATCAAGAAGTACACAAAGTCGTCGAGCAACTCAAGCAGAATGGTAAGCCGGAATATATCGAGGATATTTTGGCGGGACCAAGCGATGGATCAGAAGTCGGTGGCAGCGGATTCGATGAAGATTCTGACGGCGAAATGGATGAGCTGTACGATAAAGCCGTGGCGATTGTTACCGAATCGCGACGGGCGTCGATATCTGGCATCCAACGTCGGCTAAAAGTGGGTTACAACCGAGCCGCACGGATGGTCGAAGAGATGGAGCGCGCCGGTGTTGTTGGTGAGTTACAATCGAACGGTTCGCGCGAGGTTTTAGCGCCCCCACCACCTAAAGACTGACGGCAATCCTTTGCGAAAACCCCTCTCACCCATTGTACTTATCGGCATGTGTCTACTGGGCTTCGGTGTTGACGCCGAAGACCTAACGCCGGGTCGCGCGCGTCTGGCCCATTTCCTTTCCGAATTGACAACCTTGCGTGGGCATTTTCAACAGCAGCTGTTTGACGAGTACGGCGCGTTGATGGAGAGCGCTGAGGGCGACGTCATCATTTCGAAACCCGGAAAGTTTCGCTGGGAGTATCTGCGGCCCTACCGCCAGATCATCGTAACGAACGGTGAGACAATCTGGATCTATGATGCCGATCTAGAGCAAGTTAGCGTCAATCCATTTGCGAAAGATGGCGACACTTCGCCTGCCGCGTTGTTAAGCGGGGATATCGATATTGAACAAAACTTCACCAGCATTGAAAGCGCCGGTGAAGATGACATTATCTGGGTATCGCTGACGCCGCGCGACGCGAGCGCGACGTACAACGGTATTGATCTCGGGCTTAGCCCGGCCGGACTCTCCGGTATGAAGCTCCGGGATAACTTAAATCAGCTAACGTCGATCGCGTTCAGCGAAATTGAACGTAACGCTGACGTGACAGACGCGGAGTTTGAATTTGTGCCGCCAGCTGGCGTCGATGTGATCAGCGGGACAGGAGATTAATTAGTTGCAATACTCAGCGTTTGATTTCGCTGTGGGTTTTGTTCGATGTCCAATGGAAATTATTCTGACCGCCCACTCGCCGACCGCTTACGGCCACGCTCGTTAACCGAACTCGTCGGACAGGATCAACTGCTCGGCGACGGCAAGCCGCTGCGTCGAGCCTTGCTCGGAGAGACACTGCATTCGATGGTCCTGTGGGGCCCGCCTGGAAGCGGTAAGACCACGATCGCGCGGGTCATTGCCGAACACGCTGATGCGAATCTCGAGTCGATATCGGCTGTCTTAGGCGGCGTAAAAGAGATCCGTGCGGCGGTGGAAAACGCGCGCCGTGCAAAATCGACCGATCGACGACAAACGATCGTATTTGTTGATGAAGTCCATCGTTTTAATAAAGCGCAGCAAGACGCCTTTCTCCCGCATATCGAAGACGGGACCATCACGTTTATCGGTGCAACGACAGAGAATCCCGCCTTTGAATTGAACAACGCGTTGTTATCACGATTGCGTGTGTACGTTTTAAAGGCCCTGCCGAGCAGCGCAGTCCGATCGGTCATCGATCGGGCGATCGAGGTTTTGGCTAGCGACGAACCGATCGAAATGGACCTCGATGCGCGCGAACTGCTTGCAAACTATGCCGACGGCGACGCACGCCGTGCGTTAAATTTGCTCGAGATCAGCGTCGCCATGGCAGAAGATCGGGTCATCGACGAGAAAATTGTAGCAACCACGATCGAAGGCGGTTCGCTGCGCCAGTTCGATAAAGGCGGCGATTATTTTTACGACCAAATATCGGCGTTCCACAAATCCGTGCGTGGCTCCAATCCGGACGCAGCACTCTATTGGTTTACCCGCATGATCGACGGCGGCTGCGATCCGTCTTACATCGCGCGACGGGTTTTAAGAATTGCCAGCGAAGATATTGGTAACGCGGATCCGCGTGCGCTAAGCATTGCCCTCGACGCTTGGTCTGCTTATGAACGGATGGGCTCCCCAGAAGGTGAACTTGCGATTGCGCAAGCCATCGTATTTTGCGCATGCGCGGCAAAGAGTAACGCAGTGTACGTGGCCTTCAATGCAGCACGCGAAGCCGTGTCGACGTCCGGTTCATTGCCGGTGCCTAACCACATCCGCAATGCGCCAACCCGACTTGCGAAACAAATGGGGCACGGTAAGGCTTATCGCTATGATCACGACGAAATAGGCGGGGTCGCGGTCGGGCAGCAGTATTTTCCCGACGAACTTGGCGATCCGATCTACTACAAACCGGTCGAACGAGGGCTTGAAATGAAAATCGGAGAAAAACTTGCTCGATTGCGAGCTCGACCCAAATGATAGACAGTCGATACGGACAAACGGTTCCGAGCGCACAATGAAACTTTTAATCCTAGTCGCGCTCGGCGGAGCCGTCGGTGCCGTGGCACGATTCTCAGCGTCGTTAGGCATTCATAGTCTCTTCGGTCATGCGTTCCCTTACGGTACGTTGCTCGTCAACGCGGTGGGTTCTTTCATCATTGGCCTGCTGTATATCGTGGTCACGGAATCAGCCGCTGAGTACGGGCATTATCGCGTGCCGGTGATGGTTGGCTTGCTCGGTGCCTTCACCACGTTCTCGGCGTTTTCCCTTGAAACCGTTCACTTGCTCGAAGCGGGCGAAATGCTTAAAGCAAGTTCTAACGTTTTGCTAAACGTCGGCTTATGTCTCGCGGCGTGCTGGATTGGATTGACCATTGCGCGACTGAACTACTAGCTGCGTGTGCGACTTTGAGAGCGCGCCCGTTATAATCTCTGCTGATCTCCCGGCCTACGTCGCCCCAGTTCACTTAATTGATTGATTCAGAACATCGTTATGCTTGATCCCAATTTGTTGCGTAATCACCTTGAAGTCGTGGAGGCTGCGATTGTCCGTCGCCACCAAGTTATAGAATTTTCGACGTATCGTGAGCTCGAGGCGGTGCGTAAAACCTTGCAAGTCGACACCGAAAGCTTACAAGCCGAGAGGAACTCCAAGAGCAAAGCGATAGGCGCGGCGAAAAGTCGCGGCGAGGACATCGCGCCATTGCTGGATTCTGTCGCTCAATTGGGCGAGCGGCTTAAATCGAACGAGTCAGAGCTTGAGGGGATCCAAGCTCAACTAGCCAGTTTCCTCGATGAACTTCCCAACGTTCCGCACGTTAGTGTTCCCGACGGCAAAGGCGAGCAAGACAACGTCGAAATCCGACGGTGGGGCGAACCGCGCACATTTGATTTCGACGTGCGCGATCACGTCGATCTCGGTGCTCTCCATCAAGGCATGGACTTCGAAGCAGGCGTCACTCTGGCAAGCTCGAGGTTTGTGGTTCTGTCTGGGCCTATCGCACGCCTTCAGCGTGCCCTCACGCAGTTCATGCTGGACATTCATACCCTCGAACACGGTTATCGAGAAGTGTACGTTCCCTATCTCGTCAACGAGAAAACAATGCGCGGAACCGGCCAGCTGCCGAAATTTAAAGAGGATTTGTTCTCTATTGCGGAACAAGGTCTGTACTTAATTCCAACTGCAGAGGTACCGGTGACGAATCTTGTACAGGATAAGATCCTGGATGAATCGGAAGTCCCCACGCGCTACGTGTGCCATACCCCCTGTTTCCGTAGCGAAGCAGGATCTTATGGTAAAGATACGCGCGGTATGATCAGACAGCATCAGTTCGATAAGGTGGAAATGGTGCAGATCGTGCGGCCCGATGACTCCTACAACGCGCTAGATGAATTAACGCGACACGCTGAGGTGATTCTGGAAAAACTCGAATTACCCTATCGAGTCGTGACGCTTTGCGCGGGCGATATTGGTTTCTCCGCGGCGAAAACATTTGACCTTGAAGTGTGGTTGCCGTCGCAAGGCGTTTACCGCGAGATTTCTTCGTGTAGTAACTTCGAGGACTTTCAAGCCCGCCGGGTCAAAGCGCGTTGGCGCAACCCCGCAACTGGCAAGCCCGAATTTGTTCACACGATAAACGGTTCCGGTTTAGCCGTCGGTAGAACGCTAGTTGCAGTACTCGAAAATAACCAAGCGGCCGACGGGAGTATCGTTATTCCCGAGGCGTTGCGACCGTATATGTCGGGCCTGGAAACATTGAAGATAGCGCAATAAGCAGATAGAGAACTGAAGGGTCGTTGTTAGACTAGATAAATCAGCAAAACCACAAAGCCGATAACGGCAATGATAGGCAAGATCACGGAGCGCCAATCGCCTGACTCGGCAGCAGGGCTTTCATGAAGCATGCGCTTGGCGGACGGCCAGATGAAGACCATCATCGCAATGACCAGCACGGCCGAACCAATCTTCATCCAATCCATCGATTTTCTCGCAGAAAAAAGGCCGAGCGCTTTTCAGGCAGATCGGCCGCAATCCAAGTAGCTTTGTTTTAGTCGTCGCCACCGAAAGCGCCAAGCAGGTGCAGTAGGCTGGTGAAGATGTTTAGGATGCTGATGTACAAGCCTACTGTTGCAGTGATGTAGTTAGTTTCACCACCATTTACCATTCTGCCGGTGTCATAAAGAATGAAACCGCTAAACAACATGATCACCGCTGCGGAAATAGCCAATGATAGCGCCGGAATGGCGAAGAAAATATTCCCTAGTGCGGCGCCGAGGATGACTAATAGCCCAACAAACAGAAAGCCGCCCATAAAGCTGAAATCACGACGAGTCGTTAACGCATAGCCGGATAGTGCGAGGAAAATCACCCCAGTTCCGCCCAGCGCAGTTGTCACGATTTGACCGCCGCCTGGAACCGCCAAGTAGTGCGAAACGGTAGGTCCGAGCCCAAAACCGAGTAGGCCAGTAAACAAAAATACGACACCGATTCCAGCTGCCGAATTGGCAGTCTTGGGCAGTACCAACCACAAAATTGCCAGAGCGGCCACACTGCAACCCATGCTGACGCCGAATCCGACGCGCATATAAACTGATAAGGCGGCCATCAGCGCACTGAACACCAATGTCATCGATAGTAAGGTGTAGGTGTTACGGATTAATTTGTTGGTCGCCAAGCCCCTAGTGCCTGAATGAGTTGCTGCGTAATTTGTAGCCATGATTTTTATGTCCCTCCATTGAGACAGCTCGGTCGATATCTGGGCCGATACGTAGAGCGTACCAGAAAACTTGTATTGCTTAGTTGAATATTATGGTCAATATTGGAAAATTCAAGTGTTAAGCATCACTAGCTTTCGCGATTACATTCAATCAGATAACCTAGCGCGCCTTGAAGTTCCCTGAATGTAGCTAATTTAGGGTTCGGATTGACGTTATCGGTCGATTAATCGAAGGACTAGACGACGGAAAACGGCGGGGTCCCGGCCAAGTACCTCGGTTGTGCGTGAAGTCGCAATTCCGAGCGCGGATTTTGAAATTAGGAGAGGTGGCAGAGCGGTTGAATGCACCGGTCTTGAAAACCGGCAAGGGGTTAAACCCTTCGGGGGTTCGAATCCCCCCCTCTCCGCCACAATTATTAAATAAATCAAAAATTTATAATTTAGGTAGTCAGCATTTTTAGTGGGATTTAGGGTGGTTGCGGCTGCGAATGGTGGCGATTTCTAATCGAAGTAGACAGCACCGCTGCTAACTTGTCGTTTGGAGGTATCGCATGTGCGCCCAGCAGCAACGAGTCACGCCTGAGGCAAGTGATTACCGTCGTCATCGAGCACCTCTAAAAGTCGGTCGTGCCGCTGAAGTGACCTAGGTTGTCCTTCATGAATATTCGTACTCGTTGATTTGCTTGACGAAATTCTCGAGCAGCGTCAGCCTGAGATCTCGCACTTTTGTTAGCGTTGATAAGGATCCAGGATCGCGAAACCCATTATTAGTGCGTTGTTGGCGTCTGCGTCTACGATGTTGCGGTCGCGCGTCTCGTTACAATTCAAAATCGTTGCGCTAAGACATCAGGTCATGGTGTATCAACGCTCAACGACACGACCGAAAATAAAACGAGGTGATCGAATATTGTGGTCTTGGATCGCACGACGGTGGCCCGGTTGGCGGGAGGCTCTAACCATTGTCCAGCCGGCGACTGTGATTGCATGGCAGCGAAGGCGATTTCCGGATCATTGGACTCAGTTGAGCAGCCACGATACGCCCGGTAGGCCGCCGGTACCAAAAGAGATCAGAGATTTGATCCGAAAGATGCAGAGGCGAATGTCTACTGGGACTCGCCACGGATTGTCGGCGAGCTTCGTAAGCTCGGTATCGACGTCGACGTCGCTAAATCTATCGTCGAGAAGTACCGAGTGCGTTGTCGGAAACCATCATCGCCGACCTGGAAATAATTTCTGCACAATCACGCGACGGATAGGGTTTCAATCGCCTTTCTAGTTGTACCAACGGTAGGGTTCAGGGTGTTGTACGTCTTGGTTATCCTCTCCCACCATCGGCGCCAGGTTGTTCATTTCAATGTCACCGCAGACCCAACCGCGCATTGGACTGGTCAACAAATCATTGCAGCGTCTCCTCATCCCTCGGCACCGAGATATCTGATCCGGGATCGCGATGGAATTTATGGGAGGTAATTCCGTAAGCGCGTCAAAAGCATAGGCATCGAAGAGATCTTAACGGCTCCACGGAGCCCTTGGCAGAACGCTTACGTGGAACGAATGATCGGAAGCATCCGCCGAGAATGTCTGGATCACGTTGTCGTATTGAACGAGCGCCATTTGAAACGGATCTCGGCTAGCTATTTCAATTATTACGACCGTTGGCGCACTCATTTGT
>JBLFWX010000031.1:0-51759 GCA_047611805.1 Gammaproteobacteria bacterium
CTCAACCTGAGCGCGGGTAATGATATTCTCGTGGCTAACGATTTGATCGCAAATGGTGCTAGCAACGCTGCAATCGATGCGGATGCAGGCCGGCATCTAAATTTCCGTGACGCCACCGCGATGGCGAATTCGGGCGATGCGAATATTAACCTAATGGCAGGCGGTAATATTACGGCAGGCAGAGACATGACCGCCTCGGCGAGCAACGGCAGCTACGGCGGTGCGGCTGCGAATATAACGGCGATGGCACAAAATATTATGGGACGTGATGCGATCGCCTATACGGATTTCGGCAACGCACGGGTCGATTTCACGGCTGCCAACAACATAACTGTCAGGAACGTTGAGGCGGAAATTGGTTCTGTCAGTTCCAGTGGCGTCGGCAACGCGGACGTCGTTTTTACGGGCGGCAGAAATGTCGCCGTGAACATACTCGAAGTTCAAGCTGGAACGTCCGGTGGCAACGCGTTCGCGGATGTTAGCGGACTCAACGTGGCAATTAACGACCTATTTGTGCTTGCTAGTACTTCCGGCGAAGCCATTGGGAGTATCAACGCGACTAACGACATCACGATCGGCGACGCGGCGGCGATAAACGAGGGATCCGGAGTGACGGCATTGGAATTTAATGCTGGGCGCGACATAAGAATTAATGGCGCCGTAAACGTTGACGCGCAAAGTGATGCTGAATACTTGACGAACGCCGGCCGTAATAACACCCAAATCGGCGACGTCATGATTACCGGAGCGAGCGCGTTCGGGACCCATGAGTTTGGCAACACCGGAATGTTCGGGCGCCATGCCGTCACTGCGGGACCTGGCGGATCGGCATTTGCAAGGTTCGGCGGTCCTTCTGGACTGAATGGAAATAACGCTACGTTTACAAACCAAATTGTCGCCAAGGGCGGTAATTTCGGCGCAATCGGCGTTCGGGTGAAACAATCGATCCGCACTGTCAATGCAGGTCTACTTTATGCAACGAACAGAGTGTCGCTGCTCGTGAGCGACAATGGGACGACGACGATCGATGCAAAAACAAAGGCGCCGGTTGTGGAGATTAAAAATATCGGTATGACTCCAAATGTGAGGTTGGACAATCGCGCGTTCATTGGATCTTCGGCGATCGATTTCGGACCCGGCGGCACGATGCTTAAGTCAACAAACCTTCTTGCCACCGGTCCTCTCACAATAAAGGGCTCGTTTCTTGCCGATAATCTAGCAGTTGGCGTGACTAATGGATCAGTGACCTTTTTGGACTCGGTATTCATTACCGGCAACAACCCGTTCTTGCCAACGGCTCCGGACCTCGCCCTATTTAGGATCCTGGGATTAAACGGTATTGCCGCACCGGGGCATGGCCCGAATGTCCAAATATTGGCATCTAGAGGAATCAATATTACGAATCCGTTTGTAGTCGGCGGCCCGAATCCATTCACGAAAATGTTCTCGAACGGCCCATTCAATGTCAGTGGGCTAACGGGTAATGGGAACAGTTTCCTTGGCGTGTTCTCGCCGACAAACCTGGGACAAGATATTGCGTTCAATAATTTCCCCTCTAGCCTAGCCGTGATTCCGGCATTTGGCACCACCGCATTTTCGGCATTTCCTACGTTTTCGGGCCTGCCAAACACGAATTCATCGACCGTAGTTATCGGTGAGCTCGGGCCGGGCGGGATCCCACTTCTGAATGGGGATCTCGATATAGCCTCATCAGGGGGAACGATAGATTTCGGGAACAAGAATTTATTCTTCATTACACAAGGTAGCGTGACCGGTGGCGTGGATGACGTTTCAACAACCGGCGTCGTAAATATTATTGGACTCGCAAAAGCAAACATTTTCGCTGTACCTATCGTCTCGGAGGTGTCGGACGACGGTGGTGGTGAAGATGAAGATGATGATGATGATGATAACGAGGACTTAGCATTAGGTGATGGTGACGGTGGAGACGATGACGGAGAAGTTACCGAAGAGTCCGATTCCTCAGGGATGGAGTGTTCAGCATGATTATTTCGAGATTACCCATCGTGCAGGGACCACTTAGGCTATCGACGATATTCCTACTCTGCATAGCGAGCCTCAACGTATTTAGCGCGGTTGAGGCAGGTAAGGTCGTGAGCATTGCCGGGCGCGCCGCCGCTGCCACTCAAGATGGAGATATTCGGAAGCTTAAACGAGGCGGGCAAGTTAATTCAGGCGACACCGTGGTGACAAGCGCCCACAGCTACGTTCGGATGAAGTTCGTCGACGGCGCGTCAGTAATATTGCGACCAAATTCCCGTTTTCAGATTGAGGACTACCGCTTACCAGAACCGAAAAAAGAAGGCCGCAGCTTCTTTAATCTAGTTAAAGGTGGCTTTAGGGCCGTTACGGGTGTAATCGGCCGACAAAACCCTGCTAGTTACAGAGTCCGAACTGCAGTAGCGACGATCGGTATTCGCGGAACAGATTATTCCGTAGTGACTTGGGACGGCCCCGGCAATCCGAGTGGCGACTATTATCAAGTGCACGATGGCGGAATTTCCGTAGTGACCCAAGGCGGCACCAGCGAATATGTGTCTGGGGACTTCGGTTTTGTAAGTAGCGCAACTATGTTGCCCATTACCATCCCGGAATCACAAGCGGATCCTCTCACTGACGACCCGTTGCCGCCTGCTGCTTGCGAATAATTTCATAGCATGGAGATCCCGCTGCCGCCAGGGTATTTGTCGGCAGTGCCGTTCGACCGCGAACGACATCGAAGATTAGGAGTTCGAGACGGTACTGCAAAATTCGCTAGCGAACTCAACGTAATTTACCTTACTGCTGCTGAATTCCCGTCAGCATGCCACCACTTCCCGATAGTCTTCGCGCGCGAACATGCCGGAAACCTCGTACCGGTCGCCCTGACTGCGCTTGAATCAGATTCAAATTTATTTGTCGACGCGTTCGGTGTTTGGGATCAGCAAACCTACTGTCCGGCGTACGTCCGGCGTTATCCATTTTTTTCCGCGATTGTAGTAAATGAAGGATGCGAACAATCACTTATCTGTGTGGATGAACACGGCTTAAGTAGCCGCGTTCCGTCGCTGATTGATGCACAAGGCAATCCAACGGAACGTTGGCGTGAAGTTGAATTATTAATATCAGAAATGATCAATCAGCAGCAGGACACCGCGCGGTTTTGCAGTTATCTTTCGGAACACGATCTCATTGAACCATTTGAGGCAGATTTTCATCCGCGGGGAATGGCGGAAGTTCGAGTAGCTGGACTTTTCCGGGTCAACGAGCAGCGGTTGCGAAACATTCATTCCGACATGCTACAAACCCTGCTGAAACAGGGAGATCTAGCGAAAATATACGCGCACCTGCTTTCGTTCGAAAATTTTAATCGACTCCTAAATCTGCATGTAAAATACGCTTAGTAAATGTAGAGTAAACCTAGATCGCAAATGACGAAGTGCGCGAGATTCATCGTTGAATCACATATTCCAAAGCGGGTATTCCCGCTAACACTAATTCATATGAGCGAAGTAGAAAAACATGGGTGTTGAGTTAAAACTTACCGACAACGAGTTACCAGTCTCTCCGATCTTTATCGATTTTCTGCTGCATATCGTCGAAGACATTCCGTTTGAGGGAGCTCAATGGGGTGATCAGTTGAGTGAGATCATGATCAACGATCAGCGTCGGGTGATGAGTGAGGCACCTACCAACGCAAAACGCGTATTAGCGACGGAACGCGGGCAAGCAGCAATCGGTCGGGCGTATCAACTTTTACTGGCGCTGCTGACGGGCGATGTCGATGCGATAAAAGACATTCAATTAAAGTTTCACTTTATCAACGTCATTGGTATCCCTCGCAATGGCGGATCCTATTTAACTAAAGAACTGTATCGTGCGATGGGTTACGACCCGAGCACCGTTCCAAACGTGATTGCGCACGATGGGTTTCCTGATGCAGGACCTTTTCGTTTTGAGAAACGTGTGAACAGCTGGGTCTCGAGCCTGCAAACGATGGCCGAGTATCTCACGATGGTCGAGATCTACTTCGGTAAGAACAAACCGCATTCCGGCAAGATAGTGGTTCCAAAAAAACTCCTTAAAGGAAGTTATGCCGGCGGATTTTTCCATCGGATATTAGGTCAATCTGTCGAAAATATACTGACTGTGAGGCATCCTGTCGCATCGTGTATTTCAACCTATGAAAAATCTGGCGGATTACCAGACGACGGAAAATTCGCGGTTCGAGGAAATATCGAAGATTGGATCAGGCGGGACTTAATTTACACAGGTGCGGAGGTGGACGAAATTTCGCAGACGGATTACTTCGATGCCTACCTACGTTACTGGGAACAATACAACTATTACGTCGCGACCACGGGACTGAGCGCAAATCGCGCCATCCGCGTCGTCGCTTACGACAAGCAGCGTATGGAAGATCTCGTGAAATCGTATTACTACCGATTCGGAGATGTTAACCCACAACCTGAGCAATTCGAGGTGTTCGATAAAAGGGATCGTCACCCTGATTGGTTTGTAAAAGCAGAGCCAGTCGTCAAAAGAGTCGGCGAAGTCTGGGCGACGGTCGGACTGGAGTTTCCTTTAGAAGAAGTGATGGAGGGGTGGTAGACTCCGACGTCAACCTTAACCAAATTGATGGACTGTAGTTGTCTATGTTTTCGAATCTGAGTGAACGACTTACCGGCGTCGTTAAAAACCTCCGTGGTCGAGCGCGTCTAACTGATGAGAATATAGATGACGCACTGCGTGACGTTCGTATGGCCTTACTCGAAGGTGACGTCGCGCTTCCTGTTGTAAAGGATTTCATCGATCAGATACGCGTTCGAGCCATCGGCGAAGAAGTCGTCGGTAGCCTAACTCCTGGCCAAGCCCTCATTCGTGTTGTTCGCGATGAGCTAACCCGCTTGATGGGTGACGCAAGTGAGGGAATCAGTTTCTCATCCGAACCACCAATCGTTATTTTGATGGCCGGCTTGCAGGGCTCGGGGAAGACGACAACTTCTGCAAAACTGGCGAAGCACCTTGTTAGCGTGCATAAGAAGAAAGTATGCATGGTTAGTTGCGACGTGTATCGACCCGCCGCAATTGAACAACTTGCCATTCTCGCTGCTGAAATTGGTGTCGAGTGTTTCCCGAGCGCAGACAGCGGAAATCCGGTGCAAATAGCCACCAATGCGCTCGAAAGAGCGCGTACACAATTTGCGGACGTGTTGATTATCGATACGGCTGGTCGTCTCGCAATCGACACCGAAATGATGCAAGAGATCGCGAATCTTCACGCCGCTGTTAACGCTCAAGAAACGCTTTTCGTCATCGATGCGATGATGGGGCAAGATGCGGTGAATACGGCAAAAACGTTTAATGACACGTTGCCGTTGACCGGAATCGTGCTCACGAAAGCGGACGGTGATGCTAGAGGGGGTGCCGCGCTGTCTGTGCGGCAAGTGACCGGGAAGCCGATTAAGTTTGTTGGTACGGGAGAAAAACTCGATGCCATAGAAGCATTTCATCCTGATCGCATGGCCTCGCGAATTTTAGGGATGGGCGATGTCCTCAGTCTGATCGAAGAGGTCGAGCAGAAAGTTGATAAGGATCAAGCTGAGAAAGTCGCCAGAAAGCTTAGCAAAGGCAAAGGCTTTGATTTACAAGACTTTCGCGACCAACTCGTGCAGATGCAAAATATGGGCGGACTATCCTCCCTGATGAGTAAGTTGCCAGGTGTTGCCGAGATGCCGGACCAAATCAAAAATAACGTTAATGATAATGAGTTACAGAAACTCGGCGTCATTATCGATTCGATGACTTTAAAGGAACGTCGATTCCCGGCGATTATTAAATCCGATCGTAAAAAGAGGATCGCGGCTGGCTCCGGCACGCAAGTTCAAGACGTAAATCGCTTGCTCAAGCAGTTCGATCAGATGCAAAAGATGATGAAAAAAATGTCGAAAAAAGGCGGTCTCAAAAACATGATGCGCGGCATGGGCGGGCGTATGCCGCCCGGTGTCCCGTTCCGATAATAAATTTTCATGTACGCCGAGTCGATGCGTCGATAACAACTACACATTCACCTTCCCAAGGATCGCAGCATGGACGATGAACTAATCAAGAGTGCGCTCGAGTACCACGAATTCCCACGTCCCGGGAAAATCGAAATATCGGCAACCAAACCTCTAGCAACGCAACGAGATTTGGCCCTCGCCTATTCGCCCGGAGTTGCGGCGCCCTGCGAATTAATCGCGGCCGACCCGGCTAATGCCGCGAAATACACGGCTCGAGGAAACTTGGTCGCGGTGATAACCAACGGAACTGCGGTACTTGGCTTAGGTAACATTGGTCCGCTGGCTTCAAAGCCTGTGATGGAAGGGAAGGGTGTTCTGTTTAAAAAATTTGCTGGGGTTGACGTTTTCGACATCGAAATTGATGAATCGGATCCCGATAAGCTGGTCGACATCATCGCGAGTTTGGAGCCGACATTCGGTGGTATCAATCTTGAGGACATAAAATCTCCAGAGTGTTTTTATGTCGAACGTGAGCTCCGTAAACGAGTCAAAATACCGGTCTTTCACGACGACCAACACGGGACCGCGATTATCGCGACCGCTGCGATCAAAAACGCGCTACGGATCGTAGGCAAAGACATCGGATCCGTTAAATTAGTCACCTCGGGCGCTGGTGCTGCGGCAATCGCGTGCCTGAAATTACTAGAGTCCGTCGGCCTTAGTCGCGCTAACATCACGCTCTGCGATCGTTCTGGAGTTGTGTACGTCGGCCGGGAGGGGCGCGTGGATGAGCATAAAGCGGATTACGCACGGGATACCGCAGCACGCACATTAGCCGATGCGGTGAAAGGGGCGGATATTTTCTTGGGACTCTCTGCACCAGGCGTCTTGACGGGAGCGATGGTCGCTGAAATGGCAGAGCAGCCCATAATTTTAGCGCTTGCGAACCCTACGCCAGAAATCCTTCCGGACGAGGTGAGGGCGGTGCGCCCCGACGCGATTATCGCGACCGGACGTTCCGATTTCCCGAATCAGGTTAATAATGTTTTGTGCTTCCCGTATTTATTTCGAGGCGCGCTCGACGTCGGCGCAACAACGATCAACGAAGAAATGAAGATCGCCTGCGTTGAGGCGCTGGCTGAGCTGACGCTGCAAGAACCCTCTGAAGTTGTACTCGCCGCCTATGCAGGCGAGGACATGAAATTTGGGCCGGACTATATAATTCCGAAACCGTTCGATCCACGGCTCGTGTCAATGCTCGCACCGGCTGTTGCTAAAGCAGCAATGGACAGCGGCGTGGCGACTCGTCCGCTTAAGGATTTGGAGGCGTACCGACAGGAGATGACGAAGTACGTATTCCAGTCGGTTTTGATAATGAAGCCGCTCTACGATCGAGCGAAAACCGATCTAAAGCGACTTGTCTACGCCGATGGTGAAGAGGCAACAATTCTTCGTGCAGTGCAAACAGTAGTCGATGATGGCCTGGCTCGACCTGTTCTAATAGGACGACCAGGGATAATAGATCGTCGCATTGAGCAGCTCGGTCTGAGACTGAAAGCAGAGACGGATTTCGATGTCGTTAATCCATTGTCCGACGAACGGTTTCGAAAATATTCCGAGACGTATGTCGAAATCATGAAGCGCAACGGTGTCACGATAAATGACGCGCGGTTACTCGTGCGTACGAATCCCACGGTTATCGCGAGTTTGTTAGTACGTATCGGTGATGCCGATGCCATGTTGTGTGGAATCCACGGGCATTTTCGAAATCATCTAAAGCATATCGTCGAAATATTAGGAAAAGAGGATGACGTTCCTGCTCCCGCCACCATGACCGTGTTGGTGCTGCGTAAAGGAACATTCTTTATTTGCGATACGAACGTCAATGATTCTCCGAGCGCGGAAATAATTGCGCGAATGACGTTACTCACAGCTGAAAGAGTTCGTCGATTCGGGATGACGCCAAAAGTCGCTCTGCTCGCGGCGTCGAACTTTGGTTCGTCAGATAGCGAATCGGCTGTGCGAATGAAAGACGCATTGGCCTTGATTAGATCGGCTGAACCGGAATTAGAAATCGATGGAGAAATGCGTGCAGATGCCGCATTGGTTCCTGCTATTAGAAACGCGATTTTACAAGATTCGACTTTAACCGGTGAGGCGAACGTCCTCATCATGCCATCAATGGATGCGGCTAATATTGCAATGAATTTACTAACAGTGTTGGGTGAAGGCGTTTCGGTTGGCCCGATTACGCTTGGACTAAAGCGACCAGCGCATATCCTCACGCCGTCATCGACAGTGCGTCGCGTGGTAAATATGAGCGCTTTAGCCGTGGTCGATGCACAAATCGAAACGAGCCGGTGATGGACTCCTTCGTACTAGAACTTAAGGAGCAACTTAGAGCGCAATAATCAACGCTCGGCAGGGGACGCTGCTCGCGGATTTTGACTGCGAAAATCCGCGAGGAATTGCGCGACTAGCGCATCGATTATCTGATTGATTTTGGACAGATCGGTAGGGACCACAACGCCGGTTTGGCCCATCGTCCAAACCGTTTCCGTGACGAATCCGCCTTGCGGGTTGTTTAACACTATCTTGCGGATAACTTCGACAGATACGCCATACGAATAAAATCCGTACGGATTCCGGTTCGTGTTCAATATCACGTTTAACAGAGCGACATCTGGATCCTGGTTTGAATCGGACAGCGTCGCGACGGACAATCCGATGTCAGTCAGCGACGCACTCGTTCGCTGCAATATAGGATCTGCGATTAAACCGTAAGGTTTGAACTCCCCAGACACGCCATCTAGTTGGATAGTAAGTTTATTGAGTCCACTCAACATGGAAGCATTAAACGCCTGGGCATGCTCGATGCCTCGAGCATGCGGCACATAGATAATTACGGCGCATAGAACTGCGATGATCGAGAGTGTGTGACGTTCTTTGTGCATAACTGATTTAGCCCTCGGTTTTGTCAGAGCACGCTCTCTACGAGTTTGAATATTCGACGCGACCCGCCGAAACCAACTGTGTCGCTAGACGCGCAGCATGCCAGAATTAAATTCGCAGTAGTTCATTACCTCAAAGCTGCTATCGGTTCGTAACGAGACGCCACAAAGCCGAGGTAACCAGGCCCACAAAACATATTAACGACCATTCGGCAATCGATAGCCCAAGGAACGTCCAGGCGACCGCCGCGCAATCGCCGGTTCCGATTAGCGCGCGTTTAACGGTTTCAAGGAACGGATACATCTCAAGCATGAACGCAAGATCTGGGCCGCATTCTGGCACTTGGTCAGGCGGGAGATGCTGCAGCCACGTCTGGCGCCCGGCGATGCCTGCTCCAATCGTCGAAAACACTCCAACTATTCCCGTGATAATGAATGACCCGGTGCGAGCTGGTGCAGCGATTGTCCCAATCAGCGCGGTGACGGCTACAGCCATGTAGCAAAGTCGTTGGAAAATACACATCGGGCAGGGCACGAGGTCCTGAAAATATTCTAGGTAGTAACCGTAGGCCAGCAGTGCGATGCATATGCCCGCTACGAAAGGGAAATATAGGCGGTGCGATAGTGTCATTTAAGCGTCTCAAAAATTAGAGTGGAGATTGTTCTAGGCAACCGATTTTATCAACGTGGTACTTAAACCACGCAACGATCTGATCGTCAATCCAAAACGTCGGTTTCAACGGATTTAGCCCTGCGACGAATCCGACATGCCCGCCGGTTTTTGTCACGACCATGTGCGTCGTTTCGGATAACTCTACTGCGTTTGGGATTGCGTCGATAGATAGGAAGGGATCATCGCGTGAATGTATGATCAACGTGTGGGCTGTAATTTCCGCAAGAAACTGGCGGCAACTCGATTTGGAATAATAATCGTCGGCGCTCGCGAAGCCGTTTAACGGTGCCGTCACATGATGATCGAACGACCAAAAATTTGTCCAATCATCGAGTTTTTCAAGCGCAATCGGAGCGGGACGGTTGGCGAATTTTTCGCGTATTTTCCGTTTCAGGCTCGACACCAGATGACGCTGGTAGAATCTAGAAAAGCCCGAGTTGAGTCGCTTCGCGCCGGCCGCGAGATCGAACGGCACAGAAATAGCTGAGGCGACTGTGATGCCGCTTTTGCGCCCGAACTCACCTAGATACTTCAGTAGAACGTTACCGCCCAGTGAATAGCCGACAGCGAAGATTGGCCGGGACGGGTAACGCGATTTCAATAGCGATAGTAAAAACCGGAGATCTGCGGTTTCCCCCGAGTGGTAACTTCTATCCGCGTCATTCGGCTCGCCACTGCATCCCCGAAAATGCATCAGCACGCCGCCCCAGCCGCTTGCCGAGATGCGGTGTAGGATCCGTGCGGCATAGGTGGAGTTTGCCGAGCCTTCTAGACCATGAAGGACGACAATGAGTGGCCCGTTATCTGTTCCAACCCAGTGTAGGTCGATGAAGTCACCGTCGTCGAGATCGAGCCGCTCCACCGTAGCTGCCGAGGACGGTCTTGGCGAGGCGAGCGCTGCCCATAAGGTTGGTAAATGCGGCCCTGGAAGCCACCAAGCAGGTTTGTAGGCCGTTAGGTTCCTGGATGCCGACACACTGTCAGAGCACGGAATAAGGTAAATCCAATTCGCGCACGGTGTTGGCAGATTTACCTTCGAAGGATATTGATGCAGGAGCAATGTTGATATCGACAACGGCACAGAAAATCTGTTCTTTTGCATCGATTATCTGGGCGTAGAGCACGTGTCCGACGAGTCGTTCGTCGTCCCTGCTTAGTACGCGCGTTCCTGCGTCTAGATCACCGTAGCCAGTACAAACAAACGAGCGTAGGCGTTTCTTTACGTCGCCTCGATATTTAAGGCGTGCAATAATTTCTTGGCCCGGATAGCACCCTTTCGAAAAGCTCACACCATCAAGTCGATCAAGGTTTAGTTGTTGAGGTAAGTATTGCCCTTGACTCTGTTCGTCGATTCGCGGCGCCCCGGCAAAACTATCCATTGCGCACCAGGTGGCTTCGCCGGCGAGCGGGATTGATAATTCGCGCCATCGATCAACGGCAGTAGAGTCGGGGCCGACGACGATAAAACGAGGTCGACCGATACCCTGCCGCATGATGCTGGTGCCGTCCGCATTGTGAGCAGTTGCCCGAGCCTCAGTGAGAGATGATGTGTCGGTCTGACCGATCTGGGCGTTTCCAATGACGCCGAATACGGAACTAGAGCTAGTTATGTCAACAAGCTGCACATCGGCGCGTAGCACGTACATCCGCAAACGAGATAGAAAGCGGTCAATCTGCGCTCTGGGCAGCACGGCGAATATCTGTTTGTCGTTGCGGTACAAGGTGAACAAAAACAATATCCGGCCTTTGGGATCACACCAGCCACTCAGCTGGCCGACGTTCGTCGTCACATCGTTACAATCAGTCGTAAACTGACCATTAATGAAAGACAGCGCATCAGAACCGGAAATGGAAACAACGCCTACTGACAAAAGCGGGCATTTAACCGACGCTGTTCGTGCAAGTTGTAGTTCGGCCGCAGGCTCGCCACCGTCAACGACGACACTGTCGCTGACGGTGGCACCAGGTTCCGAGTTGATGTGATTCTGAAATTTAGACATTGTTCGTTCCAGGCCAGTTGTTCGAACCAACCATCACGACGGCGCGATACGCCGGATCCGATCGACGAGTGCTGCGAGCTTCGTGTCGAGTGGCGCTTCTCTACCAGTGAACCAAGCTAGAAGATCCACGTCGGATTGTTCCAGCAAGTCATCGAAGTCGTCTTGTCCACACGAGTCTAGTCCAGCGTACGCCTCGTCGATAAATCGATTTAGCAAAACATCCAGCTCACGCATTCCGCGGCGACTGCGCCATGTCGCACGCTTGCGCCGAGAGTCGGTCAAACTGTTCTTGAGACCATCAATTTCTTGATTTCCGCGATCGCCTTACCAGGGTTGAGTCCTTTGGGGCAGGTGCGCGCGCAATTCATAATCGTATGGCATCGATATAGCCGGAACGGATCTTCGAGGTCGTCGAGTCGTTCGCCAGTGGCTTCGTCGCGACTGTCGATTATCCAGCGATAAGCTTGAAGTAGTATTGCGGGTCCAAGATATCGGTCGCTATTCCACCAGTAACTCGGGCAACTCGTCGAACAGCACGCGCAGAGTATGCATTCGTACAAGCCATCGAGCTTAAGTCGATCATCTTTCGATTGTAGTCGTTCTCGATCCGGTGGCGCTGGTGTCTGTGTTTGCATCCAGGGCTTAATCGAGGCGTATTGCGCGTAGAAGTGACTTAAGTCAGGGACGAGATCCTTACAAACTTCCATGTGCGGCAACGGATAGATTTTCACGTCGCCTTTTATCGATTCCGTCGCGACGGTGCAGGCTAGCGTGTTGGTGCCACCGATGTTCATTGCACACGAACCACAAATGCCTTCGCGGCAGGAGCGTCTGAATGTTAAAGTCGGATCGATCTCGTTCTTAACATGGATGATCGCATCGAGCACCATCGGTCCACATTTATCGAGATCGATGTCGTAGGTGTCCGTGCGGGGATTTTCACCCGTATCGGGATCCCATCGGTAGACAACGAGACGTTTGCTACGTTTCGCGCCTTTTGCCGCATCGAACGATTTCCCTTTCGAGATTTTCGAATTCTTTGGTAAGGTAAATTCCGCCATTTAATGCACCCTCTGCACGATGCCTTGAATCAATAAACACGTTTCTTAAGTGGTACGACCTCAACTTCGTCAGTCAAGGTGTACATGTGGACCGGCCGATATTCGAATGTGACATTCCCTTTTTCGTCTAACGAGCTGAGCGTATGCTTGAGCCAATTAACGTCGTCACGATCCGGATAATCCTCGCGCGCGTGAGCGCCGCGACTTTCCTTACGATTTGTTGCCGAACAAATACTCACCATCGCATTGGCAAGCAAGTTATCTAGTTCGAGGGTCTCGACGAGATCTGTATTCCATGTCATTGAGCGGTCCGTAACTTTCACATCTCCAAATGCGTCCCACACTTCTTTCAGTTTTTCGACACCTTCATCCAAGACCTCTCCGGTGCGGAATACTGCAGCGTAATTTTGCATGATGCGTTGCATGTCGAGTCTTAATTTTGCGGTCGATTGGCTGCCGTCTGCGTAACGTAGACGATCGAATCGTCCGAGAATCTTGTCGGTTGCGTCGCCCTTTAACGGAGGATGTGATGCGCCTGGGGTTATATCTATAGCCGCGCGCTTTGCCGCTGCTCGACCAAAAACTACTAAGTCCAACAGCGAATTGGAGCCAAGCCGATTCGCGCCGTGTACAGATACGCAAGCCGCCTCACCAATTGCCATTAAGCCAGGCACTTCGCAATCCGGGTCGTCGCCTTTAATTCGTACGGCGTTACCATGGTAGTTAGTGGGTACGCCGCCCATGTTGTAGTGAACTGTTGGCAATACAGGAATAGGTTCTTTTGTTACGTCCACGCCTGCGAATATTTGCGCTGATTCAGCGATTCCTGGGAGCCTTTCATTGATTACTTCTGGACCGAGGTGTTCCAGATGCAGATAGATATGATCTTTATGTTCGCCAACCCCGCGCTTGTCGCGAATTTCAAGGGTCATAGATCGTGAGACAACGTCACGCGAAGCCAGATCTTTTGCGTTTGGAGCGTAGCGTTCCATAAATCGTTCGCCATCGGAATTCGTGAGGTAGCCGCCTTCGCCGCGCACGCCTTCAGTGATCAGGCAACCAGCGCCGTAAATCCCGGTCGGATGAAACTGAATAAATTCCATATCTTGGAGCGGTAGTCCGGCGCGCAAAACCATCGCATTGCCATCACCGGTGCAGGTATGAGCAGACGTGCACGAAAAATAGGAGCGCCCGTAGCCACCCGTTGCAATGACAACTTTATGTGCGCGAAATACGTGTAATGTGCCGTCTTCCAAATTCCAGGCGATCACGCCCCGGCACACGCCATCATCATCCATAACCAAATCGATGGCGAAGTACTCGATCATAAATTCGGCGTTATGTTTCAGGGATTGCTGGTACAGCGTATGCAAAATAGCGTGGCCGGTTCGATCCGCAGCCGCACAAGTCCGTTGGGCAGTCCCTTCCCCGTAATTGGTTGTCATGCCACCAAAAGGACGCTGATAGATTTTGCCTTCCTCTGTACGGGAGAATGGTACGCCGTAATGTTCGAGTTCGATTACGGCGGGGATAGCTTCGCGGCACATATATTCGATGGCGTCTTGGTCGCCTAACCAATCTGAGCCCTTTACAGTGTCGTACATGTGCCAACGCCAATCGTCGGGCCCCATGTTGCCAAGCGCAGCGCTCATTCCTCCTTGCGCGGCTACCGTGTGGCTGCGGGTCGGAAAGACTTTCGTTAGACAGGCCGTAGACAATCCTTCTGCAGCCATCCCAAAGGTTGCTCTAAGCCCGGCGCCGCCGGCGCCAACAACTACAACGTCATATTTGTGTTCGATTAGCGTATAAGCTTGAGTCATGACCTAATTCGTTCCAAATGAGATTTTCAGGATGGCAACAATTGAGACCAAGCCGCAGAGCCCTGTGCCGAAGTTGAGCCCGATTATACTTGCCAGCTTTAGCCACTCCGCGTGGATGTAGTCTTCAATGACCGTCTGCAACCCAAGTTTTGTGTGATACAGCAGCACGAAGATGAGAGCGACAAGCAAACTTGTGACGTGGGGTGCTTCAATCCATTCGACGACCTCCGCATGCGAGGCGTCCATGACACAAATTAAACTGACGATGAACCATAGCGACAGCGGGATGAGCGCAATAGCAGTTAATCTTTGATGCCAAAAGTGGTGTGTGCCATCTTTGGCGGACCCAAGGCCACGTACTTTCGCCAGATCAGATTGTAAATTCATTGCGCGCCCCCGGCACTCAGTGCGTAGCCCCATGTAACGGCGGTTAGTGTTAGCGAGCTTACGACGACCGCGTAGCCTGAAGCGTAAAGTGTCTTTAATTCAAATCCCGCACCGATGTCCCAAAACAAATGGCGAATACCGTTGCAAAGGTGGAAGTAAAACGAAAATGTCCAAAGCCCCATTAGCAGTTTTCCTGGCAATGAACTTAGACAGGCCTGTGCAGTCGTATAGGCAGCCTCGCCGTTCGCGATTGACATTAGCCAGTATGCGAGTACTAAAGCGCCCGCGCTCAGGAACACGCCGGTTCCTCGGTGTGTTATCGACAGCAGTGATGTCAATTGCGGACGATAAATTTGCAAATGGGGTGAAAGTGGTCTGCTACTCATAACTGTTCGCTCGTTCTACCAATTTGGTTGGTGATTCCTTAGTCGCATCGATTCACGGTTCTGCAGGCCACCGCATTTCGTCAGAATGTACCGACTCAGGGGAGGGCTAATTTGTCTTTCAGTTCAGAAATCGATGCAACGCCCTTTGTTTTCCCAATCACCGTAACGGGTTGGTTCAAGGCCAGCTGGCCCCCCAAATTCAAGACCGCCCGGGTGGAGCAGTTTCGAGTCTTTGAGTATACGCTGATCAGCGCTGGTCACGGAATCGTCGGCGGCATCTGTATTTGGTGTCTCGGGTTTGTCGCTAACCGAATTTGCGTCGTCAGTATGCGTATCCATGGTGTAAAAAATATGGCCTATTAACAGTTATAATCCGTCCAATCTTGGTAGTTTAACAGATGGAACCGTTAGCTTCCCCAATCCACATTCCGGTTATCAGATCGCGTAATCTGACCCTGGCGGTCTACGCTGGGCACGCGCTACTTGCGCTCGCCTTGGGCTTTGCCCTTACCTCTTCTGTTTTCCAGTTTCTGGCACTTGCTGGACTATTTGGGAGCCTTCTATTGCACCGGGCCAATCAATCGAAGCTGGAGAGCCACGCGTCTGCGCTACTGCTGAGATCAAGTAATGAATGGGACATCATTACACGAGACGGCGTCAGCACTCGCGCTACTCGCGTATCCGGATTATTCGTATCCACAAGCCTAGTAGTATTTCGACTCCGAATCCCGAGCGGAGTGAAGCTACATGTCGTTCTCACGGCAGACAATACGCAAATCGATGCGTTTCGACGTTTACGTGTGCGATTGAGAATGCCGATGTAATTAATTCCCCTCGCCGTGTCCACGATAATTTGACGGGCCGACTCCCAACCCTATGAGGTAAGACCTGCTCTAGACGATGGCGAGTTAGGTTCGACGTATTCTACTTATTCTCGGGATATAGGTGGTTAGGAAAATCGAGTTCGATGATGATCGGGTAATCGGATCTGTCGCTCTAAACGAAACGGTTCCGCCAAGCGATCCAAAGCTTGCGAATGGGTGTCAGCTCGATTCGATGTTGCCATATTCGGCAACCGTCATCGCGCATTTCCATCAGCGTGCATTGCACCAAGTTGCTGAGCGTAAATAGCGGCAGGTAGGTGCGCCGCTTACGGCGAGACAGGTCATGGTGGATCGACGCGATACTGTCTAAAACGAATTCGCTTTCACTAAACATTAAGCTCGCAATCGCGCTCGCCGATTGGCCACTAATAATATCGTCCCATTCGCATCCGGCTGCAAATAGGCTGTCGGCCGGAACGCGCCTCAGGTTCCGGCGCGCGAGTGCGCGAAGATTTAGTAATGAATAAGCTATTTCGATCAAACGTCCTAATTCGACAACGTTTGCGATTTCGCGCGCATCAGTGCCGGGCGCAGCCATCAATGACACTTGCGCTTGGTATGTTGGCCCGAAGGTACTATCGAACCACTCAAGCTGCTCATCGCGGGTAAAAAATTTGCGTCCTCCAATTTCTTCGTCGAGACCCGCGATTAACGCGCCGAGAGCACTAGTTATGTCAAGATCGTGAGTGTATTTCGCAAAGTAGGAGACGGTCAGTTGATGTGTCGGACTACCGTTCGAGGCTTTGTCGACCTCATTGATCCACCACGCTAACTTAATGTGGGCGACGCCGGGGTCAGAAACAGATACGGCTATGTTACTTAACTCGCTTTTTAGCGCGTTCATTAACGCAAGGTGATCGCGCAGGCGCGGTGCCGCATACAACAGGGCGTAGTGTGTATCGCTTCCAGGAAGGCCATGGGCTGGATCGGTCGCCGACATCAAACAATTCCGTCTCTGATCACGTAGCAAACATAGGGATCCCCCCTATTGGGACATGGCGGGCTCGTTCTCGACTCGCATTATTCCGGAGAATAATGAGCTTACGGCATGCTTCGAAAATTAGAACGACAAGAACCAATCAATGATTTCTGAAGGCGAGTTTACAACCACCTCAGCCCCCCAGCCGTCTGGCGATTCGTCGTGTGCTATGTATCCATAGCGCACCGCGATTGTTCGCATACCGGCCGCATTGCCGCCGGCGATATCCCGTTCGGCATCGCCAATATAAACGCAGTGACCTGCACTTACATGCATGCGTTCTGCCGCAAGTAACAGAGGAGCCGGATGGGGCTTTTTTTGTGCGATGGTGTCGCCGCTAATGACCACGGCGGCACGTCGGTCGAGTCCAAGCTCCGTTAGCAGCGGTTCGGTCAGGCTCGCCGGTTTGTTCGTAACAATACCCCACGGGATATTCGCACTTTCCAATGTTCGAAGTAGCTGATCCATACCTTCGAAAAGTCGCGTTTCGCGCGCCACGTGTCGGGCATACTGATCCAAGAATTCGAGCCGAAATTCCTCAAACTTGGAGCTTTCTTCCAGTAATTCACTCCCAAGTCGACACAGGGCATAGCTTCCATGGGAGACAATCGATCGAATCCGCTCGAAACTGATCGGCGGCAAATTGCTTTTCGCTCGCACGCGGTTCAGCGCAGATGCAAGATCGGGTGCCGTGTCTAGCAACGTGCCGTCGAGGTCAAACAGAAAATTTGTTGGGCGGATGTTGCTCGGTAGGATCACGAATTCGGGACAAAATGAGCTAGAAAATTCACGCCAAGATCGCTGTTCAATTCCGCGTGTCGCGACAACGGATTGTAGCTAAACCCAGAGAATTCACACGCGCGAAGGTTCGCGTCTCGACCCCATTTCGCGAGTTCTGAAGGTTTTATAAACTTCAGGTAATCGTGAGTGCCACGTGGCAACAGTTTTAAAACATATTCTGCAGCAACGACGGCCAATGCGTAGGCCTTGGGTGTTCGATTAATCGTCGAGAAGAATAGACTGCCGCTCCCGTCAAGGGCGTGTGCACAGTCGAGAACCATTTGTTCGGGATTGGGAACGTGCTCGAGTAGCTCCATACACGTCACAATGTCGAACGAGGCCGGATTCTGTCGTGTGAATTCTTCGACATCGAGACACTCGTAGTGGATCTTTCTACCTGTTTGAATAGCGTGTTGTTGCGCTATTGCGATGAGTTCTTCACTTCGGTCTATGCCCGTCACCGTCGCGCCGGCGTCGGCCAGAAACTCAGACAAAATGCCGCCCCCACATCCAACGTCCAACACGCGCGCCCCCGCAAGTCTCGTTCGATTGGCGACGAATTTCCCACGACATGGATTTAAATCGTGGAGCGGCTTGCACGCCCCATCAACATCCCACCAAGAGTCCGCCAATAGCGCGAATTTCGCGAGTTCTTTTTGATCAACGTTTAGCATGCATAATCCTTCTCTGCGATGCGTCCCACGTGACTTTGGTAATCATGAGTTATTCAACTTCCCGGACGATTCGAAATCCTGTGATTGAATTCGATGCGTCTGCTTGCAGAAACGTTCGCGAAGCCGAGCGGACTTTATCGGGACCACCAAGGTAGGATCCTCCGCGAACAACGCGTTTGGCCGAATTTCGAAGCCGCGCGCGCGAGTCGCTTGGTGCGTTGAGGTAGCTGTCTTCCCATCCATCTTGAACCCATTCTTGAACGTTGCCGACCATGTGGTACAGGCGAAAATTATTCCGATTTATCGATCGATTATCATTCGCGAGTGGGCTGGACTCAGTCGCCCGGAAGCTGAATCGCGCGTGTGTTGGTAATATTTCGTCACCGAACGGGTAGACGGTCGTCGTTCCAGCTCGGGCGGCATATTCCCACTCTGATTCGGTCGGGAGTCTATATTTGGCGCCTGTTTTATTCGACAACCATTGCGTGTATTCACTCGCCATTTCCCACGTAACGTTCACCATCGGCAGATTCGGATCCGACCACGGCTGGGGCGGGCAGGTGATGGCCATTGCAGTGCAGAATTGTGCGAACTCATGATGACTAATTTCGAATATGCTAACTGCGAAGGGCCGCCCAATCGTGATGGCGCGCATCGGCTGCTCTTCGCGCCGAATACCACCCATATTGAATGTACCGTTCGGCAGTACTGCTAGCGCCGGCCCAGGAGTATCTTCCGCGAGGGAGTCACGACAATACGGACGTCGCACTTTCGCGAGCGATGCGCGGCATCCCAAAGGTTCCTTCATGGCAGCAGTGCGTTTGCCCGTCGCAGATGGCGGGAGCTCTGCAGTGCTCGCAAGCGTCGACTCATCTGCCGCTTTAGAGCTGATGGGTGCGTTCACAGCTAAAGCGTCGGATGTCGGTTCGTCTTTCGGCTCAGCTGGTAAAATTTCAGAACCATCGGACTTCGGTTCGATCTCAGCCATATTGTCGATCGCTTCTGTCTTTGCTTTCTCTGGATCGGAGTCCGTGACAGTCGGTTCGTCGGAAATTGCGATCTCATCTGGCGAGTCGTTTTCAAGTGGGATTTCGGTTGCGAGTTCGAGCGACTCGGGTAACGCGACTGTTGGGGCCGTGGAGCTGGCTTCCGAGTTGGATAATTCAGCAATGACGTTTTGGTCAACGCTCCGAGTGTTTTTCTCAAGTTCTTCGTTCGCGATGTGCCACTCTGCATCTAGTCGTTTAATCCGTTCATTACCAGGTGACAGCGCGAAGCCTAGATCCAACAGGCGACGTTGTTTGATACGGGGTTCTTGGCTGCTGCTAAGTGTTGATAGCGCATTTTCTCCTAAATATTTTTGCGCGATAAGGTCGATAGCCCGATGCACTCCCGAGGTCGCAGCGGCCGAAGTTCGCTCGGTTGATTTGCTAGCCGTCCATTGCGTCTGGAATTCGACAATTTGTTCATTTCCCCAACGGTTCTGCTCGATAAAACGGCTGAGGATTTCTACGGCTCGGTTCGTCGATGACGCAGCGGTACGCGGTAATTCGTCTGCAGGCGATTGTTCGGCAATTTCGATTTGCGGCGCAGCGCGGTACTTAAACCAGGCACCAGCGATGACGGCGACCACCAAAACGATGCACGCGAAAATAAAACCGCGATTAGATTTTCCGTCTGCGGCCTTTGCGGCCTTTGCGTCGTTCAGATGATCAGCGTGCGGTAATTCCACAGAGGTCTCACCATCACTGAACGTACGATCAGAATCTGGAGTTGTAGTCGGAGAAGTCTGGCTGTAGGGGACAAGTTCCGCTTGCCCCGCTACGATCTCGTCAATCAGTCGGCGACGCTCGCGAATGTAATGCTTCCTATCGACGAGGTTATCGCTGTGAGCTTTTGCGAGTCCACGGAGAGTAAATTCGCTCATCGATTTTGATCGTTCATTAACGTGTTCAAAACTCGGCAACACAAGGCCGCTGTTAGTCCAATTCCTGCAAGAGTCGGAACCCTGTGCTCTTGTCAGGCGCACCTCCGTGCGGTTTTTCGAGCGAGATGGCGCATTTGCTAAAGGTATCTTCAAATGCGCCACCGCGCGCTACCACACCACTTGGGGTTCTGGCCCATTCTTGGACGTTGCCTACGTAATTGTAGAGCCCCCATCCGTTCGCTTTTCCGGTATCGATTCTCATCGTCGACTGACCTTTCAAGATTTGGCCACTCTGTTCGACGCGGCAATTATAATCCTTGCGTGGTTGCTCGCCGTTCGCCTGCGCGGCGTATGTCCATTCACTAACGGTAGGTAGTCGATAGACATTTCCGGTCCGTTCGCTCAACCAAGTCGCATAAGCGCTCGCTTGTTCAAGTGAAATCCCGCTGACGGGGAGCCGACTTTCGCGGTCGGAGATCTCGCTGCAAACTGCGCTCATTTTGCAGTACTGATTGAAATCACCAACGGTTACTTCATATTTTCCGATTGCGAACGATTGCGGAAATTCAGCGTCGTCGGGAACCACAACCATGAGCGGCCCTCTTGCTGATAGCGAAACCATATCGAAGCAAGTACCTAGTTTCCTCTTCCCGTGCCCAGCGAGCTTACTCGTGCACGGCGATTTGGACTGCGGCGCCGGCCCGTCGTTAATATTACCGTTGCTGCCGATCGGTGATGTCTGATTTAACGCCGCGAGAACCCGTGTCTTCTCCCGCTTGAACGTCGTACTGTCTCCCCACAAATTCAGCGCCTTATCAATGATCGAATTAGCAGCAGAATAGTCTTTGCCACTAAACGCAGATTTGTATCCGTCGTAAAGAGATTTTGCGCTCTGTATCTTCGAGTTGTATAGACTTTTCAATTCAATGATCGAGCCATGTCGCGCATCTTCAGCAGATACGCTCTTGATGAGATCTTTCGCTTGCGTTAACAAAGCCGCATCTATCGCTGATTTGATTTTCGCGACGCTAGGTGGCGCGTCGGCGACGAGTGGCCCGACGTAATCGAGTGACGCAATGAGTACGTTGCCAGGAAACACTTCTTTGGCACGATCGACTAGTGGGTTGGAACGATCACCCTCAGCTTTCTGCAACGTTCGTAATCGAATCGTCACGGCTTCGGCCCATTCGGATTCGGCAACGCCGTACGCACGCGGATCGAGAATTTGCACCTCTGATATTTTCTCTAGCGCGTCGTTGAGGTCAAAGTCCGCGCTACTACCGAAGGTTTTTTTAAGTTCTTGTCGGTTACCGTCAACCGTATAGTCTTTCACGGCGAGGCGCAGCTCTTGGCTTTGTGGACGAAGTTTCAGTCCCGCTTTAGCGAGCTTAAGTGCAGCGGCAAAATCTTGTTGTTCGGCTTTAGTAATCGCCAATTTGTAGTATGCATCGGCTAGAAATTCCGGACCTGTCACCGTCACGAAAGAATCGTTCGGGCCCAAATAGCGCTGAATTTCCGCGAGTGTCCTCGCCGCGCCACTAACATCGTTAGCTTTCGCTTGAGTCTCGAAGTCCTGCTTCAAGCCTTCGATGAGGGCGACTTGCTCTTGCTCGCGTTGCTCCAGTTCGAACGTGTTCGTCGCCGTGGCCAAAGCAAATCGCTCGCTTGTCAGCGCTGGAAGTTCAGGTGCGTAGCGTTGCGCTCGATCCAGCATGTTTTTACCCTCGGCGAATCGTTCGTCTTCTCGGGCACGCGTCGCTTTGGTAACGAACACAGTGGCAATTTTTACTTTGAACTCGCCAACCCACGGATCGTTCGAGGCCGCCAAATACTGAATCTCCGCCATGTCTTTGCGGATTGCAATGCTCCAGGGACGGTCTGCTGTGGCGTTCGCAAGTAAGGTCTCTACAGCCAATTTACGGTCAACGAGATAACGTCGTTGGACTTCTAGTTGGGCATCGCGCTGTTGAGCTTCGAAAGCCATCAAGTTTTCCGACAAAACCGGCAGGCCCGGAGCGTAGGCGAGCGTCGCGCGCGTGACATTTACGGCGTCACTCCACTGCTCCTTTGCGGCCAGTTGATTAGCGACTCGAGTAACACTTGATACGAGTTGGTCGCGTAGTTTGGGCAAACGTTCGTCATTTGGTTTCAACGAGACCAATGCGTCGTATCGAGCGAGTGCGAATGAAATTGAGCTTGTATCTGCACCGAGTGACCCGAATGATTGTTCGGCCGAGGTCCAGGCCTGTTCAAACGCCGTTTCCCGGTTGGCAAGGCGTTGCAGGAGCGCAGCCGCGTTAGCGGCCGCATCGGCAACGGTGATCCCTTTCTCTATTTCTAGCGATGCTATAACGTCGGTTCCCGCCGCGATTTCACTGCCGGCTGTCAGATACTTCTCGGCGTTCGAAAAATCTGATTTGGCGCGAGCAGTTCGGGCTTTTCCCAGATAGCCACGGGCCACGATCTCACGCGCCTGTTCGGTTCTAAGGTGCCCCGGTGCCATGGCGTCAAGTTTCGCAACTAAACCGGTCGCGTTTTTCGGAGCCGGCAGAGCTAAATTATCCGCCGCCACGGCGGCACCGATCTCCATAACCAGTTTGTCGATTTCGATTTCGAATTCGGCGCGCAATTTGGTCGCGCGCGCGTGTTTGTCGCGCATGCCTAAAGGCAACAGGAGGTCGCTGTAATCGTTTTGCACGAGGTCGCTCGATCCCCAGTTCTTATTTTCCGACAACGCCGCAATATCTTTATCTACTAAGGGGCCGACTTTTCTTGCAAGCGAGGCGAGCAGTTCGCTTGCAGGGTCAATTTCCGATAATTCTCTTACGTCTTGTTGGACGCGGGCGTAGCCAGCTAGGCGATCCGAATTATCCACTGCATCTTGGATTCGAGCAGTGAATTCAAGTATTTTCCGCGCCGCCTCTGCACGTTCTTGCGCGCCTTCGATTTTGGCGAGTAAGTTGTTTAAATTCTTGTTACCAGTACTAAGTTCGAGTCCAACCTCGCCCAAGGCATTTGCGAGCTCGAACTCTTCGTTAACTATCGCGCGTTCGATTGCGGCAGCATATTGTCCTGGCAGCCGTTGCTTGAATTGCGCAAATACGTCAGGTGAGACCTTCGCGACGATGCCTAAAGCATCATGCACGTCGTCCGATCCATCCAGGGGCAACAATCGATTCGCTGCCAGAGCTTCATTGAAAATCACGGTCTGGTCGTTCAAGAGGACACTTTCAGCGTTGATTATTCGTTCTCTCCATTGTTGGACTTGCGCGGAGTCCTTGAACACTTCCATCATGGCGACCCGGTCGATGACGGCTTCTGCTCCTCTGAAGTTGTATCGCTCCGCGTCGACGTCTACTTTGAGCTCGATCTCGTTTTGGAAATACGTGAGCATCTCTGTGCGCGTTGCAACTAATATTCGGTCACGATCGGCCGGATCGAACTCGGGTTTGTGTAATTCTTTGAGGGTTGTTTCAACGATCCCGGAATCTAAGCTCTTGATCGCAGCAATCTTCTCGCTAATTGCTTTTTCATGAATAAAATCTAAGGTCGGCGCGGCGGCCACTAGTCCAATAATTACCAGTGCAGCTGGCACCAGTACGAAAGGGTTCTTAAACGGTGAGGTGTTTCCCTCCAACTCGATTAGAAATTGTTCGACGCTTTGTGAACGGTCTTCTCGAGCGAATGCCAAACCGCGCATCAAGCCTTTATGCTGGCGTCGCTTTAGCCCCTTTATCGGATTCGGCACCAGATTGTTATCGCGAGCGCTATTAGCCGGTAATTTATTAAACGGATGTTTGCCAGTTAACAGCTCGTAGGCAACACAGGCGAGTGCGTAGAGATCGTCCCTAGGATCGGGCTCTTCGCCTTCGAGCATCTCGGCACTGGCGTATGCCGGGGTTAACGCGCCTAATTTTGCCGCGTCGAAGAGGGTTTTTTCTCCATCTCCTTGCAGCGGATTTTTTACCGCACGGGCAATGCCGAAGTCTAAAACCTTCATTACGCCGTCGTTAGTTTGGAAACAGTTACCCGGCTTAAAGTCGGAGTGCACGATGCCGCGTTCGTGGGCATAGATAAGGGCATTGCCGAGTCCCTTGATCATCGTCAGTGCTTCGTCGAACGGCAGCCCGCCCTTTACGCGGACTTGTTTTTTTATGATGTTATTTAGCGGATCACCTTCGAGTAATTCCATGGTGAGGAAAACGGTTCCACCGCGAGTGCGGTCGAAATCATAAACGGTGGCGATGTTGGGATGCGCAAGTCGTTGCTGGCGGCTCGCTTCGCGTTGTAGCGCGATAAAGGAATCCGGATGCTGTTTGAAGTCTTCGTTCAATACTTTAAGGGCAACGAACGGATTCTTATCTCGAGCCTCGACCTTAATCAGATCCCGCCCGCGATAAACGGTGCCCATACCCCCGATACCGAGGACGTCGTCTAGTTGGAAGCGGTCTTTAAGTACCGAACCCGATGTGATTTTCTCTTCTTTAACGGGCGTATTTCGGCCGCTTCCAATGGCATTAGATTTGGAATCCCCGACAGGCCAGGAACCTTCTGACGGTGAGCTGTCTCCCATGAGGTCGAAATCCAGCGTGTTATCGGTGCCCATTGCTGCCGATATTGCGGCCCGCGCCTGAGCGGCGATCGCGCTGCTGTCAGTCTCGTCGGTGAATGACGTGCGATCCTCTCTACTAACAATTTCAGTTTTATCGGCAAGGAATCGCGTCGCGTCGTCGGTCCCATCAGGGCTTTCAGTAACAAGCCGTTTTAGACGCGCGTAAATCGACGCATCGATTAAGTCTTCGCTGTAAGCGGCGCGCAGCTGCTCCATAATAGTTAGGGCGATTTGTGGCTGCTTGAGCAACATCTTCGAAAGGTTCGTCGCGACCACATCGAACTCGAGATCGCCGCGCGCTAATGCTTTCAATGCAGTTTTAAAATCAGCCACGATCGGGTGTCCTGTTCTGATGGGATTGGACTGAATAAAGACTGGCGCAGCATCTCGTGGCACAATTCGCGAAATTAAACTTAGTCATAGATGCGGGTTTTGGTTGCATTACGGCTTATTGCTATTGTCCGTGCATCGTATCGACGACGCAGACAGTTACGTTGTCGCTCGCGCCGCGGCTTAAGGTGAGTTCGATCAATTCATCGACAATTTCCGCCGGTTCTCCACTCGTCATCGCCGTTTCTATCTCGGGATCGGAAACGTGCTTGTCTAAGCCGTCCGAGCACAGAAGAAATCGGTCGCCCGGCACTATTTCTGCCATATCAATGTCGAGGAATAGGGCGGCTGATGCGCCTACCGCTCGCGTAACCATGTTTCCTGCCGGGTGGTCGACGGCACTTTCTCGACTAATTAGCCCCCGTTCGTAGTAGTGTTGGGCTTGCGTATGATCGGTCGTTAGTTGATCTAATGTCCCACCTCGCAGTCGGTATAGGCGACTGTCACCGGCCCACAAGAAAACGCAATGCTTGGCGCCGCCAATTAACGTAACTACCGTGCTGCCGATGGTTTGATTGTTCGCCTTTGCCAACTCCAGCAGACGGTTATTGACACTAAGGATGCTGTGTTCCACGAAATCAACGTGTTCGCTGAGAGACTCATTCGGTTTGAGTTTGTTCAGCGAATTGATAATCATTTGGCTGGCTAAATCGCCTGCTGAATGACCGCCCATTCCATCTGCGACTGCCCAAAGCCTTACATCTGGGCGATCGAGCCCAGAATCTTCGTTGTGTTTACGGACGTTACCGACCTCGCTGCGAAGTGCCGATCGCCAACTTGTCACGGTGTCCGACATTAACGTTTCCCATTTTCAGTTCGCCCCGAATCACGGTGTCCGTGCACTCCAGCCGCACAAACCACCACTTGGCAGTAGTTTGACGGAACGAATTTACATTGCGTCTTTCGCGCGCAGCAGGAGGCGTCAAAAGGATCAGAATTCGGATTTGAAATGCACGACTTCCTGCGGGTTTTCAGAGAACGACCGACCGAGACTGATCATCCCATCGCCACTAATTGGCATCTCTTCGCGACGTAAAAAAGCTTCCTCGTTCTCGTGATGCACGTAGGTTCCATTCGTGCTCTGGTCGATGATGAAAAACTTGCCACGTCGGTGCTCGATCCGTACATGATGCCGCGAAGCGAGACTTTCGTTAACGGTCAAATCGGCAGCTTCGCTGCGACCCATTACTACCTGAGTTACGTCACTATCAAGCGTGACGCTATCGCTTTTATACGTGAGGCGCATGCGTACGGGGTCCGGACTCGGCAGCGTTATTATGCCAGTGGACATTCGTGTCACATCTTCTTGCTGCCACAAAACTTCGAAGATATCGATAGTTTCCTTTTTCCCTTTTACCGGCGCGCGGTCGATAAAGCGAGTGCTTGCCCGCATGATCGGGGACATCGCGTCGACCGCGTTTTGCGTTGTGATGATTTGTCCACCCTTCGCCATTGAAGCCATACGCGCGGCGACATTCACCACATCACCGAAGACGTCGCTTGCTTCGAGTATGGCCGGACCGTAGTGCATGCCGACCCGAATAGTGAGCGAAATTGGACCAGCTGCTGTTTGCTCGGTGACATCGTCATCAAGAATTTCGTGCATCTCACAAGCAGCGGTCGCAGCATCTTCTGCCGTCTCGAACGTGCACATGATTTCGTCGCCAATGGTCTTGATTACAATTCCATTATGTCGCTCTACGACTACTTTCAGTGTATCGAGGCAATCGGCAACCTTGGTGCGCGTAGCGACGTCGCCCAGTATTTCGTAAAGGCGCGTACTACCGCTGATGTCAGCGAACAGGAGGGCCAGATTAGTCGTTTTTGGAGCCATCGAAGATTGTTTTTCCACCAACGCCTAAGACAGTAATCGACTCGCGGGTTCTCATCGAGCTACCCCGCTGTCCCCAATTACCATTTCGTATACTGGTAATTTCAACGCGCAATTGTACATTAACAAAACTCTATACGTCTTTGAATTAATATTGTTGTTGAAATTGACGTCGCCACATCATTTTCGGACGTGAATGATAATTCCGCGAATTTTGCTTCTCGTGGACTAGCGATGTTCGAATGCTTGATATATAGAAATTTGATGGTTGGCCTCATCAGTTGAACGAAGGAGTTAGATGCCGTGAGAATTTTAGCAATAGTTGGACCGGTTTTGGTCGGTTTGTTGTTAATAGCTGTTGGCGCCGCAGGTGCGTATTGGTATTTGGAGGCTAGTAACACGGCCATTGATGAACCGGAGATGGACGTTGAAAAAGACTCAACGAAAGGCTCTATCGACACTCGCAAACGAATCGATCGGGACGCAATCCGGCAGCTTCTGGCGTTCACGGACCATGGTCGCCGCAGTGCAATATTGAATTCCGATGAGCATTTTAATGCGTTTGTAGAGCAGGAACGTGCGAATCAGGCGGTGTTAGTGGCCGCTAACGTGAACCAGGCTCATATCGACAAGTCCGTGTCAGCGTTGATGAAACGGGCAGCGCAGAAGGTGTTGGCGGCGGCCTATCTAGGCCAAGTTGTACAACGAAATCTGGACCCAGGGTTTCCGAACGACGCTCAAAGCCGTGAGTACTATGCCGAAAACGTCGCGGCGTATTATCTGCCGGACCGAATGCATCTGTGGCAAGTATTTATTCCGCTACCCGAAGATGCGTCCAGTCAAGTTGAGAAAAACGCGCTGAAGCTGGCGTCGACATTAGCTAGCGATTTACAGAAGGGGGCGAAAACGTTCACAGAAGTGGTAATTAAGCACTCAAAGCACGTGCAAAGCCGTGTCAACGACGGCTACATGGGCCTGCTCAAGATCGCTGACATCGTGCCGGGAATTCGGGCGGCTGTCGATAAAATGGCGGTTGGGGAGATTAGCATTCCGATCCGAAGCGAATCGGGCTTCCACGTCATTAAAAAAGGCTTGACGGTCGCGGGCTCGCAACTCGACTACGAAACCGTTAAGCAGCGAATCAAAGCCCAAATGCGCCAGAACGCGGAAACGCGGGTCCGCCAGGCGGCCGTAAAGAAAATTCTGAAAACCTACCCGATCGAACTGGACATGATGGAGGTCAACACCTGGCACCAAGAGTTCAAAACTGAACAGTGGCCAAACACAATCATTTCTTCGCGTGATCGGTCTTAAATCCTACCACTAAGCGTCTAGCGACCGTTTTAAAATATCCTGTAAATTCCGTTACCTGTGAGTATGATCTGTAGAGAATTCAAGCTTTTCAATGATTGTGAAACTACCGCTGCGTCGGTATACTTTCCACGATCACGGGGGGGCGATCAATCGACTAGGTTTCGCCCGCACGCAGGCCGGCGTTCGGTGAATAGTTATACAAATTATGCGCTTAACTTCGCCTAGGGAACGTGACCACGAGACAGCTCTCGGCTATGTCTTCGCGTTACTACTCGGAATTAGCTGGGCAAGTTGGGTCGCCGCCGAGGCTATTGACGTGCCGGCCGCCGCAAGACCTGGAGCAATTCGGCCAGGTGAGCAACGGCCGATGTCTCCCGCGCCCCCTGCCGATGAAGTATTCGAAGTGCCGTCTATCGTCGAGCGACCGCTCGATATAGACGGAGGAAATAAAATCGTCGTCACTTCGTTCGAATTGCTAGGCGCCTCCGATCGTCCAGAACACAAGATATTCGCCGCCGAGGTCCAAGCACTCGTGGACGCCAAATTGGCGGGACAAGCTGATGGACTCACCGTTGGCCGAATTCAGGAAGTTGCCGATGAAGTCACGCGCTACTATCGGCTCCACGGTCTGATTCTTGCGCAAGCTTTCGTTCCCGTGCAAAACGTGCTCGGTGGCGCAGTCCATATCCAGATTATGGAGGGTCTCCTGGGTCGAACCGTAGCGGAAGGTCAGAAGCTCTATTCAGAAAAGGTCTTGCAACGGCCATTTCAGGATTTAGTCGGTAAACCTGTAACGAATGCCGGAGTTGAGTCAGCGCTGCTAGAACTGAACGGTTACCCTGGTGTTTCGTTGTTTGGGGTATTTCAACCAGGGCAGCAGGTTGGAACCGCCGATATGGTCATCAAGGTAGAGGAAGAAAAACGGCTTGAGGCAAGCGTGCGCGCCGATAATCACGGCATTCGAGAAACAGGCCAAAACCGCTATCGTGTTATCGGTAGTGTCAATAATCCGACGGGTGCCGGCGATAAGTTCACTGGCACCTTGCAGCATACGGAACAGCCGGCATTCTCGTTTTTTTGGGCTGCCGAGTACGAGCGTCCCTTACCGTTCCTCTACGACACGGTGTTGAACTTCAGTTTTAACCGCAACCAATTCGATGTTGGTGGCGCGTTTCGAGACCGTAACATCGCCAGTGATACGCGGAATATGCGCGCAGCATTGACGAAGCACCTGGTTCGTTCCCGGCAAAAGAACTTGTCGACGCGGGTAGAGCTAGCGCGAAAGCGCGCAGTCACTAAAGTTCGGGCGCGCGAGCAATCGAAAGACAATCTTACGACGGCTTTAGTCGGCCTTGATTTCGATACGGTGGATTCAAAATATGCGGGGCTAAACGCCGGTTTTTTGGAAGTTACACACGGCTTCAACGATTTTTTTGGGGCGATGGGTGACGACGTTGGCAGCGTCGCACCGAGCCGCCAGGGCGGTAATCGGTCGTTTGCCGAAGGTAATTTCGACAAAGTGTTCCTGAGCTATTCACGCCTGCAAGCGTTCTCTATTTTAAGTGAGAAGCTTCGCCACCACACGTTTCTATTCAGAACTGAGTTGCAATGGTCACCGGATTTACTCGTGCCCCTTGAACAATATTCCGTCGGTGGGCCGACTAACGTGCGGGCGTATCAACCGACCGAACAACTCTACGATAGGGCTTGGTTTGCCTCTTTTGAATGGATCATCAACGCACCCGGAATTGCCGATCGCCCGGCATTCGGGAATCGGACTTGGGGAGAAATTGTGCAGTTGTCCTTTTTCTTCGATATGGCTGCTGGTGTGCTCAACAGCGCGCTTCCCAGCGAGGACAAATCTGACAATTTCAAGGGCGCAGGCTTAGCGTTCTCGGTTAATAATCCGAACGTGTTTTCGTCGAAAGTCACAATGGCTTTCCCTGTGGGGAAGATCCCCGGTAACAACCGTGATCCGCAGTACTGGTTGGACTTCAACTTCTTTTACTAGACGTACAAACTCGATCCGACGTGAATCAATTCACGGATCGAGATTAATTCGAATCGTAGGCGGCAGTGCCGGGAGCCAATTTTGCTACCGCCGTAGCCGGCGAATCGAGGGATTACACCGCATGAAAAATCGCCCTTCACGCTTGCCCGAGGCGGCGCGTTCAGCTCCAAATCAAGGTCTGCGCAAACGACTGCAAATGAGGCCTGCGGCGGAACAAATACGCCGAGTATTGTTTCCTGGGTTAGTGCTCGGTCTTCAGGTTGGTGCGGCGGTAGCCGGTCCCCAAGGCGGCACAGTCGTTGGTGGGAGCGGAAATATTTCTCGACAGAACGACCGAACGACGGTCATCCAACAACAATCGCAAAACCTCGCTATTGATTGGCAAAAATTTGACGTCAGACAAAACGAAGTGGTTCAATTCAATCAACCAGGTCGCAATGCTCAGGCGCTGAATCGAATATTCGATCAGAACGCGAGTCAGATCCATGGGCGGATCAACGCGAATGGCCGCGTGCTATTGATGAATCCAAATGGCGTTATTTTCGGTCCCAATGCGCACGTCAACGTCAACGGATTAGTTGCGGCGGGCATGAAGAATATTTCCGTCGACGATTTTATGGCGGGAAAATTCAAACTTGAAGGGCTTGATGGCGCGGACGGTGCCGTCGTTAATCACGGCATCTTGGAAGCGGCGACAGGCGGCGACGTCACCTTGGTCGGTAAGACGATCCAAAATGACGGCATCATTATCGCCTCAGCCGGGAGAGTGAACTTAGCAGCAGGGAACCAAGTCACTCTCGATTTCGACGGCGATGGTTTAATGCGATTCGCCGTTGATGAAGCCGTGCTGAAAAACGCCACGGCTCTTGACGATCAAGTAACTAACTCCGGAACCCTCGAGGCCAACGGTGGCGCAGTTGTCATCGCAGCTAGTGCGGCTCGAGGAGTTTTCACGAACGCGATTAACAACACCGGGCTTATCCGAGCAGCCCGTATCGAAAATGTCGGCGGGGTGATCCGTTTGGCAGGGATGGGACCTTCGGCTTCGGTGTTGAATACCGGAACCATCGACGCCTCGGCACCAGCGCCGGGTTCGGGCGGTGGTTACGTAGATATCACCGGGGCCAATATTCGCCAAGCTGGTGTCGTGCGGGTCGATGCGATTGACTCGGCAGGCCACATTGCAATGCAAGCAACGCGTGCACTAGAGCTCGGGCCAGATTCCACGACAAGTGCCGTTAGTTCAACTGATTCAGGTGGCGAGGTGCGCGCGCTGGGTAGCACGGTTACGTTGAAAGCCGGGGCGGCAATCGATGTATCCGGCGCAGCGGCAGGCGGCGTCGCCCTAGTTGGCGGCGACGAACAGGGCGCGAATCCCAACGTCGTCAATGCGCAAACGACGATCGTTGAAGAAGGTGCAGCGATTATCGCCGATGCAACTGCGAATGGGGACGGCGGTACGGTAGTTGTGTGGTCCGATGGAACGACGACCTTCGACGGCGCTATTTCTGCGCGTGGCGGCGCCGCTGGTGGTAATGGCGGTTTTGCCGAAGCATCCGGTAGGGAGCACATTGTGCTCAACGGTTATGCCGATATGCGTGCGCCAAATGGCGACGCGGGCAGTTTTGTGGCCGACCCAGGAACGATAATCCTGTGCGCATTTTCGGCGACTTGTGGAAGCATGACCTTAACGGGTCCTGACAGGTTTTCCGACAATCACATTACGACGCAGCTGGGATTGGGCGACTTTACGATCCTAACGTCGGCCGCAACGACTGCAAATGGGATCGCGGAAGATATTATTGTCGTAGACCCAGGATTCGCCGTGACCTGGGCTGCCAATGCGTTGACCTTAACAGCGGGCCGCGATGTAACACTAGATGGCAGCTTTATGGCGACGGGTACTGCTGCATTGACACTAACAGCCGGTCGCGATTTGAACTTAGGTGGCAGCATTTCGACGGCGGGCGCTGCAACTTTGAACTTGAATTTCGGTGCCTCGAACCTCGGCGGCATACTCGATCTTAGCGCCGCCTCGCTTAGCGCCGCGAACCCAATTACAGCGTCGGGCGGAACGGGCAGCGATACGATCGTTGGACCGAATATAACGGCTAACTGGTCGATCGCAGGAGCTAGTGACGGTTCGATCACGTGGACTGTGCCAAGTGCAGTCACGGTTGATTTCACTGCCGCCGACGTCCTCACTGGCGGCACGATGGCGGACACATTCAACATTGGGGCCTCTTTCGCAGGGGCGCTTAACGGTGGCGCCGGTGCGGATAATTTTATTTTCGCCGATGCGGCCACCGTGACCAGCACGATCGACGGCGGCGTGGATTCCGACCTCGACACGATCGATTGGTCGGCCTACACGACGGATCGGGATGTCACGCTAAGCGGACTCGGTGCGGGCGACGGGTTCGATGGTGACGAGGCGAGCATCACGTCGGGCACGTTTACGAATATTGACGCGCTAGTTGGCCGCAGTGCTGGGGCAACCCCAAATAACATCCTTCGTGGCGCCAACCTCGTTAATGCTTGGGGCATTTCTACACCGAATGCCGGCAGTATCTCGGCAGGCGGCGTAGCGCTCTCATTCACCGACTTCGAAACTATCGCCGGCGGTAGCGCGGTCGATACGTTCGCTCTTACTGGCACGGGTACGATCCAGACAATCAGTGACGCGAGCGCGAGTGCGGCGGATAACACCCTAGCAGGTGGCGCGGCGGACAACGTTTGGTCTCTAACGGACAACAACAGGGGTGCCCTGACAGGTGTTGTCACCGCATTTTCAAACATCGGTAATCTGGTTGGTAACGCGCTCTCGGATTCATTCCAATTGAGTGGTGCGTCTACCTTCTCCGGCAGCATTGACGGACAAGGTAGCGGCGTCGGCGACAGTGATGAAATAAATTGGAGTGCTTATGGTTCGGTACGCGACGTCACTTTGTCTGGATCATCTGCCAATGGATTTGCCGGAGCCGACGCGAGCATCACGCTCGGTTTTACAAATATTGATACCTTGGTTGGTAATAGTGCGGGCGGTAGCACTTTAACGGGCTACAACACGGCCACGAATTGGACTTTAGTAGGCGGCCTTGACGACGGCAACTTAGTCGCTGAAGCGCGCATGCTGGATTTTACTGATTTTTCGAATTGGATCGGCAATGCCGCAATCGATACGTTTAATGTTAACGACGTAGCAGTTGGTGACGATCTGACTGGCAACCTTCTCGGCGGTGCAGAAGACGATAGCTTTATTCTCGACGGTATCGCGACGATCGGAGGAACGATTCAAGGGGGTGCTGATGGGACTAACGGCGATCTTGTCGTCGGCCCGAACCTTGCGAATACTTGGAACATTAATGCCGCTAGTGGTGGTGATCTTGGTGGCGGGATCACGTTTACTCAAATCGAAAACGTCGCCGGTGGATCGAACGACGACACGTTTGTGCTCACTGCGACGGCGAACGTATTTCTCGACGGCAACGCGAACGGAATAAACGGTGACACGATCGATTGGTCCGGATTTGGTACTGCGGCGAATGTCGTTCTCAATAGCAATGCGGCGAATGGCTTCGGCAGCTCCACGGCCACCGGGCTTAGCGGCTTCCAAGACGTCGATGTTTTGGAGGGCGACGGATCGAGCGCACTGCAAGGTATCGCCGCTGGTGGCGTGTTCAACATCGACGGAATTGCCGCGACCACCAATACCTATGTCTCTACTGGAACTCTATCGTTCGAAGGGTTTAGCAATCTCGCCGGCAGCGCCACATCGGCCGACAGTTTCGTCTTTGCAGCCGCTGGTTTTTCCGCTGCGTTCGTCATTCATGGCGGTGGGACAGGTGTGGCGGCCGGGACGATTAACTTATCTGCCGATCCGACTGATCGCACTTACAGTGTGACTGCGCCGAATGCTGGCAACGCGAGTGGCGTGGCAGGCATGGTGTTTAGCAACGTCGGTAATCTCACTGCAGGTGGTGGCGACGCATTAAATTTTTCCACCCTGGCTCCTGCAACACTGGTGACCGTTGATTTGGCTGCGAGCACCGCACTCGGCGCACTCAGCGGTGCGTTTTCTGGGTTTGATGTGTTTACCGGCCATGGTGCGAATGCGACATTGCATGCTCCAAACGGTGGGGTCAATGTCGATATCACTGCTTCCAATACAGGCACGATTGGGACGACGAGTTTTACCGCGTTCGCGAATCTCGAGTCGGGTGACGGCGGCGATGCGTTCCGATTCGTAGGCGCGACCGCGAACGTAGCAGGCACTATCACAGGAGATGCGGCCACCGGCGCCACGTTAGATTATTCGATGGTCACGACCGCGGCGACGGTCAACCTCGCCGCCGCAAGCGCGTCCCTCACCGGAGGCGTTAGCGACATCACAGCGATGATTGGCGTCGACGGCGATGACGTGTTGCACGGCGACGACACGGCTAACGTATTCAATATCACAGGCGCTGATAGCGGTGATATTGACGGCGCGGTCACCTTCACAGGATTTAGTTTTCTTGAGGCCGGCACGGGTGGCGACATGTTCAGATTCGACACCGTGGCAGGCGCGTTGTCCGGCACCATAACGGGCAACACGGGAACCGATGTCCTCGATTATTCACTGCGCACAGGCGGCGATGTCCTCAATGCCATGGTGAATCTCGATGCATCGTCCGCCTCGCAAGTCACGGGTGGTTTTACGAGTATCGAGGCCGTGATTGGTGACGGCGCGAACGACACATTGATGGGCGCGAACGGCGCGAGCAACACCTTTAACCTCATCGGCGGAGACGGTACCGATGACGGCAACGTGAATGGCACGTTTGCGTTTACGGATTTCACTGATCTGCAAGCGGGCACCTCAGGCGACACTTTTGCTTTCAATGGCGCGAACGTTCTATCAGGTGCGATCACGGGTGACGGCGCGGCGAGTGATACGCTCGATTACGTTGCTGCGACCGGCGGCCCCCTGACTTTTACCGTTGGCGGTGCAGCGTTGCGGGTCGGCTCGGCGACCGACATCGATATCTTCGTTGGAACGGCCGCCGTAGACACCTTAAACGGCACAGCAGGTATCGATACATTCACAATCGATAACCTAACGGCAAACAACGATGTGCACGTTGGCGGGATCACGTATCTCGGAATCGAGAATATCACCGGGCTCACAGGTGCCGACATTTTCAATGTGACTGGCGACCATACTGGTAACCTTTCTGGTGGTAGCGAGCCGGATACGTTCAATTTCGGACTGGCCGGCGAGACGCCCGTTCTGACCGGGCAACTCGACGGTGGGTTAGGCGCGGGCGATGTAGTCGATTTTACGAACTACGGATCCCCCGCTACCGCAACCATTACTGGTGCTAATCGTGGCGATATCGCCGCCGCCGCCGATCCGGTTGTATTCGGTGGCGATGACTATATAGATATCGAAGACGCTAGAAGTGTCGGTATTCACGGAGCCGATGGGGTCAATCATGATTGGTTAATCACCGGACTTAACGCCGTGACGTTAGATGCAACCAGCACGTTTACGGATGTCGCGTTTATTGTCGGGGGAAATCTGACCGACAATTTCGCGATTGAAAACGACGGCGTGCTGGTCGGTTCGATTGACGGTGGGGCTGGCAGCGATTTCCTAATCGCCGACCCAGTAACGGATGCCGCGGCCACCTTCGCAATCAATGCGCCGGATACTGGAACGATCACGGTCGGATCTGGAACCTTAACGACCTCGTTTATGAATATTGAAAACTTGACCGGTAGCGACGTCAACGACCAATTCAATTTCAGTGGTACGGGTTCGGTCTCCGAAATAATCAGTGGCGGTGGTTCGGCGGGTGCGGACGTCGTTGTCTTGGCTGGAACAGGCCTTGCCTCGTATACGGCGACGATCGACGGTGCGGCGTTCGGTATCGCCAATGTCAACCAAATCATTGGCAACGGCACCAGCGGACTCGTTCTCGCCGGCGGCGTACTGTTCACTATTACGGGTTCCGATTCGGGCACGGCGGATGGGGCAGCCACCACGGGAATTACGTTCACGGACTGGGCCGATCTCGCCGGCACTGCAGGTGTTGATACTTTCGATTTCAACAGCGGTGACATTAGCGGCACGGTCGATGGGCTTGGTGGCGCCGATGTCGTGGATTTCGAGAATCACGATGTGAATATATCGGTGACCCTCAGCGCGTTGGGTTCAACTGACGGGTTTCAAGGCACATCGAGCGACATTGGCGGGTTTGACAATATCGATGATTTCAAAGCGCGAAGTGTGGGCGGTGCCGACAGCCTGATTGGCCTCGACGCCGTTGCGCTCTGGACGATTGATGCTACAGCGCAATACGCTTCCACGAACACGCTCAACTTTAGCAACTTCGAGGCACTTGCCGGGGGATTGGCAGCGGATAGCTTTTCCCTCGCTGATACGTTTGCCGTGGCGATGATCGATGGCGGTACCGGCGCCGCGAGCGTTGTCGATACATTAAATTTGTCCGCCTACTCAACGGCGCTGAATTGGACGATTAGCGGGAACGGGGGTGGCTCTGTGGACACGACGTCACCGACGGCGTTCGTGGATTTCGAAGCGTTCATCGGCGGTGCCGCGGTCGATGCATTCAATGTGACGGCCGACACTGGCTTGTTGGATTTGTTCGGCCCGAACCCGGGCAATGTCGACGGCGGCGCAGGCGCGACGAACACACTTAGTTTTGCTGGACGCACGACCGACGTTATCGTCGAGCTTGATAACGTATCTAACATCACCGCTATTACTGGCGGTACTTCCTCAAACGATCTCATCACCGGAACATCAGCTGCCGATACTATTGCGACGAACGGGGTCAACTCGGGTAGTTTTAGCGGTGGAATCGCGCTCACCTATGCGGCGTTCGAGAACGTGGGAGGCGGGGGCAACGACGACGTATTAAATGTCGAACATGACGTATCAGGTGCTGTTCGAGGCGATGCAGGTCTAGATGAATTTAATCTCAATACCGCCGGCGTTACGGTGACTGGTGGATTACTCGGTGGTGCGGACGCAGACACGTTTAACATCCGTGCCAGCGTAAGTGCCGCCGTTGATGGCGAAGCTGGAAACGACATTGTTAACGTCGACCCGTTAGGAACGAGCGGGATTGTCTTGACGGGTAACGTCTCCGGCGGCGCCAACAACGACACGGTCAATGTTGGATTACCGACATTGGCCGCACCGGCGGGTAGTACGTCAACGTCACACATTATTGGCCAAATAGACGGTGGTGGTGGAACAGATACGTTTGATTACACCGGTACAAATCACGGCATGCTAGTCACTGTTACCGGGTCTGGTGTGGGCGGCGACAATATCGAATTTTCCGGCGCGAGCGTCGTTACCGATTTTGCTATCGGCGATGACGTGATCAACATCAACACAGTTACAGATAATCGCCTCGGCACTTTGCTCGGTCCCAATGAGGACACGACATGGAGGGTTAACGCGACCAATAGCGGTACGTTCCAAGGCGCGAGTGCGGGTTCGGCAACGGGATTCACAAATTTTCAAATCGTTGGGCGCGGCTTCGTCGATACTTTCATTTTCGAAAACGGCGGGAAAATTGTTGGACTCGAGGGCGGACCCGGAGTGGTCGGCGGTGGCGGCATCGACACTGTCGTCGTCGCTGATGTCGGGCTGGGCGGTCCTACAAGTGAGAGTTTCATCATCACTGCGTCCGACGAAGGCACGATAACGACCGGGGCCGGGGTTACTGCCTTCGACCTGATCGATTCTCTTGTCGGCAATGATGGTACAGGGACCGTGCTCGCACAGGCTATCTGGAACGGATCGATTGATGGGGGTACGGGCGGTACCGACTTGCAGTTCGACGGTGCTTCGGGAGGGCAAAGCGCGGTACTGACGGCCGATGGCACAGCGGTTGGTTTTCAAGGCACGACAGCGCCGATCGTCGGTGGCTTCGATAACGTGACGATATTTACGAATCCAATTGCTGCGACTAAATCTTTAGCGGGGGGCGATCAAGATACTACCTGGAATTTACTTGGCACGAACTCTGGAACGGTTGCATCCATTGCGAGAACTTTAACGTATACGAACTTCAACAACTTGATCGGTGGCAGCGACGTCGATATTTTCAACGTCACAGCGAACCACTCGGGCAACCTAACCGGTAACGGTGGCGCAGACCAATTCGTATTCACTAACGCCGCGGTTCTATCGGGATCAATTAACGGAAGCGCCGGTAGCGACACTCTCGACTACGCTACTTATGGCGGCGTTGTCACCGTAACCATTCTCGGATCTGGCACCACGGATGGCTTCCGAGGCAATGAACTGGCGGCCACATCGATAAGCGGTACTTTCGACGAAATCGATCAAATTCTTGCTGAGAATGGTGGCGGCGACACGCTCGTTGCACCGAACGCGACGAACCTTTGGACGATCACGGGTGCGAACGTTTTCACCCTGGATAGCGGCGGTAGCGGCCCGGTTGGATTCACGAATTTTGCGAACTTGACCGGCGGCCTCAACGCAGACACGTTCAACTTTACGACCGGCAATATCACCGGCGCTCTGGACGGTCGCAATGGCGTTAACACCTTGAGTTACGCAGGTAACGCGGGGGTCGTTTCCGTCATCTTGACGGGTATCGGAACGTCCGTTGGTTTCGGCGGCACGGCGACGGGTATCGGTGCCACTTTCGATAGCATCACGGATCTTATCGGCAGCGCAAACACGGATTCACTAAGTGGCTTGAATAGTCTATCAATATGGACTTTGGACGGTACCAACTATCAAACCTTAGCGCGTCAACTCAATTTCACCGGGACTGGCGTCAATGCCATCGAGAATCTGAATGGCGGATCTGCGGCGGATATTTTCAATATCACTGCGAGTCGGGTTGGTGACATCGACGGCGGCGACGGCAGCAATAGGTTTAATCTGTCCGGCCCTGCAACGGTGGTTACAGGCAACCTCCTGGGAGGTGCAGGTGCCGATCAGTTCAATTTCAGCGACGCCGCTTCCATTACTGGCACACTCGACGGTGGCGTAGGATTAGGCTCCCTGGATTGGTCTGGGTCAACGGTGACGGCGTCGTTCGAGCCGCTCGGCGCAGCGACATTACCTGGTGGGATTCAGGGAAATCTAGCCCCCTTGATTGCTACAACAGGGTCTGGCTTCGACAACATAAACAACATAACGACAAATAATTTTCTAAGCGTGTTCGTCGGCAACGACGATGACACAACCTGGACTATTGATGGGCCAAACGCGTTCACTGTTACGTCGCTTAGTGTCGCCGGCATCGCTTTCACGAATTTTGGCAGCATTATCGCCGGCACCGGAGCGGACGACTTCAGGTTTGCCGGAGGCTCGTTATCGGGCACGATAGACGGCGGCGGTGGTGCAAATAGATTACGCGCCAACAACGTCGCCAATCTATGGACTTTGACTGGCGCGACAGCAGGGTCGTTGACCGGGCTCGGTGGATCCTTTACTAACATTAACGATATCTCCGGGGGGGCCAATACCGATCGGTTTACCGTCATTGGTGCTTCCTCCTTCGCCGGTCAAGTCAGCGGGGCGCTCGGTATTAATACCGTGGTGGGCGGTAATGTAGCGAACAACTGGGATCTCACCGGAGCGAACCAAGGCAACATCGGCGGTCTGACATCGTTCTTGAATGTTTCTCGGCTAGAAGGTGGCTCTGGCGCAGACACATTTAATTTCTCGAGCACCTCTAATTTCGGCGGGCTCGATGCGGGCGCGGGCAACGACATCCTTAATTACGCGGGCGTAACGGGACCGGTCTCAGTTAATTTAGCAACCGGCGTTAAGTCACTCATTGCAGATGGGTCGGGATTGAATTTCGAGCAGATCATTGGGACTAGCGCTGGCAGCGACACATTTATCGGAGCGAATGCGAATAACAATTGGAACATTTCCGGGATTGGTTCCGGGACCGTGGGCGGAGTTACTTTTTCGGCATTCGAGAATTTAACCGGCGGTAGCGCGATAGACAATTTCTCGATCGGTGCGGCGAATCGCGTGACTGGCAATTTAAACGGCGGCCCGGGCGCGGATACCATCAGCCAGCCGTTCGCGAGTAACTGGCGCACCGCGGGTTTGAATGCCGGCACGACGAACGGTGTCGTGGGGACGTTTACTAATGTGGAGAACCTAACGGCGCAAGGCACGTTGGCAAACCTGATCATTGACGGTGGTTCACTCCTCGGGACCTATACTGCGACGACCGTGACCTTGGACGCCGACGGCACAAGCGCAACTGCTGGCGCACCGATAAAAATTGCTGCGCATCTCGTTGCGAATGCGAGTCAGTCGATCAATACGGGTGGGGGTATGTTTTCGGTTAGCGATTCTTTAACCGGAAACGGCGCTGCTTACACGATTAACGCGAGTTCGATTATCGTCGGCGGTATGACGAACGCGTCATCTGTAAATTTCACATCTGCCAATTCCCGGGTTGGGGCCGTGACCACAACGGGTTCACAAATCTATAACGGCGCGACCAATTTTAGCGGCAATCTCGACGGCGGGAATATGGTTTTCAATGGCCCGTCGACATTCAATGGCGACGTCTTACTACGGTCCACCACCGATATAACCGATTTTAACGGTCCCGTATCCGGTACCGGAAATCTGGACATCATCCCGACAGCTAACACGGATATCTTTATCGGCAACGACAGCGGTCCCGGCAGCATTGCTGCTAGTCAGTTCAGCAATTTTCAGGGACATTTAATTGTTGGAGCGCTACTTAATCCATTGGATTCCCCGGCAGAGCAGGCTACGGTAGTTAATCCTCCCGGTGTTACGGCGAATTTGATTGTTGTCGGTCAAGACTTTGCAGTCGGTGGTGAGGTGACATTAATTGGGCACAATATTAATCTGGAGGCCGGAATATCGGCGGCGGCGACGGGACAGGTCACGTTAGTCGCGGTAGGTGACACCAGTCCGAACGGTGAAGGACCAGGGGATATTACCGGTCCGGCCAGTGGTGCCGCGGTAATTGGTGGCGGGAAAGCCGTACTTATCGCCAATAACGCCGTCCTTAATCCGAATAATATTCGCTTCGATCTCAATAACGGCGATTTGCTATTAGCCGTATCCGCGAATGAGGATGAACCCGTTTTCGACTCGAGCAGCAACGCGAACTCGGTCGATTTTGATCCGTTGACGCTAGCGATCATCGCCGGTCTCGGTTTGAATTTGCAATCGGTGCAAGTCGTGTTCTCCAACCCTGCCTCCGCGTTAACGGGCTTACAAAACGTTCAATTTATAGATGCTGGTTTGTTTGAGGATGACTTGAGTCTGTTCGGTGTTATTGGCAACGGTATAGCCATGTCGCTCGACCAATGCGAAGAAGCAGAAGGGTGTGCCCCGAACATCACCGGGGAGGAGATCGATTCGCTCACTACACAGCTTGAAAGTCGAATTGCTGAAATTGAGAAACGTAGTGCCAATGGCGTTATCGACGCTGAGGATGGAGCTCGGCTGCTGGGAGGCTTCCGACAAGAGTTGGATAATTTCCAAACATACAAACAACAATTAGCTGACTACAACGCGTCGCAACAAGATTTTACGGATGAGTTCGGCGAAATTGATGAGTTTGCGGAAGAATTTGACGATACCGAATTCGAGCCAGATGAACGCTTCGACAACGCCGGACCGCTCGAGAACGCGCCGAGTGAGCCTGCGAATCTCGAAGCGCCGCGTTTGGCCGCGCCCGAGCCACTACCTGAATTGGAACCTGCAGAAGAAGCTTTCGAAGAACTTGACGACGATTTCATCGAACAAGAAGTACCCGTCGACGAGTTTGACGATTTGGATGAAGAATTCGAAGAGATCGTGCCGTTGGAAGATTTGGAAGATGAATTCGAGGAGTTCGAGGAATTCGAAGAGATTGGACTAAAGATTCGGCGTCAACTATTGCCCGACCTCGTTCAAGCAGGCGACGTGAATCAGTATCGCGGCGTGATAGATTTAGCGCACGGCCGAGTAATTTGGACAGGTGACATTGTATTGCCGTCGTTCGCCCGGAATTATTGAGAGACTCGTAAATGGAGCCAGAATAAAAACAACCCATGTTCTACCGAAATGTTGTCGCATTAAGTCGCGAGCGACATAAGGACTGGTCCGTGGATATGGGGCGGGGATATCAATTTACGAGTTCGACGAACTCAATCTACGTCGCCGGTACAGAATTCCCCATGGCCTCACGCGAGTATCCGATCGTGTTTGCGAAAGATTCATTGGGTACTCTGGTGCCCGTTGCGCTGCTCGGAGTTGTTCAGAATCAAAACCTGATGTTAGCCGAAGACGGGAGCTGGCTCGGAACCTACATTCCAGCTTACATTCGACGTTACCCGTTTATCCTTGCCGATGCGGACGGTAAGGCGACAAGTTTTGCCGTGTGTGTTGACGAATCGTTCTCAGGATTTAATACCGTTGGCGAAGGTACTCGGTTGATCACCGAGAATGGGGAACACGGAGAGGTTTTAGCGAATTCGGTGAAGTTCTTAGAAGAATTTCATAAGCATAGTGCGGTTACGACGGAATTTTGTAAGGCGGTAGCCGCAGCTGATTTAGTCGAGTCCATGCAGGCTGATTTTTCGATGAAATCGGGGAGTCAATTTTCTTTGTCAGGACTTTATTGCGTGCCGCGAAATAAAGTTAAGTCAATGCCGGCAGAGCAACTGAAAATGTTCGCCGAAAGGGATTACCTCGATCTGTTGTACCTCCATATCTACTCGCTATCGAATATGGACAAACTGATCTCTCGCTATGAAGTCGTAACGACTGCACAACCGAACTCGGCTGCTCGAAAAGGCGCTTGAGCGGAGGAATGTCTGCAATTTAGGCGTACCTGGGCTTTCCCAGGTGTGGCATAATCGCCAACACTGGCGGCCGACATCAGATTCTCACGCGAACGCAGACTTGCAATTCGATTGTATGTGCAATGAATAAGCTTAACGCACCGATCCAACATTTCACGGCCCGACGGCCGGAGCACAGTGCCGATCAGCTGCGTCCACGACCCACCAATTCCGATGATGCGAAAAGACGCCCGAACCCCCGTTATCGAGTCGATGCGGCATATCGCACCTATCAGCCACCCGCCAATAATGAGGCTATGCAAAGTGCCGCGTCCGGGCGGTTACGAAAAATCGGATCGGCCGCATTACTCAATTCAATGATTCACCAAATGGGCGGTGCGTTAACGTCTTCGGCGCGCGGCACATTCGTCGACATCTCAATCTGAACAGCGAAAGAAGCCCGAAATCATTGTGACCGAGAGGTCTCCATCGGCGTCTTTGCGTACTTTTCAATTAGCTCAGTCGAAAATGTTCGAGCTTCTTCTAGCTCCTCGGGAGACAGACGCTTGCTCGATTCCTCCATCGCGGCTTTAGCTTTGGCGTTACCAAGAGTCGCAGCCACGCTATACCAAGCGTAGGCCGTCTCTATGTCGCGCGGCACCCCGTCGCCAATTTCGTATTGTCCTGCGAGCCGCAGTTGCGCGTCCGCAACGCCCTGAACCGATGCCTTGCGATACCATTTCGCAGCTGTTTCTAGGTTCTTTTCGACGCCTTGCCCATCTGCATACATCCGACCGATGAAATATTGCGCATAGGCGTGGTTCGTCGTTTCGGCAAGTGGGACAAATAGTGATAACGCTTTTTCATAATTGCCCATCGTCAGTGCCACGACGCCGTCGTTAAAATCGGCTCTCGTGTTCATAGCCATGGCCGCTAATAATCCCAATGCGAATAATTTAAGTTTCATTCCAGTAGCCTACTCATTGCGCTGTGCCGTGTTTGAATAATAATCTGAACGCCAACCATGTATAAATACTGAATAGTGATAAAATTCCGCCCCCGGGGCAATCTGCACTGTAATCCGCAGATGCGCCATTGATGCTACATGATGATTGACTAGCGAGATCCGACTCCGAATGGCTACAAAAACCCTATACGACAAATTATGGGACGCTCACCTTGTCGAAGAGTTCGACGATGGTACGGCGCTAATTTACATCGACCGGCACATGATTCATGAAGTGACAACGCCGCAGGCGTTCGAGGGCTTGAAACTTGCCGGTCGCCCAGTGTGGCGACCTTCTGCGACCAAAGCGGTGTCCGATCACAACACGCCAACCGTAGACGTACACAAAATAACGGACCCCATTGCTAAGTTGCAGTTAGATACGCTGTCGCAAAATTGTCGCGACTATGGCATCACGCACTACGATATCGGTGATGATCGACGCGGAATCGTCCACGTTACCGGGCCCGAACAAGGTTGGTGCTTGCCCGGTATGACGATCGTCTGTGGTGACTCGCATACCGCCACAAATGGTGCGCTAGGCGCGCTTGCTTTCGGCATCGGAACCTCGGAAGTGGAGCATTGTTTGGCGACGCAATGTCTCGTTTTTCGCAAAGCGAAAAATATGTGTATCCAAGTCGACGGAGATCTAGGCGTCGGTGTGTCTGCAAAAGATCTAGTGCTCGCGATCATTGGTCAAATTGGGACTGCTGGTGCGAACGGGCACACCATTGAATATGCGGGCAAGGCGATAAGCGCACTCACCATGGAAGAGCGAATGACGGTCTGCAACATGTCAATTGAGGCAGGCGCGCGGGCCGGCATCATTGCAGTAGACGAGGTGACCGTGGACTACATGAAAGGTCGGCCGTCTTCGCCGAGCGGTGAGCTCTGGACCAAAGCAGTTAGCGCGTGGCGTGAGCTGCGTTCCGATCCCGGCGCAGTTTTCGATACGACGGTACGAATCGATGCACGCCAAATCGAACCTCAAGTCACCTGGGGGACGTCGCCGGAAATGGTGGTGCCGATCTCGGGTGTGGTGCCTGATCCGAATGACGTGATGGACGAATCGAGGCGTATCGGTATGAACAATGCGCTGAAGTATATGGGCTTAACCGCCGGCACGAAAATTCACGACATCGCGATCGACAAAGTATTCATCGGCTCGTGCACAAATTCACGGATTGAAGATTTACGCGCTGCGGCCCAAGTGATCAAAGGTCGCCACAAAGCGTCGAGCGTCGCCTTGGCGATGGTTGTGCCAGGTTCGGGTTTAGTCAAAGCTCAAGCGGAAGCAGAAGGTTTGGACAAAATATTCATGGCCGCAGGTTTCGAATGGCGCGAGCCTGGTTGTTCGATGTGCCTCGGAATGAACCCGGATCAACTGTCTGATGGGGAACGTTGTGCGTCGACATCGAATCGAAATTTTGAAGGCCGCCAAGGTCGCGGTGGTCGAACACATTTGGTGAGCCCGGCGATGGCTGCCGCTGCCGGTATTGCCGGTCATTTTGTTGACGCTCGGGAGGACTAAGCGATGGAAAAGGTACAAAAAGTTAGTGGCGTCGTTCTGCCAATCGATAGGCCTAACGTCGACACGGATGCAATTATCCCAAAACAATTTCTGAAGTCTATCAAACGAACCGGGTTCGGTGTCTATCTGTTCGATGAGTGGCGATATCTCGATAAGGGCGAGGCTGATCAAGATTGTTCCGGCCGCCCGGTCAATGAGGACTTCGTGATTAATCAAGCGCGCTATCGGGGTGCGAAAATACTCTTAGCGCGCCAGAATTTCGGTTGTGGCTCCTCACGCGAACATGCGCCTTGGGCAATTCACGATCACGGCATCAGAGCGATCATCGCGCCGAGCTACGCGGACATCTTCTACAGCAACACGTGCAAGAACGGCTTGGTCCCCGTGATCTTAGCGCCACAGATCGTCGACCAGTTTTTTATCGATTGCGCGAACACGGAGGGATATACCCTGACCGTTGACCTTGAGTCGCTGACAGTGACGACCAGCGATGGCGACTCTCATCCGTTTGAAATAAATCCAGGGCTACGCGATCGATTGTTAAGCGGTCTCGATGATATCGGGATTAGCCTTAAGTCGGCTGATGCGATCCGTGCCTATGAAACGAGACGTGCCGTCGAGGCACCGTGGCTATTTCAATCAAGCACGGGCTAGCAGTCTGGCGGACAATAGGGCGAATCTACGGCGGCGATGGGATCGCCCTTCAAATCCACCTTCATTGTCGATAGAAAGAACAACTATTTACCTCAAATGAACGGTGATTCGGCTTCACTCTCCTGCTTGCTGCGTGGCGATTCCCTAAGTCCAATTGACTGACAGGCTGCAGCGGCTTCAAGAACTGGCTAGCTGAAGTCCGAAAGCAGAGCGCTCGGCTCCTACAAACTGCCGAGTTCGCCGGCTTCTAGGCGTAATTTGTATTTCTGAATTTTGCCCGTCGACGTTTTCGGCAGTTCGCGGAAAATTACCGTCTTCGGTGCTTTGAAGCGCGCAATATTTTCACGGCAAAAGGCGATCAGCTCTTGCGCTGTCACGGTCGGCGCTGCTGGTTTCAATTTTACGAACGCACACGGTGTTTCGCCCCATTTATCGTCCGGCCGCGCAACCACCGCGGCTTCGAGCACGTGCGGGTGTTTATATAAGATTTCCTCGACCTCAATGGACGAAATATTCTCGCCGCCCGAAATAATAATGTCTTTCGAACGATCCTTAAGCTGGATATAGTTTTCTGGGTGCATCACGCCGAGGTCGCCGGAGTGGAACCAACCATCGGCGAGTGCTTCTTGGGTTGCCTGCGGATTCTTCAAATAACCACGCATGACGACATTACCCTTAAACATGATTTCGCCAATCGTTTCACCATCCCGTGGCACTGGTTTCATCGTTTCGGGATCGAGAACGTCGAGGCCTTCTAGGACGTTGTAGCGCACACCTTGTTGGATACGCTTCTCCGCGAGTTCTAAGGACGACAAAGAATCCCAAGATTGTTGGTGTGCGGTAAATACGGCAGGCCCGTAGACTTCGGTCAAACCGTAGGCGTGGGTAACCTTGAAGCCTTGATCGGCCATGGATTTTAATATGGCCGCCGGTGGGGCAGCCCCTGCGGTCATCACGTTGATTGGCTCTTTCAGCTCGCGGCGATCTTCGGGGGCCGCATTAACAATAAAATTCAGCACGATCGGCGCACCACAAAAATGCGTGACGCCGTGATCCTCGATCGCCGCGAAAATGTCGGCCGGGGCAATACGGCGCAGACACACGTTCGTGCCACCTTGCATGGCGATTGACCAGGGGTAACACCAGCCGCAACAATGGAACATGGGTAGCGTCCACAGGTACACGGGATTCTGTGGCATCGTCCAGGCTAGAACGTTGCCAATCGAATTCAGATAGGCGCCGCGATGATGAGTGACGACGCCTTTTGGATTTCCAGTCGTTCCAGAGGTGTAGCACAACGCGATGGCTTGCCATTCGTCGGCTGGCAATGTCCACGGGTACTCAGTGTCACCGGCCGCGATAAATTCTTCGTACTCGATGTTTCCTAGTCGATCGTGACATAGCGCCTGCTCGTCCGCGATATCAATAACCAGTGGTTTAACCGTGCATCTTTCCAAGGCTTCGCGTACGACAGGCGCGAACTCCGTGTCGGTAATGAGAACTTTCGCTTCGCCGTGATCGAGAATAAATGCGATGGCGTCGGCGTCAAGACGAATATTGATCGGATTGATCACCGCGCCACAGGCGGGTACGCCGTTTAACGCTTCGTAGAACGCCGGAATGTTCGTCGCTAATACGGCGACCGTGTCATTTAAGCCGATGCCTCGTTGACTCAGCGCCGAGGCCAGTTGTCGGCAACGGGTAAACGTTTCTGTCCAAGTGAACCGTCGCTCACCATGTATCACCGCAAGCTGATTCGGATAAACCGAAGCCGCACGTTGTATATAGCTTAAAGGTGAGAGCGGCGTGTAGTTCGCTGTGACTTGATCTAGATCTTGTTCATAAAGGCTAGTGGCTACTTCGTGCTTATTCATTATCTTCTGCTTTACACCTAAATTAGTCGTTATCCCAATGTGGCTCGCGCTTTTCGATAAAAGCATCGACACCTTCGATGCCGTCGGGAGACATTAGATTGCATACTAAATCATTCGACGCACTTCGATACGCCGCATCGAGTGGTTCGTTGAGTTGTCGGTAGAAAGAATCCTTTCCAAGGCGTAGTGCGTATTGCGATTTGGCCGCCAGTGCTTGTGCGAGCGCGTCGACGTTTGCATCTAGTTCATCGTCCGGGACGACCCGATTAATCAAGCCAATCGCTGCGGCTCGATCGGCATCAATAAAGTCCCCGGTCAAGAGCATTTCGAGCGCGTGCTTACGCGCAACCGTGCGACTCACGGCAACTGCTGGGGTCGCACAAAATAAGCCGTTGTTGATTCCATTCGTTGCGAATCGGGCGCCCTGTCCGGCAACTGCGAGGTCGCAACTTGCCACTAATTGGCAACCCGCAGCGGTCGCAATGCCTTGCACTTTAGCGATCACGGGTTGCGGCAGTGTCACTATGCGCTGCATCATTGATGAGCAATCGGCGAGCAGTTCTTCGTAGTAATCGTGATCGCGGTGGGCGCGCATTTGCTTCAAATTGTGGCCGCTGCAAAAAGCTTGGCCGCGCGCTGAGATCACGACAACTCTCACGTATTTGTCACCAGCAATCTCGGCGAGATTCGCTAGCATCGAGTCGAGAACTTCGCGCGATAACGTGTTGTATTTATTTGGGTCGTTGAGCATTAACTCGGTGACCCCGGCGCTGTCGGTGCGCACAATCGGCGCGTTTTGCGCGGCTGGAACGGCGCTCGCAGTAGACATTATTGATACCCTAACTAGTGACAGAATTGTGGTCCATTTTCAGACGCTTAGACTTCTCGTTCAAGTAGCTCAGCCAGCAATCCATTATTCGTGACTTTGTCCCGGATTAGCGATGCACATTCGTTCTGTGAACAACTTCTGTTATTACAATATTGTAGGACAATTCCGTAGTAGCAGAATTGACACTAAATTTAATTTGCGCCATTCTTAAGCACCGCGATTCGCCAGCCCCAGGCGGTGACGGCACCCACAGAACCGGCGAAATTCATGTCTCATTATCACAGCGATTCGGATAAATTCGGCGAGCAAGCCCAATTCGCCATCGTTGAAGCGTTTCATGGGGCAATCAAGGAAAAAGTCCGCGAGCATCTTGCCCGTACAGGCGAGCAATGGGCCGATTTCGTCTTCACCAGCGCCGAATCCGTTGTTGACGCTAAGGTTCTTGCCAACATCGATGCGAGGTTGCTCGACCTCGGACACCGCTATGAATGGTCGGCACTCGTTTCACAGCAAGAACGCCCGGATGCCTATGTCGCCGCCGATGGCTTGTCAGACGAAGATGTCGAATTCAGCTTTCAACACCCCGACGCGCCGCTCGGGCAAGAAGCCGACGAGCATGGAAATATTGTCTGTGGAATCGGCGACAACGTGGTCGGCAATGCCGAAAACACCGTTGGAACCGCACGCTACATTCGCTCGAGTGCGCGGGTCTTCCGCTATCTAACCGACGGGGTCCCACCTAATACCATTGCGGTGATCGATGATTCCGGCGGTACCTTGACGGCGCCAATCTTAGGACAGTTTGCCGGCGTTATTTGCGCCGGCGGCACAGTCAGATCCCACCTTGGGATCTTGACTCGGGAGTACGGAATTCCGTGCCTCATGAACGCGAAAATCACGGGTATCAAAGAGGGCGACACGGTCATTTTGGAGACCACGGCCCCAGCAAAAACGGCAGAGGCTTACCAGCAAGGTGTCGAGATGACGGCAACCATTTGGCGTCAGGTGAAGTAGGCGTGTGATGTCTGAGAAACCGATCACCTACGAACATCTACTCGAAACGAATACGTTGATCCAGCAACTTTCGGACGAAACTTACTGGCTGTGCCTCACCCGCACCGTACAGGAATCGAAACTGTTCCCAGTGTCGCCCTACATGTTGTTGTCGTACATGATGGCGTTCTATCGCTATCCGGAATTGCTGCGCAAGATTGATGCCGCGATGCCTGCGCAAGACATTGGCGATCGGGCCCGCAACATGGGAATAAAAATTCAAAACCCGAGTATGGGTTGGGGATTATCGTTTTATCTGCTTGGTCGTGAATTGCTTATTAACATGGGGCTGCTACGCCCACAGGATGCCCTCGACGACTTAATTTTCGTGATGGATTTCTGGAAGCGATTTCAGCTCGCTTGGCATCGTAACGATGGACATATCACGAACAGCGAATTTGGTCATCGCGGGCAATTTTTACCAGAGCGACGTCTACAAGTATTTCATGCCGATATGCATGAGTGTCGGATCGGCGATCCACTGCACACGGCCGCGCAGGCGTTCATGGCGGCGGCATCCCAATATGGTTTTTTGATTTCTTGCGAAAGCCGGGTGAGTTTGCACAACTCCGGACCTTACAAATTATCAGCGAACCGCGAAATGATCGTCCGCGACTACATGGATCTCTCCGAAAGCGATTTCCCGTGGCTCGATGACGTAGCCGCCGACATACCGTACAACAACTTAACCGTACCGATGGCGGTCGAGGGCTGTCATTTTAATTTGATGGACGACTGGGGTTCGTTTGAATCGGAACCCGAGTTTAAGGCCGAGCATGTTGTTGCGGTCGGCTTGTATACCTCTGACGTTCTAACCGAGGGCTATATGCCGGTTGCCATGGAAACGAGTGCTGAGTTGACGGCCGCGTTTGTGGCCCTCACTGAGAAAGTAAAAGATGCGACGATGAAGTTGTGGAAGCGCATCGCCGGGTGGTCACGCGATCAAATGATGGATGCCGGTGCCATGGTGTACTTCGGCATCGTTAAAGATTTAGCCCACGTCGCCGGCGTGTACGCAGTTGAAGATTGGATGATGGTCGATGAACGTGCGGAACGATTCCGACCCCTGTTTAACGACGAATACTCGAATGCCGCGCTCGGTGAACTCGTCGGTTACATTTCGAACCCGAGCCAGCAGCTTAGCCCGTACACGATGATGAAACATTCTGACGCGCCGACCCGTCTTTATTCGCTCATTCCTTATTCCATCTTGGCCGATGGCGATTTCACGCGAACCTGCGGGGCGGTTCGTCCTGGCATCACCTATTTGCCGGATAAGGCCGATCGCTACACCAC